>JAFDZP010000005.1 GCA_018266835.1 Bacteroidota bacterium | reverse complement strand
ACTTGCTAATAATCTTACATCTCTTCCGTTTGTTGGGGAGCCATTTGTTGGACGAGTAAAAAAACGATTCTCGAAATTAAGCATTTGAACAGCAAACCCATTGAAGTTTACAATCCAGCCTGGCGCAGTAATATTATACTGATGTAACTGCCCGTGTATCCAAAGCTGCGCTGTTGAATCAGCTGTATTGATAATATAATTTACGTTACCATTATAGTTCAGAGAAACCTCATATGCCAAATCTCCTACATCTTTTCCGGAAGCAAGAGGTATTTTATACATGAGATTTCCATTGAAATCATTTATAATTTCCTGCTCATCAAAGTTAACCGAACTAGATTTTTGATAACCCCTTTCATTAAACATCCCGCTGACATCTTTAGAACCAAACGCTGTCTCCTCAGGAGGTGAATCATCTTGTGCATGAATATTTTTGTAACCTATTATGGACATAGTAATCCATAATAAAATTAAAATAATTTTATTTTTCATACTTATTTTTATTTTATTGAAATAAATGAATTTGTTAAGAATTTTACTTCAATTGAAAAATTCTTAATCTGAAATTGTACTAAGAGATAAATAAATTCCGAGTGGCCACTCGGAATTTTGACTTTGTAATTACAAAGGTGAGAAATATTTCTACAGTGGCAAGCTAAAGTATAATTTTAAAATTATCAAGCTAGTGTTACTCATATATAGGTAGATTTGCCAAATTTTATCATTGACATGAATTTAAATTCGTATGCAGTTAACAAAAATTAGACTGTATTGTACAGGACAATTCCTAATAAACGTTTTAAAATAAAAAAATCCGTCAATTTTGAACCAGTTATGATTAGCCAACTTAGATTATCTGATACATCTGATTCAAGAATGTAATTGACTCATTTATTAGTTCTGGTTAATTTATAATGCTTAGATAAAGAATTTTAAAATTGCAGGGGAGTGAGGTTTTATATGCTTGTTATCCAAGTGAAGCGATTGAGATACTCTATAAAATCAGTGGTATATAAAATAAAACAGCTCAAAGTTTCAAACTAACCTTGACGAATGATTTAAACATAATTGTAAAATTTTCCGTTAGCAATCCGTTAGCAATTTTTGAAAAAGTGAGGTAAAAACAGGTAAGTTTAGTAAATAAAAAATTCGATTCTGCTAAAATTTTGTACATTTGAATCTGTGAATTACTCTTTCACAGTGAAAACACGGGTTCGAATCCCGTTGGGACCGCAAACATAAATCCCTGTAATCTATAAAGGTTACAGGGATTTTGTTTTATATATTAACTTCTCAGAAGAAATTCTCACATCAGCTTTTCCATTTTTTCAATTACGTATATCTTGTGTGGAAAACTACTTTTAGCTTTTGCCTCTTCATAAAGCAACCCGTCAATTCTTTTGCCATCCATTTCACATTTAATTATTTCGTGAAAATATTTCAATGATTTGTTTGCGTCCTGAAAAAATACCGGCAAATTTTTCTGGTCAATAAAGAACTGCTTAAAAGCCTGCAATGTTGAGAGCGCATTTTCAAAAGCTCTCATTTCAATGTAATTCATAAGGTAATAATAATATACGGAATGCTTTTGTTGAAATGTAGTAAGCTTAATGCTGTTAAGAAAATTTAATGACTCTTCATACCTACCTCTTTTAAAGCTTAATACACCCAGACAATAGTTCAGCTGATTTTCTTTTAAATCTTCTTCCAGATACTGGCAATACTCTCTAGCAAATTCTTCCGCCCAGTCATATTCTTTTACAATAACAGCGGGAAGAAATATATCATTTATTGTTCCTATAGAAATTTTGACTTCCTCGTTGGTTTCAAATATTTTTAATTCGCAAAATAACTTTCCGAAGTCAACTATATCGTGATAATATTTTCTGTCAATAGGAGCTAATTTAATTTGTATCAAATGAATTGTTTTTAATATTAAATCAAAAGCATTCAGTTGGCCGACTAAATGAGCGAGCTTAAATACGTCATTTTTAAGTTCATAAAAAAGTTCTTCACTTATTTCATTTTTAAAATGATAGTAGAGCTGATAGTGAGTTTTTATAAATGTGTAATATTTGTTGTTTGTTTTTTTAAGGGAGTCAAGAAACAAACTGATATCAAATGCATCTATGAAGTTTTCTAAAACGTTTACATTAGTCAAATAGCCAAGCCCTTTCGAAACATCGTACATATGAGCTGCTTCATAAAAATCTCTCATAAATAATGAGACTAATGCATCGCAGCGTTCATTTTCAATTTCATTAAGCTCATTCTTGTAAAAAGCATTTTGTGAAGCTCCCTTGATTTGTTTCTTGCCGCAACCAATGTTGTATCTGTAGTGAATTAAGTCGGAATGGAAAAACGGAATTTCTTCAGTTCTTGCCTCGCTTTTTTCAATGAAGTTAACTGCGCTTTTGAACACTCCTCGCATAACAAGTCCTTTTGTTATATTAATATCCAGCTCAAGACCATTTTCATTTATCTGCTCATATCCAATGAATTTTTGAAGCAGGCTGCCAAACTCTGCGCAGAGATTTTTTAATCTCTTTTCTTTATAAGCCCCCGCGCCAAAAACTTCTTTTGCCATAGTTTCCGGCTCTAAATCTTGCGAGGCAAATTCAGGATATGCTTTTGATACAATCTTGTAAATCTTATCAATACTTTTAGTAGAATTGTGATAAGGGGAATTAATGAAATCGCCGAACCGCTTAATCTCCTGCGGGTTTAACGATTTTAGAATTGCGATTGTTGAAGTTGAAAGCATAGGGGGATGATAGATTAAAAAAAGGGTTCATTAATTATTTTACTTAAGCTTCTCCATTTTTTCCATGATGTATTGTTTTTGAGCAATAATTTCTCCGGAATTCAAACTTTCATGTAGAAAGCTATCCATTCTCTCACCGCTTAACTCACACTTAATAATTTCATTAAAATACTTCAGAGATCTTTCTATTTTCTCTCTGTGCATTTCGGGAATTTCTTTGCTCTCCATACAAAACTGCCTGAAAGAACTTAACGATGAAAGTGCGTTTTCAAACGCCTTCATTTCAATTAAATTCATCATGTAATAAAAACGAATCTGAATTTTATCATTGATATCAACTATATCTGCTTTCTGAAAATAATTTAAAGAATCCATATACTTTCCTCTCTTAAAACTTAAAATACCTTTGCTGAAATTATTCATACCTTCCCTTAATTCCATACTTAGATAGTTAATAAATTCATCTGCAAAATTTTCCGCCCACTCAAATTTTTTAAGTATAATCGCAGTTGTAAAAATATCTCTGAACATTCCATGATTAAAGGGTTCTAATAAAGCATCGGGGTAAATATTTAAATTTTTGAATACGTTCGTAAATTCTAAAATATCTTCTAAATACCTTTTATCCAAGGGTACCATCTTGAGGTGAATTAGCTGAAATATTTTGTAAATAGTAAAAATTTTATCATCTTTGGTAAATTTTTTTATAGAATTTAATATTAAGTTTTTCAACTCCATATATTGCTCTTCAGTAATATCATTAAAGGAGTAGGTATAGAACAAATAATCAATTTTTAAAAAAGAGTAATACTTATGATTCACACTTTCCATATAGGTGAGAATTTTCTTTATATCAAATGCGCTTTCAATTTCGGATAGAAGCTTATCCTCCTTTATCTCAAACAATTTTCCGTTTGTGTTGTTCTCCAGAGAATTAGAAAAAAGTGTTCTCAGGAAAAAAATTAATAATTGTTCTGTTACTTCAAGATTGGTGTCTTCATATTGTGGTGTTTCCTGAAGACGGAGAGTTCCAAGATTTTCAATGTATAATTTATTGAGATAAAATTTATAATGAAAAGTATCCGCTGCTGATAATAATCCGTCATTGTTTTCCTTTATACTTTTGACAATAAATTTATTTGAGATTTCAAACAAGTGTTTTAATGAAAGCCCTTTTGCGATGAAAACATTCAGTTCAGGTTTATCAATATATAAGGTCTCATGTCCGATAAATTTTTTTAGGAGATTTCCGAATTCTGCGCAAAGATTCTTTAACCTCTTTTCTTTGTAAGCTCCGGGTCCGAAAACTTTTTTTGCCATAGCTTCGGATTCTAAATCTCGTGAGGTAAAATCAGGATATGCCTTCGATACAATCTTGTAAATTTTATCTAGACCTTTTGTAGAATTGTGATATGGTGAGTTGATAAAATCCCCAAGACGTTTAAGCTCAGGTGAATTCAGTTTTTTAAGTATTTCAATTGTAGAGGTAGAAAGCATAAAAAATCAATTAGTTGCAAATTACTGTTAATTAATTATTTACCACAACATTTGCCATTCAAAAACGGGATTTTTGAAAAATTTCTTTTTGCTATGAAGATAGAGATAAATTAGTTTTATCGGAATTAAAAAATTTATCCCTATAACTAAATAAGAAATCCCTATGAAAACTCTATTATTTTTAATTTCTAGTTTGGTTGTTCTTCTTATGTCTGCAGCAAACTTAATTGCTCAGACTACAGGTGATTACAGAAGTGGACAAACTTCCGTTATCTGGAGTACTGCCGCAAACTGGCAGACATATAACGGTTCATCTTGGGTTACAGCTTCATCAAAGCCCGGCTCAACCAACAATGTTTACATTCAGCGTGGTCATACAGTAACACTTACAGGAAATGAATCCTGCAATGATTTACATCTCAATAAAGATAATTCTACTACCGCTCTTGCATTAGGATCAAATACATTAAGCCTTAACGGCAAGATAAGAGCTTATTCAGGCTCTGTCGGAACAATCCCTGGTTCTTCATCAACTTCTCCTGCAGGACATGATGCCTGGATAACCTCAACTACAGGAAAAATTTCTGTTGTGGGTAACACAAGAAATCTGACCGAGGTTGGCGAGTGGGGTGTAGGTATTGCTAATATTTCCAGCCCTAACGGGTTTGATTTGGAAATAAATCTTAATTCAGGTCAGACAGCAAGTTTTAATACTTTTTTCAAGTGCAGAAGCTTTAATGTTGTATCAGGAACACTCAATATGGCAATTGATGCGAGAATGGCACCGGCTCAGAATACACGAGACAACAGCAACTTCATAATACAAAGCGGAGCAACAGTTATTTCCGCGGCATCCGGAAGCGCTACTGACGTTGTCTTTGGATATGATGATAACAGCATAAGCGATACTCTATGGGTTAAAACAGGAGGAAAATTAGTATTAACAGGCGCAACTCCTTACATCGGTATGAATACAATTATCTTTGACGGAACTGTTGAATACGCCCGCGCAGGAAATCAAAGTACAGCCGCAAGAGCAAACGGCGGTACATTTGCAAATGTTTTAACAAATCTGATAATAAGTGGTTCAGGCGTAAAAAAAATTGTTAATTCGGATTTTACTGTAAACGGAACGTTCAGTATTCAAGGCTCAGCAACTTTAGATAATAACGGAGCAAATTTTACTTACGGACCGTCTTCAATATTGGAATATGCAAGCTCAACAGCAAATCAAACCATGTCAACGGATGAATTCAATACTTCAGGAACGCGTGTTCCTGCGAATCTTGTAATAAATAATACCTTTGGTTCGGTTGCGCTTGATGCAAACAGAACAACTTTTGCAGGAAATTTAACTGTGAGCGCAGGAACGTTTAACCTATTTGGTTTTACAATAAACCGTTCTTCAGCGGGAGGAATTTTAACTGTATCAGACGGAGCAACATTAAGAATCGGAGGTACAAATACTTTTCCTTCAAATTACAGCACTCATTCTTTAGGGGCTGCCAGTACAGTAGAATATGGAGGTTCAAATCAGTCAATAGCTAGTTTAAATTCATCTCAATATTATGGCAACCTGACGATTTCCGGTTCAGGAACTAAAACCGCGAGCACAGAAATAAGAACGAATGGAAATTTAAATCTGACTGCAGGGACCTTAGCAAGTACCACAAATCAGGTTATTGTTTACGGAAATGTTACAGGCACAGGTACTCACACTTGCACAGGTGCCGGAGAATTGCAAATAGAAACAGACGGAGCTACTATCTCAGGAGCAACCTTCGGGAATTTAAAAATTTATAGCGCGGGCGGCGGGACTATAACAGCAACAGCTGCACCTACTATAACCGGTAATTTACGATTAACGGCAGGAACACTTGCAGACGGTGGATTTACAATTCCCGTTGCAGGAAATATTGAAGGCACAGGTTCACATACCGGTTCAGGGAAAATTCAGTTGACTAGTTCCGGGGCTACAATATCCGGAGCGTCTTTAACAAACCTTCAGCTTAACAATGCAGGCGGTTTCAGTTTAAGCGGCAGCCCGACTATTGCAGGCGTATTAACTCTGACGGCAGGAACATTAACAGTCGGTGCAAACACATTAACGTTTTCAGGAAGCTCGCCTGCAAGAACATCCGGCAATATCAATGCAAGCAATGCAAGCGCAACAGTAGCATTTACAAATACAGGTTCAATTACTTTGCCTGCATCAACTTTTACAGGCAATGTTAAAAATTTAACTGTATCAGGTTCGGGAGGTTCAGTTACTTTGGGACAAAGTCTTACAATTACAGGAGGGGTTACCGTAGGAAGTGGAGCTACATTAACCCTGGGTGCAAATACACTGACAGGTTCAGGCACAACTTCGATTTCCGGTACAGGCACACTTTCATATACGGGAGCGCTTGGAACGCAGGTCAGTTCTTTTACTACAAACACATTTAAAAGCAACGGCACATACCAGTTAAGCGGAAGCAGTACGCAGACTCTTCCTGCCGATACATACAATAATATTTACTGCACGAACACTTCAGGAATAAATCTTGGTGGAGATGTAACGGTAGGAGGAACATTAACTTTGATTTCAGGCAACGGAAGCTTTAGCATTGGAGCAAATACTTTAACAATTAGTAATCCTATTGGCGGCTCGGGAGCATCTACTTTATTATCAGGCGGCTCAACATCTAATCTTACTATAAACGGTACTGCAGCAAGTATTCATATTCCCGGAAGTGTAACTTCACTGAATAATCTTACAGTAAATAACAGTCAGATTGTTACCGGAGAATCTTCTCTTGTAATCAACGGAACATTAACATTGGGAGCAAGCTCGGCATTTCTGGATATGGGCGCAAACACATTAACGATTGGTACGAGTACTTCTAATCTCGGCACACTTATAAGAAATGGCGGAAGTATAAGAGGAACACTGAAGAGGTGGTTTGCAAGCGGAGCATCTTCAAATAATATATTCCCTTTGGATAACGGCTCGGGCTCATTTTCGCAGGCAAAAATAGCCTTTAATTCATTGACTACAGGCGGAACATTAACAGCAACGTTTCACAACTCGGGTTCGGGCTTACTGCCGGATCAGGGTGACGGGAATTATCTCCCCACAGGTCCGAGCATGGGAAATGTAAACCTTATTAATCTTGCTCCTCAATACTGGACGATAACTGCGGGCGACGGGCTTGCATCTCCTAATTACAATTTAGAGCTGACAGGTGGTGCAATACCGAATATATCAAACTTAAATTACATAGCAATAGTAAAAAGAGTAAACAGCGGAAACCCCTGGACGTGGTCTAATTCAAATTTTTCGGTATCAACAGGCACAATTACAAATCCGGTTTTGTATTATAACGCCGGGACATCATTCTCCGATTTTGGAGTCGCAGGAAATGTGGATAACCTTCTTCCCGTTGAGTATTCATCATTTACTTCATCACTGAATGGAAGAAATGTAACATTAAATTGGGCAACTGTATCTGAAGTAAATAACTCCGGCTTTGAAATAGAGAGAAAATCTTCCGGTGGTGAATGGAAAAAAATAAATTTCGTACAGGGACACGGAACAACTAACAACCAGCACAGCTACTCATTCACTGATATTGGATTAAACACGGGGCACTATAATTATCGCCTTAAGCAGATAGATTATAATGGTAATTTTGGGTTTCATGATTTATCTGAAGAGGTTATCATAGGGATACCTGCAAAGTACAATCTGGCCCAGAATTACCCAAACCCGTTTAATCCTTCAACAAATATTAGTTATCAATTGCCATCGAACAGTTTCGTTTCATTGAAGATATATGATATGAATGGTAGAGAAGTATCTGCTCTGGTTAATGAAATTAAAGATGCAGGATATTATTCTGTTCAATTTGATGCGAAGAATTTATCCAGCGGGATATATTTTTATAAGCTGACCGCAGATAAGTTTTCGGATGTGAAGAGAATGGTAATTGTAAAATAAAACAAACAAAAATTTAAAAATATTTTAAAATACGAAAGCCCGGTAAGTTTTAAATTTATCGGGCTTTTTATATAATTATTGGAGTATAATAGGGAGTAAAAAATAAAAAGATTTCTGAGTTGGTATCTTAAGATGACAAAAAATAATTTGAACTCCCGAATAATGATTACAATTTAAATCATTAGGGATTTAATTTTGTGAAATCTTCAGCGCCCATAAAATTTACTTTAATCAAAGTAAATAATTCTAATAGCCTTATTTTTAATAGTTCTTGCTCAATATTTTACCACAAATATTTTGAATGCATTATTATTAGCCAGACGCTTATTTATGTTCAAGTCTTTGCAATATTGCTTTCATCTGGTCAATTTCTTCCTGTTGTCCTGCAGAAATTTTCTCGCACAATTTTTTTATTTCAGGGTCGTCAAAAGAAGACTCCTTGCACATCAGAATTGCTCCTGCGTGATGCGGAATCATTGATCTTAAAAACTGTTCATTTCCAATGGCAGTCTGGTTTCTTATCATCATAAAAAAACCGATAAGCGCTACTGTACTGAATGCAATGATTACAATATTTCTTTTTTTGCTCGGGTACATTTTGCTCATCAAAATTAATTCAATAATAACCATCGGAGCTGTCATTACTGCAGCCATATAGAAATGGTTACGGCTTGGATAGACATTTGCAAATACATCTACCATTGCAAACATAAGGATGTACATTGAGATAAAAGAAAATACAACCATGAGAAGGAGTTTCAGATAAGGTTTGTTCTTTGCTGATTCCATAAGTTAATTTAAAGTTAAAGTAATTATAAAAATTCCGATAAATTAATCAGGGTTTGGAGTTTTTTTGAGAAAGGTATATTGAGAAAGGTATATTGAGAAGGATTTGCGTTGTGTAAATTATTTTTCAATAACCATAATAATTTTTTTGTTTAGCTTTGCTTCAAGCCAGTTCTGTAATTTCACTTTATCAGCAGAACCGGGCAGTCTGGAAAATTTCATATACGCCACCGTGAGAGAATCTGACATTGTAAAATTATCCGCCGATATTAAAGGGGATGCAGATAAATCTTTTAGATCCGGATACATTGCTTTAGCTTCTTTTACAAGCTGCATATAATTTAATGAATCTGTTCTGATACTATCTGCCTTCGCAGTTAATTCCTGAAGCTGTTTTTCCTTTTGGGCAAGAACATCACTTAAAGGATTCGGCTGATTCAGTTTTTTATCTTCCTTCAGATATGCGAAACCTTGTTTGATTTCAAGATTTGCACCTTCAAGCTCATAATTCTTTAACTTATTTTTTAGCTTTTCAATTTCAACCTGCTTAATTTCATTTCCTCCGAATATCAGTTCGATACTTTTTTCTTTAGCATCTATGTTTTTTTTAAGGAGGTAATCTCCGGGAAAAATTGCTTCAGTTTCAATAAATCTGTTTGCTTCCTTTGTAAATTTATCATTCCTCACTATATCATACCCGAAATAAATACTCGGCAGTAAGGTAATAACAACTATTGCAATAATAATACGCTTCGACCTTCTATCAGCTTTTTCATCAGGTAAATGTTTAAAAGGAAATTTTAAAAACCTAACAGTAACAAAAGTCGCCAGGGCAATGAAAACTGTGTTTATAATAAACAGATAAAACGCACCTATGAAATAATTAAACTGTAACGTTGCCAGTCCGTAACCCGCAGTGCATAAGGGGGGCATGAGAGCTGTTGCTATTGCCACTCCGG
Source organism: Bacteroidota bacterium (assembly GCA_018266835.1). NCBI lineage: Bacteria > Pseudomonadati > Bacteroidota > Bacteroidota bacterium. The sequence goes on along the minus strand of JAFDZP010000005.1, from coordinate 664,723 downwards.
GAATTACATTTCCTTTCTGTTTTGTAGAAGTTGCAACAATACCGGCAAGTCCTCCGAAGAAAGCAATTAACACATCATAAATATTCGGAGTCGTGCGGGCAAGAATTTCCGAGTGAGCGTCATTAAGAGGAGATATAGAAAAATAAATCGTTGAGGCAGTAAGCCCGACTATAGCGGCAAAAAAATAATTTGAAAGAGCTTTACGGACAAGAGCTAAATCATTAATTCCTGTGCCTAAACCAAGTCCCATTATCGGTCCCATTATGGGAGAAATAAGCATAGCACCGATTATTACCGCAGTTGAGTTCATATTCAGTCCCAGTGATGCGATGAATATGGCAAAGACAAGAATCCAGAGATTTGTACCTTTGAATATAACTCCTCTGGTTATGCTTTCAACAACAGTTTTATATTCTTCCTGTTCGTAATCTAATTTGAAATAAGCTAAAATGTTTTTCATAATTTCTATTGTTTACAAACTACTATAATTAAAAAGAGCATGAAATGATAAAAATTAAAATAAATTTGATGTAGTAATTATCTGATAATGTTTGCTTTATAACGTTTTTTTTATTATATTTATTATGTAGAGAAGATTTCGGTAAATTCTACAGAATAGAAATTTCCATACAAAACCCCAATTTCACCCCAATATTCTGCAATTCCCTCATTGAGTAATTTACCGGAATACGTTTTAAATTTATTAATTAAAGGAGAATTAAATGAACAAGAACCAAGAAAAAAAAATCGTTTCTTTTATTAAATTGTCCGATTTTTTTAACTCTCACATACATGAGATTTCAAAGAAACAGGACATTTTAATTTTAGTAAATGTTTTTAATGCCAGGCTGGACTCAATTCAGCAGGAATTAATCAATGCCGCTAAAACTTCAAATGAAATTTGCACATTGGTATTACTGGCAAGAAGTTTAGTAGTAAAGCTTTGCACAAAAATTTCTTCAGCTTTGAAAAGCTATGCAAAGGCTAGCGATTTCAGTTTGCTTACAAGAGACCTCTACATAGATGTGCACTCTCTGAAAGACAACGAACTGCTTGAGTATTCTCTTCAGTTGCTCGATGAATCATTACCGTTAGAAAAGGCTCTTTCGGTTTCTTATCTGAAAAACGGTGAATTCGATTCATTCAGAAACCTGATAGATAACTTAAAACAAATTGTTACTGTACCGGGAATGATGTATAATTTCAGAGCTAAAACATCCGAAGCTTTTGACGAGAATATACTTGAACTTGAAAAGCTTCTGTTTCAGCTCAATGACAACGGGAAAAATTTTGATAAAGAAAATTTTTATTCCGAATATTTAAGTTTAAGAAGTTTAGCAGTGGCATAAATCGTTAAAAAAAATTTTGTGTAGAAATTGAAAGCCCGTTTTAGACGGGCTTTTTTTTATTGTTCCGATTCAGAATTATTGTTTTTCTTTTTATCGTAAAATCTTTTTTTCACATCCAAATAAACTTTATATACCCCTTCTCTCTTTGGCCTTATACTAAATTCGATGTTCTCCATTTCATTTTCAGAATGTAAACGTATTGATGATACTTTAGACGATTCTATGAACTGCGAGGGATAAACACTTCTGTGTCCCGTCATTAAAAAACTTATCACACACGATACTGCCGCATATGGAGCTATCTTTGGTCCGAATAATTCAATAGACATAATGCTTGCCGCAATAGGAGTATTAGCTGCTCCGGCAAGAAGCGAAACCATTCCTATTGCTGAAAATGTAGCCGGGTCTAATCCCCAAATCTTTGCAAATAAATTTCCTGCAGAGACTCCTATGAAAAATATAGGTGTAATTATTCCGCCGCTTCCTCCATATCCAAGTGTAATACTTGTAAAAATCATTTTAACGAGAAATGCATACCATTCGATATCCCTTCCTTGTAAAAGATCTTCTATTGATTCAAGGCCAAGCCCTAAATACTTGGTAGAAAAAACAAAAGTAAGGATAACAACTGCAATCCCTCCTAAAATTGTTTGCATCTCTTTTTTAATTTTCCAGCCGCTAAGTTTTTCGGAAAAATTTTCTATCACTGCCAGAATTTCTATAAACAGAAATGAACACAGACCGAAAAATATTCCTGCAATTGCTATGATAAGAAAGAATGATTCAGAGAATACAGGGACAAAACTTATCGGGTGATAAAAATATGTTATACCGAGTTTTGAAGAAACCTGAAAAGCCATGATGCCTGATACAAAAGAAGGGAGTAAAACTTCATACAGCATACTTCCTACTACTAAAACCTCTACTCCGAAAATTGCTCCGGCAATAGGAGTTCCGAATACTGAAGCAAAGCCTGCGCTTATACCGCAGATAACAATTTTTTTTCTGTCAGTATCATCAAAGCGGAAAAGATCTGCAAGGAATGATGAAATGCCTGCGCCAATTTGCGCGCAAGGTCCTTCTTTTCCGGCAGAGCCGCCGACCGCTAATGTAATTATTGTTGCAACCATTTTTACGGGAACTACAGCTAGTTTTATTTTTCCGTTATTTTTGTGAATGGCTTCAATGACCTTTTCCGTACCATGCCCCATAGCATCAGGAGCAAGTTTTTTTATAGTTACATAGCAAAGAAAAAATACAGGTGGAATTAATAAGAAGTAGTAAGGAACAACCTTCAATTCCAGAATGCTCCAGCTAAGAAGTTTTAAAAATAAAGTTGTAAATGCTCCGACAATTGCTCCTGTAAATGTTGAAATAACTACCCATTTTATAACAGATAAGAATATAGTTGTTTCTTCTGCAATTTTTTTTCTCATAATTTTAAATCAGGTAAGTAAAAAAAATAATTTAGCAAATTAAAAAAAATCGAAAAAATGTTTCGATTATAAAATGAGAAGGGAAAAATGTATAAACTTTATTTTAGAAGATTTAGTTTCTTTACAAATTTACCCATAGTTAAACCCTGAACAATAATTGAAAATAATACAACTACATATGTAATCGTAACAAACAAATCTTTATGCATACTTTCATTTAAGGACAGGGCAAGGGCAACTGAAATGCCGCCTCGTAGTCCGCCCCATGTAAGCACCCAAATAGTCTTTTTAGGAAGAGATATTTTAAATTTCATTATTAATGTTGAAATCCATAAAGAAGCATATCTGGATAGCAAAATGAGCAATACGGAAATTAAGCCTATCTCTATATAGTTTAATTCTTTTTTGACTATTAAGATTTCAAGTCCTATCAAAATAAATAAAATTGCATTCAATATTTCATCTATTAGCTCCCAGAATTTATCAAGGTATTCCTTTGTTACATCTGACATTGCATACTTCTTACCTCTGTTGCCGATAATGATTCCGGCAACTACCATAGCCAATGGCCCTGAAACATGAAGGCTGTGCGCCAGTGAATAGCCGCCCATTACCATTGCAAGTGTAATCATTACTTCAACTTTGTAATTATCAATTGACTTGAGGAGTAAATATCCTGAATAGCCTAACAGTACGCCGAACAACATTCCTCCGCCCGCTTCCTGCATTAATAATCCCATTATATTAGAAAAGCTTGCCTGCTCAATACCTGACTGTGTAATTTCAAAAAATTGTAAGAAAAACTACTACAGCTACTCCGTCATTAAATAAAGATTCACCCGTGATTTTCATTTCGAGCGATTTAGGGATATTAACACTCTTTAATATTCCCAATATAGCTATAGGATCAGTTGGAGAAATCAGAGCGCCGAATAACAGACAGTAAATAAAATTCACATTCAGACTGAATAGCATCAAAAGATAATACATTAATGTACCAATGATAAATGTCGAGAGAATAACTCCTACTGTAGAAAATATTATTAAGGGAAATTTTTCTTTATCCAGGATTTTAACATCAATATGAATTGCTCCTGCGAATAGCATAAAGCTCAGCATCATTCTCAGAAGAATTTTTGAGAAGTCCAGACTGTTAACAGCATTTATTGCAGTATCTAAATATTCAGGATTATAAAAACCAATTACTACCAGAACAAGAGAACTTACGAGTGATAGAATCATAAGCCCTATTGTATAAGGAAGTTTTAAAAATTTATGGTTGATATATCCGAATAATGCGGAAAGTACAAGCAGCCAGGTAAATGCATCAAATAAATTCATGATAAGAGAAATACTGAATAATACACAACAATTTCTTTATGACATATAATAAATCATATAAGAGTTGCACTATAAGAAAGGGTTATATTAAAGTAACAAATTTATTTATTGTATGTTAGGGAAAGAAAATATCCAATAAATGTTTTATAAAATTTTTATAGAAGATATCACAGTAGATTTTAGTATTAAAAATAAATTTTCTCGTTTATTTTAATAAGCTTTACTTACATTTGCATTTCCATCTTTTCAAAATGGGAAAGAAAACATTTACAAAGAAAATGAAGATGGTTCTAATGGAATAAGTTACATTTAAAATCAGTTTATAAAAAATGAAAACCCGGTATATTATTATATATCGGGCTTTCTTATGATGAAAATGGTTTATTTCAATTCCAGATTTCAAATCATTTGTGAGTATAAATGGCTTAATTTCATACCATCTGATTTACCAATGGCCTTATTTGTTTTCAATTATTGCATCAATGAACCATTCTCTACTGTCGTAAAAATTAATAACGGATTTGAAGCCGGATTGATGTATAAGTGAATTAATTTCTTCAATAGAATATTTTTGTGAAATCTCAAGATGAATAAGTTCGTTCTCTTGAAATGTTATTTCGTTTTCATCGCCTATTTTAACTCTTTGGTCAATTTTACTTCTCAGGAAACTGTTACACTCTCCTGTATCTTCATTATATGACGGAGAATGTTCAAATTGTTCAATATCAAAATTGCCGCCAAGCTCTCTGTTGATTCGCCTTAATAAATTAAGATTAAATTCTTTTGTTACACCCTGCAAATCATTATAAGCTGCTAAAATCTGCTGCGGATCTTTTTTTAAATCGAAGCCAATCAGCATTAAGTCACCGGGAGAAATGTGTTCATGCAGCAGAGTAAGAAAATCTTTTGCTTTATCTACAGTAAAGTTGCCGATATTCGAACCAAGAAATAAATATATTTTTTTCCTTTGCGATAAATTATTTACTTCTTTTATCATATCAAAATATTCACCATTAAGTCCTGTTACTTTCAGTCCCGGGATTTTCTTAGGCAGCTCGGTTTCCAGCAATTCAATTACATTTTCAGAAATATCGATAGGGTAATATGTAAAATCAGTTTCTGATTCTACTAAATGTTTCAAAAGAAATTGTGACTTAGTCGCATCGCCTGCGCCAAGCTCAACAATATCAAACTCAGTTGAATGATTCAAGAAAATATCGCAGATGGATTTTGTCTGCTGAGAAAATATTTCCTGCTCACAGTTAGTAAGATAATATTCAGGCAGATTCATTATCTGCTGAAATATTTTATCGCCTTCAGCGTCATAGAAGTATTTTGACTGGAGATATTTAGGTGAGGATGTTAAACCTTTAATTACATCTTCGTAAAATTTTGCTGTGACAGGAGATTCAATTACTCCGCCAGTCTGATTCCTGTATACTGCCATTGTAGTCCCGGATTAAAAAAGTTTCTGTAGGATATTCTACTGTGGTTTTCAGGGGTTGCAATAGATGCGCCGCGAAGCACCATCTGGTTTATCATAAATTTTCCGTTGTACTCTCCAAGCGCGCCTTCAGCTTTGCTGAATCCCGGATAAGGAAGATATGCGCTGTCTGTCCATTCCCATCGCTTGCCCCAGTCAAAATTCGGAGCAGCGCCTTCCCATTCTGCTTCTGTCGGTAAACGCTTGCCTTTCCATGATGCATACGCACTCGCTTCATAAAAGTTTATGTGAGTTACAATTTCATTTTCATTGACGGGTTTTAACCCGTTCATTGTATAATTATACCATTTACCTTCTATATTGTGCCAGTAAAGCGGGGCTTTTGCATTATGTGACTTTACCCAGTCTAATCCTTCTGCATGCCAGTAGCGGAAATTTTCGTAACCGCCTTCATTAATGAACTGCATGTACTCACCATTAGTAACAAGGTTTGAGCAAATTTTATACGGTGATAAATACACTTTATGTCTGTTTAGTTCATTATCAAAACAGAAATCATTGCCGTCATATCCTATTTCATAAACGCCCTCTTTCATTTCAATAAATTTGCCGGGAGCCGGTTGTGCAAAATTCTCTTCTATATCATCACTGTAAGCAGGGAAGAGAGGATTGTGTCCGAGTATATATTTTATATCCGTATGTAATAATTCCTGATGCTGCTGTTCGTGATTTAATCCTATCTGTATCAAACCTTTTAAATCTTTTTTTACATCTTTAGAAAGAAACTCATGCATCCCTTCATCAACATGCTTTCTGTAATTGTAAACATCTTCTACTGCGGGACGGCTGAGATTACCTCTGTCCGTTCGTATCACCCGCGCGCCGATAGTTTCGTAATAACTGTTGAATACATAATTATAGTCTTTGTTAAAAAGTTTATATCCCTTCAGGTGGGGAGTCAGTACAAAAGTTTCCCAGAACCATGTAGTGTGTCCCAGGTGCCACTTAGGAGGACTTACATCTACAACGGGCTGCACAACGTAATCTTCAGTCTTCAGCGGAGCGCATATTTTTTCAGAGTGTGCTCTTATGGATTTATATTGTTCAAGAAAATTCATTTACTCAGATAATTTTTAAGTTGTGAAATTGAATGAACGTTTAATTCGAGGGACTGGCTTTTGCGCATCATCAGTGCATACGCATTGTTAAAGCCTATGGGGGTAAGCCAGGTAAGATTATATTTTTTTTGGAATTCTTCCTGCACAAAATTAAAGACTTTATTTTTATCATTAATAATTCCCTGCACCTGTTCGGAAGTCGGCTGCAGAAGAACAAGCAGACCTGTACCTGTATATTCAGGATACATATCAATCTGGTCATTCACCAACGCATCAAAACAAATTTTAGTTCCTCCCAAACCTGTTTTTGTATCTACTTTCAAATCCGTATTACCCTGTATAAGCATGCTGTAAATATTAATCAGAATATACTGCTCAGTAAAAATCTTTGAGCCGATTCGGACAGTCCCTTTATTTCCGTTTCGTGATTCTTTATATAAATTTTTCTCAATCAGAAAATCCTTCGCAACTTTTTCGGGAAGCTGATGCTGATAATCTGCGCGGTAGTTCAGTTCAGTCATTATACTGTCATTAATTTTTCCTGCAAGCAGATTAAGCGCTGCTTCAAGCTCGGGATATTTTTTCATAGTTTCATTTCTTATCAAAGGAGCGCAGTAATACGGTGGAAAGATAGTTTTATCGTCATCCAATGTAACTAAATCAAATGCTTTAAGTCTTCCGTCAGTGCTGTAGCCGCTTATTAAATCTAGTTTCTTTTCGTAGATAGCATTATACATCACTGCATCGCTAATAACAACTGTTTTTATATCAAGTCCGTATTTGGATTTTAATCCCAGATATCCGTCCTCTCTTCCCATGAATTCAGGCGTAAATCCTGCTAAAAATTCTTTATTAGAATTTTCTTTTGATAAAGAAGATTTGATAGCCGGCACAATATAAACAGAAGAGAATAGCAGGATTATAACAGGAATGCCGATTAAAACTTTACGAATATTTTTTGCTTTTATCTTTTGAGTGAGCGAAAGAAGAAAATCAAATAATATTGCAAGCAATGCAGCCGGAATTGCTCCCGCTAAAATCATGTTCGTATTGTTTAAGGCAATGCCGCCGAAAATAAATTCTCCTAATCCACCTGCAGCAATGTATGCTGCAAGAGTTGCAACTCCCACATTAATAACTGTTGCAGTGCGGATACCGGCGAGTATTACAGGCATTGCTAGCGGCAGCTCAACTTTTAAAAATATCTGCTTTTGACTCATTCCCATTCCGCGCGCGGCATCAACTACTATGGGACTTACTTCAGTAATACCGGTATAAGTATTTCTTATTATAGGAAGCAGGGCATACAAAAATAACGCAGTGATGGCAGGAAGCGGACCGATGCCGAGCAGGGGAATCATAAAACCGAGCAGAGCAATGCTCGGAATTGTCTGCAACACTCCCGCAAAACCAAGTACGGGACCCGATAACTTTCTTTTGCGTGCAATGAAAATTCCTAGAGGCAAACCTATGGCAACTGCAATAAGCAAAGAAACAAAAGTTAAGCCGATATGCGCAACAGTCTGCTGCAGAAGTTTATCTGCATTTTGCATCATGAATTGTATTAAGCTCTGTTCATTCATTATATTTGGGCATTCTATTGGTTTTGCTTAAAGCTGTTAAGCGCTTTTTCTATTGCTGAAAAATTTACTTCTCTTGTTTGGTTTGATGCTTCATCTTTCACAAATACTCTCTCATTACTGTTCGCAATCATATCCATTGCTTCCCATAAGCTTTGTGAGGGTAATAAAATATTTGTACCTGATGCTTGTGTAACAGGGAAGAAACTTAAAACTTTATTAAGATGAATTGATTTAATCTCCAGCTGAAGTCTGTGCTTATCAAAAAAACTTTTCACATAATTATTTGAGGGGTGAAATAATAATTCAAACGGTGTGCCAATCTGCATAATCTCTCCTTTATCCATTAAGCAAATCCTGTCGCCAAGTTCAAATGCTTCCTGAACATCGTGAGTTACAAGTACAATTGTTTTTTTCTTCAGCTCATCCAGCTCTTTGAACTCTTTATGTATATCTGCCTTTGTAATAGGGTCCAATGCTCCGAACGGTTCATCCATTAATAGAATAGGCGGATTTGCAGCAAGTGCTCTAGCAAGTCCCACTCTCTGCTGCTGACCGCCGCTTAATTCGTTGGGAATTGCATGAAGATTATTTTCAGATAGCTGCAGTTTCTTTATAAGCTCATTTGTCCTCTCTGAAATTTTTTCTTTATTCCAGTTAAGAAGCTTAGGAACAATGCTGATATTTTCGGCAACATTATAATGTGGAAAGAGTCCGTGATTTTGTAATACATATCCGATTCCTCTGCGGAGTTCATCAGGCTGCTGAGATAAAACGTTTTGATTATTTATTAAAATGTTTCCGGAATCCGGCTCAGTAAGTCTGTTTATAATACGCAGAGTTGTAGTCTTGCCGCAGCCGCTTGTGCCGAGCAGAACGAGCGTTTCATTTTCTTTGACTTCAAATGAAATATTTTTTACGGCAGGTATTCCGTTAAAACTCTTGCTTATATTTTTTAAAGTTATCATTTATTACTAATCCTTATCTAATGTCATAAAAAGATTATTCAATGACTCTGCGTATAATGGATGAGCGAAAATCATTTCTCTTATCTGAGTGTATTTAATTTTCCCTGCTATTGCCATTTGGAGTATTGTCATAATCTCTCCGCCTTCTTCTCCGAGTATTGCTGCTCCCAGTATTAATCCTGTCTTTGCATCTACTATTGCCTTCATCATTCCGCGTGTATCTCCCGTCTCAATTGCTCGCGCGACTCTGGTCATGGGAAGAACTGCAACTTTAAATTTTAATCCCTGCTTAATTGCTTCCTTCTCTGTAATTCCTATTCGTCCGAGCTGCGGGTCAGTGAACATACAATAGGGAACCGGTCTGTTTTTAATTGTACGGTTAGCTTTGTTAATCAGATTATCTGCAAGTACAATGTAATCGTTGTAAGATATGTGTGTAAACTCAGGTCCGCCTTTTATATCACCCAGCGCAAAAATATTTTTTATATTAGTCTCTAATTTATCGTTTACTTTTATATGCCCGCGTTCATCGGTCTTTACTCCTGCAGCATTCAGATTTAATATATCTGTATTGGGAGTTCTGCCTGCTGCCAATAATACGTGAGTGCATTTAATCGTTCTATTTTTATTTTCTGATTCAACATGTACACTAATCACTTTATTTTTCTTTGTGATCTTTGTTACATGTGTTCCTGCAAATATTTTAATTCCTTCAGTTTCCAAAAATTTCTGAATCTCGCTGCAGATATCCTCATCTTCCTTCGGTAAAAAATTATCTCCATGCTCTAGTACAGTTATCTTGCTTCCGAAGCGTCGGAACATCTGCCCGAACTCCAGCCCTACGTAACTTCCGCCTATTATTAAAAGATGTGCCGGGACTTCCGTCAGCTCCATTATAGAAGTAGAGGTCAAATATTTAATTTCATTCAATCCTTCTATTGGAAGAATCGTTGGTCTTGCGCCGCCGTTTAAAAATATTTTCTTGCCCGTAATTTCTTCAATTCCTTTGCTTGTGCTTATTGAAATTTTATTTTTATCTGTGAATGATGCAGTACCGTGAATGATGGTGAGATTTTTTGTGCTTTCTAATCCTTTTATCGTTCCTTCTCTGAATTGCCTTACAATTTTGTCCTTACGCTGCTTTACTTTTTTCAAATTGACCTTATAACCGGCAATCTCTACTCCCAGATTTTTTGCTTTAGATGCATTGTATATTTCTTTTGCAGAAGCAACCATTGTCTTCGTAGGAGTACAGCCGGCATTTATGCAGGTTCCGCCGATTAAATCTTTTTCAATGATAGCTGTCTTCCATCCGTGTTGTGCCAATTTTTTTGCCAGTGGAACTCCTCCCTGACCTGAACCAATTATTATTGCGTCAAAATTTTTCATTAGTCAAAATAAATAAAGATGATTTAATAGTAAACGTAGTAGATGATAGGTAAAGTTTTAGAGCAGCTCTTCCATTTTTTTTATCACCCACCTTTTGTGAAGTATATCCGGAGCATCTTTAAATTTCATGTAATCTGCATAATCGAGTTTTTTATTATTTGCCTTTGCAAATAGAACTTTCTTTATTGTGGGGACCATGTTCTTCATAATTATATCAACATTCTTCGGAATTTTTTCATTATTGTAGCTGAAGTAGTGAACAAGATTATCATATTCGTATAAAGACCTCTCTATATCTCCTTTTTCATAGAAAATAATTATAGTGTAAATTTTTATCTGAATTTTTTCATAGGTATCGATTGCTTTATAACTATTGATATGATTCAGCGCTTCATCAAGTCTTCCTCTGCTCAAAGTAAAGTCCACCATTGTTTTGTGATACAGAATATCTCTGAACTCAGGTTTTAAATATTTTTTGTATTCAGTAAGAAAATTTTCTGTCCAGGCGTCATCTTCAGCAAATGTAGAACAGGAATATATATTTTCATAATTAACATTTATCATGTAAGGTGAGCCCGGGTAAATGTAAACTTCCTTCTCAATGAAAAATTTAATTATTTCAAAAGCATCCTTGTAATATTTAGGATCTTTTGCCCCGAGATTTGTATATATGTAGCTTGTAAGAGCAGTATATAAGAAATATTTTTCTTCATAGGAGAATTTTTCTATATTCTTAAAAACTTTATCTCTGGTAGTAAAAAATAATTTCTCATCATTTTCACTCTCAAACATTATAAATAAATTATAATATATATCCAGCACATCTGCATTTTTCCTGTTAAATTTTTTTAATCCGTCAATAATATTCTTTAAGTTAAAGCTCTTTTCAAATGTAGTAATAAATTCAGGAATCTCGATTCCTTTTTCTGAATTATAATATGCACCAATGCCGTTCTTTATATCAATGAAATCATAAACTAATTTTAAAAGAAAAACTTCATATACTCTTGCAGAGAGGTCAACTGCATCATAGTTCCTGTTTTCCATATAATAAAATCGGGACAAATTATTTATTGACTTTGTATATGCATCAAAATATTGGGTGCTGAATATTTCATCTTCTTTTAATTTCGCCAGCATATTCTCTGAATGTTTTGCGCCCTCCTTGTATTTTGAGATATAAAACAATTCATCTGCATATAAACTTTCTTTTGTGTAATCATTCCTCTTCAAACTGTTGTGTGTAATAAATTCTTTTATCAGTCCTGAGATCTCGCTGAATAAATTCTTTAATGCCTGTTCGGAAGTTTTTTCTTTTCCCGGAAATAATTTTGAGAGGAGATTTTTTGATTCCAGCTTCTTACTGTTAAAATCAGGGCGTGTTGAATAAATAATATCAAAAAGAGTTTTAACTTTTTTATTAGAATTGAAGTAAGGTGAGTTTATAAAATCTCTGAAGTTTTTTAAATATCCTTCATCAAAATCACGCAGCCATTCAAAGATTTTATTGTTGATCATTTTAGTAAAAATATTAGAAATAAGTACATTTAAATTAATTACTTAGTCTTACTAGAGTACCGAAATATTTTATTATTTTTTGATAATTTTTCTTTGAAAAGTAACGATACTTAAAATAATTTGCAAGCAGACATCGTAAAACAATATGGCAAACACAAAATTTTTATATCTGCTTTTCGCAATCCGGAATTTCTTAGTCTCCCATTTAAAGGACAATTTTTCCGTAAGGGGTAATGCCAAATTATTCTTTGCGATGTCGAAGGGCGTTGGCATTTTGCCGGCGCCTTTTTTTAAGAATTTAATTAAAAATATCATGAAAAACTTTATTCTTTTTTTGGCTCTTCTTGCCATAATGGCAATTAGCACAAAGAGTAATGCACAACCTTATTATTACAATTCAGGTATTCCTACTTTGTTTGCTAACTGGGGCAATCAGCCGGGCGGAACAGGCACACCTCCCTCCAGCTTCGGTGAAAATACTGAATACATTATTGAGTCAGGTAAAACAGCCGTGCTTGATTTTCAGTGGTTCATAGATAACCAGGCAAAACTTAGAATTAATTCGGGAGCAACACTTCAGGTAAATCATACTCTGAATATTGCAGGCACGGCATCTTTTCAGCTCGACTCAAATGCGACATGCATTTATAATAGCACAAGTCCGGCAGCAGCAACTATCTTCGGAGGAACAGAAAGTTTTCATCTTTACAGCAACTTTACTATCAAGAACTGGTCAGGGTTAAATGATCCGATTACCAGTCCGGCTATCAGTTACTCAGGACCTGTTAACCATTCTTATTTATTTGGTAATCTGGAGCTGAACTGGGAAAATCAGGTTGGGAATTGGAATATGAATTTCAACTCACTGAATAGTTTAAATCTCTTAGCTGGAAATAATTTTAAAGTAACAAGTACCGGTATTGGAAAAATACTAATACCGGCTCCAAATTCTCCGGGTTCAGGTTCTTTTATTCAGGTTAATAATTATATCCAGACAGGGGGTGAAGTAGATTTAGCTTTGGGTTCTCCGGTGACAAATGGATTTGCATCAATATTGGATGTTTACGGGAATTTTCAAAAAACGGGGGGAATAATAGATGCAAATTCAGTTACAACTTATGGTGTAATCTCGTTTAGAACTCAAGATACAACGAATTATAATACATTTGAGAATTCTGGGCTATTCCGAAATAATGCTGTGGCACTTAGTGCTACTAAATTAAAATTATTAAGTGATCTTCCAATATTCACTACAAATACCCAATGCACATTCATTTCAATTAACTCAACCATTGACTGCAATAATTTTAAAGTAACGGGCAATACAAGAATTCAGTTTGGCTCTACTGTATTAAAGTTAAGGAACTCTGAGGGATTTAAGAACGGCGCTACCGGCGGGGATTTTCCAATTGCCTGCCAAAAAGAATTTTCAAATACTACATTTGAATTTTGCGGTTCATCTGCACAAATTACAGGTGACTCCCTTCCTGCGAATCTTGCTGAAAATCCTTTGTCAGGAAATCAAAATATTATTATCAATAATCCTAATGGTATTACATTAAGCAAAGACACCAGAATGGGTCCGAATTCTTACTTAAGTTTTATTCAGGGCAAATTTAATCTGGGGGACAATAATTTTAAAATAGGAAATCAGGATAGTGTTTACGGCATAAATCAGAACAGCTTCTTTAACACGAACGGATCTGGCTGCTTAAGAATCGGATTAGATCAGGGATATACTGCAAAGTTTCCTATCGGTAATAATACATTCAGCCCTTTATATATAACTCAGGCTTACGGAGGAAATACAGATACTCTGGGAATAAGAGTTGAGAACGGATTTGGTTCGCATAGTCCTTTTGATACATCAAGGTCGGTAAGGAAAATATGGAGAATAATAGATGACAATGTTCCGAACGGAACTTACTTTCATCTCGCTGTTCAATTCATGAAAAGTGATGCCGGTGTAAATATGAATTTTGGTACAGCATGCGCTATTGGACAGTATGATTCAGGCTACAACGGATATGTTCCCAAAGGTGCAAATATTTATGACCAATTTTATTCTCCTCCCGATTCGACAAATTCAAAAGCAATTTATGGAACAACATTTTCTACAACCGGTGATGATTATTTTGTTGCAGGAAATGAAGAAGGAGTATTTGAAACATACTTTCCGGATAACAGCGGTGATGCATCTATATTGGGAAACTGGTCTTCATTAAACGGCGGAATTCATCCTCCAAGCTTTGACAGGTATGCAATTTTTTCAGTCCCTCAGGGACAGACTGCATCATTTAATAATCCGGTAGCATTTTCTGATAAAGCATATCTTAGAAGTTCAGGAAACGGAATTATAAATGCAAATGCACCGCTCACGATTAACGGTATATTGGAAATTAATGACAGTTCTACATATAATCACAATAATACAGGAGTTGCCAGCCAGACATGTTTTGCAGGCCGTGAATTCTGCCACAGAAAAAGCAACTTCAATATCCTCAAATGGTCAGATACTGCGGATAAGATTTTTGATGAGAATGAATTATCTTTCGGGAACCTGACAATTAATTTCAATAATCTGCCTGAACCATTCGGAGCGAATAAATACTGGACATTATTCAAAAATATAGCTCCATACTATACCGATTATATTATCAGAGGAAATCTGACTTATCTGAATTCATCTAGTTACCAGTTTGCTCCTATTGGATATGGAGATAACATTACAAGCCTGACAGTTTACGGCAATGTACAGATAGGTGACTCGTTGAACCTGACAGGTAATCCGGTTATGAATTTATCCGGCGGAACTACGCGAGCGGCAGGCTCTACTGCAGGTACATTGTACATTTGCGGAAATCTTGATATACAAAACGGAGGCCTAACATCTCAGGATTTTCCGGCAGTTGCAAGAGGAAAAATTATTTTCAAACGAGAAGTAAATAATGTATCGCAAAGCCATACTTTTTATTGCTATAATCCGTTTCTTCCACAAACTTCTAATCTTGGAAATTCATCTTTCCCAAACCAGATTGCAGAAGATACACTTACACTGAAAAGTGATATGTACCATTGGGCATCAGGATCTTTCCTGTTAACAGATGTCTGGCAGGTAAACTCCGGAGCTGTTTTGAATATCGATACATTCAGATTAAAATGCTTGAACTTAACAGTAAAAAACGGCGGCAGTCTTATTACAAAAAATGCTGACGGATTTAATGCCGATATGGCAAATCAGACAGTTACGTTTGAATCAAACTCTATCTTGGAATTTGCAGGAAACACCCAGCAGAATTTTCAAAAGGCAGGTGGATATAATTTAGCTAGTTTTCCAAACATAATAATTAATAATCCTTTGGGAGTAACTGTTAACACAGCAGGAATAAATATTACTAACTCAATCAATTTTATAAACGGGAAGATTAATTCAGATAATACAAATTATCTTACGTTACCCGGAACAATTCAGTTTAACGGAGCAAGCAGTAATTCATTTTTAAACGGTCCTTTAAAAATAAATACATCAGCAACAAATACCATTACCATCCCTACCGGTAAGGGTGGTGTTTTAAGAAGCGTCGGAATCACTCCCACATCTTCCGCTTCTACTGACTGGATGGTAGAATATTTCAATCAGGCTCAGACATTTGGTAATACACTCGGAGCAGGTATTATTTCAGTAAGTCAGTCAGAATATTTTTTAATTAACAGAAGCGGGACATCGGATGCAAGAGTTGGATTATACTGGGGAGCAAACAGCGGAGTAACAAATCCTGCTAACCTTCGTGTTGCAAGATGGAATGATTTTCAGTGGGAAGATAAAGGAAATTATTCCTATACGGGCGATAATACAGGTGGAGTAGTATTTTCAAATGTAGTAACAAATTTCAGTCCGTTTGCAATCGCTTCTACAGATTACCAGCAGTTGCCTGTAGAGCTTTCATCGTTCAATTCTTCAACCGATAAAAATAATGTAACTCTTTCATGGGCAACTGAAACTGAAGTAAATAATTCAGGTTTTGAAATAGAGAGAAAATTATCTTCCGATACTTCATGGAAGAAAATAAATTTTGTAAACGGCGCAGGAAATTCACACACTACAAAAACTTATAAATACGAAGACAGAAATCTTGCAACCGGAAAATACAAATACCGGCTGAAGCAAATTGATTTCAACGGAAACTATACTTACTTCAATCTGCAGAATGAAATTAATGTAGGTCTTCCAGTTAAATTTAATCTGTCGCAGAATTACCCGAACCCGTTTAATCCAACGACAAAGATAAATTATGATTTACCATTCGATAGTAAAGTTCAGATAAAAATATTTGATATGACAGGAAGGGAAGTATACCAGCTTGTGAATGAATCGCTGACTGCAGGGTATTATAGAGCACAGTTCAATGGTTCAGCATTTGCTAGCGGAACATATTTTTATCAGATTGTAGCGAATGGAGGAAACCAGTCATTCACAAAAACAATGAAGATGGTATTAGTGAAGTAATACCGGAAACAATAAGTTGCATAAAACGTAAGCCCGGTAAGTAAATTATTTATCGGGCTTTTCTATATTGAAAGCTTTACAGCATAAGAAGATTCGTTCTAATCTTTTACTTTACCAGCAGCATTTTTTTCGTTTCGGAAAATTTGTCAGTAGTTAATTTATAATAATAAACTCCGCTTGGCAGGGAAGAAGCATTAAAGTTTACAGAGTACCTTCCGGCGTTTTGTTTTTCATTAACCAGTGTTTCAATTTCATTACCAAGGAGGCCGTAAATTTTTAATGTAACATTATTTGAAAAAGGCAAATCATATTTTATCGTAGTTACCGGGTTGAAGGGATTAGGATAATTTTGTGAGAGCCTGAACTTTGAAGCAATTTCGGTTGTGTTTGAATTAATACCAATAGGGAATCCTTGTCCGCCACCATTAGTAGTTTTTAAAATAGTTCCTTCCGCTCCAACTGTCCAACCTGTATTCTGATTTACAAACTTTACAGATTTTAAAGCGTTAACTGTTCCGCTGCCTAATGAGTCCCAGCTTAATCCGCCATTATTGGTTCTTAAAATACTGCCGCTTTCACCAACAGTCCATCCGGTGGATTCATTTACAAAACTGCAGTCATACAAAGCCCAGCCTTCGGTTAAATATACCGTATCCATTGACCAGCTGTTTCCAAAATCTGAAGACCTGAAGTAAATACCGCAGCATCCGAAAATAAGACCTGTTCCATTAGGGAAGAACTGCATGGCAAGTAATGAGTTCGGCATGGAGATAGAAATTGAATCAAAACCGGTCCCGGAGTTTGTAGATTTGAAGTAAGCGCCTTCGCTTCCGATCAGGAATAATTTATCATTTAAAAAAAATGTTTTCTGAAACATAAACGATGCTTCATTGGTAAAGTGGTTTGTGAAGCTTAAGCCGCCGTCAGTTGTTGATAAGAAAGTTTTGAACCAGCCTGTAACGTATCCTGTTTGAGAATTTATGAAATTTATAGAAGTGAAATTTTTAGTTGAACCGGAATTTATGCTGAACCAGTTAGCACCTGTATCGGTTGTTTTAAGTATTCGTCCGCTAAAGCCGCATATATAGCCTGTGGTTGAATTCCCGAATGAGACTGAATTCCAGTATCCCGTAACATCAGATTTTACCCAGTTATTTCCTCCGTTCGTGGTTTTTAGAATTACATTTAAACCTACTGAAAATCCGGTATTTTCATTTACAAAAAATACTGATGATAAACTATTTTCAGTTCCGCTTTGCTGAGCAATCCATTGAGCTTTTGCTGATAAATTAATTGTAATAAATATCAGAAAAGTGTAAAAAAATTTCATCAGTTAAGATTTAATTTTAATTGTATTTAGAATTATTTAATAAATATAGTAAAATCGATTTGCATTTGCATTACTGTTTGGAAAGGGAATTACTATTCAATTTATTCTTATAAAAAAAGCCTTTCCATATAAAAATATATACAGAAAGGCTTTTTTTTGTTTTGGGTTAATAATTAATTCTTCATATCCTTTTCCTTTGTTGCCTGAGGAAGATTCGAGAAATTTTCGTTATAAAGTTTCATTTTGTTGTAAGACATCAAAAGCATCAGAGTCATCTCCTGTTCTTTTGTAGTCTGCAAACTCTTTGTGGCAGTCAGCTTATTCATGGTTTAGTAAAAAATTTAGTTTTTTGGGTTAAAATGTTTAGTTTATCATCGGATTTTAGACTTATCGGTTAATTATTCATCCGATGTACGTGCTATACATTCAATTGCTGTGCCAATTAATTTTGTGGGATTTTGAGGGAATTTTACAAAATTTATAGGTGTGTAAAAATAATGAAGAGTAAAAAAAAAGTTCTTCCACTTTTAATGAAAGAACTTCATAGAAACTATATTTGGTATTAGTTTTTAACCTCTGATTTTTATCAGAAGACTTGTCCAGCCGCCGCCATTGTGAACTTCTTCATAGCCGTTTGCCTTTAAGATTCTTTTAGCAGAAGCGCTGCGCATTCCTGATGCACAGCAGGTTATTACAGGTTTATCTCTCCTAATTTTTGAAAGACTGTTTGGAAGCAAGTCGAGTGGAATATTTAATGAACCTTTAATGTTGCCGCTATGATATTCGCTTTTTGTTCTTACGTCTACGATTGTGGCACCGTTTGAGAAGAGTTCTTTAAAATCTGCTTTTGGTCCGAAAAGTTTTTTTAGAAATTGCATGGTGAAGTGTTAAGTTATAATAAATCGTTTACCGCCCTTAAAAATATAGCCCAGATATCTTATTACTAAAATTATAAATATTGATAATGTTTAAAAAGTCATATAAAATTATTTAAAGTTAGTATATACAAATCGGAAGATAAGTTTCCGCATTAACCTATGTTTAAATTGTTTTTTTGTAATCCAAATGGAGTAGTTCCTTTTTCAATCCTTTGCCTAATTGATTGAACAGAGTTTAGCGGGTATATTAACATATGACAATTATCATAATATTTTTTATATCGCATTGGTATCTCTCTTTATTCTCACAGTCCTTTTTGCAGCATAGATATGCCTCGCACGGAGCGTTTACCATGAACAGATTCTGGGAAAGGTTTTTTTATTTGTTCGCATATGTAACACAAGGTTCTTCATATCTTAGTCCCCGCGCTTACGCAGTAATGCACAGAATGCATCATGCATATGCAGATACGCCTAAAGATCCTCACTCCCCGAAAATTTACCCGAACTTCTTTAAAATGATGTGGCATACAAAACTGGTTTATGCAGATATCATGGATTATAAATTCGATGTTGAAGAGCGGTTTACAAAAAATCTTCCGCAATGGCATTCACTCGATATATGGGGGCAAACGTTAACAAACAGGTTAATGTTCTTCTGTTTGTACACAAGTGTCTATGTAATGTTTGCTCCATATTGGTGGCTTTATTTTTTGATTCCGATACATGTGTTTATGGGACCTGTTCACGGCGCGATTGTGAACTGGTGCGCGCATAAATACGGACATAAAAATTTTGAAATGAAAAACACTTCGAGGAATTTTTTACCGGTTGATTTTTTAATGCTGGGAGAAGATTATCACAATAACCATCATAAATTTCCCTCAAGCGCTAACTTCGGTGTGAAGTGGTACGAAATTGATCCGCTTTATTATATAATGCTGGCTTTGGAATTCGTCGGAATTATTAAGATAAAGAATAAAGGCAAGCACGTTGAAACAGAGTATTAACAAATCAGATTTAAAAAGTAACGAATCAATTTTATAATTTTATAACGTTGAATTAAATTTAAGACAAAATGCTAACAATCAGATCAGTAAAATCAATCGCAGTATTGGTGTTAATGTTCATATCAACTTTTTTTGCAGTTACTTTCGATATACAGGCTCAGGAAAAAGCAGATGGAACAATAAACGCTAAAGTTTATGTAAGGCCAATTGATAACAACGCAAGGTATTTATCCCAGTCAACACCGGGACAAATGATACCCGGAAATGTTTACGGAGTATCGGTTACAATGAAAAATTCAGGCTCTAAAGTTTGGCAGAAAGGAAGCTATGCTTTAAGACTAATGAATGTAACAGAATCATTGGATAGAACATGGGCAGTCAACAGTGTTGATGTGAACTCAAATGTAAATCCCGGTGAAGATGTTGTATTCAATTTTTCATTAACAGCTCCTATGATTGAAGGAGACTATAATCTTCAATGGCAGATGGCAGAAGGCAATGCATTTTTCGGCGAGCCTTCAGCAAATGTTCCTGTTAATGTTACAGGAAACACACCGGTAAAAAAAGATTCAGACTTAATTGAAAACAGCGCTGTATTCCTTTCACAAAGAGTTCCTGCTGAAATGGATGCAAAACAGACTTACGACGTAGTGGTAATAATGAAAAACAACGGTACTACAACATGGAAAACAGGTGAGTTTAAATTGAAAGTCTCAACAAAAGGCGGAGATAACACAGTTGTTGCTCCGTGGGAAGTTGCAAACGTAGAGCTTTCAAGTGATGTTTACGCTAACTCAGAAGTAACTTTCAGTTTTAAAGTTACCGCTCCTGAAAATGATGGTAATTATAATTTACAGTGTCAGATGGTAAAAAGCGGAGTATTCTTCGGGGAACCTTCCACTAACGTTATAGTTAAAGTAGATTAGTGCTGAGTGTTAAAAAGGAATTGTTCCTATTTAAAAATTTATTTCAAAGGATAAAAATGTTTAAAAGAAATTTCAGTAAACTATTGATGCTTTTTGTATTAACCGCTGTGCTTTCCTCTTGCTCTAAGAACAACCAGGAGACGAGTAATAACTCTGATAAGTCAGAAACAGAAAAAATCAGTAATACAAACTATGTTGAATCAGATGAAGATTTGTTCACTGTAGATTACAAAGAATTTTATGACCAGTTAGCTCCGCATGGCGAGTGGATTGAAGTTACAGGTAATGATGTAGGCATAGATGTAAAACGCACTGCTTCAGTTGAAGGCACCCCAAGAAAAGTTTCTTTTGCTGATTTCTTCGGAGTAAACAGTGTTTATGCTGCAGATGCAGGTATCAATTCATTTTTTGTATGGAAACCTGCTGCAGATTTATCATTAGGTCTTAATACGGGAACTGACGGAACAAATGCAGGCATTACTGCAGGCACGGGTGGAACAACTCCTTCTGTAGGAATAACTACAGGAACAGGATTATCAGTTGCTCCTGCAACATCTTATGTACCGTTTACCAACGGTCAGTGGGTGAACAGTGATGCCGGATGGAATTTCAAAGCGCCTACAGAATATGAAGAAACAACATCGCATTACGGCAGATGGAATTACTCGCCTACATTAGGCTGGGTATGGCTTCCGGGCAGAGTGTATTCTCCTGCATGGGTTGACTGGAAAGAAGATGATAACAACATTGCATGGGCACCATTGCCGCCTTCTACATATTTTGTAAATAATACTATTCCTGCTCCGGTAATTTCTGAAAACAATTACATAATTGTTGAAAAAAAATATTTTGCCGAGCCTGAAGTTTATAAATATATGTACAAAGAGAACAAGAATAAAATTATGATTAAGGAAATGAGAAGAAGTGACGGAGTTGTTGTGAGAAACAACATAGTTTATAATGTCGGTCCCGATATAAATGTAATCAGAAGAATTACTAATCTTCCTCTTGAGCCGGTAAAAATTCAATATGTTTCAAATGTTAAAGATGTGAAGTATACATCTACAGGATATTCAGTTTTCGCTCCGCAGTTTGTTAAGTATAAAGGCAAACCGACAGCAGGCGGATTTTTCGTGAAACCCGGGAAATACATTGAGTACAAAGAAGTAAAATCACAGAAGAATGAAAACAAGAATGAAGAGATGAAGAGCGAAGGCAAAAAGAATGATGACGAAAATAAGAGCAAGGGTGAAGTAAAAGGGGAGAAGAATAAAAAGCTCGGTGATGACGGCAGTATGAAGAACGGAAATAAAGGAAACAAAGATAAAGAAGAAAAAGGAAATCCGCACAAAGAAAAACCCATAAAGGAAAAAGACCACGATAAAGAAAAACAGGACAAAGAAAAACCAAAGAAAGAAAAGAATGACAAGGGTCATGATAAAGAAAAAAAGAACGAAGGAAAAGATAAAGAACACGGAAAAGATCACGACAAAGATAAAGGTGACGGAAAAGGAAAGAATAAGTAAGTAACAGGATTTTTGTATATGGAAGTTTAACAAGTACTAAGAAGTAGGGTAAATCAAAAGCTCCGGACAGAAACTGTTCGGGGCTTTTTTATTTTCATTCGGGGAGGCGCCTCTGACCCGGGCATAGCCCGGGTCCTGCGCAAATAAAATCTTAAACTCTGTTTAAGATTTTATTTGGACAGCTTTCGCCTCCGGCGAAAGAGAGGCGCCCCTGATTCACACTCGATGATTAAACTGTATTGGGATTTTTTTGCGAAGTAAGAACGGTAAGTTTAATACTTGAACAGTCCGTGATCATTCACAACCATTGTCATACGTTTACTGGATGCTTCAGCATGATATAACTCATTGCATTTAGGGCAGAGTTCAATTTCGTTAGGGAAGTGAATTGTAACTAATACCTTTGCATTTTTCTCGGTCGGATAATCTGCGCATTCTTTTTTCCAGTGCCATAAAGAATCTTTACTCTGAACAAAAGGACTTAAATGTTGTTTCATGTTTATATCTATTTTTAGTTATGGTTGAATTTCATGTTATTGATTTACAAAAGTTATGCCGTTAACAAGATTATAATTTCAGAGTACTTGTTTGAGATTTGAACTGTTTTTAGTGTTTACTGTTTTAATGTTAAGACAGTGTCAGACATTGTATGACAAAACGTCCTGCAATATTTTTTAAAAATGACAAGTGAGACTTATGAATATTTTTCTCCCTTTTTTTTCTCATTAAATAAGACTAATTTAGTCCTACATAACAAACGACTAAGCAAAAGACCAAGAATAAGTGATAAAACTTTCGAAAAAGATGGAATATGCCTTGATGGCTCTGAAGCATTTTGCTGCTGCAGATAACGGAATTGTAACTGCTAAGGAGATATCCGAAAAGTACAAAATTCCTTATGAACTGCTTTCAAAAATTCTTCAGAAACTTAAACGCGATAACGTGCTGACGTCAATTCAGGGAACTAAAGGCGGCTATCAGCTGAATAAAAAACCTGAAGAGATTGATATTCATTTTTTAATGAATGCAATTGATGGCGATGTTGGGCTTACAGAATGCCAGTGTAATCATAATGAAAACGGCAAATGCAATTTAAACGATAACTGCACTATTAAAGAACCGGTCTCTCAAATGCAGAAAGAAATTGAAGAACTGTTCAAAAGAAAAACAATTTTAGATTTCGTATAAAATACGGATAAAGATTTTAATAAAATAAAAAACAACAGGAGAAAATTTAAATGAATTTCCCGATTTACATGGACCACAATGCTACTACTCCGATGGATCCCAGAGTTTTAGAAGCGATGATGCCTTACTTCACAAAAGTTTATGGTAATGCTGCAAGCAGAAGCCATCAATACGGATGGGAAGCTGAAGAAGCAGTTGAGAACGCAAGAAAACAAATTGCCGACCTTATCGGCGCTACAACAAAAGAAATAGTTTTCACAAGCGGCGCAACTGAATCAGACAACCTTGCCTTAATGGGTATTGCTGAAATGTATGCATCAAAAGGAAATCATATAATTACTCTTCCTACCGAACATAAAGCAATTATCGATACATGCAAATATCTTGAAAGACACGGAAAAGAAGTTACATACTTAAGCGTTGATGAATTCGGAATGGTTGACCTTGATGCTTTAAGAAATGCAATTAAAGATACAACAATTTTAGTTTCTATAATGATGGCTAACAATGAGATCGGAACGATTCAGCCTGTTGCTGAAATCGGAAAGATCTGCAGAGAGAAAGGTGTAATATTTCACACAGATGCTACACAGGGTGTTGGAAAAATTCCTGTTGATGTAAATGCAATGAATATTGACTTAATGAGCTTCACCGCTCATAAAATGTACGGACCTAAAGGTGTCGGCGCATTATATGTAAGAAAGAAAAGCCCGAGAGTAAAACTCTCCGAACAAATGCACGGCGGCGGACATGAAAGAGGAATGAGAAGCGGAACATTGAACGTTCCGGGTATTGTCGGTTTCGGAAAAGCATGTGAGATTTGCAATCAGGAAATGGAATCAGAATCAAAACGTTTAACATACTTAAGAGATAAAATGATCAACACTTTCTTAGAGAGAGTTGAATACAGCTATCTTAACGGACATCCTACACAAAGACTTCCGCACAATGTAAACGTAAGCTTTGAATACGTTGAAGGAGAAGGCTTAATGATGGGTATAAAAGATTTAGCAGTATCTTCAGGAAGCGCCTGCACATCGGCAACTCTTGAACCGTCTTATGTGTTAAAAGCCTTGGGAAGAGGCGACGAGCTTGCTCACTCATCTATCAGATACGGTCTTGGAAGATTTACGACTGAGGAAGAAGTTGATTTTGCAATTGAGCAGACAATAGAAACAGTCAATCACTTAAGAGAGCTTTCACCGTTATGGGAAATGTTCAAAGAAGGAATTGATTTAAAATCAGTTCAGTGGGCAGCGCATTAATTTTTAACAAAAATAAAATTTTAAAATAATAGTAATACTAAATTAGGAGATTTAAAAAAATGGCTTATTCAGATAAAGTAGTTGACCATTACAGCAACCCGAGAAACGTAGGAAGCTTTGATAAGAACGACCCTTCAGTAGGAACCGGATTAGTCGGAGCCCCTGAGTGCGGTGACGTTATGAAATTACAGATCAAAGTTAACGAGCAGGGAATTGTTGAAGATGCAAAATTCAAAACATACGGATGCGGAAGCGCAATTGCATCATCATCACTTGCAACAGAATGGCTTAAAGGTAAAACACTTGACGAAGCTTACAATATAAAGAATACACAGATTGTTGAAGAGTTAAATCTTCCTCCTGTAAAGATTCACTGTTCTGTGCTTGCAGAAGATGCAATTAAAATGGCAATCGAAGATTACAAAAAGAAAAAAGATGTTCCTGCTGAAAAAGAAGCAGCAACAGCTTAATTCTTTTACAAAAACTAAAACTAAATTTAACTTTTAGAAACATGGCAGAAACGATAGAAGTAAAACCCGAATTTATTCCAGGGGTCAGTGAAGAGATTAATATTACAGAAAAAGCAATTGCCGAAGTAAAAAAGATAATGGAAGAAAATAGCATTCCCGGCGAATACGGCTTAAGAGTCGGTATAAAAGGCGGCGGATGTTCAGGACTTACATATACTTTGGGATTTGACGGAGAAGAACGCCCCGGCGATAATATAATCGAGAAGGACGGAGTAAAAGTTTATATTGATATGAAGAGTAACCTGTATCTTTCCGGAACAGAACTTGATTTCACAGACGGTTTGAACGGCAGAGGATTTGTGTTTAACAATCCTAATGCAAAAAGAACTTGCGGCTGCGGAAGCTCCTTCGGCGTATAATTAATTCTGATTTTTAAAATATTTTTTTAGAACCTGATGAAACCGCCGCAGCGGATTATCAGGTTTTATATTTTATAACGATTTTGTCTTACCCTTTTTCCCCCTCCTTATTAAGGAGGGGGTAGGGGGTGGTTATCAATTTTTCAATGACAAACTATTTCGAAGTTTTAGGTATACCAAAAAGACTTACAATAGACACATCAGGGCTTGAAAAAATTTATCATGATTTAAGCAAAAAAAATCATCCGGATTTTTTTCTTAATCAGGGCGAAGATAAGTATTTAGATGCCCTTGAAACCTCTTCTCAGATAAATCAGGGATATAAAACATTAAAGGATCCGATTGCCAGAATTAATTATATTCTTGCTCTTGATGCTCCGCAATTACTTGCGGAAAAGGATAATTCAGTCGCTCCCGATTTACTTATGAAGGTGATGGAAATTCAGGAAACGATTGAAAGCTATCACGATGCAGATGAAAGAGGGAAGGAATCAATTGTAAATGAGCTTGCAGAGATAAAAAATGATTTGAATGAAGATGTAAATAATATTCTGAATGATATAAATGTTATGTTCAAAAAATATGATGATGCAGCTGAGAAAAATGAAGATACTATCGAACCGTTAATGAAAATGAAGACATTACTTCACAAAAGAAATTATATTAATACTTTAATACATACAATCGATGCCGAAGTTTTTGGCGGCGAAAAAATCAAACACTAAAAAGTTTTGCTGCAGATAGAAATACCAAAAGAGCTCAAGAAAAAAAATGATGTTATCGTAGGGATTGACCTGGGCACGACTAACTCGCTTATTGCATACGTTAAAGACGGAACTCCGCAAATAATTGCTAATAAAGGTGAGGATAAACTCGTCCCTTCTGTAATTTATATTGACGATAATAAAAATATTTTAATAGGAAGCGAAGCAAAGAAGCATTTAATAACGGATACTGATAAAACAATTTACTCTGTAAAAAGATTAATGGGGAAATCCTATGAAGATATTCAGGGAGATTCACATTTAGTTTCTTATAACATCAGCGAGAAAGCTAAAGAAGGTCTGGTAAGATTAACATTAGCGGAAAAGGATTACAGTCCCATAGAATTATCATCATTCATTCTTGCAGAATTAAAAGAGCGGGCAGAAAAATTCTTTGGTCACGATATAAAAAAGTGTGTTATTACTGTCCCGGCTTATTTCAATGATGCGCAGAGACAGGCAACTAAGGATGCAGGAAAAATTGCAGGTCTTGATGTGCTTCGCATAATTAATGAACCAACTGCAGCAGCATTGGCTTACGGATTAGATAAAAATGTAAGCGGCTCGGCTGAGAAAATAATTGCAGTGTATGATTTAGGCGGCGGAACATTTGATATTTCGATTTTAAAATTGAAAGACGGAATATTTGAAGTCCTTGCTACGCACGGGGATACATATTTAGGCGGAGATGATTTTGACAAGGCTCTTATGGATTATTTTATAAAAGATATTGATGTCAAGTTATCCAAGCAGGATTTAAGTAAGCTTCGTGAAATCTCCGAAGATACTAAGAAGAAACTAACAGATGTAAATGAAGTTGAAATAAATGCAGAGCTTCCTGATTCAAAATTCAGATTAAACAAAAAAGTAACGCTTGAGGTTTTTGAAGAGCTGATAAAACCAATTGTAGATAAAACTGAAATTGCCTGTAAGACAGCTATAAAAGATTCTAAAGTTGATTTACAAAATATCGATACGGTTGTAATGGTAGGCGGCTCTACAAGAGTCCCGCTCGTTATAAAAACTGTTGAGCAGATTTTCGGCAAGCAGCCGTTCAATAATATTGACCCTGATGATGTAGTTGCGCTCGGAGCAGCGGTTCAGGCTGATATTCTCGCAGGTAACAGAAAAGATATTTTGCTTCTTGATGTGAATCCGCTTTCACTTGGCATTGAAACCATAGGGGGAGTAATGAGCGTGCTCATTCCCCGCAATACAACAATTCCTACTCAGCAAAAAGAGACATATACGACTTTTATGGATAACCAGACGGGAGTAGTTGTAAATGTTTATCAGGGTGAAAGGGAATTTGTAAAAGATAACCGCTCACTTGCTCAATTTATATTAAAAGGAATTACACCTCAGCCTGCTGGAATGCCTAAGATAGAAGTCAGCTTTATAATTGATACAGACGGAATTTTAAGAGTGCGCGCAAAAGATTTAAAAACTCAGAAGGAACAGGAAATAGAAGTAAAACCTTCCTATGGATTGACCGACAACGAAGTTGAAGAAATGATAATCGAAGGATTGAAGAATGCACGCTCAGATATGAAGGAAAGAACTTTCATTGAAACAAAAACAGATGCGGAGAGACTTATTCACGCTGTCGAAAAAGTTCTTGAAACAAGAAAAGAATCTATTACAAAAAAAGAGAATGAAATGATAAACTCGATGCTGAATGAACTGAAGTCAGCCATCGATGCAAAGAACACTGAAATGGTAAAGCAGATTCAGGAAAAGCTTGATAAAGAAACGACTCCTTTGGCTCAGAGAATTATGGACGATTCAATTAATAAGGCTTTGAAAGATAAATCGTTAATGGAGCTATAAGTGGATTTTTTTATTTTCTTTGCGGTGCGTTTGGGCCTGGGCGTATCACGCAAAGGATTTTTTTAAGTTTAAAAACAATTTTTAATTAAATATATTCATTAATTCTATTAAAAGGAGAATAAAATGTCATTCGAATGGAAATTCAATAAAAGACCTTACTCAGATGAAGAAGCAAAAACCTTACTGAAGGATGTTATGTCGCCGGAAACTTCTGACTGGCACTATAACACTCACCACAAAGGTTATGTTACAGCATTAAACAACATCGAAAAAGGTTTAGAGACAGCTGATAAAGCAGGAGCCAACGGTAACTTCAGTCAGTTCGGCGAAATGAAAAGAAGATTCACATGGAACCATGCAGGTACATTAATGCATGATATCTACTGGGATAACTTAGGCGGCGACGGAAACATTGACAGCGCACCTGAAATTAAAAAAGCAATTGAAGATAACTTCGGAAGCTTTGATAACTGGAAGGCAGATTTCAAAGCAGCATGTATGTCAGCTAAACTTTCCGGCTGGGGAGTTCTTGTTGCAGACCAATTATATAGCGGAAGATTATTAAACATCACAACTGATGAGCATCATTACGGAGCAATCTGGGGCGGTATTCCTCTTGTAGCCTGCGACGTTTTTGAACATGCTTATTATCATAAAGACGGTCCCGGAAGAGCAAAGTACATTGATAACTTTATCAACGGTCTTCATTGGGGAAGAATCAACGACAGATTCAAAAAATTTGTAAAGTAATATTTTTTTTAATTCGATAAACGATTAAAATTGATTTCTAATATTAAAAAGTACTTCTCGGTATTAATATTAGTCTGTTCTTTTTCAGGTATGGTGTTATTACAGTCCTGTAAAAAAGCCGATGATGTTAAACCTCCTGTTACAAATTCGAGCAAGGATTTTCAATGGAAGGAAAAGCTTAGCATAGCCGATATTCCGGATATGCCTCTCAAAGGTTTTCTGAAGGGCAAGGAATTGAAAATTGATTATGTGAATTTTGAAAAGTGGAGAGGCAGCGGAGATAATGTATTCAACTTTGGTGATAAAAAACCGAGTCAGCCATGCGGGTATGTTGAAAATGATAATGCTGTTCAGCTGATGAGAAAATCGGGAGAAATTCCGAAAGGGGAATTTGTAAAGACTACTTTTGATGCAAACATGGACGGTTATGTTGCCGATTATCACTTCACTGATAAAGATAACATGAAGAAAATTTCAGTTCCGTGGAACTGCGCTTTATTCATAGAAGAAATGACTGACGATGTTGTAAAAGGAAAGATTGCAATATGCTTTAAGGATGATTCAAAAAGCTGGATTGCCGGCAGGTTCGAAGCAGTCAGATGTTCAAATTAGATTTAGAATTTTTAATTAAACCATAACAATGAAAAAATTAATTTTAACTCTTTTCGTTATTTCTCTTATCACAGCTGTAGGTTGTAAAGTTGATGTCAAAACGGGCAGTGACGCAACAGATAAAAAAACTGAAACAGGAAAAGAGCAGACAAATTCTAATGAAAATAAATCATCGGGCGAAGCACCGAAAGATAACGGAAATTCAGGCTCAAATGATTTAGGTCTTACACAAGGTCTTCCAAACAATTATCCATCAGATGTTCCTCAGCCGAAAGATGCAAAATGCTTAGGTTCATTAAACAGTTCTGAAGGAACAGTTGTAACATTTGAATCAACACAAAGCGTAAAGGATATTCTTGAGTTCTACAAAGCTGAAATGAAAAAGAACGGTTATGATTTAGGCGAAGGCGGGGAAGTATTAATGAGCGATAAAGGCGGAATAGTCGGCTGGAAAAAAGGCGCTAAAGAAGTCGGCTTAATGCTCGGTGTAAACGATGACAAAAAAAATACATCTATAGTAATTACTTATAAATAATATAAAACAATAATATGAAAAAATTATTTTTTGTATTAATATTCTTGGCAGCAGCCGTAGTTTCTTATGCTCAGGATGTTCCATCGGATTATCCGAAGGATCTGCCAAAGCCTGTTTCTGCAAAGTTTATTTCCAGTTCGTCAGAATTAGGCGCAGTGACTTATACATTTGAATCTGAATTAAGTCCGCAGGCTGCATTTGATTCATTAAAAGCTGATATGGAAAAAAATAAGTTTGTAATGAACTCACAGGGAAATAATGTTATGAGTGATGCAGGAGGTATGGTCAACTGGGCAAAGGATGATAAAATTGCCTTTGTGGTTTTCTCAAGAAAAGATGATAAGATAACTACTATAGTAATTGCTTATAAATAAAATTTTTTAAA
The DNA here is from genome assembly GCA_018266835.1 of Bacteroidota bacterium. Lineage (NCBI taxonomy): Bacteria > Pseudomonadati > Bacteroidota > Bacteroidota bacterium. The sequence goes on along the minus strand of JAFDZP010000005.1, from coordinate 634,185 downwards.
CACTAAAACAAAGATAGACGTAACAAAGAATGAAAGTAATTCTCACACTTGTTTTTATCCTGATAGCTTCAGCTTCATTCTCACAAGATCTTGGCAAAAATTTCCCTGCAGATTATCCTGCGGATTTGCCGAAACCAAAAATAACAGTTTATAACGGTTCTGAACCGGTTGATAAAGGAACTGTTTTTATGTTTGATACAGACCAAACAGTAAAAGATGCCTTTAATTTTTTTACTGCCGAAATGCCGAAAGCAGGTTATAAAGTTTATAGCGAACCATTGCTTTCAGGTGATACAGGCGGAAGCGGTTTATGGGAAAAAGATGATAAGATTGTAACACTATTAGTTATGAAGCCCGAAGGATTTGAACAGACGTCAATTTCTATTTCTATTACATCTAAATAAATTATGCCAAAAGTAACATTTTTACCGGATAACAAAACCTTTGAAGGAAAAGCCGGAGAGTCACTATTAGATATTGCTCTTGAGAACGATATTGATCTACAGCACAACTGCGGCGGAGTCTGCGCCTGCTCCACTTGCCACGTCATTGTAAAAAAAGGAATGAAAAACTTTGATGAAATGACTGACGAAGAAGCAGACCAGCTTGATGAAGCAGAAGGTTTAACACTTGATTCAAGGTTAGGATGCCAGTGCAAAATATTACTGGAAGAAGGCGAAGATATCGTTGTAGAAATACCAATGATAAATGAGCAGATAAGATATTTCTTCCATGAAGGAAAACCAACTAATACAATTCCACACTAATTATGTTTGATAAATTCAAATGGGAAGATACTGAAGATATCGGCATTGCGCTCTATGAGAAAATGCCTGATACTGATCCTTTGCATATAAGATTTACCGATTTGCTTGAATGGATAAAGGGACTTGAGAACTTCGATGATGATATTTCTAAATCGAATGAATCAAAACTTGAAGCAATTCAGATGGCATGGTATGAAGAATGGAAAGAGAATCAGTAGTATAAGAACCAGTAAAATAAAATCAGTAGAAATTTTTGAATTTAAGTTAATTCTGACTTCTGTAATTTTCGATTACAGAAGTTTTTTTTTTTGTAAACAATTGTAGAACTGTTAAAGTAATTGCAAAAGAATGATTAAGATACCGCTGTTCCCGCTAAATCTCGTCCTCTTTCCTAACTCAAAATTACCGCTGCATATTTTTGAAGAACGATATAAAATAATGATTACAAGATGCATGGATAATAATGAGCCGTTCGGAATAAACCTGATGTCTAATAATAATATAAGCGCAATTGGTTCTACTGCAGATGTTGTGAATAAATTTAATGTGCTGCCAAACGGAGAAATGGATATCGTTATAAGAGGAATATCTCGCTACGAACTTAAAAATTATAATCTTTCTTCCGAAGGTTATTTCATGGGAGAAATTAAATATCTTGAAGACGACACCCAATTTGCCAGAGAAGATTTTGATAAAGCAGTTGAGTGTTATAATAAAATAATAGATGCAGCATATAAGGGAACGCTGGAAAAAATAAATCCTGAAGAGCTAAGATGGATTGACGGCTCGGAATCTGTCTCATTTTTCATAGCACAGAAGTGCGGATTGAATTTATTGGAGCGCCAGCAAATCCTTGAAATCGACAGCGAACAGGACAGGCTGACATATCTATTAAAATATTTTGATGAAGTAATGCCGAAGATAGTTGAAGCTGACAGAATATCACAAATAATTCAAAGCGATGGCTACCTTCAGTAAAGAGAATATAAAGAAGATAGTTGTTTCAAGAACCGACAACCTTGGAGATGTTATTCTCACACTTCCTTTAATAACTCAAATCAAAAAAAACTTTCCTGATGCTTCAGTAACTTTTCTCGTAAAAAAATATGTGCATGACCTGATAAAAGATTATCCCGGAATTAATGAATTTGCATTTATAGATGATTTAAATGATTCATCAAAACTAAAAAAGTTTTTTAAACAAGGTGAGTTTGATTTACTGATTAATGTGTATCCGAGATTTGAAATTGCGCTGGCTGCATTTTTAGCGGGAGTAAAAATACGGGTCGGGACGGGTTACAGATGGTATTCATATTTATTCAATAAAAGAAATCACGAGCACAGAAAAACTGCTGAGAAACATGAAGCAGTTTATAATCTGAATTTGCTTAAGACAATAACTCATTCTAAAAATGATTTTCCGGTTGAGTTTAATTTTCAAATCAGTGAAGATGAGATTAAAAATTTGCGTGATAAGCTGCTTAAGAAATCATTTGATATAAATTCAGATTATATAATAATACATATTCCAAGCAAAGGCTCGGCTGCTAAACTTTCCAAAGAGAAATTTGTTGAATATATAAATGCTTTTAACTCTGAATTTAAAAATGTAAAAGTTATTTTTACAGGAGTGAGTGAAGAGAGAGATGAAATTGTGTCAGTGATAGCTGGGATTAGTGAAAAAGATAATCTGGTTAATCTCTGCGGAGAGTTAACTCTTTCAGAACTTAAAGTGCTTATAAATAAAAGTAAACTGTTCGTTTCAAATTCTACAGGTCCCATACATATTGCAGGAGCGTTGAATAAAAACATAATCGGATTTTATCCGCATCATCTTCCTGCAAGCAAAACACGATGGCAGCCGCTGAGTAAGAATACAGTAATACTGGAGCCTGAAATTGAAGATAATATGAATTCTATTCAAATAGAATCAATGTTAAAAGCCACAAGAAATTTTTTAAAATAATGAAACTATTTCCCGCAACACCAAGTTTAAGTATTAAATATAAAATATGAAAAATAAGATAATTTTAACATTTTTACTGATTTTTACAACATTAACTGCTGCTTTTGCGCAGGATACGACATTAAGAACAGTTCCAAATAATGCATTCAAGCAGGGTGAAAAACTTACGTTTGAAATCAATTACGGATTCATTACTGCAGGTACTGCTGAAATGATAATTTCACCTAACCTTGTAACAATTAATGCAAGACCTGTTTACGATATTACATTCACGGTAAACTCGTCATCTGCGTTCGGTTCTGTTTATAAAGTAAACGACTTTTACAAATGTTATCTTGACCAGCAGGGGTTATTTCCATGGAGATTTGAGCAGCACATTAAAGAAGGAAATTACACGAGAGATTTTGAAGCTTTATTTGATCAGGTTTACGGCAAAGTCAAAACTTATACCGGTGAAAAAGATCCAAAGAAATTTGAAGGGGAGTTTGATATACCTAAATATGTTCACGACGGTATCAGTGCGTTTTATTATGCAAGAACACTGGATTACTCAGGTATGAAAAATAATGATGTAATTCATTTACAAAATTTTTATAACGATAAAACTTTTCCGCTAGATATTAAGTATCTTGGTAAAGAAACTGTTGAAGTTTCGGCAGGTGAGTTCAGATGCATTAAAGTCCAGCCGTTCTTTATTGAAGGCGGTTTGTTTAAGAGTGAAGGTGATATCACTGTATGGCTTACAGATGACGACAGAAAAATGCCTGTGAAGGTTAGCTCAAAAATTATAATCGGTTCAGTTGATGTTGACTTAACTGATTACTCGGGACTTGCAGGTCCGTTAAAATCCAAGCAATAATTTTTAGAAACGAATTGAAATGAAAATTTCAGAACTTTTTTATACTATACAAGGTGAAGGAAAGAGGGCAGGCAAGCCCTCTTTTTTTATCCGCACAAATCATTGTAACTTACGCTGTCAGTTTGCCGGAGGCAATCTATGTGATACAGCCTACACAAGCTGGCATCCGGACGATGAAAAAAATATCGGTGATATTGAAATTGAAAAAATAATCGGCGAGTATCTTCAACATAATTGTATTGATGTTGTTATCACCGGCGGCGAGCCGACTATGTTTGAAGAGGATTTAACAAATCTTTGTATTGAACTGAAAAGAATAAATCCTGAGTGTGTGATTACAATTGAAACAAACGGCACTTACATGGGGAAATTTGTAGAGTATATTGATTTGGTTAGCATTAGTCCCAAACTGAAATCCTCCACTCCGTTCGGTACTCAATATGAAAAACTTCACACCAATAACAGAGTAAATTTTGAAAGTTTTAAGAAATATAACGAGTTAAGAAATGAAGGTAAGATTGATATTCAGTGGAAATTTGTTGTAACGAGTGAAGATGATTTGAACGAAATATTAGAACTGCAAAAAGAAGTAGGCTTCAAAAACTCCGATGTTTACTTAATGCCGGAAGGTATTACCGAAGAAGAGCTTGCTGCAAAACGATTGGAAATAATTGAGTTATGCAAAAAATATCAGTTCAATTATACCGACAGACTTCATGTGATTATATGGGGAAACAAAAGGGGAGTGTAATAATGAGTTTAGAAATTTATTTGCAATGCGACTGAGTTAAAACCGGTTGTTACGTTTGTTTTTCTTAACACGGGAATTTTAGAGCCCAATAAAAAATTATTAATAAATCCTGCACCAACCAAACTTCCTAAGGCTACATATCCGTTAACACTTACTTTTTTGTCATCAGAATAAGTCTCATTAAATAAATTACTTTTTGCTTTTATAATTTCTGTCCTTATGGAATAAATCAATATCGCGCCTCCTGCTCCGACAACAGCTCCCGCTAAAACATCACTCGGATAATGCACGCCTAAATAAATTCTTCCATAGGAAACTATCATAGCATAAGTATATGCTCCGGCAATTAGCAGGGGACTATCATTATATCTTAATGTCAAAGCCGTTGCCATAGAAAATACAGTTGATGTATGCGAAGAAGGAAATGAATAATCATCCGTAGGTGAATTATTCTCGCTTGAATAAACTTTTGGCAAAGTTACAAACGGTCTTTTTCTTTTTACGATTTTTTTTATTCCAAGTGTTAAGCCTAATGAAGTTACTTCTGAAACTCCAAGTAATACAGATGAGTTTTCATCGTAAATATTTTTATTCCCTCTTGCAAAAGCAAACATTGTAATGGGAGTAACGATTGCTGCAGGAAAAACTGTCTTATCTGTTATTGAAATAAATTTATCAAGGAAGTGCGAGCGGTTATTATTAATAGAACGGAAAATCCTTATATCAGGATTTTCCGTTTCTGAATTTTTTTGTGAGTATGAATTTGTAAAGGAAAATAATATTAAAATAAATATTATCTTCTTCATTTAAATTTTTGCTAATGCATTCTTTATTGCTTCAATCAAATCATCTTTATCTTCTATGCCGACTGAAAGTCTTACAAGACCGTCGCTTAATCCTATTTTCTCTCTCAAATCTTTAGGAATGCTTCCATGTGTCATTGAAACAGGATGGCAAACTAATGATTCAACTCCTCCGAGTGACTCTGCAATCTGAAAAATATCCAGAGCGTTACAGAATGCCTGCGCAGTTTCGTAGCTTCCAAGCTCAAGAGAAATAATTCCGCTGAAACCCCTCATTTGTTTTTTTGCAAGTTCATGCTGTGGATGAGAAGGAAGTCCCGGGTAAATTACATTTTTAATTTTTTTATCAGTCTTCAGGAATTCACAAATTGCCAGTGCATTTTCATTGTGCGCTTTCATTCTTACTGCAAGTGTTTTGGTAGAGCGAAGTACAAGCCAGCAATCGAACGGTGACGGCACTGCGCCTATAGAGTTTTGCAAAAACTTAAATCTCTCTGCAAGTTTTTCATCTGAAGTAATTAAACATCCGCCTATAACATCGCTGTGACCGTTAATATATTTTGTTGAGCTGTGTGTGACTACTGTAATACCAAAGTCTAAAGGATTCTGGAAGTAAGGGCTCATAAAAGTGTTATCAACACAAGTGATAATATTTTTAGAGTTTGCAAGTATTGCCAGCGCTTCTAAGTCAGTTAATCTAAGCATCGGATTTGTAGGCGTCTCAATGAAAATCATTTTAGTGTTATCTTTTATAGCAGCGCTAGTTTCATTCACATCTGAAGTATCTACATAGGTAAAATCAAGTCCGTAGCCTCTTATTACCTGTTCAAATAATCTGTATGTTCCGCCGTATGTATTGTTTGTAACGATGATATGGTCGCCGGGTTTGAAGATAGTTATAAGGCATTGAATTGCACCCATGCCCGATGAAAAACAAAATCCGTACTTTCCGTTTTCAAGAGCGGCAAGGTTTGCTTCAAGCGCCTGCCTTGTGGGATTTATTGTTCTTCCGTAATCATATCCTTTTGTTTCGCCGAGCTTGTCATTCGAATAAGTTGAGGTCTGGAATATAGGAGTTATAACCGCGCCTGTCGTTTCTTCAGGATGCTGCCCTGCGTGAATCGCTTTTGTTGCGAATTTCGATGAAGTAGTTTTCAAAATTTTATTTGTTCAGTTAAGAATTTCAGTTAATCAATTAAACGAATTCAAGTACATCGTAGTTTGTAATAATGCCTGCAATTTTTCCGTACTCGGATACGAGCACTGCAGGATTCTTTTTCAGTTGCTCAATAGCTTTTTCAACGTTCTCGCTTATTTCAAGGATCGGCGGCTTAGCATCCATCACATCTTTAACATTTTTACTTGCGCTGTTTCTGTCCTTCATTAAGTCATTCAGTAATTTTTGCTCATTCAAGGAACCGATACATTTCTCTCCGTCAAAAACAGGAATTGTTGTTAAGTTATATTGATTGGTTAAGTATAATGCATCTGATACTGTCTGGTCTGAACTTACTGTAACAAGCTCAGGAGTATCTTTCGCTGCTTTTGTATGGAAAATCGTTCCGACTGTAACCATATCTTTATCAAGCAATCTCTTTTCTCTCATCCATTCATCCGAGTGATATTTGCTCAGATATCTTTCACCTGTATCGCAAACGATAAATACAACAACTGCATTTTCATCCAAATCTTTTGCAACATCAAGAGCAACTTTTGCAATCGTTCCTGTTGATGAGCCGCAGAAAATACCTTCAACGCTTGAAAGCTTTCTGCACATCTTTACAGAATCAATATCACTTACATTAACTATTTCATCTATGAGAGTTACATCAACGTTTTCAGGAATAATATCCTGGCCGATACCTTCTACTAAGTAAGGTACTCCTTCAGGCGTCTGTCCCGTTGCTTTAAATGTTTTGAATATAGAGCCATAAGGATCTGCACCGATTATTTTTATATTGGGATTTTTTTCTTTAAGATATCTTGCTGTACCGATAATCGTTCCGCCTGTACCAATACCTGCAACAAAGTGTGTAATTTTTCCTTCGGTCGCTTCCCATATTTCCGGGCCTGTTGTTTTATAGTGAGCTAAGGGGTTGTTTTCATTTCCATACTGATAAGCAAATAAAGAATTCGGAATTTCTCTGTGAAGTCTTTTTGCTGTTTCAACATAATGTTCAGGTGTGCCCGGTTTTGCAGAGAGTGGTTTTATTATCACCTCAGCGCCTAAAGCTTTCAAATAATTTTTCTTTTCTGCAGATGCTTTTTCAGTCATTACAAAAATACATTTGTAACCTTTCTGATTTGCTGCAAGGGCAAGTCCTATACCTGTGTTACCGCTTGTTGCTTCAATGATAGTTCCGCCCGGTTTTAAAGTGCCCTCTTTCTCAGCTGCTTCAATCATCGAGATACCTATTCTATCCTTAACGCTTCCTCCCGGATTCATAGATTCCATTTTTGCAAGTACAGTCGCTTTGTAACCCGTTGTAAGTTTATTAAGCTTTACAAGAGGAGTGTTGCCGATTAAGTCCAGTATATTATTATAATATTTCATAGCCGCAATAATTAAGTTAAAATAAATTTTAAAATTTTTACAACTGTCTCATAAGAGGGAAGAATATTACGTCTCTTATAGTTTGTGAATTTGTCAGAAGCATCACAAGTCTGTCAACTCCAAGCCCGACTCCCGTTGTAGGAGGCATACCGATTTCAATAGCGCGAAGGAAGTCTTCATCCATCGGATGTGTTTCTTCTTCTCCGCCGCGGCCTCTTTCAACCTGCTGTTCAAGCAACGCTCTTTGGAGAACAGGGTCGTTTAATTCTGTATATGAATTTCCTAATTCCCATTTGTTAATATATGGTTCAAATCTTTCTACAAAGATAACAGCTTCAGGATCATTCTTCATTTGCTCAAGCTGCTCCATTGAGTACTCTCTAAGTGGTTTGCATAGGGGAGTAGTGTCAATCGGATGCTCAGTGATGAACGTTGGCTGCACCAATCCGCTTTCACATGTTTCTTCAAACAAGGCAGAGATTAATAATCCTTTGCTGTGAGAAATTTTTCTGTCGAAGTCGATTTCATTTTTTACCATGTGTTTTATAATTTCATCTTTGCTCATGCTCATTACATCAAGCCCTGTTGCTTCTTTAATAGCATCGACCATTTTAATTCTTTTCCACGGAGCTTTGAAATCAATTTCAGTTTCTCCGTACATAACTTTAGTTGTGCCGTTTGCGGCAATACATGCAGCTTCGCAAACCTGCTCAAACATATTCATGCTGTCAAAGTAATCTCCGTATGCCTGATACCATTCTACCTGTGTGAACTCAGGATTGTGTGTTCTGTCAATCCCTTCATTTCTGAAGTCACGTACGAATTCATAAACACGATTGAATCCGCCGACGATTAATCTTTTCAGATATAATTCATTGGAGATTCTTAAGTACAGTCTCATATCCAGTGCATTGTGATGTGTGATGAACGGACGTGCATTCGCGCCGCCATAAACACTTTGCAAAGTAGGAGTTTCAACTTCGAAGAAAGCTTTATCTTCTAATGTTCTTTTTATGGATTGAATAATTTTTGTTCTCTTTATAAAAACTTCCTTTACTCCGTCGTTTACAATTAAGTCAATGTATCGCTGTCTGTATCTTAACTCAACATCGGCAAAAGCATCATGAACAATCTTTTCACCTGATTCCAGAACTTCTTCTTTAACTACAGGAAGAGGATGCAAAGACTTAGTTAACAAGGTAAATGAATTACAGTGTACGGAAACTTCACCTGTCTTCGTTCTGAAAACATAACCTGCAGCTCCTATAATATCACCGATATCAAGAAGCTTCATTAAATTATAACTATCTTCACCTACATCATCTTTGCGGATGTATAACTGTATTTTTCCCTGTTCATCTTTTATGTGTACAAAACAGGCTTTGCCCATTTTGCGGATTGCCATTATTCTTCCTGCAACAGAAATGATTATTTCTTTTGCTTTTTCTTTCTGCTCGTCATCGGCAGGATCAACAAAATTATCGATTATATCTTTTGAGTAATGCGAGACATCAAATCTATGGGGATAAGGATTTATTCCCATGCTTTTTATGTGTTCAAGCTCTTCGTACCTTCTTTTTACCAGGTCGTTTTGTTCCGTCAAATTATTTCTCCTTATTAGTATTTTATGGGGGTATTTATAAATTATTTACAAATTACTTATAACTTTAAAATCTATTTGTTAAAATCTTTTTTTGAAGCCCGACTTAAAATTCTTGCTTCCGCTGCTTACTTTTTTTGAGAACTTCTTTTTAAAGTCCGGTTTTGAATCTCTGCTTTGGCTATCTGAAGAAAATTTCTTCGGTCCTGATTTAGAAAATGATTTTGGTGCATCACTTGAAAATCTCTTTGGCCCTGATTTTGAAAAATTCTTTTTAAATCCAGGCTTGGAATCTTTTCTTACAAAGTCATCATCTCTTACTGAACTTTTTGGTCTGTCCGAAAAATCATTTTCATATCCTTTCTTGGGTCGTTTCTCCAAGCGTGTATCATTCGAGAATTTCTTTTTGTAATCTATCTTATTCTGTTTCTGTTTTTCTTCGGATCTATCATCAGAAAATTTCTTTTTAAAACCTCTTTGTGAATCTGTTTCTCTGGAAAATCTGTTTGGCTTTTCGTCAGAAAACTTCTTCTTAAAATCTCTTCCGCTATCATCGTTATCCTTTGAAAATTTCTTTTTAAAATCTCTTACAGGTTTATCTTTCTTAAAATCTTTAGGTCCTCTTGTGTAATTTTTCTTTACTCCCTTTATTTCACTCTTCTCTGCTCTTTCTTTTGGAACTCTTTCCTCTGACATTGATTTCGGAGCAGGCTGCTTAGTCATTAAACTCTCGACTTCCTCCTTTGTCATTTTGCGGAACTCACCTTCACGCAAGTTACCGAGCTTCAATGCTCCGTAACCTGAACGGTGAAGTTTATTCACAAAGTATCCGAAGTGCTCAAACATTCTTCTTACCTGTCTGTTCTTTCCCTGTGAAATTGAAACAACTACCTCTGTATAATCTCTTTCGTTTGGAATATTTATAACTGCCGGAAGTGTATAAACACCTTCGAGCTTAATTCCTTTTTCAAGCAGCTGCCTGTGTTTATGTTCAAGCGGTCTGGATAATTTTACATCGTAAGTTTTCCAGACTTTGAAAACCGGGTTCATTAACTTGTTAGCAAAGTCGCCATCGTTAGTAAGGATAAGCAATCCTGTTGTATGAAAATCTAATCTTCCCACAGGGAAAACTTTCGTTTTCATGTTTACAATATCTATCACAGTCGGTCTTTTCTTTTCATCGCTTACACTAGTAATTACGTTAAGCGGCTTGTTCATCATCAGATAAATTTTCTTATCTGTTATACGAACGCGCTCACCGTCAATAAAAACTTTATCTGTTAAAGGATTTATTTTTGTGCCAAGGTCATAAACTTCCTTGCCGTTTACGCTTACACGACCTTCTACGATAAACTCATCTATTTTGCGGCGGGAAAACATTCCGTTTGCAGCGATGAATTTATTCAGTCTCTCTTTAGCAGGAGCCGGTTCGGTTATTTCGTCATTTGATTTGTAAGCCGTGTAGTCAGGTGTTTCTTCGGCTGTATTGTCAATTGTCTCTTCAGCTGTGCTGTCAATTGCTTCTTCAGATGTCTCTTTAACTATATCTTTAGATGTATCTTTTTTCTTTGCCATTAATCGCTTTCTTTATCTTCTTCTAAATTCTTGTCTATTTCTATAGTGCTTTTTATTTCTAACTCATCGATGTTTATTTCGGGAATATCATCCGATGTAATCTCAGGTGCTTCGGGGTCAACCATTAATTCATCGCCGCTTTGAATTTTATTTCCGTCTTCATCAAATTTAATTTCTTCCTGCGCGTCGCCGCCTTCTTCAGGTTTACCCGGAATAAAATTCTGATTAACAGAATTAAACAAATCAATATCCGCTTCAGTTATTCCTTCAATTTTTTCGTTCTGAAGAATTTCATTTATCTCTTTCAGCTTCGGTAAATCACTCACTGAATTCAATCCTAATATTTTCAGGAACGTATCAGTTGTTCCGTATAATATCGGTCTGCCGGGAGTTTCAGCTCTTCCGGTAATGCAAATCAAATCTCTTTCCAGCAGTGAATTAACTATATAGTCAACATTTACTCCGCGGATAAATTCAATTTCGCTTCTTGTAATAGGCTGCTTGTACGCAATGATTGCAAGTGTCTCAATCGATGACTGAGATAATTTCTTTCTTTGCTTTTCATCGAATAGTTTGCCTACGTAAATACCAAATTCTTTTCTTGTAGCAAACTGATATCCGCCGGCGACTTTTATTATTTCAAATGAGCTGCCTGACTGATTGTACTCTTCATTCAAAGCATCGACTGCCTGCTCAATTTTATTCACATCAGTTTTTATGCTGAAAGAAGATAAAATTTCGCGGATCTGCTTTGCAGGGATTTGTTCCTCCGAAGCAAATATCAATGACTCGATAATATTTTTTATATCGTTATTTACCAATTATGCGGGCAATGCTGTTTAATGTTATAATTCTTCGAGTGGAATTAATCTCTTTTTCAGCTTAAAGCTGGTAAGATTTTGGGGGTCAACTGTTATTTCAATTAATCCGTCTAAACCAAGTTGAAGTAATGCTAAAAAAGTAAATATTAATTTTAATCTGTCGTTAAGCGCAATTATTATTTCCATAAAATCAACTTCACCTTTTTCTTCCAGTAAATTCATCACGTATTCCTGCTGTCCTTCCTGTGATACATCAAGGACTTCAATCGGGTGCACAGTGCGTTCCTTAGTCAAGCCGCTAAGTACAATCTTATATGCTTTTATAAGATTGAAAATATTTATGTTCTTCAGTGAAGGGTCGTTCAAAACATCCACATCTGTTTCAGTTATTCTCACATCGCTATCAAAATAATTTCTTGAGAATTTCTTGCGAGCTTCCATTTCAAGCATTGCAAGCTCTTCAGTTGCATCTTTAAATCTTTTGTACTCAAGAAGTTTTCTTATGAGTGTCAGTCTCGGATCTTCTTCATCTACCAATTCACCGTCTTCGTTTAAGACAGGAATTAACATCTTCGCCTTAATTTTCATCAGCTCGGAAGCCATCAGCAAAAACTCGCCGGCAAATTCAATATCAAGCGACTGCATATAATTTACATATCCCAGAAAATCACGTGTGATTTTTGAAATAGGGATATTATATATATCAAGCTCATCGGCTTTGATAAAGTGAAGCAGGATATCCAGAGGACCCTCGAACTCAGGCAGCTTTGCCCAATATTCGTGGTTTCTTACTGCATTTTCCTGTTCTTTTGCAGCTTCAGTATTTACGTTTGTATCGACTTCCATTAAGCGTTAAATATACAAATAAGCGCACTCATATTAAATGAACTTTGAGATATAATTTTTATTTCCCCATTCCTACTAATAGGGTGATTCTTGTTGATTTGGAAGATTATTTTTCCGAAATTGAGAGGTGATAAAACAGACAGTCCGCCAAGGCGGATTAATCCTGTCAGGTCAGTTAAAAACGAAATAAAAATGTTGTTTGATATCCTAGTTCAGTTAAAACGAAATAAAATGTTATTTGATTTTCTACCGGGATTTTTAAAAGCACTTAGAATTTATTCTTATATACCTGAGAGGATTAATCCGCCTCGGCGGACTGTCGGCCAACTTTATATCTCTAACAATTATTTTGCAGAAATCCGTCAAAAACCCGTCAAATTTAAAAAATAAAAAATACGCGTATTGTTTTTTCAATTCCGGAATACTGATAAATCATCAAAGATTATGCGATAAAGAAAAAATATCTCTAACATTTTTCTCGATTAAAGGTATTAGAGAATATGTGATAGCATATTAATCTGTGTTTCAAAATGTTACAATAATGTTACTTTCTAAATTACAATCTGTGACATCATAAAAATCATATAAATCAGTGTTCCAATCCCGCTGAAGACGGGACTGAGCTGCGCTCAGAATGTGACAATAATGCGACAATGAAATCTTACATCATAAATCTTAATTCTTAAATAAAAGAAATGTGACAATAATGTAACAATCAAAATCTCTTAACTCGTAACTTGAAACTCGTAATTTGAAACTGAATCTGAATCCGTTGTTACTTTATTCATAAATCTATTTTGATAATATTGTAAATTACCTCATATACTTGGAAGAAAATAAGACCACACATACAGCTCCGTTTAAAAATATTAATCCCGTTGTTTATGTATTTCTGGGATTAGTTGTCGTATTTTTTTTATATCAGATAATCGGTGGATTAATTCAGTTCATGGCAACAGGGGAGGATTTTTCTTCCACCACAGGAAAGCTTACTTTAACCCGTATCATTATTTCCTTTGCTCAGTTCATGTTCATTCTTTTTCCTGCTGTTATGCTATCGTATCTGCAGGGTGATAATGTAAAAATTTCGTTCAGACTTAAGGCTCCGAAAATTTCCGTATTCGCATTAAGCATTGTCGGAATATTTGTTGTGCAGCCGTTCCTTCAATTGTATATGTACTACCAGAACAAAATTATTTTTTCTCTGCCGTTCGGTCAGGATGTGTTGAAGCAGATGAAAGACCTTTTTGATTTGCTTGAAGCTTCTACATTACGATTAGTCACTGCATATTCATTCGTTGAATTTCTAGTGATTGTTCTGGTAATAGCCGTTACTCCTGCTATATGCGAAGAGTTTTTATTCAGGGGATTTGTTCTCTCAAATTTTGAAAAAGTCAGCAAAAGAACTGCTGCAATTTTTTTCTCAGGATTACTTTTTGCGCTATTCCATTTTCATCCGTTTAATATAATACCGCTGGCAATACTTGGAATTTATTTATCGTTCACGGTTTATCACAGCGGAAGTATTTTCACAGCTATAGTTTGCCACTTCATAAATAATTTTATATCAACTGCTGCAGTTTATTTTTACGGCAAAGAAGAATTTATAAGTAAAGAAATTCCTCAGGACGAAATAATGCAGGTTGTTATAATGGGAATAGTTTCTTTATTAATATTTACAGGAATTGTATTGATGATAAAAAAGAATTCTGTTACTAAAAATCTTTTAGAAATTAATACCCCTGTAATATGAGCAATACTGCCACAAGAATATTAGTTGGCGTAATAGGAATACCATTATTTCTTTTTTTAATTTTCAAAGGCGGTGTTTATTTTCTCGTTCTTTCTATTATTCTTTCGGGTATTGCCTTATGGGAGTTTTACACAATGTTCAAATCGATTGATTTGCATCCTTTCAAAGTATTCCCGATAATATTATCAGTTGTCTTATTAATTACCGGTTACATGGGTTATGGTGTTGAAGCAGGAATAATTTTAGCCGGCATTACAATGATTTGCTCGGCAGAAATTTTCAGAAAAAAACAGCCGAATCCACTTAACTCATTAGTATCGGTTTTCGGATTATTTTATATTGCAGTCTCATTTTTGCTTTTAAATAAAATAATTTATTTAGAGCAGTTTAATTATATTATTTATATTTTTATACTGATATGGACCTGCGACAGCATGGCATTCTTTGGAGGAAAATTTCTCGGCAAGCATAAGCTTTCAGAAATAAGTCCCAAGAAAACATGGGAAGGCTCAGTAACAGGTTTGATATTTACTCTCATTGCTTCTTATTTGTTCTATTATTTCAGCAATGGAAAGCTTACTTTAATGGACGCAGTTGTGATGGGATTTATCATAGGGATTTTTTCCCAGATAGGGGATTTGTTCGAGTCTTTGTTTAAAAGAAAACTCAACGTAAAAGATTCTTCACATATAATTCCGGGACATGGCGGTGTTCTGGATAGATTTGACAGCCTGATATTTGTTACTCCTTTAATATTTATTTACTTGACTTATTTTAAAAATATTATAGGGTAAATGTAATGATTAACAAAAACTTGACTTGAAAAAAAATATATAAACTCATTAATTGCATAATACAAGATAATATAACTACAAAATGTCTGAACGAAAACCAAAAGAAAAAAATAACGGTAAAAAGGAAAAAGATTCTCTCAAAGAAGATCTCGGGCTGACTGAAGATTCTATTATGGATGAAGATGAAGTCATCGAAGATGATTTCATAGAATCCGTTGACGATGAAGATAATCCTGAATTTATAAATGAGGTAAAGAAATTTGAAAGCGAACACACCAACGCAAAAGTTGTAAGCGTCTTTCAGAAAATCGGCTCTCCGAAATTCAAAAAATTATCAGATATTAAAAAAGATGCACTGGCTGATGAATACAAAAAGCTGATACTTCTTTTAGACGAGCATAATATTATAGTACACTTCCATAACGATTATCCTGTATCTGAAAAGTATCGTTTTATTGTAGAGGAAATCTTTAAGGAAGCGATAGAGGAAGATAAGAAAAATAAAAATGCTCACATAAGTTTTATCTATGAAGATTTTCATCCGGAAATGGATGACGATGACGACGAAGAAGATTATTAATTAAATTCAAATCCCGGTAAAATTGCTTCTTCAAAGTACACAGCATAACCTTAATACTCCTGCAGTAAATTTTAATTTACAGGGAACCGATAATCATTATTATTCTCTTGAAGATTTTAAGGATAAAGAAATTTTAATAATAATTTTTATGTGCAACCATTGCCCTTACGTGAAGGCAGTGATTGAAAGATTTGTAAAATTTCAGGAGAAGTATAAAGATAGAAGTGTACAGCTTTTAGCAATTAATCCCAATGATGTACAGACTTACCCGCAGGATTCATTCGAAAATATGGTCAAGTTTCACTCCGAGCATAAAATGAATTTTCCTTATCTCATAGATGAAACTCAGGATACAGCAAGAGCGTATGAAGCAGTCTGCACCCCCGATATTTATTTATACGATAGCAATCGTGAATTAAAGTACAGAGGAAGACTTGATAATAACTGGAAAGATGAGAACAATGTTACTCATAAGGATTTAGAAATTGTAACAGATTTACTTTTAGATAAACAAAATATTTCAAAGCTTGAGCAGGTTCCTTCAATGGGATGCTCAATAAAATGGAAAAGTTAATTACCCCAACATTATAATTTAAAATTTATGCCAAATTTAGTTTTAGTACGTCACGGGCAATCATTATGGAATCTTGAAAATAAATTTACAGGCTGGATTGATGTTGACCTCTCACCAAAGGGCGAGGAAGAGGCAGCAGATTCAGGAAAGAAACTGGCGAATTTTGAATTTGATATAGCCTTTACATCTGCTTTAACAAGAGCACAAAGAACTCTTTCAATAATTCTTGAACACAATAAAAAAAAGGTAACACCCGTTGTAAAAGATAAAGCTTTAAATGAAAGAATGTATGGCGACCTTCAGGGAATGAATAAAGATGAGTGCCGCGCTAAGTTCGGCGAAGACCAGGTAAAAATATGGAGAAGAAGTTATGATATTTGTCCTCCTAACGGTGAAGCTCTGAAGCAGACTGCTGAAAGAGTTCTGCCGTACTACCACGAAAAAATTGAACCGCTGCTTAAAGAAGGAAAAGATGTATTGGTTGTTGCTCACGGCAACAGTTTGAGAGCATTGATAATGTATCTAGAAAAGATGACTCCTGCGCAAATCCTTGAATATGAAATTCCGACAGGTACTCCCAGACTATATACTTTAGATAAAAATCTTAATGTACTGGAAGTAGTTTACCTGTAAAAAAGGAAAATATTCCTGCTGAAATCTTCAGCGAAACTTAATCCGCATTCTTTGGAAACTCCAAAGATTAAAAATATTATTTTCGATCTTGGAAATACTTTGATATTTTTCGACCATGGATATTTTTATGATGGTCTTGCAAATATTGAAAAGGGATTGAATGCCAATAAACTAAAAAAGTTTATCATAGAGAAAAAGCTTGATGTAAAGCTTGGCAAAGGCAGAATTACAGGCAAAGATTTCTTCAAAGCGGTCAAGAAAAAATTCAATATCAAGACGGGCTATAACGATTTTATATATTTGTACAGCGATGTATTCTGGGAAAATAAACCTATGATAAAGCTGCTTGAAAATCTCATTGATGAAAGAAGATACAAAGTGTTTCTTCTTTCGAATACTGATTCATCTCACTTTAATTTTATACTTAAGAATTTTCCTTCGATAAATCTTATAAAGAATAAAATTCTTTCATATAAAGTAAATGCGCTGAAACCTGAAAAGAAAATTTTTACCGATATGGTAAAGAGATATAGAATAAATCCGCAGGAGACAGTCTTCATAGATGATATAAAGCCTTACATTGTATCAGCGGATAAATTAAAATTTAATACAATTCATTACACTACTCATAAAAATTTTCTGAAGCAGTTTAATAAATTGATAAAGTAATGTTGAATTTGTAAAGAGGGAAGTGTGAATTTATTTTGAAGCGTAATATGCAATCAATGCAGGAATAAGCAGCCATAATAATCCTTTAATAAGGAAAAACAGAAATCCCGCTACTCCAAGTTTTTTTAACCAACTTAGAAATGTATCTTTGCCCATGCCCGGTAAAAATATAACAGTTATCTTTTAAAATTTTAATTACACATTACTTCATAAGTTTTAAAATCAGAAGTCATAGGTGGTTCTTTTCCTTCTTCTTTATATTTTTTGATGTCTTCAAATCCACGTTTATGTCCTTCTATAAACTCAGGTGACTTAGTCCAGTTTTTGAATGCATCAGCATTATCCCAATGGCTAACAATTAAATAAACGTTACCATTCCCCATTGGTTTCAGAACTTCCATTTCAAGAAATCCCGGCATTGTATCAATTGCCTTTGCTCGTGTTGAAAACAACTGTTCGAATCGTTCTTTGTAATCTTCTTTGCAAGTAATGTAATTTATGGCAACAAATTTTTTACCGATATCGTTGCTTTGCCCGAGCTTTTCACCGCGGATTTTTACTTCTTCTACTAAACTTTCCATTGAAATATTTTTTTTAAAGTGTATCGTAAATTACAAATAATAACGAATTTTTGCAATATATTTATTTAGACTTAGTTTAGATAAGAAAATAAATACAGAATTATTTAGTAGATTAATTTGAGAAATCGCTGCAATTATTTTGGAGGTTGGTTAATTAGAAGCCAGTATAAACCCAGGTCTGCGACGGCTTTTGCAAACTGATCGAAGTCAACCGGCTTCACAACATAGCTGTTTACGCCGTTTTTGTAGCTTGTGATAATATCCTGATCTTCTTTGGATGAAGTCATTATTATCACCGGAATGGACTTAGTTCGTTCATCTGATTTGATTTGCCGCAATACTTCAAGTCCGTCAACTTTAGGCATTTTAAGGTCCAGTAAAATAACCTTTAGTCCGTTTTTTACAGTCCCGTTTACATAACTTCCTTTAGCAAAGATAAAGTCGAGCGCTTCAGCTCCGTCTTTCAGATGAATTAAATTATTGCCAAGATTATATTTGTTAAGAGCGCGTATGGTTAGCTCAGCATCAGTCGGGTTGTCTTCGACCAATAAAATTTCATAATGATTTTTTTCCATAAGTATTTACATTTCATTAATTAGGAAATTTTTGAACGTATTTCGCGCAGGAGAGTGCAAGAAAAACTAAAGATAATAATAATATTTTAATTTCAAAATACTTTAATAAAATCAAGCAATTATTATAAACTATTTTTATAAGCTAATCAGGGATGAACTGTCTACATCCATAAACCAGTAAAGTATTCCGGTATTTAGTTTAACATATGATGCAGGATAATTATTCGATTGCACGCCGTCATGTAAAATCTTTGCAGCTATGTTCGCTTTATTTTTTCCCGTTACTAAAAACGCCCCTTGTTGAGAATTGTTAATTATCCTTCCTGTAATTGTTATTCTATTCTGATTTGTAACCGGCTGCTTTACCGCTTCACAAATATTATCTGATTCAAACAAATCTAGTCTACCCGGAAAAATTGATGCTGTATGACCGTCCTCTCCTAACCCCAGCATTACAAAATCGAAGCACGGCAAATTACTTCTGAACGGGACTGTTTTTAAAATTTCATCTGAATATCTTTTTGCTTCTTCATTGGGTTCATCTTCTCCTCTGATTCTGTGTATATTTTCAGGTGGAATATTTATTTTATCCAATAGAAAATCTTTTGTCATTTTGTAGTTACTTTCATCTGAGTCAGGAGGTACGCATCTCTCATCTCCCCAGAAGAAATGGACTTTCGACCAGTCAACTTTTTCTGAATATCGCTCAGCTAAGACTTTAAATACAATTTTTGGTGTAGAGCCGCCTGAAAGAGAGATGTAATATTTATCTTTTAAGTTGATGTCATCAGCAATAAAATCTGCAAACGCTTCTGCAAGTAACTCAGGCGTTTTAAATATTTTAATAATCGGATTCATTTTAGTTTTTATAATTCACAATAAGTGCCGTCATCGGAAAGATTACTGCAAGGATATCGCCAGGTAACATTTTTATCCTCAATTAAATCATCTGCATTATCCGGTCCCCATGTTCCTGCGGGGTATCCGTAAATTTTAATGCCCTGATTATTCTTCCATGCCTTCTGTATCGGAGCAAGAAATTTCCAAGCCGCTTCAACAACATCACCGCGTGAATATAAAGTTGAATCTCCCATCATGCAGTCATAAATCAATCTTTCGTATGCATCGGGTATATGAACGTTTCCTAAATCTTTATAATGGAAATCCATGTTGACTGTTCTGATATCAAAACCGCCTCCGGGGACTTTCATACTAATTTTCAAAAGTATACCTTCGTCCGGTTGAATACGAATGATTAATTGATTACATGTTTCACAATTATCTGTCTGTCCAAACAAGGCATGAGGGGTAGGTTTAAAATGAATAACAACTTCAGTTACTCTGGTAGGAAGGCGCTTACCGGTTCTTATGTAGAATGGTATTCCGCCCCAACGCCAGTTATCTATATAGAACTTCATTGCAATGTATGTCTCAGTTCTTGAGTCAGGATTCACATCCACTTCTTCCCTGTAACCCTTAACCTGTTCGCCTCTTATTGTTGAAGCCATATACTGACCGCGAATTACATATTTATCTACTTCCTCTTCCTTAATTGGTCTTAGTGACTGATAAACTTTTAATGTCTCATTTCTAATCGCATCCGAAGCAAAAGAGGATGGCGGCTCCATGGCAACGAAACTCATTACCTGAAGCAGATGATTCTGAACCATATCTCTCAGCGCTCCTGCATTATCGTAATAACCTCCGCGGTTTTCTACTCCTATGCTTTCTGCTGAAGTAACTTCGACATGATGAACATAACTTCTGTTCCACAGCGGTTCAAAAATTCCGTTTGAAAATCTTGTGACCAATAAATTCTGAACAGTCTCTTTACCGAGATAGTGGTCAATTCTATAAATCTGATTTTCTTTGAAAATTTTATGAAGCTCGCTGTTTAATTCAATGGCCGAATCCAAATCATATCCAAATGGCTTTTCTATTACGAGCCTTCTGAATCCAACTGACTGGTCCTGTAAATTATATTCGCCCAGACTTTGAGCAATCATTGCATACGCGCTTGGGGGAGTTGCGAGATAAAATATATAATTACCGTCTAATGAGTGTTTCTCGTTTAGCTCATCAATTCTTTCTTTCAATCTTCCATAGTCTTGTGAAGTTTTAGTATCAATTGACATATAGTGAAGCTTCTCCAGAAATTTTGGAACGTCGCCATTAACATTATCTTTTACAAACTCTTTAATGCTTTCATTCATCGCTTCGCGAAAAGTGTCATCTGTAAAATCTGTTCTTGAAACACCAAGAATTATAAAATTTTCCGGTAATACATTTTGCTTAAATAATTCATATATAGATGGCATAAGTTTCCTTTTCGTAAGGTCACCGGATGCACCGAATATTACTATTAAACAATCTTTTGGTTTTTCCATTTTCATTTTTGTTCTTCCTTCTTAATCTTCCTTTTTAACAGCGTGTCCGCCAAATTGATTTCTTAATGCTGCAAGTACTTTCATTGCAAATGAGTCTTCCTGACGTGATTGGAATCTTGTATACAAGGAAGCAGTAATAACATGTGCCGGGACATTTAATTCCATTGCAGCTTCCACAGTCCATTTCCCTTCACCGCTGTCTTCAACATAGCCTTTTATTTGCTCCAATCCCGGATCTTGTTTGAATGCAAGTACTGCAAGCTCAAGCAGCCATGAACGTACAACACTTCCGTATTGCCACCCGCTTGCTACTGCAGCGACATCAATATTAAAAGGGGACTTTTCCATTATCTCAAAACCTTCTGCAAACGATTGCATCATTCCATATTCAATTCCATTGTGAACCATTTTTACAAAGTGCCCTGCGCCGCTTTCCCCGCAATAAGTATAGCCGCCTTCAGGAGCAAGACTTTTGAAAACAGGATAAGTGTATTCAACAGCTTCTTTATTTCCGCCCGTCATTAAACTGTAACCGTTTTGTAATCCCCATACTCCGCCGCTTGTACCGCAATCGATGTAGTGAATTCCAAGTTTTGCGAGAACTTTTCCTCGAGCCATAGTGACTTTCCAGTTTGAATTGCCTCCATCAATTATAATGTCATCTTTCTTTAATAGCTTAGATAATATTTCAAGATTAGAATCTACTGGAACTCCGGCAGGCACCATAAGCCATACAATTTTTCTTTCGGGCAATTTATTTACTAAATCTTCAACCGAGTCTGCGCCTTCTGCTCCGTTTTTTATTGCTGCATCTACCTCGGGTCTTGTGAGATTGTAAGCTGCTATCTGATGACCGTCTTTAATGAGGCGCTCAACCATGTTGCCGCCCATTCTTCCAAGACCTATAAATCCTATTTTCATTTCTATTATTTAAATTTAATTACACTTAAAAAGTATAACAAAATAATACAGTTAAAGTTTATAACTCAATTCATTTAATTATGCTTTAATTTAAAATTTCTTTAGGCCGATAAGTTAATATAAAATCATAGAGCAAAACTTACGCCCCCTCGTAAGTTTTCTGATAATTCGATGTTAAAACAATAGATAAATCGCACCGATTATATTTTATCATTATAAAAATAATAATTTAAATTCCCCTCTCTTAGTGCCTATTAGCAGCAATATGTTCTTCCTAAAAATTTCTTAAATTCCAGAGTGAATTCATTTCTCATATTTATTATATTTATTAGAGATATCAAAGCTAAAATTATTTTATGGATATAAATCCCGTCATAAATGAACTCTCTAAAAACAAAATTATCTTTCAATCTCTCTTTGAAAATCTTCCGTCAGATTTTTATCTCTGGCGTGAGGGTGATGACAAATGGAATCTCCTTGAAATCCTCTGCCATCTGTATGATGAAGAGCGTGATGATTTCAGAAACCGCGTACAGAACACTCTTGAAAATCCGCAAGCGCCGTTTACTCCTATAGAGCCCGGTAAATGGGTCACTTCACGAAAATATTCTGAACAAAATTATGCTGAGAAGTTAAAAGATTTTCTTGCAGAAAGGGATAACTCAATTAAATATCTGAGTGAACTTCAAAATCCTCAATGGGAAAATGAACACATTCATCCAAAATTTGGTGCAATGAAAGCAAAAATGTTTTTATACAACTGGCTTGCCCATGATTATCTTCATATAAGACAGATTATCAGAGTGAAGTATAATTATTTTAAGGAAGTAAGCGGAGAGAAGTTTGACTATGCGGGAGAGTTGATATAATTATGAATTATGAATTACACTTTGTTTATAAAAATGTTCTTTAACATTTTTAGGTTTTCTTCTTTTAAAGAAATGAATGCTATGAATGAAAATAAACCCGTCTGAAAGGGGATTGAATATGAAAACAATGCAAGCAGAAGGAAGTACAAAAATAAAAAGACGAGCAGTAAATTTACTTTGAGAACACTTCTGTAAATATAAATCAATAACGTACAAATAAAAACAAGACCGGTTATACCGAGCTCGATAGCATACTCAATAAAAATGTTATGCGGATACTTTAATCCTTTTGTGTAAATGAATATACTCTCATCGTAAAAACTTCCCAGCCCTCTGCCGAATATAATATTCTGGCTAAAAATTTCATACGCCGTTCTGTAAATGTGCATGCGTGTTTGTATGGCGCCGTCAGTTAACTGTTGAACATGAAAAATATTAAAAACCTGAGTAAACCTCTCAAATAAAATTGAAAATGAATTATTGAAATAAACTATGGCTGCAAGCAGAATAATCCCTGCTGAAAGAAATGAAAGTATTTTTACAAAGGAAATCTTTTTTTTGATAAGCGCATAAATAATGATACAGGCTGTAATTAACAGCGAGCTTACTATTGCTCCGCGAAGTCCGCTAAGTATTAATCCAGCAAAACTTATTAAAAAAAATATTTTATCAATTTGAAATTTTTTAAGAAAATCAAAATAGATAAGATTTATAATCGATACTAAAAATACAAATCCCATATATCTCCCAAATCCTACATGGCTGTATAAACCTATGCCAAAAATTTTCATCTGAGAATATTCATCGTAGAATGAAATAAAAGGTCCCGATGAGGCAGATACAATTGTCAATAACAATCCTGAAAACAAAATTATTGTTACTAATTTTTTAAGGAGCGATAAACTGAAATTGACAAGAAGGAACCGCAAAGCAAAAATATTGAGAATAATATTTACTAATATTCCGTAAAATTTGCTCTGACCGTAAACGAAATTATGTGTATAGAGAAGTGTAAGACCGTGGTAAATAATAAACACAGATAAGAGTAAAAGAAATGCAGCTGAAGATTTTATATCCGAAACAAATTTTTTTAACTTCTGACCTGAGGATAATATTAATATCCAAAGAAGTACCGGAAAAACAAGGCGTACACTTGTAAAACTCTGATCAAATGTACAGAAAAACAATGAGGCAATAAAGGAGGCAGCTAAAAGATAATTTTTAAATTCCTCGTTAAGGTTAAACTCACTGCCGTCAGTTGTTTTTCCGGAAAATTTTTTGATAAATTATTTTGTGAAATTTTAATTGTAGAATTTAATGATAATTTGTCAGCGAAATATCTTTTGTATGCTGAAAATCCGAAAGCATTTCTTTTAAATAATTCAGAACAATCTGGTCGTTATTATCATCTGTATGAGATATAAGAGTTTCAACTGTATTATCAAGATTGTCAATTATTATTTTACTTGCATTGGATGCAATCAGAATTTTTATGTGTTTTGTTCTTGCATATTCTTCACCATCAATAAATAATTCTTCGTATAACTTTTCACCGGGGCGTAGACCTGTTGTCACAATTTTAATATCTTCACCGACTTTATAACCGGAAAGATTTATCATGTCATGCGCAAGGTCAATTATCTTTATCGGTTTACCCATATCTAAAACAAAAATTTCACCGCCTGAACCTATTTCGGCTGCCTGCAGAACTAACTGCACAGCTTCCGGTATTGTCATAAAATATCTTACTATATCCTGATGTGTAATGGTAACCGGACCGCCTTCAGCAATTTGTTTTTTGAATGTAAGAACAACGCTTCCTCTGCTTCCTAGAACATTTCCAAATCTTACAACAACGTAATTTTTCCCGTAATCTTTTGCTGCCTTCAG
Source organism: Bacteroidota bacterium (assembly GCA_018266835.1). NCBI lineage: Bacteria > Pseudomonadati > Bacteroidota > Bacteroidota bacterium. The sequence goes on along the minus strand of JAFDZP010000005.1, from coordinate 609,417 downwards.
AACAATCATTTCAGCCATACGCTTCGTAGCTCCCATGATACTTGTCGGGTTCACAGCTTTATCAGTGGAAATCATTACGAAGTTTTGGATATTATTTTTAGCGCATGCTTCAATAAGATTTTTAGTCCCTAGAATATTGTTTGTTACCGCTTCACATGGATTGGCCTCCATTAAAGGCACGTGCTTATGCGCAGCGGCGTGAAAAACTATATCAGGTTTATAATCAATTATAGTCTGGTCAATTCTTGTTTTATTCCTTACATCGGCAATGACAGATTCTATAGAAACGTGATTAAAATTTTTCTTCTTTCTGGTATGCAGCTCATTTTGAATTTCAAAAATTGAATTTTCGCCATGGCCGAGAAGTATTAATTTCCCCGGATTACAATTTAAAATTTGCCTGCAAAGTTCGCTTCCTATAGAACCACCTGCGCCTGTAACAAGTACAATTTTATTTTTAATTAAATTCTTTACCTGCTTAATATCTGTCTGAATCGGCTCTCTTTTTAATAAGTCTTCAATCTGAATATCTCTTATGCTGTCAATTCTAACACGATTATCAAGAAGCTCAAAGGTATTCGGAATGGTTCTTGTTTTTACTCCAAGCTTGGTGCAGATGTTAACTATATTTCTAATCTCTTCACCTTTCAGAAGAGTCATAGCAATAACTACTTTGGAAATCTTATATGTTTTTATAGCATCAGCTAAAATTTCATTGTTGCCTAAAACACTTATACCTCTTATTTTCAGTCCGGCTTTTTTCTTGTCGTCATCAATAAAAGCAACAGGATTCAATCCGTTGCTTGGATGCCTTTGCATTTCTTCTACAATTTTTACTCCCGCTTTTCCTGCTCCGTAGATTAAAACTTTTTCACCAGAGCCGCGTAAATTTTTTCTTTGCTCAAGTCTTTCTATTAATCGGATGCTGAATCTTGATGCAGAAAAGAATATATAAGTTATAAATGAATCAATTAATGGAAGTGAATTTGGGATGCCGTCAAAAATCTTTACCTGAGACCTCAATAATATAAGGAAGGCATACTGGAATGTATTAAATAGAATGAAGGCAAGAATAATTTTGGCAAGTTCATCTATGCTTGCAACGTGCCAGAATTTTTTATAAAGACCAAGATAATAGTTTACAATTAATTTTATAAAGAGCGATACTAAAACATAATTAAAAATTGCAACTATATGAATTGTAATAAAAGAAGCGTCTTCAACTCTCAGTAATAAAGCTAAAAATGGTGATATTAAAAAGAACAGCACATCCAGTATTAACAGATGTCTGTTTCGTATTTTTTTAAGATATGGATTTAAGAACATCACGGCTTTGTTTCCCCCTGCCTTTGTCTTATTATGTAGTAAATTGTAAGAAAAATAATTTTAAAATATTCCGTTACCTTAATATTATTTAAATATAATCTGTTCAATAATATTTTCTCAGGTAATATTTTATTTATATATAATTTTTCGGGATTATCAGATTTTGCCAGCAGCTCTTCTTCATTAATGAATTTTATTGTAGCATAGTCTGTTATTCCCGGCTTTACTTTCAGAATTTCTTTTTGTTGTTCAGTATAAAGATTAACATATTTTCTAAGTTCCGGTCTGGGACCTACAAAACTCATATCTCCTTTGAGCACATTCCAAAGCTGAGGAAGTTCATCTATCTTGAATTTCCTTAGTACTTTGCCTGCACTTGTAATACGGTTAGCTTCAGGATCAGACGTTAAAAAAGAATTATTTCCACTGTTTACTTTCATGGTTCTGAATTTATATAATTCAAAATCCCGATTCAGTAGTCCTACTCTGCTTTGTTTGTATAATACAGGTAATTTAGAATCAATTATTATCAATAACGAAGCAATTACGAGTATCGGGCTGAAAAGAATTAACCCTAAGAAAGAAATTAGAAGATCAAAAAATCTGATCATTTATATGTGTTAGCGCTCATGCCTGCTGTTGCGCTAGATTTTCGAGAACGATTTAAAATAAGTGTTTTAAAGGTTAATTTAAACATTCTATTTTTTACACAAAACTTTATTGTATGCTTTTACAACACAGTCAACTATGTAATTAATATTATCGTTCGTTAATTGCGGGTAAACCGGGAGAGAAATTTCTATAGAATAATTTTTATAGCTGACCGGGAAGTCTTCTATTTTGTAATTAAGATTTTTAAATAATGTGAGAAGCGGAAGCGGCTGAAAATGCACATTGACCGATACACCATTGCGAAAAATTTCATCTATTATTAAATCCCTTTGAAATTCAGTTATATCTTTTATACGAAGTAAATAAACGTGGTAAGAAGATTCTTTTCTTTTGCAGAAAGTCGGAGGAGAAATAGCCCAATCAATTTTTGCAAAAGCTTCGTCATACAATCTGAAAATTTCTTTTCTTCGCTGGTACAATTCTTTTTTATATATCTGAAATTGAGCAACTGCAATTGACGCAAGAATATCAGGCATATTGATTTTGAATCCCTGATATATTATATCGTACTTCCATTCTGCTCCCATAGTTTTTGCATACGCATCTTTAGTTTGTCCGTTAAAAGAAAGTAATCTCAGGAAGTCATAAATCTTTTTGTTATCAAAAGGGGCAGGAAGATTTATACACAATGCGCCGCCTTCGGCTGAGCTTATATTTTTTACTGCATGGAAAGAAAAAACCGTGAGGTCGGCAAGCGAACCTGTTGGTCTCCCTTTGTATCTTGCTCCGATAGAATGAGCTGCATCTGAAAGAATTAATATCCTGCCAAGCTTTTTCTGATTTTCGCCATTTGATTTAAATTTATCTAATACTTCTTTAGAATTTACTACATCATAGATTTCATTGTAATCGCATGGCAGCCCTGCAATATCAACAGGCATTATTGCTTTAGTCTTTTCTGTAATTACGGATGCAAGCTTTGTTGTATCAATGCAGAAGTCATCGTTTATATCAACCATAACAGGTTTTGCACCAAGATGCAATACAGCCAGAGCAGTAGCTACAAATGTGTAAGCAGGGATAATTACTTCATCGCCCGGTTTTATGCCGTACCAATGAAGCGCCAGGAGTAATGCTGAACTTGCAGAGTTAACACACAGAACGTCATTCACACCGGATATAATTGCAACTTCTTCCTGCAGAATTTTGACCTGCGGACCGGTTGTAATCCATCCCGATTTAATTGTTTCAATTAAATTTTCGATTATATCGTCGTTAACGTAGGGGAGATAAAAGGGTATCATTTTAAATGCTCAAACTTTTATATAAAAATAACAAAAGCGAAGCAACAAAGATACTTTAAAAGGAATTATGTATGAATACTTTTAACTGTTATTGTGTGGTGAAAAATTTCTTTATCTTTTCAGAAATAAAAGTAATCTGCTCTGAAGTTAACTCAGGATACATAGGCAGGGATAGAATTTCATCCTGGAAAATATTTGTCAGTTTATAATCTTCCGGCGGAATATTCAGATAACTATATGCAGGTAAATTTGGCAATGCAACAGGGTAATGAATAGAAGTCTCTATTTTATGAGAATATAAAAATTCTTTCAGTGCATCGCGATGTTTTGTCCTTATAACGTAAAGATGAAATGTATGTTTTGAGTTTTCGCGAATTTGTGGAGTTACAACATCGCCGATATCTGTAAGCATTTGTGAATAAAGCTTTGCATTGTTAATTCTTTTGTTCGTCCATTCAGTAAGATGGGGAAGCTTTGCGCTAAGAATGGCTGCCTGCATACCGTCAAGCCTGCTGTTGATACCCTCCATTTCGTGAATATGTTTTTTTATCGAGCCGTGATTTGCAAACATTCGGATTTTTTCGGCAAGCGCGTCATCATTTGTAATTATGCATCCCGCATCTCCGTAAGCGCCCAGATTTTTACCGGGGTAAAAGCTGAAAGTTGCAGCATCGCCGAATGTACCTGCAAGTTTTCCGTTGCACTCAGAAAGATGCGACTGCGCGCAGTCTTCAATTAAAAATAAATTATGCTTTTTACATATAGTCTGAATTTTTTCAATATTGCAGACCTGCCCGTATAGATGGACTGCAATGACAGCTTTTGTTTTTGAATTTATTTTACTTTCAATGAGTTCTTCATCTATTGTATAAAGTTTATCATTAATATCTACGAACACCGGTTTGGCACCTGCTTGCGAGATGGTTTCTGATGTGGATATCCAGGTATTTGCAACTGTTATAACTTCATCACCTTGTCCAATGCCCAGCATTTTTAATGTTATGTAAATAGCATCTGTACCGTTAGCGACTCCGATGCAATTTTTAATTTTATATAAATCAGCAAAGGAATTCTCAAATTGTTTTACATACTTCCCGCCGATAAAGGCAGTATCGTTTATAACTGACTGAACAGCATTATCTATTTCATTTTTTATTGATAAGTATTGTGCTTTTAAATCTACAAATGGTATCTTCATGTAAGTAAAAATTAAATTGTTTTTGAAAAGAGTCCCCGCAGCGTTCCCCATCCGTAAGAAAAATGAAAAGCGAAAAATAAAAAGGGCAGAGATAAAATATTTTTAAGCGATTTATATTTTTTTATTGTGACAGAAAATAATAATCCCGCAAATAAATGAACTCCAATAGCGCCTGCCAGCAATACTAATTGTAAACCTGAATTAATCAGCAAACCTAAGATTGCAAACACAGTCATAATTATAATTGTAACTACAAATGCAAAGGGAATATAATGATGCAGCTTCATTGACTCGGGATTCTCGAGCAAAGATTTTGCATTCCAGAAGCCGTTTCTATAGGAATACTTATACAACCCCTTTAATGTATCTTCAGGATAATAATAGCATTCAGTCTTCCACGTATTATACAATTTATATCCGGCATTCATGATTCGATTGTTCAAATCGTTATCCTGATTTCTATGAAGCTCCGTATCATACAAACCTACTTCTTCAAATACTTCTCTTTTAAAAACAGGGAAGTTTACCATTGAAGTATATCCTTCTTTCACAGTTCTGAATGATTCGCCGGATACGCCGAATTTACTTGTCAAAATAAGTTCGCACAATTCCCCTCCATTTGAATCTTTTTCAATTGATGTCACCACTTTCCCTGACACTCCCGCTGAACCTGTTCTCTCCATTTCTGCAATACAAGTTTTTATATAATCATTCTTATAAATCGTATGTGCGCCGAGTATAGCTATGTAATTACCGTTGGATTCCTGTATCCCTATATTTCTTCCGAAAGGATTTTTCCTTTCAGGATTATCAATTAATTTAATTCTGCTGTTCTGCGTTTCATATGATTTTATTATCTCTCTTGTTTTATCTTCAGAACGTCCATCCACTACGAAAATTTCAAGCTGCATATTATCAAGCTGCTGACTTAGAAAACTATCCAGAGTTTTTGCAATTAATTTCTCTTCGTTATATGTGGTACAAACAATTGAGACAAGATTCATAAACTATAACTTTTTCTGATTACTTCTGCGCATATCCGTAAATCATATATCTTGAATTTTCCGGAGTAATTTTTTCTAAAATATTATCTAAGGGTAGTACTTTCTTTTTTGTACCGGTACCGGAAAAGAAAGCTGATATAACTCCGGCAGTGTGAATTTCCATCCTGCTGAAATTTACCAATAGAGATTCTATTTCATTTATTGAAAAGTACTTCCAATAGACAGCCCATCTGCGAAAAATTTTCCTGAGAGCAGTATGAATAAAAGAGCCCTTGGCATTTTCAGCATACAACAAAATCCCACCCGGTTTTAGTACTCTGTAAATTTCAGCTATTGCTTTTTTTACCTGATTAGTATTGTCATTTTTTCCTATTGAGCCGAGCACCGATTTAAGTATTACGACATCAAACATATCTGAACTAAAATTCAGTGAGCAGGCATCTGCAATTGAATAACTGATTTTATTCTCCGCTCCATATTTTTTATGAAGCTCACTTGCATCGGAATTTATTTCTTCAATATCCGTACAAAATGTTTTGAAGCCAAAGTCATAAGAGAGAAATAATGAAAGCCCGCCGTCTTTACTTCCAACTTCCAGCGCAAGACCTTTCTCGTTTTTGTGTGAATTTAAAACTTCTCTCCAGAAATTCAAAGCCTTATTCCATATATAAATATCCCATGACAGATATTCTTCCAATGTAGGAATTGCTTTAATTTCTTTATGTGTTTTAGTCAATATTATTTATAATCAACATTAAAGAAAATAAATAGAATAAAATTGAAATTAATTGCATTTGAATTTGCACTTAACAGGAAGTAAAAAAATTATAATTGAAGTTTGTGATATGAACTTGAGATGACTATGAAATAAAAATAAAAATGCCGGTGGAGTATAGATTCACCATCGGCTTAAATGTCAGTGGTACTTATGAAGGGAATTATCCGTTAACTATTTCTCCGCCGTTAACATGAATGATTTGACCTGTAATGTAAGATGAATCATCACTTGCCAGAAAAACATAAGCAGGCGCTACTTCCTCCGGCTGGCCTGTTCTACCCATAGGAGTTTCGCTTCCGAAGTGGGAAACTTTTTGTTTAGGAAAACTTGCAGGAATCAATGGAGTCCAGATTGGTCCAGGTGCTACGGCATTTACACGAATTCCTTTTTTAACTAATGAACCTGATAAGGAACGCGTGAACGCAACTATCGCTCCTTTTGTAGAGGAGTAATCTAAAAGTTCAGGACTTCCTCTGTAAGCTGTTACAGAAGCAGTATTAATGATTGCTGCACCTTTTTTTAGATATTTCATTGCGGCTTTTACCATATAAAACATTGAAAAGATATTCGTTGAGAATGTTTTTATTAATTGTGCTTTGGTAATTTTTTCTATGTTATCCTGCGGATATTGCACGGCGGCGTTGTTTACTAATATATCCAGTCTGCCAAACTCTTTATAAACTTTATCTACTGAACGCTTACAAAAATTTTCACCCTTCACATCTCCCGGCAATAATAAACATCTCTGACCTTGCTCTTCAATCAATTTTTTTGTTTCTTTAGCATCTCTGTGTTCGTTAAAGTAAATTATTCCAACATTGCATCCTTCTTTTGCAAAATCAATTGCTACGGCGCGACCAATACCGCTATCACCTCCTGTTATTATCGCCGCTTTATTTTGTAATTTTTTAGCAGGTAAATACTTATCTGATTCGGTAACAGGCTTTGGTGACATTTTAAATTGCATACCCGGCTGCTTCGGTTGAGTTTTTCCCTCGCGTAATTTTCTTTTTTTGCTTCCCTGCATGTCTTAACTAATTAATGTTTTGTAAATAAAAACATCTTGCCCCTCTGCGGAGCAAGATGTTTTTTGTAATTCCTTAACCATGCGTTGTATCGTTATATCTTAGAACTTAAATTCTAATCCTGTTGATGCTGTAATAAAGCTCTTTGTTGTTGTTGATGTAAACACTGTGTTATATTTTGTTCTTAGCATAAGATTCATGTTCGGTGATAAGTATAATGAAGCACCTATTCCTGCATTAACACCAAGCTTTGTTTCATTTATTTCTGGTACTACTGCTGCTGTCGGGTCTCCGGGCTGATAACTTGCCTGACTGAAAATATAAGGTCCGATACCTGCATCTGCAAATAATTGTGATTTAACATTGATGCTTGAGAAATAATATCTTGGTCCTGCAGTTATTTCAATATATTTTCCGATTGCTCCGCCGCTTGCGCTTGAGTTCATGAACATATAGTTACCTCTTAAGTAAAAACCTACTTCTTTGTTTACCTTTGCGCCTGCTTCAAGACCAAAAATACCATTAGCTTTAAAGCTGTTGCTTAATTCCATAATTGGGAATACAATACCGCCTGATGGAGCAACTGACCATTGCGGATAAGCTTCTTTTGTTACTACATACGTTTTAGATGGTGTTGTAACAACTGTTGTTGTTGTTTGTGCAAATGAATTAGATGCAAATGCAAATAATATCACAGCTAATAGCGTAGAAAATAATTTCTGGGATTTCATGACTTCTCCTTTTAATTTAGTTTAGTATAATTTTATTTTTCAAATTTTTTATTTCGTACATCTGCACTTTACTAAAACAATTGGTGTGCCATTTTGAAAAACGTCAAAAATAAACAGCAAATAAAAAAAATGAATTTTTACAATTTTCAGATGTCATAAAAAATATTTAATAAAAATTTATGAAAAGTTGATTTTCAGACAGGAAAACAAAAAAAATGCGTGATACTACTGAGATTGTCTTGAAAGGACAGGTATGTCGCACCTTGTCAGTATTGACGTAGTGAGCTAAATACCTAAATTATAATCTGCATATATAATGCGTTTCCAGTATATAAATACATCTTTTGAAAGGTTCCTCCTACCTCAGATGGCATAGTTATTGTTTTAAAATAGATTAGAAACCAATTAACTATTATGCCAGCTACAAAAAAATCGTCATCTAAAAAATCATCTACGTCATCAACAACTAAGAAGGCAGCACAGCATAAAGGTGCTGAAAAAAGAAAAGCTGAATTGCCTGCAAAAAGAAAAAGACAATACAAGCATATTCTTGAAAGCGAGAAAGAAGAAGGAAGAAGCACAAAATCTGCAAAGAGAATTGCCATGGCTACTGTGAACAAAACACGTTCGAAGAAAGGGGAGACTAAATCCAAATGAATTTAATGTATCCGGCAGTTCATTTTCAAAACTACTACTTAATAATAAAAAACTATTCAAATATGGAAAGTGAAATGAAAACGCTCGTTGAAGTAATTAACAGACTGCGGGAGAAACACTATATACACGATTTCGAAGTATCGCATCATAAGCTTATTTGCAAAGAAACAGGTGAGTGTTTTGATGCGCATGAAGTGAATATAGATAAGACGTTCCGTTTTGAAGGCGACTCTAATCCGGATGACATGTCAGTTTTATTTGCTCTTACATGCAAATCAGGTACACAAGGAATTCTTATCGATGCCTATGGAACCTATGCAAATTCAGATGTAACAGAGTTTGTTAAAAAAATTCCGCATCAGGATGAAGCTGTTGCTGAAGTAATATAATTTTTAATTAAAATTTTTTAAATCATGGATAAACTAATGTATTCTTTTCACGGACCCGGACTTTTTAAAAGATATAAGAATAATCCGATTCTTACACCTGCTATGTGGCCATACAGGATAAACTCATGCTTCAATGCAGCTGCAACAATGTTTAACAATGAAGTTCTGCTTTTAAACAGAGTTGAAGATATGAGAGGCTTCTCTCATTTATGCAAAGCAACAAGCAAAGACGGATATACTAACTGGAAGATTGATTCCAAACCTACAATGCTTCCGAAGGTAGAAGACTTTCCGGAAGATAAGTACGGAATAGAAGACCCGAGAATCGTGCTGCTTGAAGAAGAAGGTAAGTTTGCAGTAACATATACTTCATTTTCAGAGAGCGGTCCTCTGGTTTCACTCGCTACTACAGAAGATTTTGAAACATTCAGAAGATACGGAGTTGTAATGCCGCCGGACGATAAAGATGCATCATTATTCCCGAGAAAATTTAACGGCAGATACGCACTGATTCACAGACCTTCACCGACAAATTATTTAATAGGTGCGCATATATGGATATCATACTCACCTGATTTAAAACACTGGGGTGACAGCGCAATTTTATTGCCTGCAAGAAAAGGAAGCTGGTGGGATGCATATAAAGTCGGGCTTGGACCTCAGCCTATTGAAACAAAAGAAGGCTGGCTTATAATTTATCACGGAGTAAAAACTACGGCTGCAGGTTCTATTTACAGACTGGGATTAGCTTTACTTGATTTAGATGACCCAACAAAAATAATAAGAAGAAGTGATGAGTGGATTTTCGGACCTAGTGAAATGTACGAGAGAGTCGGAGATGTGCCAGATGTAACTTTCCCATGCGGAGTAGTAGTAAAGGGTGACGATCTGATAATGTATTACGGCGCTGCAGATACAACGATGGCTATAGCAACAGCTTCTATGAAAGAAATATTAACTTATTTAATGAAATGCTAAATACGAAATGCTAAAGACAAATGGTTTCCATCAGAAAACGCTTGGAATATCTTTTATATCATCTTTTCTTCCGCGGCAATGCGGGATTGCTACATTTACAAATGACCTAGCAACATCTATATCTAAAGTATCCCGCAACGAGAATATTATAACAAACATTGCAGCTTTGAACGACATTCCGGAAGGATATAAATATCCTTCCGATGTCAAATTTGAAATTAAAGATAAAAAAATTAATGACTTCAAAGAAGCTGCTTATTATCTGAATCTGTCTGATTCCGATGTTATAAATATTCAGCATGAATTCGGTCTGTACGGCGGTGATGCAGGAGCAAATATTTTATACCTTATTGAAAATTTAAATAAGCCGTTAGTTACTACACTTCATACGATACTTGAAAAACCAAGTCCGGATGAAATGAAAGTGATAAAAGAAATTGCTGCTCACTCATCATATCTGGTTGTTCAATCAGAGAGAGCTGTAATGATGATGCACAATATTTACGGAATTCATCCTGATAAAGTAAGGTTCATTCCACACGGAGCGCCTGAAGTTCAGTTTTTAGATACATCATATTATAAAGATAAATTCAGACTAAGTGATAAGAAGGTTATACTCACATTCGGGCTCCTCGGACCCGGAAAAGGGCTGGAAGATGTTATTACAGCCCTTGCAGAAGTTGTTAAAACATATCCGGATGTTGTATATATAATTTTAGGGGCAACGCATCCGAATGTTAAAAGGCAGTTTGGTGAAACATACAGAATTTCACTGGAGAATCTTGTAAAAAAATATGACCTTGAAAACAACGTCATGTTCATAAACAGATTCGTCGATACAAAAGAGCTTCATGAGTTTTTACTTATGAGTGATATATATGTTAGTCCTTATCACAATAAAGCTCAGATAGTTTCAGGAACATTAACCTATGCAATGGCTTGTGGTAAGGCGGTCGTATCTACACCGTACTGGTACGCGGAAGAATCTCTGAAGAATGAAAGGGGAATATTGTTTCCTTTCAAGGATTCCAAATTCCTGGCAACGACTTTACTTGAGCTTTTACAAAATGAAAGCTTGCGCAACAGGCTTAGAAAAAATGCTTATGACGCTACACGAAAACTTACATGGAATAATGTAGCAAAGAATTACATTGATGTATTTACCCGCGCTATTGTTGAATACAAAACGAATACTTATTCGGGCACTGCTTCAAAGTACAGAGCACTGCCTGCGTTACCTGAAATAAATTTCAATCATCTTGAAAACCTTACTGACTCTACGGGAATACTCCAGCATGCTACATATTCGATAGGCAATCCTGCAGAAGGATATTGCACAGATGATAATGTAAGAGCATTGCTTATAACAGTAATGCATAAGCTGATTTTTAATGATGATAAGGTAAGCAAACTGATAAATATTTATCTCAGATTTGTTTATTATTCATTTAATAAAGAAAAAGGTCTGTTCAGGAATTTTATGTCCTATGAAAGAAAGTGGCTTGAAGAAGCCGGCTCTGAAGATTCAAACGGAAGAGTGATTTTTTCATTGGGATATATTATAAAAAATATGGATTCAAATTCAATTGTCGGACTTTCAAAATCTTTATTTGATGAAAGCATTCAGAACATGAAAGATTTCAAATCTCCCAGAACTATTGCTTATATGATTCTTGGAAGTGTTTTTTATCTTTCAAAATTTTCCGGTGCGCTTGATATAAAAAAAATATTCAATAACAAATGTGAAGAATTATACAATTGTTATCTGAAATATAAAGATGAAGACTGGAACTGGTACGAAGACAGTCTTTCATATTCAAATGCAAGATTGCCTCACGCGCTTTTAATGGCAGGTCAGTTTAAAAATAATAAAAAATATATAACTGCCGGACTTGAATCTCTTGAATGGCTATACGAACAATTACTGGATGACAGCAGGAAATTTATATCTTTAATCGGAAACGACGGATGGCTTGTTAAAGGGCAGCCCAAGGCAAGATTTGACCAGCAGCCTGTGGAAATACCGCCGTTAATGGATGCATGTTATCAGGCTTATCTTATAACAAAAAATCCCGAATGGATTAGCAGAGTTAATATGGCTTTCAGCTGGTTCCTTGGCAACAATGAAAGACAGGAGCCGATTTGCGATTTTGCAACAGGCGGCTGCTACGACGGATTAACATCTACAATGTTCAATCAAAATCAGGGAGCGGAATCTACCTTAAGCTGGCTTCTTGCTTTACTTAGAATGACAAAAATTAATCAGGAATTAAAAATGAGCTGATGCTGCATAAAAAATCAAATAAAAGAAGAATAACTTTTAAAAATATCCTATGGCTAATAAAAGAAACTTACTACGAGTTTCTGGATGATAAAGCTTTTAAAATGTCAGCCGCACTATCTTATTATGCGGCTTTTTCTATTGGTCCGATGCTGATAATAATTATTGCTATAGCCGGATTTATATTCGGAGAAGAAGCAGTAAAAGGGCAGATATTCAAAGAGATGCACGGCCTCATGGGAAATGACGGAGCTTTGTTATTGGAAACAATTTTAAAAGGAGCATCAAGTACATCGCAGGGAATTTTCGCAACTGTACTAAGTATAATATTTTTAATACTTGGTTCAATCGGAGTGTTTCTGGAACTGCAGGAATCTCTTAATATAATCTGGGGAGTCGAATTAAAGCCCGGAAGAGGATTAAAGGGATTTATTAAAAACCGAATTAATTCATTCTCACTTGTTATAGCAACATCATTTGTAATGATGATTTCGCTGGTAGTTAATTCAGTCATGACCATACTTAACAATTATCTGGGTAAGACATTCAGCGTATTATTTCCGTTGGCAGATGTATTGAATAACATATCGTCGTTTGCATTTATTACAATCCTCTTTGCTTTAATTTACAAATATCTTCCTGATGCAATTGTACCATGGAAGTATGTAAGAATCGGCGCAGTAATGACTGCAGCCCTCTTTACATTAGGGAAATACTTGATTGGGCTTTACATAGGAAATAGCTCTTACAGTTCAACCTACGGTGCAGCTGCTTCGATGGTTGTTCTATTCGTTTGGATTTACTATACAGGTATTATATTATACTTCGGTGCAGAGTTTACGCAGGTTTACAGAGAGAGATTTGGCGACAGTAAAATACTTCCGGATGGTGATGCTATTAAAATTCCAAAGGTCTCGGATCTTATAAAGCAATCAGTATCAGAAAATACAAACACTTCGGGTAATTCAAAATAAAAAAGCCGTTCAGTGAACGGCTTTTACAATTTGTAAATTATTGATGTTATTACTTTTTAAAGCTTTTGATAATTAATAATATCAAAGCGAGAACTGCCACAACAATAATAATTCCAACCCAAATTCCAACCTTAAAAATATCTTCTATAAACTGGCATCCCGGTAAAAGAGAAAGTGTCAGAAATATAAAAACTAAAAGACTGGGGGTAATTAGTTTTTTTTTCATTCGATGTTTTGTTTCTATAAAGTAAAACTCTGCTTAGTTATCTTTTTAAAAATTTTAATGCTGTTGAAACTCCTGCAAGGGCAGGGAAAATTGATTTTGCAACTGTTGTTGTTCCGTCTTTTATTTTTCCGAGTATTCCCGCTATATCTTCTGCTTTTGTAATTACATTGGTAATTGCAGGTCTTGCCTTGGCGTAGTCTACTTTTATATTTTCAGAAATCACAGATAAATCTTTTACAACTTCTGAAGCTTCTTTTACAACAACAGAAGTTTCCGAGATTAACGGAGTTAATCCATCGGAAACTTCTATAATTTCTTTTTCAATATTGCTTACTGAATTTGTTATTTTTTTGAGTGACATTATAAGATACACAGCAAGCACAATCATTGACGCAAAAAATAAAATCTCTACTATAGTTAATGTATCGTTCAATTTAGATTAATGATGTTTAGATTTTTGTTTATCTTTAATTGTATGATCTGCTGAATCCATCATTTTGTTTAGCTTGCTCTTTCCTTCGGTTACAAGGTTACCGGCATTATCAACAATTTTACTTTCAGTTGAGTTCAGTAAGCTTGAAATTTTATGTGTACCTTCTGTAATTAACTCTTCAGCTGATTCCTTTGCAGAATTTAAAAAATCACCTGCTTCATTTAAGTATTCGCCGGCAGAATTTTTTAAGCTTGTTGTAGCTTTCTTTATATCTTTGTTAATGTCCTTTCTTAAGTTCTTGCCTTTTTTAGGTGCAAACAAAAGCGCAAGTCCGCCAATTATTAATCCGCCTGTTAAAAATCCGTAAGTGAAATTAGGAACTCCGCTTGGTGTTGATGATTTATACATTTTATATTCTCCGTTTTATATTTTAATTTTTTTAATCTATTTTTTTTAAGAAATCTTTTCTGTTGTTTGAGGATTTGAGTTAGTCAGCTTTGCAACAGCATCAAGTATATCATCAAGCATAAATGGCTTATTAATGAATACATCTATTCCTGCTTCTCTTGCCAATTCCTTAATTTTATTATCGCTGTATGCAGTGATAAGAATTGATTTAACATCAGGGTTTACTGACTTCATACGCTGAAGTATATCTAATCCTGTCATTCCGCTGAGGTTACCAAGATTATAATCTAAGATGACCAGACTATAAACTTTATTGTTGTCGTGTACCTTATCGAGGGCTTCCTGTGCGCTTGTGGCGCTAACGATATCATATCCTTCCTCCTGCAGAAACCCGGAGAGAGTGAGGTTCATATATTTGTCGTCTTCTACCAGTAAAACATAAACTTTATTCATAGCTTTTTTTTATACTTTTTCTGTATCTCTATTACCATATACCCCAAATTGTATGCCATTATGCCGAATAATAGAACTCTTTAATACTAAATAATTGGCTTAAAAATTTGTTTTTTATGATTCCACTACAAATTTCATTAACATATTCTGACAAAATGTGACATCTTTGTCATATAATTCCAGAGAGCTAAACGACACGCTAAAAGTTATTAATTAGCGTTATTAAGCCGCCAAACTTGTCAGAATAAATTTAGATTTGTCACTTTATTAACGAATAATCTTATAATTTCAATCATATCTGAACAGTTTTTTTGGCACATCTTTGGCTTTTAATATTGTAAAGTTTTATTATTAAAGGAAGCTTTATTAATCTAATAAGAAAATAACAAAGCTTCAAAAAGGAGAAAAAGAAAATGCCAAATCCAAGAACACCAAGTACATCAGACTTTTCAACACTTGCAACACAGGAACGAAACGATAATACAACACTAGCTAACACAGTACCTGAAGTGCCTGATAACACTAACGGTAATGAGTTTGAAGTTGAAAAAAGAAATGAAGTATATCCTGATCAGTCGCATAATACAGAGCTAACTGAAGATGAAAAGGAAGAAGAAAAAAAGAACAAGAACGATTCTACCGAAAGTAAAAATGCTGACGACTGGGATATGACTAAAAAAAAATAGTAAAGAAATAAATTATATTCCGGAAACAAAAATGAAAGCGAACCATGAACACAAAATGAACGGGAAAGAAATCTTCGTTAATACGAAAAGGAAAACTTCAGCAGCGACAACGTAAGAAGTTACTTGCAGGAAGAATGATATACAGATGAATAACAATAAATGTATTGCGAAGATGTAAAGGTAAAGAAGATATAAATCCGGACTTAAACCCTGTACTGTAATATTTCAAGAGAAACCTTTCGATCTCTTGACGAGAAGAATATTCAGTGCAGGGTTTTTTTTTATTACAAAATCAATTTAACAAAGAACAGCTATCGTAAGTTTTAATCCTCAATTACAAATTATAAAGCTTAAGTTTCCTATAGAACGTTCTCTCATTCATATTTAATAACTTTGCTGCTTTAGATTTATTACCGCCGGTTTCTTTCAGCGCATTTATAATAAATTCTTTCTCAATATTTTTCTTCGAATCTTCAAGATTGTTTGTAATCATTCCTTCAGAATCACCATCCAGATGATAATTAATTTCCTTAGGTATCTGAATGTTCGTAATCACATCGTTGCCTGCCATAAGTATCGCTCTGCGCATTACGTTACGAAGTTCACGCACGTTACCCGGCCAGTCATAATCCATAAGCTCCTTCATTACATCTTCAGATACACCTTTCACATCTTTATTAAATTCTTTGTTACATTTATTAATAAAGAACGTTGCGAAGAGGGGAATATCACTTATTCTCGCTCTTAGCGGCGGCATATCAATGTTGTATTCGTTCAGTCTGTAATACAAATCGTGGCGGAATCTTTTCTTATTTACAAACTCTGCTAAGCGAATATTTGAAGCGACAATAATTCTTATGTTAATAGGAATATTTGTTTTGCCTCCAAGTCTTGTAAGTTTTCTTTCCTGTATAACTCTGAGCAGCTTCACCTGGTTCGGGTCAGATAAGTTTGTTATTTCATCAAGGAAAATTGTTCCGTTGTTTGCAAGCTCAAACTTACCCTGCTTCATATTATCTGCTCCTGTGAATGCGCCTTTCTCGTGTCCGAACAATTCGCTTTCTATCAATGTCTCCGGAATAGCTCCGCAGTCAACGGCAATGAAGGGACCGTCTTTGCGTTCGCTCTTCTGATGTATAAGATTTGCAATAACTTCTTTACCCGTTCCGCTCTCTCCATGAATAACAACGGTTAAGTCAGTTGGCGCAACAATGTTTACCTGGTTGAAAACAGAATTCATCTCAGGGCTCTTACCTATTATATCATCGTTGCCTTCATCAAGTTTCTTTCTGAGTATATTAATTTCTTTATTGAGATATCTGTTCTCAATCGCTTTGTTTATCAGGATAAGAATTTCATCGTTGTTGAACGGCTTAGTTACATAGTGATACGCACCCTTTTTCATAAGGTCTACTGCATCCTGAATATCTCCGAAAGCCGTTAAGAATATTACAGGAACATCGGGATCAGATTTCTTTATCTCGTAAAATATTTCCCTTCCCGATAGTCCCGGAAGCTTCATATCAAGTATGACCAGGTCATAGAACGTCTCCTTAACCTCTTTGATGGCTGCAAAGCCGTCAGAGGCTTGTGTGCATTGGTAATCTGCATCTTCAAGCAATGTTGTTAATGTGTACCTGATGAATTTGTTGTCATCTACAATTAAGATTTTAGCCATAGTTTATATTTTTAATGGTAGAATTATTTTTACAATTGTACCTTTATTTACTTCACTTGTTATTTTAATATCTCCGCGATGGGATTTTATAATACTGTAAGCCAATCCCATACCAAGTCCCGTACCTTCATCTTTTGTAGTGAAGAACGGTTCAAATATTTTATCTAAATTTTCAGGTGGAATTCCGGAGCCCGTATCAGAAATTATTACAGAAGCATTTTCACCTTCTTTTAATGAACTTATCCTCACAGTTCCGCCGGTGCCTACTGCATCAATTGAGTTAGTTATAAAATTCAAAAATGCTGAATATAATTTTTCTTCGTTCAGTTCAAATTCAGGGATTGAATCATCAAGCATCAGTTCGCATGTCATTTCTTTTTCTTCGCACCGGGATTTCACACTCTGATAAAGTTCGTTCAGAATTTTATTTACATTTCCTTCTTTGAAGTTTATATCATCAGGAGAAGCGAACTGCAGTAAATCTTTTATAATTTTATTCGCTAAATTAATATTGATTAAAATGTAATCAAGTCTTTCTTTAGCTTTATCATCAAGAGTTTTTGACTTAGCCATGAACTGCGCAAGTGAACTTATATTTGCCAGCGGATTTCTAATCTCATGGGCAATACCCGATGCAAATCTTCCCAAGGCTGTAAGTTTTTCCTGGTGAACCATTTCCTTCTGCATTTCTCTCAGTTCATAGTAAAGTTTTTTAAGCTCTTCCTCTTTCTGTATTCTTGTTTCGACTTCTTCACGGAGATTTACAAGAACATTGTTCAATGCTGCTGTTCTTTCCTCAACTTTGATTTCAAGATTATCCTTAGCTTCTTTAAGATTATTCTCTGCAATTTTCTTTTCAATAAAACTTCCTATCTGCTTGCTTATTGAGTATAGCAGCTCTTTTAAGCTTTCTTCTTCTTCAATTCTGTACTTACTTAAACACTCTATTACACCAAAGAATTCACTATTTACATAAATCGGCAATATAAATGAAGTTCTTATTTTTTTATCATCAAAACTTTGCCACGCAAAACTTTCAGGGTGCTTATCTTCACGGATTAAACTGTAAGGTGTAAAATCTACATCAGGGTTATCAGCATACTTGTTAATAACTTTTCGTTTGCCGAGCTTCTTATGTTCATCCAATGCCCAGTAATTTCCTATTTCAAAATTTATTACTTTGCACATGCTGTTTAAAACAGTATCGAACACTTCATCGAGGGAATCTGACTGAGCATCTGCAAGTACTTTTGAAACTGAATTCTGTAAATGTACAAGACCTTCATCTTTTTTCTTTACAGTTATATCTATACAAAGTCCGCTCATAATTATTGGTATCTCAAGCTCATTGATAAAAAATCTTCCTGTAAGGTTCAGCCATTTTATAGTACCGTCATCTTTTAGTATCCTGAAATCAACATCGAGGTTTGTTTTATTCTTATAGGAATTTCTGTATGCATCATTGACAGTATCTCTATCCTCAATAAATACAAGTTCAGACCATCCTGTAATTGCCGGATTAAATTCATCTTTGTTTTTTCCGAACATCTCATATAAATCATCTGACCAGTATATTTTGTTGTTTACCAGATCCCACTCCCACTCTGCTGCCTTACTTGCTTTTAAAGCTAAGTGAAGACGTTTATTGATTTCTTCAAATTCTTTTTGAAGTATTTTATCTTTTGTTATATCTAATGCAAATGCAATTACCTGATTATTTTCATCCGGTAAAAGTGCTGCCCCAACGATGACATTAATTTTTGTTCCGTTCTTGCGAATATAAACTCTTTCAAATGGCTCAACAAATCCATTGCTCTTTAAAGTCATTGTATGTTCTGTTGCAGAATTTAAATCATTATGCGGAATGATAACATCCCACTTCAGGGGTAAATCATCTTTTGAGTAACCAATCATTTTCAGGAATGTGTCATTCGCCTCAGGTATTACTCCGTTCTGCAGGTCTGAAATAAATGTTCCTATCAAATCTGTTTCAAAAAGACGTTTTACTCTTCCCTGAGTCCTTATTAAATTCTGTTCAGTTTGTTTCCTTATATCAATTTCATTTCGGAGTGAGTCATTAGTTTTTTCAAGATCATAAGTTCTTTTCTTCACGAGTAAGTCAAGGTCTTCATTTATCTGCAGCAAATCATCTTCAGCTTTGTTGCGGAGTTTAATTTGTTTACTGGATATTATTAGTGAAATAAATAGAATTGATGCGCCAAGTAATGAAGTAACAATAATAAATGTTTTAGTCTGGTTTGCTTGTGAAAAACTTTCTTCTGTTCTTTTCTGTAAAAGACTATCTTCAATAGCAATCATAGTTCTGTGCTGAAATCCGATTTTCTGATATGAAGTCATTAAATCAGTTTCTATATATTTCTGTAGCTGAAGTTTATCTCCTTTGAATAGTTTACTGAATTTATCAAGTTGTTTCTTTCTATCATGAATTGTAAGTTTTAAATCCTCAAGATTATTTACCTGCTCAGGATTATCCTGAATCATTTTACTAAGCTTGTTTAATTCATAATCTATTGTATCAATATTGATGGTTACGTTTTTTTCGCCCGTTAATATTCTGTCAAGATAATCAATTTCATAACCTCGTCTCATAGTTTGTACTTCTTTTATCTGTCTTATAACATTAACCGTATGCACCACTGATGCTTCTGCCTGCTTAAATTCATCCATTTGTTTGTAAGTAATGTAACCTATTAACAGAAGAAGGATGAGCGAGAAGATGTATCCCGTCATTAGCGCTTTTTCAAAGGAGTATCTGGCATCAAACTCGCTTTTAAACTTTTTTATCATAAAATTTCAGGGTTTTCTGATTGCTTGCTAAGTTACTTACATATGCTGCTATAAAAAACACAAATAACCTGCATCTAACCCCAGATAGATACAGGCATTTGCGCTCACTGTATTGGCTACGAATAGTTGCTACAGCTAATATTTATCCGAAAGAGATGCTTGTTTGAGATATTCAATCTATCAATTCTTGTCATATCTCTTTCTGTACTGACATATTTCAATATATATGCCGTAGCCGTCTGCTAAAAATGGGCTAAAATCAAGCTTTTTGCGTTTTTAGTATGACATCAGTGTCAATCATGTCATAGCATGTCTGCGCAAATCTTAATATTCTAAAAATTTGTAATCAGTTGATTTCTGAAAAATATTTTTGAAATGACGGATTTTTGACGGATTTTCGGAGCTCAGTGTTGTTTTTACAATGCCGGGAATTTTAAGAATTCGGCATTTAGAAATGCTTGACGGATTTTATTATTAGCAATCTTGTATTGTCACATTTTTGTAACATTTCATAACAGAAATTTCGCCATTTAACTTTTTCACTATTTAAAACTCAGATTGTTACATTATTGTCACATTCTGAAACGCGGATTATATGATTATTATAATACCACAGATTTTTAATTTAATTCATAACTCATAATTCATAACTCCTCAAATATAGTACGTATCAAATCCATTCTCAACCAAATCATCCCTATAACTACTAATAAGGAAATATTTTTTATTCTATATATAAATAAAAAAAAGCCGCTGAAGTTTTTCAGCGGCTTTTAGCAGGCATATGTGGGAAATTAGATGTGTCAGAAAGATGTGTTTAAACGACTTTTCGACCTTGGATTAGTCGAATCAAAATTGTAATTATTGCAAGTACCAACAAAATGTGAATAAAACCTCCGATTGTGTAAGAACTTACTAAGCCAATGGCCCATAAAACCAGAAGAATTATTGCTATTGTCCAGAGCATGCTGCCCTCCTTATTGTTGTTTGATTTCTTAAATTATTTTTAAAGTTTGTTTTCATATTCTGCTTTATACTTAATCAAACGATATGCCAAAACACGGCACGACAAAATCATGTAAAATAATTCTTTTTTACACTTTTTGTTTTTATGCGTTGTCATATGTGTCAAAGTGTGACTAATCGCTATGACATACTGACATAAAAAAAAGCCCCGCGGAAAAATTCCGAGGAGCTTTTTTGTTTTTTTGGAGATTGCAAACTTATTATCTATTTTACCAGCATCATTTTTTTTATGAATGAACTATTTCCTGTTACTAATTTATAAAAATAAACTCCGCTAGGAAAACCGGAAGCATTCCATTTATAAGAGTAACTTCCGGGTGCGAGCTTTCCTGTAAAAAGATTCTGAACTTCCTTGCCGAGTGAATTATAAACTACCAGCTTCACTTCGCCTTGTGAAGTTATATCAAATTTTATGTTGGTTTCGGGATTAAAAGGATTAGGATAATTCTGATGCAGGTTAAATTTTTCAGGAACTTCGCTTGAAATATTCTGAACTGCGCTTGGTCTGTTATTTAATACAGTATTCATAAAACTGATTGCAGGCGCTCCGGTATTAATGCTCGTATTAAAATCCAATGCAATACAGATGCTGTCAACGGGATAATACATAATCGCTGCCGAGTAACCCAGAATATTTCCGCCGTGACCGTAACATGTTTTGCCGTTCACATTATATCTCATAGTGCCGAGTCCGTATCCGTTCGCGCCGGATACGGAGGCATTTACAAATGTAAGCATCTGATTTAGTGAGTTTGGTGAAATCAACGCTCCCTTATATAAATTTCTTGACCACTTCAGAAGATTTTCCGGACGTGAAATAATTTCTCCCGCAGCATTTGCAGCGCTGAAGTGTGCCGTCCTCGGAATAAAAAAAATATCATCAGGAATTCCATCTCCGTTAATATCTACCCAGTTATGCGCATATGGACTTCTGTTTGTATCCTGAGATTCCAATGTTGTTTCTGTCATTCCAAGCGGTGTGAAAAATCTTGTATGATACTGCTCCGATAAACTTGTTCTCATTATTTTAGTAATTATCATTCCAAGCAGAAGATAATTTGTGTTCGAGTATCTCCATGATGCGCCCGGCGGAAAATTCGGAGTTAACACATAAGGCATTACTTCTTCAGGAAGCCAGTGACGGTTATAATTGGAATTAACAGCAGTAAGAAATGCAGGGTTATCAGTGTAATTGTAAATTCCGCTTGTATGGTTAAGCAGCTGCCTTATTGTAATATTGCTGTCAACATTATCATAATGGGGAAGCCACTGATAAAGATGGTCATCTAAAGTAAGGCTATCGGCTTCTGCAAGCTGAAGAATTATTGTAGCGGTAAAATTTTTTGTTATGCTGCCTATGCCGAATACTCTATCTGTAGTCATATCAACTCCTGCTTCGGAAATTCCCGCCGCTCCTTTCCATGTGCCTTGCCCCGGAACATAAACTGCTGCAGATATACCGACAAGATTATAATTAACCTTTAAAGCGTTGACTGCATTCTGCAGTACACGCGCATACGATGTATCGAATACCTGAGCTCTGCCCGACTGATTTAGTATAATCAGAAATATAAAGGACAGTACAATTCGTCCTATCTTATTTTTATTCATACTATAATTCATATTAAAAAAATTTTCAATTTTATTACTTTACCAGCATCATTTTTTTGATGAATGAATTATTTCCTGTTACTAATTTATAAAAATAAACTCCGCTGGGAAAACCGGAAGCATTCCATTTATAAGAGTAACTTCCGGCTGCGAGCTTTCCTGTAAAAATATTTTGTACTTCCTTGCCGAGTGAATTATAAACTACTAGCTTCACTTCGCCTTGTGAAGCAATATCAAATTTTATATTTGTTTCGGGGTTGAATGGATTAGGATAGTTCTGATGCAATTCAAACTTCTCAGGGACTTCACTTGAAATGCTCTGCACTGCAAGCGGTCTGTTGCTTAGTACTGTATTCATAAAGCTGTTTGCAACTGCGCCGGTGTTAATATCGATGTTCATCATTAATGACATGCATACCGTATCCTGAGGATAACACATTACAACTGACGAATGTCCGAAGCTGTTTCCCGCATGTCCCCAGCAAATTTTTCCCTGCACATTGTAACGCATTGTACCGAGTCCGTAACCATTTGCTCCCGAAATACTTGCCGATGTGAAAGTCGTCATTGCATTAATTGAACTCTGGCTTAAGATTACTCCGGGTTTGTAAAGGTTGCGAATATATTTCACAAGATTTTCAGGACGTGAAATAACTCCGCCTGCGCCAACTGTCGAACTTGCAAATGAGTTCTGAGAAATAAATGAAGCATCATCGAGTATGCCGTCACCGTTGAGGTCCACCCAGTTATGAACCCATGGAGCAGTTAATGTATCGGTTATTTCAATAAACGAACCTGTCATCTGAAGAGGGGAGTAGATACGCGAATGAATTTCCTGCCCGAATGTATGCCCCGTAATTTTTTTAATTATAATTGCAAGCAGCAGATAATTTGTATTTGAGTAATGCCAGCCTGCTCCGTGAACAAAATAAGGGGAGAGGATATACTGAAAGGACTCTTCGGGTTCCCAGATTCTATTAAAGTTTGCATTGATGGCATTGCTGTAAGCAGGGTTATCGGTAAAATTATAAATGCCGCTTGTATGATTTAAAAGCTGCCTTATTGTTGTTGTGCTGTCAACATTATTTATACGCGGCAGCCATTTGTAAATTGAATCATTCAGGCTTAAGCTGTCCGCTTCAACTAACTGAAGAATAGTTGCAGCAACAAAATTTTTTGTAATGCTGCCTGCTGCAAATACCATATCGGGAGTAAGGTTTACACCCACTTCAGTAATTCCTGCAGTGCCCGTCCATACACCTTGGCCCGGAACATATACTGCTCCCGAAATGCCGACAATATTATTATTGGCTTTTAATGTATTGAGAGCTGTCTGGAGCTTGCGAGCATAAGCAGTATCGAACGTTTGTGATTTTCCTTCTTTGAAAATAAAAAGAAGCAGGATAAGAAACATCAGGATATAAAACCTAATGGATTTTTTACTGATGTATTTTTGGTTAAAAGAATTCATTGCCGGGTTAGTTTTCAAGTTGTTTGATATAATTCTTTAAAATATTTCTCAGGCTTTGCATTGATTTGTATTTACCGGGATTGACGGGATGCCTCATCATCAGTCCGCCAATTATGGTATAAATTACATAAGCTGCTTCGCCTGTATTAATTTCTTTTTTTATTTTTCCTTCCTTTTGCGCCTGCTTTAGAAGGAGCTCAGTGTATTTTACAAACGTTTTGCCGATCTTTCGGTTATCGCCGTTCTTCAGATAGTAATTGTACAGGTCAATTTTTAATTTTGCGTAATGCACTCCTGCTTTTTGCCCCGGAACAACAGGGAAGTTCGCATTTATCAATTCAAACAATTTTTTCATCACAGGCATATCAGACTTATAGATCATTGCCATATGTTCCAGCGACTCTGCATCTTTAATTTTTATAAGAGAGTCCATCAGGTCTTCCTTATTATTAAAGTGCCAGTAAATCGCTCCTCTGGTTACGTTCGCTTTTTCGGCTATGTTTTCCAGAGTGATGTTTTCAAATCCGTGCTTGACGAATTCACTAAGAGCAATATCAATCAGTTTCCGCTTAGTCTGCTCTGCTTCTTCCTTAGTTCTTTTCAATTTGGGGTAGTCAAATTAATTATACATACAGCGTGTATGTAAAATGAAAAATAAAAATTATTTAGTCAAGGGGAAAGAAGTGACGGAAGAATAGATGATAAATTTAAGTACAAAACTCAGTTTTCCCCCTCCTTACTAAGGAGGGGGCAGGGGGTGGTTATCAAAAATAAAAAACGTGGAGATCTTTGTTAAAAGAATTATTTCAATGAAGTGATTATGCAGGCTATTTCTATTCCTGACATGTAGTATGCGGATTTTCAAAATTATCTGACTGGTCTTCAGTAGTCTCATCGAGACACTTAAAATCTTTTTCAACAATTATTTGCAGTGATACGTCCGGCTCTGTATTATATCCCACAGTATCATTTGTATTCCAGTCTTTAACAAAATCTGAAGGAATAAAAACTTTTAATTTCACCGGATTCAAATATTGCTGTTAAACTCTTTGAATTATTATTACATATTAGAGAATACTTAAACTTTGAATCTCCGAATGATGTAGTTTCCTGCAGAAAAGAATTTTTACAAAGTTTTTCAACATCGGATTTTGTCAAACGAAGTCTTACTGAGTTTCCTTTTATTCTGAGTTTCATAGCTATAATTTTATTTTACAAGCTGTTCCATTTTGGCAAGTATGTATTGCTTGTGATAATATCTTCCTGCGTTTTGTGCTTCTTTATAAATAGAATAATCCAGCTTCTTATTATTTTCTTCAGCTCGGATAATCTCACGGAAAAATTTTAATGAGCTCTCTGTAAGAACTGCATACATTTCAGGAAGCTCTTTACTTTCAAAATAAAATTGTCTTATTGAGTTTAGCATTGAAATAGCCGCCTGATAAGATTTCAGTTCAATATAATTCATAAGATAATAAAATCTCACATTGATTTTTTCATCAACTACCTGAAATTTTACTTTGCTTAGATACTCCAGCGATTCCTCATATTTTTTTGTCTGAAATTTTAATCTTCCCATAGAGTAATTCATTTCGTCTTCTCTTGAATCTTCATCCATATAGTGCCACACTTCATTTATAAAATTTTCAGCCCAGTCAAATTTTTTCAGAACGAGTGCTACTCCGAATACATCTCTTACCAGTGATTTGGCAATATATGGTTCGAGTGTATTAGGATAGATCTTTTGTTTAAAAAAATAATCACATACCCGGAATGCATCTTCATAGTGTTTCTTATCTTTTGGAATTAATTTAAGGATAAGAATATACAGTAATGATTGCCATGCATAGAGCTTAAAAACCACAGAAAACTTATCGATGTTTTCTATTATCAAATCCTCAAGAGCTTTATATTGTTCAAACGTTATTTCGTTCTGTATATATTCATAAGAAAGATAACGCACCTTTAATGAAGGCGGGGCAAGTTTTCCGCTTTCAGAGTTAAAATACTTTTCAGCATCAAACGCCCCGAAAAAAGATTTCTGAATTTCTGAAAAATCTTTCTTAACGTTATATGCTTTCAAAACAATAGAATCATCCGAAGCTATATGATAAATTGTATCCAGAGAAAAATTTATCAGATTAATTATGATTGAGTTGTACCTGAAGTGTATATCATCAAGATCGAATACATTCATCGAGATTGAATTTTCAAGCAGCTTTGTTTCAAGCACCTGATTATAATAGTAAGTATCCTCTTCGGGTATCTGAAAATTGTTTATTGATTTTTTTAATGATGCAACTTGCTTATTGGAAGCTTCATAGCATTTGTTTTCTGAAAGTCCTTTAATAAGAGAAATATTAAATTCCAGTTCACTTTTTTCAAGTCTTTCGTGCGCAATAAATTTTTTAAGCAATCCTCCGAACTCAGAATATAAATTTTTTATTGTCTGCTCTTTATATTCACCTCCGTAAATTTTTTTATAGATTCTTTTATACTCGAATTTTTCCGGCTTGAAATCAGGAGAAGCTTTTTCAACTTCTTTGAAAAGTTGGTAGAGTGTTTCTTTGGAATTAAAATATGGAGATTTAAGAAAATCGCCAAATCTTTTGAAATCGTTTTTGCTTAAATTTTTAACGATTTCAACTGTATTTGAAGGCAGCATTTAAGTATTGTTGATATGTGATAACTGGGATATTATCAACTATTAAAGTTCAAAAATTATCGTAATTTGAACGAAGAGTCAAGTATATTTAGAATTTTTCTTTATGTTTTAAACTCAGCGGAAATATATTTTTGAATTAATAATTATCGTTCTTTAAAAAGTATGGACTGCGAGAGTGGGGAGCTGCAAATGCTGCATTGGAGCTAGGGATATGTTCCAATAAAATTTTGAGAACCGGCTTCTCCTCTCAACTCCATAATCCATTAAATTCCTCATTTTTACTCGACAAAAACCCACACTCGGACAAATTTACTTTCTAAATTCTTTAAATAATAAGCAATTTCCTAATTTAGAAAAATTAAACCTCTCACTCTGACAATTTTTGCTTTAGTCAATGACAATGTTGTCTCATTTCCCGTATCTTTACCCACCAACCATAAATTAAGTATTAATAAAACAGTACCATAAAAGTTGGAATATAAATTGCCTAAACAAAAGGTGAGTTATTAAACTAAACTACGCCCCTTTTATGAAGAAAAAATTCATAATTAGAAATTTACTCTTCTTCTCAGTTATTTTTTCATTCCTGTTTTTAATTTCCAATGAAAATTCAAATAACATCAGCATAACAAAAGGAAGCGAAAAGACTTTAAGAGCTTTAAATAAGCAAAAGAAGGAAACCCTTAAGTCTGAAATTAATGAAGATGAGTCTGATGAATTTGAAAACGAACATTCTGAAAACGATAACGATAAACCGGCTTACGACCAGCCCGACGGAGCATTACAATATGAAGTTAAATATACAAAAGACCCCGTGACAAAGACAGTCCCCAAAGAAAGATTAGTCCGCGCATATGAATACGCAAAGCAATTGGAAGCACGCAACGATAATCCTCTTTCAATTACTTGGAATGAACGCGGACCGAATAACATCGGAGGAAGAACACGCGCAATACTTGTTGACCTTAACGATGTTTCACGCAACACAATTTTTGCTGCAGGAGTGGGCGGAGGATTATGGAAGACAACAAACATACAGGCCGTTACTCCAACATGGACTGCAATAGACGATTTTTTTGCTAACATAGCAATAACAACTCTGGCACAAAATCCTCTGAACCCCCAGGAAATTTATTTCGGAACAGGAGAAGGATGGTTTAACGTAGATGCAATTCGCGGAATGGGAATTTGGAAATCAACAAACGGCGGAGCAACATTTACTCAACTTGCTTCAACAACTGATATTACAAAATTCGGAACAGTGCAGAAAATTTCTATCAATCCAAAGAACGGAGATGTATATGCTGCAACACGCGGACGCTCAGGATTTGAAATTGGTCCCGGCGGAGTGTCAGATCACAGCGGAGGAATTTTCCGCTCTACAGATGGCGGAGCAACATTTGTTCAGGTTCTCGGTGAAGGCAACGGCTCAGTTGCATACAGAGCAGCCGATGTTGAAGTAAACGCAAACGGAACGGTCTATGCATCTATGGGAATATTTCAGACAGACGGAATTTATAAATCATATACGGGAAATCCCGGAAGCTTTACATTACTGAACACGGCTTTAAGCGGATTTCCTGCAACAGGATTTTACAGACTTGAACTTGCAATGGCACCAAGCGATACAAATACTTTTTATGTAGTTGCGCAGAACGCTGCACCTGTCGGCGCTCCTGCAGGGTTTACTCAATACGGAATTTTAGGAATATATAAATCAGTCAACGGCGGAACATTATTTACCACTTGTGCTCTACCTGTAGATAATGACCCACTTATAGGAACAGACTATACAAGAGGTCAGGCTTGGTATGATTTGATATGCGCAGTTGATCCGAACAATGCAAACATATTATGGGTCGGCGGAATTGATTTGTTTCAATCAACAACAGGCGGCGCTGCATGGGTACAGCAGACTCACTGGACGGGAAGTTATGGTCATCAGTATGTTCATGCAGACCAGCATCAGATTTTATTCTCACCGGGAAGCTCAACGATTATGTATTTCGGAAATGACGGAGGTATATGGAGATGCGCCGATGCAACAGCTTTAACACCAACTATAAAAGACAAAAACTTAGGATACAACGTTACTCAATATTACGGATGCGCAATGCATCCCGGAGCAAATGTGAGTGAGTTCCTTGCAGGCGCCCAAGATAACGGCTCGCATAAATTTTCAAACTCAGGAATAAATTCAGTGGTAGAAGTTTCAGGCGGAGACGGAGCAAACTGTCACATCGACCAGCTTGACCCAACATTTCAGTTTACAGCCTATGTATTTAATTCTTACTTTGCTTCAACTGACGGCGGAAATTCTTTTACGCAGGCTGATTTAAATTCAAACGGACAGTTTATAAATCCAACCGACTATGATGCTAACACAAAGAAGATGTATTGCGCCGATACTCCCGGAACATATCTTAGATGGGAAGACCCTACAATTGCAGGAACTACAAATACAATCGTTACAGTGAGCGGAATGGATGCAATGGTTTCATCGGTAACGGTTTCGCCAAACGTTGCTAACAGAGTTTACTTCGGAACTGAGAACGGAAAATTAATTTACGTTAATAATGCCAACACAGGCGCATCTGTAACAGGTGTAAATATTTCAACGGGCTTGCCTAATGGAACTATTTCCTGCGTAACAGTGCAGACCGGAAATGAAAATCATATTATAATCACATATTCAAATTACGGCGTGAACAGCGTATGGGAAACCACTAACGGCGGAACAAGCTGGACTTCTGTAGAGGGAAATCTTCCTGATATGCCTGTATGGTGGGTGATATTTTCTCCTCTGAGCAATAATAAAGCATTGCTTGCAACTGAAGTGGGAGTATGGACAACGGATTCTTTACTGGGAACTTCCACAGTTTGGGGACCATCGAATACAGGACTTGCAAATGTAAAGACAACTATGCTTCAATACAGAACTTCTGATAACTTAGTTATAGCTGCTACACACGGAAGAGGATTATTTTCAACAGATGCATTCTCAACTCCAAGAGTTGGATTTGGTGTTCAAAGAAAAGTTACCTATGCAGATATAAATATTCAGTTCAGCGATGACTCATATCAGGCAAGTTCATGGTCATGGGATTTCGGTGATGGCGGAACATCATCAGCGCAAAATCCTGTGCACTCATATTCTTTACCGGGTACATATACAATATCGTTAACGATAAACGGAAATTTAACTGCTACCAAGACAAACTATATAACGGTTCTTCCGAAGAAGGGGACTCCGTTCGTAACGACTGATACATCATGGACAGGAAGCTTCGATAGAAATCCAACTGACTTTGCAAACGAAACAGAAAGCGGAACTGCATGGGAAAGAGGTAACTCAGTAATTGCAAATAAGAATGGAACACACAGCGGTTCATTTGCCTGGGTAACGGGACTGAACGAAGCGAATTATTCAAACGGTTCAGTTTCTTATTTATACACACCTGAATTCAATATGCTTGGCGGCGGAACATATACATTTAAATTCTGGGCGAAGTTTTCATGCGAAACAGGCTGGGATGGATTCAGAGTTGAATCAACGACTAACGGAGGCGCAACATGGACTGCAGTTGGGACAGTTGGTCTAACGTGGTATAATTATATAAATCCTGCGCTTGCAACAGTATTCCCTGCAGGTGAACCATATTTCACCGGACCTCAGCCGAACTATACACAGTACTCAACCGATGTTTCAGGATTATCCGGGAATGACAGAGTGGCGTTCAGATTTAATTTCCGAACTGACCCGAACACATCTGATATTGGAGTAGCGATTGATGATTTTGAATTAGATGGTCCTCCAAACGTACCATTACCTGTAGAGCTTTCAAACTTTACAGCGACAGTTGATGCCAAGAAAGTAAATCTTAACTGGTCAACGGTTACTGAGATAAACAATAAGGGATTTTATATAGAGAGAAAACTGAAGACGAGCAACGAATGGAGCACAGCCGGATTTGTAAACGGAAACGGAACAAGCATTCTTGCGCACACATATTCATTCATTGATAACGGTCTGAACTCAGGTACATATTCGTACAAACTGAAGCAGGAAGATTTTAACGGTAACTTTGCATATCACAATTTGACAAGTGATGTTATAGTTGGTGTTCCGAAGAAGTATGCAATCAGCCAGAACTATCCGAATCCTTTCAATCCTACAACGAAGATTGATTTTGAATTACCGTTCGATAGCCGGGTTACAATAAAAATATATGATATGTCTGGTAGAGAAGTTGCAATGCTATTGAATGATGAAACTAAGACTGCCGGATATTATACTTCGTTATTCAATGCAAATGTTTTATCGAGCGGAGTTTATTTCTACATGATAAAAGCTGAAGGAAACGGAAATAAATTTGTATCGACTAAAAAGATGGTATTGCTGAAGTAATTCAGTAAGGTTATAAATAAATAAATTGTTTTAACAGAAGGGGAAGGGAGCGAAAATGTTCTTCCCCTTTTTATAATTTAAAAATAAAGTTTAAAAATTAAAAAATAAAAATGGAAAAGAAAAAAGAAGAGAATGAAGAAGTAACGACACATACATCTGACCCGGCAAAGCATCCTAAGGGACAAGCTGACCCAAATGGAAGTGAAACGCAAAGAGATAACAGAGACGATCTCGAAAAAAATTTACATAATGCATCTAAGGACGATAAAGGTCCCGGCGATAATAAATAAAATAGAATGGAACCGACAAATTCAATCTGGAAGTCAACAGTTAGGACGAGGGATTTTACACCTGTAACGAGTGATATCAGCACGGAAGTCTGCATCATCGGCGGCGGCATTACAGGACTTTTAACCGGCTACTTTTTAAGCAAAGAAGGTAAGCAGGTTGTAATAATTGATGATGGCAAAATCGGTGACGGTGAGACGTGCAGAACAACTGCTCACATAACTAATGTTATTGATGACAGATATTATGAAATAGAAAGAATTCATGGCAAGGAAAATGCAAAGCTTGCTGCAGAGAGCCAGACTGCTGCAATAAATGCAATTGAAGAAATTATTAATCATGAAAAAATCGACTGCGATTTTAAAAGAGTTAACGGATATCTTTTATTCAAGCCTGATGAAGATGCAGATGAACTTCAGAAGGAATATGAAGCATGCGTGAGAGCAGGACTGCAAATTGAGATAGCAGAGACTTCTCCTCTGGAATCATTTAATTATCCGTGTTTAAAATTTCCGAATCAGGCAGAGTTTCATCCGCTAAAATTTTTGAACGGATTATGTGAAGTTATTTTAAAGTACGGAGGAAAAATTTATACGAACTCACATGCAGAAGGAATAGAAGAAAACGATGAGGGAGCAAAAATAACGCTTGCGAACAAATCGGTAATTACTGCTAAGAATGTTGTTACTGCAACAAACAGTCCTATCAGTGATTATCTTGCAATACATACAAAGCAGGCTCCGTACAGAACTTATGTAATCGGTTACACAATTCCTGAAAATTATATCGCGGAAGGTTTGTACTGGGATGATGCCGACCCGTATCATTATATAAGAAGATATCACGACGGTGAAGATGAGATTTTAATTGTCGGCGGTGAAGACCATAAGACAGGACAGGAAGATAATCCCGAAGAAAGATTTCAGTGCCTTGATGAATGGGCTTATCAGCATTTCAGTCAGTTAAAGCAAATGAAATATAAGTGGTCGGGACAGGTTATGGAGCCTGTTGACGGACTGAGTTTCATAGGTAAAGATCCCGAAAATGAAAAACATTGTTACATAGCCACGGGTGACTCAGGAATGGGAATGACACACGCCGCTTATGCAGGAATTTTACTTAAGGACATGATTTGCGGATATAAAAATCCATGGGAAGAATTATACAATCCGAAAAGAAAAAGTTTATGGTCGGCCGATGAATTTATAAAAGAAGGCGTGAATGTTGTAGCTCAGTTTGTTGATTACATAACTCCGGGTGATGAAAGTAATGTTAAAGATATAAAGAACGGAGAAGGCGCATTGATTCGTGACGGCTTAAGTAAAATTGCAGTGTACAGGGATGAGAGCGGAACGCTTCATAAATTTTCTGCAGTGTGTCCTCACTTAAAATGTATTGTTCAGTGGAATTCATCAGAGAAAAGTTGGGACTGCCCGTGCCATGGTTCGCGATTTGATAAGATGGGAAATGTTATAAATGGTCCCGCGTTAAGTAATCTTGAAAAAATTAAATAAAATTTAAATACAATTATCATGAAATCTATTTGGAAAGGTTCAATCAGTTTCGGTCTGGTAAATATTCCTGTGAAGATGTACTCAGGAACACAGAGCCATAATCTTGACTTGGACATGTTAAGAAAATCAGACCATTGTCAGGTGAGATTTGCGCGCGTTTGCAGAGACGATGGGAAGGAAATTCCCTATGAAGATATCGTAAAAGGTTATGAATATAAGGAAGGCGATTATGTTATCCTTACCGATAAAGATTTTGAAAGTGCAAACGTTGAGAAAACCCATACGATTGATATAGTTCACTTCGTGGATGAAAAAGGTGTCGATACGGTGTATTATGAAAAGCCGTATTTCCTCGAGCCGGAAAAATCAGGTACAAAACCTTATGCTTTATTGATAGAGGCGATTAAGAAAACCAAGAAGGTTGGCATAGGAAGATTTGTTTTGAAGAACAGGGAGCATATAGGAGTTGTGCGAGTTTACAATGATATTCTAATATTTAATCAGATAAGATTTCAGGATGAACTGCGAAGCCCGAAAGATTTAAAAATTCCTGATAACACAAAAGTCTCTGCAAAAGAAGTTGAACTGGCAGAGTCACTGATAAAGCAATTGAATTACAAATTTAATCCAAAGGATTACAAAGATACTTACATCAGTGAACTGAAAAAAATAATTGAGCAGAAAGCGAAAGGAAAGAAAATAACTCCTAAGGGCAAAGCACCTAAGAATACTACATCTAAAAACTTAATGACGCTGTTAAAGAAAAGCGTTTCAAGAAAAGCAGCATGAGCTTAACAAAATATAATAAGAAGAGAGATTTCAAAAAGACAAAGGAGCCTTCAGGGGCAAAGAAGGCTAAAGCTAAGTCAGATAAGAAGCAGCTGATATTTACTGTACAGAAACATTCGGCATCGCATCTTCATTATGATTTTCGATTGGAGCTTGACGGGGTGTTAAAGAGCTGGGCGGTGCCTAAAGGACCATCGCTTGACCCAAGTGTAAGAAGACTGGCAATGATGGTTGAAGACCATCCTTTTGATTACAAAGATTTCGAAGGAATTATTCCTAAAGGAAATTATGGAGCAGGGCAGGTGATTGTATGGGATAACGGATATTACATTCCGGTAGGAGGAAGCGATGATAAAGAAGAAAATGAAAAGATTATGAACAAAATGTTAAAAAAAGGTGATGTGAAATTTGCGCTGCTGGGAAAAAAACTGAAAGGGGAATTTGCATTGGTGAACATGCGTAAGGATGATAACTCATGGCTTATGATAAAGCATAAGGACGAATACGCAAGTAAAGAAGACTTAACCAAGAAAGATGTTTCTGTGCTTTCAAAGCAGACAATTGAAAGTTTAAAGAAAGCTCAGGCGAAGGAAGAGGGTGTTGAGTATGATGAAGAATCAGAAAAGAAAAAATCCGGAGGGAAAAAATCAGCACCGAAGAAACAGCCAAAGCTGAAATTATTGAAACCAAAGGAAGAAAAAAAATCTACTGCGAAAAAAACTACTAAAGAGAAATCATTAAAGAAAACGAGTAAATGAAAAGCAAAGAATCTCCCTATGCATATAATCTGAAACCTATGCTTGCAACTCTGACCGATAAAGCTTTCGACGGTAAAGACTGGGTATATGAAATTAAGTATGACGGCTACCGGGTGATTTCAAAAATTTTTAAAAAAGATGTTAAGCTGGTTTCAAGAAATTATTTATCGTTCGATGAATTATTCCCGCAGATAAGAAAAGAGTTGAAAAAAGTTAAGCACGATGTAGTGCTTGATGGAGAGGTAGTTGTATTAGATGAAAAAGGAATTCCGGATTTTCAGTTAATCCAGAATTATAAACGAACCCGCGAAGGTAATATCGTGTATTATGTGTTTGATATCCTCTGGTATGGTGATGAAAAAATCGAAGAATATCCTTTGCTGGAACGTAAAGAGTTGTTGAAAAAAGTACTGCCTAAATCAGAACTGATACAATTCAGTGAACATTATGAGCAGCACGGGAAAAAACTATTTAAGGAGGCAGCTAAGCAGGGATTTGAAGGACTTGTTGCAAAAAAAATCGACAGCAAATATTATGAGAATGTGCGCACTAAAGAATGGCTGAAGATAAAAGCTGAGCAAAGACAGGAAGCTGTGATTTGCGGATATACTGAACCGAGAAACTCGCGTAGTTATTTTGGCGCGCTTATACTCGGAGTTTATGAAAAAGGAAAATTAAAATACATTGGGCACACTGGAACGGGATTTGATGAAGAAGGATTAAAAGAGCTTTATAAAAAACTGCAGAAATATGTAAGGGAAACTTCACCGTTTGAAAAAAGAGTGCTGCCGAACAATCCCGTTACATGGGTTGAGCCGAAGGTTGTATGTGAGATAAAATTTTCAAACTGGACCGGTGACAGCATAATGAGGCATCCGGTTTACATGGGATTGCGTGAAGATAAGTCTGCTAAAGAAGTAGTAAAAGAAAAAGCAAAAAAATAATATGGATAAAATTGTAAAAGTAAATAAACGTGAACTTAAGCTGACAAATCTGCAGAAAATTTTCTGGCCTAAGGAGAAATATACAAAAGGAGATTTGCTGGAGTATTATGATAAGATTTCAAAATATATCCTGCCTTATCTCAAAGACAGACCGGAATCTTTGCTGCGCAATCCTAACGGAATAAACGGTCACAGTTTTTTTCAGAAAGATGTGGGAGATATGCCGCCTGACTGGGTTCAGACTGAAGAAATTTTCTCAGAATCAAATGATGAAAATATAAATTATCTAATATGCCAGAATAAGGAAACACTGCTTTATATGGTGAATCTTGGCTGCGTAGAAATCAATCCATGGTTTTCACGAATAAAAAAATTAGATAAACCGGATTTTATCGCAATAGATTTAGATCCGCTTGAAATAGATTTTGAATCAGTAATTGAAACTGCAAAGGCTGTAAAGGAAGTAATTGATAAAGCTAAGGCAAAGGGATATTGCAAGACATCGGGAGCAACAGGGATTCATATTTATATTCCGCTCGGCGCAAAGTATGATTATGAAATTGCAAAGGAATTTGCCCACGTAATTGCGCAGGAAGTTCATGATTTGCTGCCTGATATTACCAGCATAGAACGTATGACTAAGAACAGAAATAAAAAAGTTTACATAGATTTTTTACAAAACAGAAAAGGGCAGACGCTTGCATGTCCTTACAGTGCAAGGCCGAAGTCGGGAGCGACGGTTTCTACTCCGCTTGAATGGAAAGAACTGAAGAAAGGGTTGACTCCTCAGGATTTTAATATTAAAAATATTTTTAAACGTCTCGATAAAAAAGGTGATTTGTTCAAAGGCGCATTAGGAAAGGGTGTGGATATAATGAAATGCATGAAAAATTTAGGAAACTGATAACGGTTTACTGCATACATTAATGAGTTATTTATATATTTTAAAAGTACTACCAATTACTACTTAGTTTATAAAGCATGAGATTTTTTCAAAACAAGTTTTTATTTACATTCCTTTTACTGGCACTTCCGTTTTTATCACTTCACTCACAGGAAATTTTAAAGGTCGGAAAAATAGAGTTCATTCATAAAGATACTTCTTCTATAGAAGATAATGCGCTTGCAGATGTAATAGGTATAAATAAAGTTGATGTATTTACGCGCAGTGTTCTTGGTGAAGATATTTTCAAAATGGAGAAATTTTATTTTGATAACGGATATTTTGAAACAAAGGTTGATACTCTTGTGAAGTATGACTTGGAAGAGAAAGAAGCATTTATACAATTTATTATCAAAGAAGGAAGACATTACAGAATTGATAGTCTGAAATATAACGGTCTTGAAAAAATATCTGCTGAAGCGAGGGCTTCTATGGATAGCATTAAATCTATAAGAAGTAAAAGATATTACAATAAAGTTTTAATTATCCAGCAGACAAACCGCATTGTTGATTTACTGCAGAATATGGGCTACATGAATGCCACAGTAAGGCAGGAGCAGGGGACTATCGTAACAAAACATGATACCTCCTGTACAGTGGATATTTATTTTGAGAATGCTGATACTATTTTTTATTTCGGGAAGACGAAAATAAATATTAACGATAACAAATATGGAGTAGATGAAAAACTGATGTATAAAATGATTGAATACGAAGAAGGTGACAGATACAGTAAGGAAGTAAGGCTTATGACTGAAAGAAATATTTCCAAGTATGCAATTGTACAAAGCGCAAGAGCTGTGGTGGAGAGTATAGAGGGTACTAAGGCGAATTTTACAATTAACATTAATCTGACCAACAGAACAGAGATAACACCTTTCATTACAGGGCAATCAATAGACAATAAATTTTTCTTTGGAGGCGGAGCACAGTATGTAAATAAATATTTCTGGAGCGGCGGTAAGGTATTGAATCTCACTGCAAGCGCACTGGTAAATACATTAGATATAAACCGTTTTGAATTTTCCGCAGGAGTAACACAGCCATATGCTTTCAATAAAAGGTCAACTCTTACAGATAAAATTACCTTGGGATTATATAATCTTGAACAGTTTAGAAATTATTATGCAGGTAACTCAACAATACTTAATTATTTTATTTCAGACCATACATTTTATAACAACGCTTCATTAGAATTAAACGAGGAAATTGTCCGCTTTAAATATTACGATAAGGATTCTACTCTGGATCTTTTTAATTCAGTCCTCAGTCTTACGGTAACACATGATAATACTAATGATGCATTTAACCCGACAAAGGGGCTATATCATTCGGTTATAGTTGGAAGCGCGGGATTAATACCCAAATTAGTTTTGAATGCCTTCAACTGGAATTTAAATTATTCACAATATTTGAAAGCATATACCGCTAACAGATTTTATTTTCAGCTGGGTTCAAAGAAAAGAAGTCCTGTGCTTGCAGCTGCTTTTAAAGTCGGGAGTATTTTTGAATACGGTTCGGGAGATAAATTGGTGCCTGTTCAGACAATCTATAAATTTTTCAGCGGAGGGGGAAGCAGCTTACGAGGATGGAATGCACAGGAAAACGGAATGGTAGATAAACCCGAAGATGGCGGAAATTTTTTATTGGAAGGTAGTTTTGAAATGAGAAAAGATCTGTTCCCACGTTCAAAAGGTTTTCTGAAAAATCTGGGCGCAGTTGTATTTGTGGATTACGGTAACATCTGGAACAAAGCTTCTGATTTTAATTTCAAAGAAATTGCACTGGATATAGGTGCGGGTATAAGATATAATTTATTTATCGGACCGATAAGATTTGATGTGGGGTATAAACTATATGACCCATCGAAAAGAGAATTATCTAAATTCGCTTTTCATTTCGGGATAGGTCAGGCGTTTTAAGTTATGAGTTGTAAGTTATAAGATAGAGTTTTAATTATTGGTATATAAAAAACGCAATATTTAAAAGCATCGCGTTTTTGTTTAACAATATTAAATATTTTTTTAAAATTTAATCTTGTAAATAATTTTTACTCCGGTATTTGTAGATGTTAAGTCACCTCCGATAATCGTATTACTTACTTCCTGACGGAAGAACTGCATTAGAAGTGTTTCAGGCAAATCAAGATTAAACATTTTATTCAGCGGGTACTCGACTACAAAATCAAAGTTTTTTACTTCTTTAAATAATTGTCCACCGACTTTCACTGTAGCATCTCCGAACTCCGATGTCAACTGAACATCTGTATCCTGAACTTTCCCTTCTGTATAATTGAACTCTGCATCTACAAGGAAGGGAAGTACATCGCGGACAGTTGATGATAATATAGATGAAACATAATTTGAGCCAACAGTTGTTCCTACTGTTGTTGCTACTGATTGTCTTTCGGAAGCAGTTAACTCATTTTTAAATTTACCAAAGAGTAAATATGTAATTGCATCACCCTGTGCATCTGAGCTTGAAACTTCGCCTCCGTTTTCAAGAAGCTTTAGTTCAACTGTCGGCTTGCTTACTCTTCCTGTAATTGTTGCCATTACCTGAACTTCACTGTTTGAAGATGCGCCAATCTGATTATTTGCTTTTGTACCTGTGTAAATTGCCTGCAAATTTATTGAAGGATCATCAATGGGTCCGTCAAATGTTACGCTGCTGTTACTGATCTTAAAATTGCGATATAGTTTATAATATGAATTGCCGACTACATCAAGTCTACCATTTGCAACGATGTCTTTGCCCTGAGTTTTCATAGTCAAGTCTGCCTGTACTTCACCGAATAATCTATCCTTTGTAAGATTATTAAAATCAATGGAGACGTAAATAGTTTTAGTTGTCTTAACATTTAAATCAAAATCTATCAGGCTCGTTTTTGAGATGCTGTCTATTGTAACATATTTATATTTTTCAAAAGGATTTACTTTTCTGTAATCTTTTTGAGTGATTGCAATCAAAGAATCTTTTCCTTTTGTTGTA
This sequence comes from Bacteroidota bacterium, assembly GCA_018266835.1. Lineage (NCBI taxonomy): Bacteria > Pseudomonadati > Bacteroidota > Bacteroidota bacterium. The sequence goes on along the minus strand of JAFDZP010000005.1, from coordinate 570,060 downwards.
TCTACTGCAGCATTTACATAGGTGAATTCATCGGATTCAGTATTATATCCTGAGCCATTCATAGGCACTGAAGAAATTGTTGCATCCTTTACTAAAAACTGTCCGCCGATTTTTAATTTATCAAGACTGCCTTTTACGGTTATTGGCGGAGTGCCGGGACCGCCGAGCAGATAACCATAAACTCCCAAATCATTTCGTTCAACACTCTTATCTATGATAACCATATCACCTGAAGTAGTTAAATCGATATCATTGATTTTCATTCCCGTGAAATCGATTGTGCCACGTAAATCTAGATGACGCGAATCTTCATCTATGTTTGAAACACTTAAGTTATCTATAACTAATTTTGAGTTAGAGGTGCTTGCAGCAAAAGTATAATTATAAGGCATACCTGTTGTGCTTAAGAACATATTGCCTTCAGTTATCTTTAATGAGCCGGTAAGATTCGGAGACGATACAGAACCATCGGCATTTATTTTTCCGTTGAGAAGACCTCTCGCATCTGTAAGTCCGGGAATTAATTTTAGAAAGTACTGCAACTGGAAATCTTTTGAATCAAGTTCAACTTTTACCGGGAGACTTGCAAAGTCTGAAGACGATGTATCGCTACCTAACGGATTTGCATATGGCATATTAGCTTTTACCGTTAATGAACCCTTGCTGTCAGTCGCATTTTTTAACACTGCATTTACATCTGCAATCTGATTCTCGTATTTGAAATCAGCCTTCATGCTGCCGAATAAAGTATCACCATATAACAATGAATCTGAAATTACTCTTCCCGTAATCAGAGGATTTTCTTTATTACCTTTAAAATCAATAACAATCTCTTTGATAGAGCCTCCCAGAGGATTGGGAGATTTTCTTACAATGTTTGTTGTATCAGATGCTTCTATTATTGCGAAGACATCTGAGAGCATTAGATTTTGAGATTCCAGTTTTAAATCACTTGCTCCCTTCAAGGCATAATCACCTTTGATGTCTACAATTGCTCCTCTGCTTTGAACTGCAAACTGTTCAAAGTTTACTTTTTCGTTTGGATAATAATTTACAATCCATGCCTTGTTATTAGTTGCATGATAATTTCCGTAATCCATTTTAATCGTATCTATTATTGTTTTTATTTCAGCAGCGGCTAAATTTATATTTCCGTTCATGTAAACTGAACGCGCAGTATCCTGTCTTGCAAAAAGATTTATCTTTCCTTCGCTGTTTGCAAGATTGAATTTCATTACAAGCGAGTCAATAATATTTTTACCAAATTGTGTTTTATCCCCGGTTGCATTCAGATTTAAGTCCACTGAGTTCAATCCATTATCTGCTGATGCCAAAGCATAATTATTTTTAAAATCTATATCTGAGTTAAAATCCTTCAATAATATTACAGTATCCTCATAAACGAAATTCTTTACGTTCAATTTGGTGAGTGAAGCAAATTGCGAATTTGTATTGGAGATTTTACCGTTAACATTGCCGTCAAACTGTATTCCGAATGGAATTAAAATTTTATTTGCTTTTGCCGAGTCAAGAATTTTTAAATCATAAGCTAAATCAAAATTATCGTTTGAAGTAAACGAAGAATAAGAAACAGGAACAACATTATTCTGATTCAAAGAATCCAAAGCAAGTTTTCTGTTAATCCCTTCGGAGATAACTGTAATATTCTGCATCACAACTTTTGTAATTGAAGCAAAGTTAGTGCTTCCGTTTGCGCTGAACTGAAGAAAGTCCGTCTTCGCATCAATAAAAGCAGTGCTGCCGCCGTTTTTTAAATTTACAGTCAGGGGAGTCTGAGGAATTTCATATTTACCATAGTAAGACTGCTTAATATCAAAATTAAAATTACCGTTAATATTATTTAAGCCCGAGCCTCTGCCGTTAACATCGAATGATAAATTGAGATTACTCTTATCTTCTGATTTTTTTGTCAGTGCAGCAAGGTTGAATCTGCTTACGTTTCCTTTAACATTGTAAACAGGATTTTTCATGTTGGCAATATTCACTCTGCCGGCAGCAGAAACACTTCCCATCGATGAAATATGTCTTACATTAAGTCTAATATTATTTCCGGCTGTGTTAATCTTTCCTGTGGATGAACGTATATCGTATCCTGCGAATGATGAACCCGAAATATTATAATTTACATTTGCATGCATTCTGTTCAGGGCGAAGCCTGTCCCATCGAATGATGTAGTCATATTCAGTCTGCTGTTAAGACTGTTGTCCTTTAATATTTTACCGAGATTAAAATTTGATGTCTGAATTTTACCTGAATAATTTTCTTTGTCCAGATCAAGATTTGCATTTCCATAAACACCGCCTGCATTTGTTGTATTTATATCGAACTTAGAATAAAAATTATGGTAAGTGCCCTTGTATTCAATATTTGCAAAAACCTTTCCTACATCAGCATAATTCTTAATTGCAGAATTATAATATACTGCCAGCACATCCGAAGGAAGTACTGCCATATTATTAACAGTTACATCCATGTACATACTATCTGGAGTATCGAGTTTCTGAACTCTTCCTTTTATATTAAGGTATGAGTCAGGTAGTCTTAGCGTTAAATCATTTATATAAAAATCTCCGTACTTGCCTTTTACATTGAGTGAAAGATTTACTGTGCTATCCAACATATCGACCGTTGGAAGAAAATATCTTAAATCTTTAAAATTAAACTTTTCAATTTTTATATCAGCTTCCAGATTTTTATTTTTTATATTGTTGAATGAATTGCTATCGAACGGGTCAAATCTATTCATTTTAAGCTTATCAAATTTTATGTTTGAGCGGTCAGTTATTAAATTGAAATTCCATAAATCCGTTACCGTGTCTTTTATATTTATCCCGGCATCAAAATTCAAATGTTTAATTTTAAAATCTGAATTTGTGTTGAAGGATAAATTCTTCATGCTGATATTTTTGTAATCTTTGAAGTAATCTACCGTAAATTCTATTTCAAGATTTGCAGCAAGGAAATTATTGAAATCAAACTCCTTCATAAATTTTGGCTGTGCTCCGGGAACCGTAACGGAATCTCCAGACGTTCTGAATGTTCCATTCTCAATTTTAAATTTCTTTATTGAGATGCCCCAGTCAAATGCAGATGTGGAAGTATCGTTAGGTTCAGTTGATGAGCTGAACAGTTTTGTAAAATTCCATACAAGACTATCGGCATCTTTTACTTTAGTTAAATTTATTTTTGGAGAATTTATTGTAAGATAATCCAGGCGGATTTCTTTGTTCAGCAAGCCCCATATATCATACTTTAATGTGATATAATTGAATGTAAGTAATGTATCTTTTTCTGTAATAATTGAACCTTTATTTATTGTTAGTCCTTTGAGAATATTTCCATGGAGTGATTCGATTTGTATGTTTGAGTTCTTTCCCGCCCATGATTCGTTAAGTTTATCTTTGCCGAAATTGAGTGCAATATTATTGAAGGTGTCAGTCTGAATAAAAAAGTAAAGTCCAACAACCAGTACTACAACGAAAATAACTATTCCTAAAAGTATTTTTAAAGCTAGTTTGAGATATTTGTTCATAATTGAATATAGTAATTCTCTTAATAATTAATCAATCATTATGCCAATAAATTCATATTAAAACTTCAATTTTACGGAAATTTGAAACAGGGGAGTGACATTTTATTGATATTCTGCTAAAAATGTCACACTATTTTATAGAGGGATATAAAATAAAAAACCCTTCAGAAAAGCTATCCTGAAGGGTTTCTAAATACATATAAATTAAAAACAAATTTACATCATATTACTTCACAAGTACCATTTTCTTTGTGGAAACAAACTTAGAAGCATTGCCGCCTTCTGCAATAATATTGTAGAAGTAAATACCACTTGCTAAATTTGAACCGTTGAATTGTACTGTGTAATATCCTGCACTCTGCGCTGCATTAACTATCAATGCAACTTCTTTACCGGTCATATCAAATAATTTGATTGATACCTTGCTATCGAACGGCAAATCGTAATTAATCTTTGTTGTAGGATTAAACGGATTTGGATAGTTCTGACTTAAATCAAATTTAGAAGGTACACCTACGTTGACTTCATTGGCCAGATTATAATAATTATAGTTTCCATTGAAATCAATTTGTTTCAGTCTGTAGTTGTAATTTCCGGTTTGCAAGTTCAAATCCGTGAAGCTATAGTTATGAGCAGTATTGGAAGTTCCATTTCCTGTAACTCTACCAACTTTAGTCCAGGTTTGTGAAGATGAAAGCTTTCTTTCTATATCAAAGCCGCTGTTATTTTGTTCTGAAACAGTTGTCCATTTTAAATCAACATTTCTTCTGTCAACAACAGATGAGAAAGAAGATAATTCAACAGGCAAAGGATTATCTTTATCTGTTAAAGCAAAAGTTGAGAACGAGCCTAACCCTAAAACGGTAATTGATTTACCGGCATAGTTTAGATTGGATTGTCCAGCTCCTGTACCCGGCTGATAATCAGTCCATGATACTCCGTCATATTTTGCCAGTATAAGATTCGTGCTAGGTGAATTTATAGTACCTGTCTGACTGTCATCGAAATAAATAGTTATATCATAAGTTGCTCCGCCTGACGGCTGAACATCAGGTGTGAGACTCCATGTTCCGTAACCGTATAATGCAGAGCCCGGAGGATTTGGAGGTGTTTGTCCTGAATTATAAACCGCTGTTAAGGTTCCCGGAAGCGTTCCGGCAGGACCCCAGGTGATAGATGCAAAAGTTCTTCCGAATATGGAATAGGTAGTAGTGTTTCCTAAACCAATAGTTCCTGTTTGTGTTGCATTAGGTGCTGAAACAGAAGGTATAACATTGAATGCTCCGATATCACAGACACCATTAGATGTAGTAGGTCTGGGATTTCCTAAGTAGTCATCAGTAACAAGTCCGTTAACTCCGGTTCCGTTTACAACCCAGCAGTTAACATTTGTTGCATCAACGTCACCCGATGTTGCACTTAGATAAGCAGGGTCTCCGCTAACAGAGTGTGCATCTTTCAAAGTTACAGCTGCATAAGCTGCAACCGATGTATAGTTTGTGGAAACTACGTATGCAACTCCTTTAATTCCTGAACCTGATGCATTGCAATAATAATTGTTATTATCTTCAGCTTCTAATTGAGAAACACCACTTTGTAAAAATATACATGTAGTGCCTAATCCTGTTGCTCCAAGAAGTCCAAGATTATTTACAATATTATTGTTTCTTATATCTGCTGTAGTGCCGGTACCAAGTGTAATACCGTATGACATTGCACCGGTCTGGTTTAGAGTGTTTCCGTTAAAATTAATCGAGTTGTTATATAATTTTAATCCTGTCTGTGTTGAGAATGCATATATTCCATGAGTATTATCTCCGAGCGTGGTATTTACCCAGCCGTCACCTGATAAATCACAGAACTGATTATTTCTTACTGTTATATTTGCTCCTGTCACTCCTGTGCTTACCTGAATACCATGGCAGCCGTATCCGCCTGTACCTGTATATTTCAGAGTTCCTACATAGTTTCTTTCAGCTATGGAATTTGACATTCCTGTTGCAAACCATATTCCGTTGTCATCTTCAGCGCTTGTTCCGTCAAAATTCTGAAATACGTTTTGAGATACCAATGCGCCGTTAAGTTGCTGCATATATAGACCCGTGAATCTTATTGAATTAGCTCCTGAGGTAATTAAGCTGTTTCCTATTACTGAAGCAAAGGATGTACTTAATGGGTTTCCGATTATATACATTCCAATATATGCTTTTTGAATACTGTTGTTCTGAATAGTAATATTTGAAAAATATCCTGCAGTACCTAAAGTTGCATCACTTACTACTACTGCAGTACTGGTGTTAAGTCCGTTTATAATATTACAGTTTTTCAGTGTAACGTTATCAAGATATGTTGTTCCTGTCGATGCAAAATGAATCACACTCGGTCCTGTAGCTGATATATTGGTAATCGTCATATCCTTTGTTGTGCCGCCAACAGTGTTTGAGCCATCAATAATGACATAATTATTTAATACCTTTATTAAACCTGCAGAGTTTAATGTACCTGAAATAGTAGGGGATACACCTAATGCGGGTTTTAAAGTTACTGTTGCTGAAGCCGATGGTGTCGGCGCACCTCCTGAAATATTAAACGACAATGGATATGTTTCAGTCGGATATGAAGCATCTGTCAATGAAAATGTTGTGTTTCCGGTAACACCTCTTAGATTGAGATCTGTCAATGCTGCAGTAATTGTTGTATAGACTCCAACCAAATCACTTGATAGACCGTATTGTGTTCTATCAGCCTGTGTTATTGAATAATATTTTGCACCTGCATATTCACTGCCATTTAGCATAAGTACAGAATATTTTTCATCAACAGTTACTCTCTGTGTTCCTTTAGAAGGAGCATTTAAAGATGCAGATGTGGGTTCAGGTCCGGTTGATTTTTGAACAACTGAATTATCTTCAGTTATTGGTACTTCCTGCACTACTTTTCTGGTTCTTTCTTCTGTATAAAGATTTAATCCTGAAAGTTTATTGAACAAAGCAAGACCAACAGTGTATGTACCTGAAAGAGGTGCTCCAATTATATAATAAAAATTTGGAGTTGTTGGGGCAGAAGTTATTGAACCGACACCTGTACCGGTAAAACCTGTTGATGGATTGGAAGATACGTATGGAGTCGGCAGCACAATATCCTGTGCAACAACAAAGTACTGAATTATATCTCCGCCTGTAACTGAGCCTCCGAAAATTATAGAGTTATCAATCGTGAAATCAAAAGGTGAAGAGGCATTTGATGCCTGTACCCATTTCCATCCGTTATCGCCTGATGTATTGCCGCCAAATGTATTTGCATCTGTTGACTTTTTATAATAAACTCTTGGATTTGTACCCGGAGTAACGTTTACTCCTGTAAGATCTGTAATTGTTGCAAAGCCCGTTAAAGTGCGGTTTGATGTTGATGCTGTATTTGTAATATTTGTATATAAAATATTCGGACCTGAAATATCAATCGGCACCATATCAGATTCGCCTGCGCCGAAGTCAGGAGCAATACCTCCTCCGTTTACTGCGCCCGGTTTAGGTCTTGCAAAGCCGTCGATATCTGTTGTTACTGTTGTAATTGTTGTAGCACCTGATTCTAACAGCGTGGCTGTCAGACCCATGTTATATCTTAAATTCCCGGATGATAAATTTGTATATGTAATTGAAATACCTGAAAGACTGTTTGCATCACCGGCTGATGCTGTTCTCCAGCCTGCCAGTGTCTGGTCACCTGTCCAGTAACCTACAGAAGATGCTGAAGCTGAATTTAGAACATTGTAGTTGGAAGCAGTTCCTGACCATCCTGTTGCGCTTGATGTTACTGCGCCATAGTTGTTTGCAATTGCATAGTGCTTTCCTGTACCGCCCGTTCTTGAGTTATCAAAAACGTTATTGAAAATAATTACTCCGGCAGTACGGGCTGTTGCAGAAAAATCTGTTCTTGCCAGACCAAAGCTTGGCTGTGCGCCGCTGGTTACAGTTCCTTCAATATGAATTGTATTATAAAATATATTGCTTACGGGGTCAGGTGTTGAACCGTGATTAAGCATAATACCAAGGAATGCTGTGTTAGTTGTCTGGCCAACTCCTAATGTAACCATGTTGTTTGAAATAGTATCGGAAGCATTTCCTGAACGGATAATTATACCTCCCGCCACACCGGGGGCAGTAGCTGTTGTTGATGTACTGGCATTACTTAGTCCGTAAACAATATTTTTTGTTATCTTTGTTGAAACACCATTTGCGCTGACAATACCGCCGACAGTGTAACCGCCTGTTCCCGTATTCGTATTTCCAATATTGTAAACTGTATTTCCGGATATAACACTTCCGCTTCCTCCGCCAAGAATTATACCGCCGGCACCTACCTGACCGTTTGTATAAGTAGCAAGTGTGGAATTTGTATAAATATTATAAACAGTATTGCCTGTAATTGTATAAGGTGCAGTAGCTGTAGTTCCGGTCCAAAAACCTCTTGCATAACTTGTGGCACCGGTACCATATGATACTAAATTCTGGATTGTATTATTTGTAATGGTTGAACTTGTTGGCTGAGATGTCATGTTAATACCGGATGCAATTGAGCTGCCTGTTGTAAGAGCGGTTGTACCGGCTCTCATGTTTTCTGCAGTTGAGTTTCCGATTGTGTTTCCCGTAATTGTCATAGAAGCAGAAACGCCGGAAACGTTAATACCCGAAACACCTCCTGCAACAGCCGCAGTAATACCTGAAGATGTGAATCCGCCAATAATATTATTCTGTATAAGAATTGTTCCTGTTGAGGAACTGTTAATACCTACAATCATTCCCTGAGTAGTTGTAGGAACTGCAGTAATAAGTCCTGTTCCTGATGAACCTCCGATGGTATTAGGAGTAACATTTCCTATGTTAACATTCCCTGCAGTTACGTTAATACCGCAGATAACTCCGTTTGTTGTTGCTGCACCGCTGGAAGTTGCAAGGCTGATTGCAGTTATTGTATTTCCTTGTACTGAAGATGTTGCAACTGTGGTACTAACCGCAAGGTTAATACCTATAAATCTTGTTGCAATAGTTCCTGCCATAGTATATGTTCCTGTTCCTGCGGAAGAAGAATATCCGATAGTGTTACCCGTGATGGTATATCCTGAACCTGCACTTGCTGCTATACCGTTGTGTATATTTGCCGTTGTATAGGTACATGTAGTTGTCTGAAATAATTTATTATTTGTTATTGTCCATCCTGATGTACCTGTGGACATAAAAATACCGCTTGATAAAAGTGATGCACTGAAGTAATCCTGAATATTGTTACCTGAAATAATGTTGCCTGAGTTATCAATAGCTGCGCTTGTTCCTAATGAATAGATGTCATTGACAGGTAAGATTCCTCCTGCTCCGCCAATAGTTGAGTTGCTGATTGTATTGTTATCATTACCCGTGGTAGTTCCTGTGCTGAAAAGAACAACGCCGTTTGCAGCAGTACTGGATGAACCGCTGAGAGTACAATTGGTAATTGTATTGTTACTTGCATCTGCAATGTAGCGAATACATCCGGAGGCTCCATTAGATGTATTTGAAATAGTAAGAGTATTACCACCGGTGTTTAAACCGTCGATTGTAACATTATCTGCTCCATTCAAATCGATTAAGTAGCCCGTCACTGCTCCTGTGATTAACCTGGCAGCCCCGCCGGTAGGAGAGATTGTAATTGATGTATAAGAAGCAGCTCCGCTTCCGCTTGCATTTAGAACTGCAGATGCTGTTTCTACAGTGCTTCCGTTGATGCTTACAACAATTGCACCGGTGTGAGTCCCGGCATTGATGGCATCAAATGCATCTTTTAATGTAGAATAAGGAGTTCCTGAAATATCAACTTGTGCATAAGACTTTAAGCTGAAAATCCCAAGAAGCAGAACAAAAAGAAGAGTAATTTTCTTTGTCATACAGTTTTTCTTTAGAGGTTAAAAATATATTGTTAAATTTCCTTAGTATGAAAATTTGGTAGTTTATAGCAAACAGATTACATTATCAAAGAAATCAGATTGACATTTAAAATATCAAAACCTAAAATTGATTACATATAATTGTTTCCTGTTAACTTTGCCTGAAGTGGAATGTGAATTTGGCTAGGTGACAGGGGAAATAGAAAATTTTATTTCGCCTCGTTATATGACATGTAGAACCGGAATGGAACTACGTTTTAATTTATAAAAAAATATGATTAAATACTAACAACAAAATAGTTCAGATATTTGTGATACTCAGTATAAATTTTCTGATTCAGTTAAAAAAAAATTAGAAGAACAACTGTCAAAAAAGAAATCTGACCGTTATAATTCTCGATTTTTATTTTAACCGCAGTAATGTATTTGTTATTGAGACGGTTAGTTGACTGAAAGCACTTACCGTAAAGAAAAGCACAACAAATGCAGTTAGAAAAAAGCTATTAGGTCTTTAAAAAAATGTTGACATGACATTCCATTTTTAAATTTCATTTTTTCCCATCTTTTATTTAAAATTTAAAATTAATAATTTTCCTGCTGTCGTAAAACATATCCTGTTAATTCCTCTGATTTAAATCCAATTAAATCTGTTTTACAAAATATTTTTTTCGAATGTTGGTAAAACAATTCTCTGTTCACCCATAGACAGAAGTTTCACATTTGTTTTGCACACACTCATAATTAATTATTAGATTATTACTTGAAGAATTTTCCCCCGTAAAATTCAAAGCATTACTATAGTTTTTTTTAAAAATAACCCCATTTAAAATGAAGAGGAAACCTACCCTTTCTTTTTTATCTTTACTTGCTTTGTTATTTTTGAGCACCAATATATTTGCTCAGAATGTTGAAGTGAGTAATGGAGGTCCTGTAACAAGTTATGCAACTCTTGCAGATGCTTTTACAGCGATCAATACAGGCGCTTTTACCGGCGCAATTACGGTAAACATCGTTGGTAATACCACTGAAACAGTTTCAGCATCGCTCGATTCAAGCGGCAACGGAACTGGTTCAAGCTATACATCTATTTCTATTCAGCCATCAGGCGGAGCATCAAGAACAATTACCGGAGCGTTTGTAGGTAACTTAATCAATCTCAATGGAGCAGATAACGTTACTATCGACGGCTTAAACACAGGCGGTAACTCATTAACAATTTCAAATACTGCGCTCGGAGTATCAAGCAGTATTAGATTTATTAATGATGCGAAAAATAACACAGTGACTAACTGTACTATTTCAGGATCAGAAGTAAGTGCAGCTACAGGTGTTATTTTTCTTTCTACAGGCTCTGCATCAGGAAATGACAACAATACCATAAGTAATAATAATATTACAGCTGCAGGAGTAAACCTACCTCAAAACGGTATTTTTTCTATTGGTACCAGTGCAACGGTCGATAACAGCGGAAATATAGTTTCGGGAAATAATATTTCGGATTTCTTCAACGCTTCAGGCGTCAGTAACGGAGTATCTGTAGGTTCAGGTAACTCAGGATGGACAATTTCAAACAATAAAATTTTCCAGACAGGCAGCAGAACTTATACTACCGGCAATACCCACAACGGAATTGTTGCTACATCAGGTTCAGGTTATACTATAACAGGAAATACAATCGGCTATGCTTCATCAGCTGGCACAGGTACTTACACAATGCTTGGAACAGTTGCAAATAGATTTATCGGTATTTCTTTAACCCCTACTACTGCATCTGCATCTTCAATACAGGGCAATACAGTAACTGCAATCAGTATTGCCACATCAAGCGGCGCGGCTACTGCAAACGGTATTCTTTGCGGTATTAACATTGCCGGTGGTTCTGCCCCGGTTAATATCGGTAATATTACTCCGAACGTTATAGGAGGCTCTACCGGCACAGGACTACTTTCTGCAGTTCCTACAACAACTCAGGGAACAGTTGTCGGTATTCATAGCGCCGGAACGGGAGCAACAGTAATTCAGAATAATGTCATCGGAGGATTATCCTCTTCAGGTACAACGGCTGCTATTGCAGGCGGATTATTTGGTATAAACATTTCCGGCGTTGCAACTTCTGTAACAATTACCGGAAATACGGTTGGTAACTCTACTGCAGAAAATATGCGCGGCGGTACAACTGCTCTGACTACTGGAAGCTCAGTTGTAACAGGTATCAATTTAGCCGCTGCTCCCACAACTGTAAATATTTCAAATAACACAATACAGAATTTTGTTTCTTACGGTACGGGTACAACAGGATTTGTAAGAGGTATTTCAACCAGTTCCGGTGCAGGAAGCTCGGTTGTTTATACTTTTTCAGGAAACACTATAACTAATTTAGCTACAAACTCTGCCCTTGCAACAGTTACAAACGGCTTAGCATCGGCAAACGGAATTGCACTTGCAATAGGAAATGCACCTGTCATTTCAGGTAATACAATTTCAAACCTTTCGAATACTAATACAGGTACAGGCGGATACATTGTTGCAGGTATAGCTTTTGCTAATGCAACAAATCCTTCAGTAAGGAACAATATTATTTACAATTTATCTAATGCAAGTACATCTAGCACAGCAACTACTCCGGGTATTGCAGCAGGTATTTTAATTCGCTCTGCAACAACTTCCGATACAGTTGCAAATAACATGATTACTCTCGGCGCAGGACAAACAACTAATACATCTTTCATAGGTATAATGGGCCAGCACGGAGCAACACCTGACCCTATAAATTATATTTATTACAACACAGTTTCGATTTCAGGTACTGCATCAAGCGGTGCTCAGCCCAGTATGGGATTTTTCAGAGGTGATTTCAGCGTGACTGCAAGAACACAGGTTACTTATTTAAAAAATAACGTATTCGATAATGCAAGAACAGGCGGTACAGGAAAACATTATGCTATAGCTAATAACTATGGCGCCACAACAAGCTCAACAGGATGGACTGCTGCAAATTCAGATTTTAACGTTCTGAACTCTGCTTCTCTATCTACTGTCGGCTACTGGACAACTGACCAGACATTTGCAGGTTGGAAAACTGCATCATCCTGCGATTTCTCAAGTGTTACAGGAGTTGCTATTACATATACAAATGCGGCAACCGGAAACTTAAGATTTAATATGGGTGTAACACCTACTCAGTTAGAGTCAGGCGCAACAACACTCGCAGGGTTTACTACTGATATCGACGGTTTTGCAAGACCTAAACCTGCTCCTGTAAACGGAGGCGGAACATTCCCTGATTTCGGAGCAAGCGAATCAGACATGGTTCCGTTAGATCTAACAGGACCAAACATTTCATACGGAGTTGTTTCCGGTGGAATTGTGGCTGCAAACAGAACACTTACAGGATTTGCTACTATAACAGATAATTCAGGCGTGAACGTAACACCGGGCACAAGACCAAGAGTGTATTATAAAAAATCAACTGATGCAAATGCATTCGTTGGGAATACTTCAGGCGATAACGGATGGAAATGGGTTGAAGCAACAAATACATCTTCACCTTACAATTTTACAATTGACTATACAATTATAAACGGCGGCTCCATAGCAGTTGCAGATGTTATTCAGTACTTTGTAGTTGCTCAGGATTTATCTCCTGCAGCGAATGTTGCAAGTAATCCTATCATAGGCTTTGTTGGTACCAGCGTTGCAGCTATAACTTCTGCACCAACAACTCCGAACAGTTATACAATTGGCGCTACATTCCCTTCAGTAGTTTATCTGGGAACAGGCGCAGGAGTGCCAAACTATCCAAGCTTCTCAGGAGCTGCAGGATTGTTCAATGCAATCAATACAAGTGTTGTTGCATCTGACGTGACTGTAATAGTGCAAAATAATTTAGTCGAAGACGGAACAGTTTCGTTAAATGAATTTGCAAAAGGATTCAGAATAGTAGTTGTACCCGGCGCAGCAAGTGTATTTACAATTGAAGGCACAACGGCTGCTGCAAATGATGCATTACTTGAACTAAACGGCGCAGATGATTTTTTAATTGACGGAAGATTTAACGGCGCAGGAAAATATTTGAGATTTGTAAATAATAATGCGACAGCATCAGGTACAGGACCGATATTAAGATTCCTTAACGACTCAAGAAGAAGCGGCATTGGATATTGTACACTGGAAAGTAATGCATCTGTAACTACTAATCCTATTATAATGTTCGGCGGAACAACAGGAATTTACGGTAATGACAGCTTGCTTGTTGATAGCTGCTTATTCAAAAATTCAACAGGTACAAATCCGGGTTCATATTTTACTGCAATAGGTTCAACAGGTACATCTACAGGTATTCAAAAGAACAGCTCTATTGCAATCATCAATAATAACTTCACCGGATGGACTGCAAACAGTACAGTGCTTATTGATTTCTCTGCAGGCTCAATGGGAGACAGCTTAGTTGTGGACTCAAACAGAGTTTACAATAATATTACATTAACTGCAGGATGGACCGGTATAAAACTAACAGGCAACGGTAATAACTGTACAGCAAACTTTAATAGTATCGGCGGAAGCAACCCTGACAGATCGGGAAGCCCGATATTTGCAAATACCGGTATAGCGATTACAGCTATCGATGTAAAATCCGGTAATACTATTAAATCTGATATACACGGTAACATCATTGCAAATATCAGTAATATGGCACCTGCTACACTTACATCAGGAATTGTGAAAGGTATTAATATACAGGGAGGAAGAATAAATGTTGGAACACTTGTAGGTAATACTATCGGTGGAAAATTAAATCCCTGGGATACTGTAACAACTGCTTATGATAACGGATGGATTGATATAGTGACAGCATCTGCTACTGACACTATATTGATATGGAACAACACTATTTCTTATGCAAATTACTGGAGAAAAAGAAATGACAGAAATGCCGGAATAAATATAGCAGGGACATCAGGAGCATTAGTAGATGTTTATAATAACAACATTAATAATATGCGCGGCAACGGTACAGGAAACTCTGCATCATTCCAGAATTTCGGCATCAGATTAGCTAATACAGGAGCTAACAATGTTATTAATGTTAGAAATAATAACATTAACTCAATGTTCCACACCGGTGATACTGTTCTTACAGGTAACATTCACGAACCGGTTGGAATTATGTTTGCCAGCGGTGTCGCAACACAGACTGTAAATATTTTTAATAATAAAATTTACGATATACAAAGTAATGCAAACTCAGCAAATGATACGGGTTCAACTGCACCAATCGTTTCGGCCATAAAACTTTTTTCAGCGAGTTCTACTCTGAATGTTTATAATAATTCTATTTCTCTTGCCACCCAGAACGGTAATCAGACAAGAGTAATAGGTATTTATCAGGGCGGAACTTCTACTATAAACCCCTGTAACATTTCTTATAACTCAGTTTATTTAGGAGGAACTGCAACAAGTTCATCACCAAACGTCGTTTCATTCGGGTTTGTAAGAATCAGCGGGCTTATTACATTGAGGAACAACATCTTTTACAATGCAAGAACAGGCGGCGGAAGAAACTTAGCGATTGCAAACCAGAGCGCTGTTAACTGGACGTCATCTTCATCAAACTATAATTTATTAGTAACTGCTAATTCTTCTGTATGCGCAGACTGGGTAGCAAGTATAGGAATTGATTTTGCTTCATGGAAATCAAATTCTAGCGGAGATAATTATTCCTCATATGGCACTACAGCTACTATCCCTGCAGCCAGTTTATTTACAGCAACAGCAACTGCAGACCTTAGCTTAGTAGCTTCACAGCCAGTTGTTTGGTACGCATCTGGACAAGGTACACCTGTCCTATCACCTTCTATTGGTACTGATATTTTAGGAGGCGCAAGGTCAACAACTTTAGCAGGCGGTTCAACTGACTTAGGAGCATACAATGTAACACCATCTATAGCTCCGCCAACAGCAACTGAAAGCGCAGCGCCTGCCCCAAGTACAACTACAACGTATTCTGTAGGAGGAAAAACACTTGCTTCAATAAACTGGGGACCGGGAGGAACACCACCTACATCTATGTCACTGATTTATTATCCGGGTACAAATCCCCCTAACGCTGGTGGTTTCAATGTTGGTAACGGATACTGGAGCTTTACAGCAACAGGTGGTACCGGTTACACATACGATATAGTTTTATATTATGACCCTGCACAAATCGGAACAATTCCTGCCGATACAAACGTAGTTATTTCAAAATCAGATGACGGCGGAACAACTTATGTACCTTATACAACTTATGGAAACGCAGCAGGTCAGTATGAAAGAAATTCATCAGGAAAATATATTACACTTTATGGTTTATCTTCATTCTCAATCTTTGCGTTGACTGATAAAGATGTGCCGCTACCGGTTGAACTGGTTTCATTCACATCATCTGTAAACAGAAATGAAGTGAAGCTGAACTGGGCAACATCTATGGAAAAAAATAATTCAGGATTTGAAATTGAAAGAAAAGCAGTCGGAACAACTAACTGGGTAAAAGCAGGAAGCGTTCAGGGCAGCGGAACTACAAATGAAGTCAGGAATTATTCTTTCACTGATGCAGGCGTAGCAAAAGGAAAATATAATTACAGATTAAGACAACTTGATTACAATGGAAACTCACAGTACTTCAGCTTATCAGGTGAAGTAAATGTAGGTGTACCTGCGAAATTTGACCTGAGCCAGAACTATCCGAATCCGTTTAATCCTTCAACAAAGATTAACTACGATTTACCATTCGATAGCAAAGTATCAATCAAATTATTTGATATGACCGGTAGGGAAGTTGCTGTAATTGTAAGCGGACTTCAGTCAGCAGGATATTACACAGTACAATTCAATGGTTCAAATTTAGCCAGCGGTGTTTACTTCTACAATATAATTGCAGAGGGCGGAAACGCGGCTAAATTTATTACCACTAAAAAGATGGTTTTGGTGAAATAATCGCAGAAGTTTCGCGAAAATTTTTCTAGCCAAAATAAATTATTTATAAATCATGGGTTTATTTCCAGATTATGTAAAGTTGGTTTTATACTCATGTTAAAACATATAAATAATTGAACTTAATCTGCATATTTTTATAACAAATCTATTTTTTTCTTAAAACAAAAAAACGGCAAGGATTTTTTCAATCCCTGCCGTTTTTATTTTTATCAAAATTTCTTTTTAAAATTTCTTTGTAAAATTTTTTTATGCTTGCTGCACGTTAGAATTCTCTCCTGAAGCAGCAGCTATATTTTTCTTTATAAAATTTATTTTATACAACACATATATAATCAGCAGCACAGTAAGCACTACCAGTAAAATAATATAAATGCTCATTGAGTTTCCCGGAGCAGGGACTACAGTAACCACACCCTTCATATACGGATGCGGCGCGCACATATATTTGTAGTCGCCTTTTTTATCAAGCTTTATTTTATAAACCTCTGCATGTCCCAGCAATGGTGAGTTAAACGGCACGGGGGCTTCGTAAGTAGATGCAGTATGTATTCCTCCGAACTCGCCATCCATGTAAGTAAAAATATCTTCGTTCTGCCATATAATAGTCGTGCCTTCGCAGACTTTTATTGACTTCGGATAATAACTGTTTCCTATAATCTTTACCGTCACTTCTTTTACTTCAGGACCATATTCTAGTACAGGGTCAACATCAGGTGTACCGGGTTCAAACGGCGCAATCGTTCTTATTATTTTTGATTTAATATCGCTTAATTCTTTTCCTGTGTACTTCGGTCCTTCGGCAGAAATTGTTACAGGTGTCGTTGCATTCTTATCGCAAATCAACAGTCCTATTGCTCCTCTGTCTGCAGCGCTTACTGCATGGTCAAGCATTGTATATGTTCCTTCATCAGGCGGCATTCTGAATTCAATTACCCATGAATCTGATGGACCTGATGTAACAGTCTGTCCGCCTGCCTGAGGCATATCGGGATTTCCCTGCCAGTAAACATAGTCCCACATGATTCCTACGATATGAAAAGTTGATACGTGGTTAGGTCCGACATTAATATAATTTATTCTTACGTAATCACCCGGCTTTGCTCTTATTGGCTGCTCTACATATCTGAAAAGTTTTCCGTTCCACATTGAGTAAATTGCCTTACCGTCAATGGCATCTTTACCGCTGGAATATAATTCATGCTGCAATAAATAAATTTCAACATCGGGTTTTCTTCCGAGTATCTGCTCAAGTTTGTATTGTTTCTTTGGCTTTACTGTCATCATTCCGTACTGTCCGAATAAAATATGCAGCGGAATACCGTGTCCTCCCGGGGCGCAGTGATACATAAATACACCGGGACGTGAAGCCTTAAAAAACATCGACTTCGTTTCGCCTGCATTTATATGACCGAGATATTTTGAAGTTTGAGTTGATGCAGAGTGAATAGAAGCTCCGTGCGGAATTTTACCTTTATTGACTACAGTGAATTTTACTATATCGCCTTCGTTTACTACGATGCTTGGTCCGGGAATTCCTCCGTTAATAACAAATCCTCTGAACAGAACTCCTGCGCCAATGTATGCATCACCTTCAGAGAGCTCAATAGTAACTTCAGCATCGGGTTTAATATCTCCTGTCTGGGGAACGTAGCTTGATGTCGGCAGAGGAAGGGAATTATCTCTTTTAATTATTTCAATGAACTGTGTTGTATCAGTTTTACTCTGAGCATACAGCGGGGATGCAGTTTGTAATGAACTTATAAAAGCTATTATAAATAGTGTTCTCAGTAAGTTATTCAATAAGTTATTCAGTTTCATTTTATTTGTGTTAATTTTCAATTAAAATTTTTTAGTTTTTTTTATCCTAACTGCGGAATACCCACGTTGTAAAAAATAATTTTATAATATCAAAAGTAATTACGGGATTATTTCCGGTTTCATTCTCAGTCATTATTTGTTTCATTCCTTCACTTAAAGGCTCTTCCTGTGTTACATATTTTTTAGGAAGTACAACAGAATTTGCGCCGTCCTGATTTTTAATTGCTTCGAGCAGCTCCTGTCCGCCCAGTGTATTTGCTCTTTTCTCCAGCAGCTCCTGTCTGAAGTCAGCATTGCATTTAGGGCAGGCGTTTGCGTTAGAAATCAAAGCGGCAAATAAGACTGAGATTGTAAAACATATTGCAAAAATTTTTTTCATGATATTTTATTTTTGGATGATTAATAATAACAGTATGGTTGAGAACATTATTAATGCCGAGGCAAGAAGAAATCTGACTCTTTGCAGATCAATGCTGATACCGTTCAATAACTGAAGCGAGCTGCCAATAGCCGTATTGATTTTGTTTCTTACAACAATAACTGAGCTTTGAAGAATTCCGGCTTCGGCTTCGGAAGTATCTTTGTTTCCGTTAATTAAAAAAACTGCAATCATAACAAAGAGCATTACTAAAAATCCTGTACCCATCCAGGTTGCGTATGAGCTCATATCCATTCCTTCAGTATCTGCTGCACTTTGCGCAAAGAGATTATGCGCTGTAAAAATTGAAGCAGTTAAAATGTATTTTAAATATTTTTTCATGGCTGTTAGTTTTTTTGTTAAATAAAAATACTAACTTTAATTGATTTCTCCTTTGACATAGGTCAAATGGATAAAATATATTTGAATGAGCTAAAAGGTAGGCTATTTGAACTGATTTAGATAGGTACCGGAAACAGTATTTAATTAATTTATATGCTTCGGATTGTAATACTATGCTTCGGATTGTAATACTAAAGTGAATGCCTGGAAATAGATTCTGAAATTAATGTTTTAGTTTCTTTATTCTGTTCTTTGATTTCTTTAGATTTGTTTACAATTAATAAATTTGAGTGTTTTAATCACAAAAATCCTTCCTGAAAATTTAATTTCGGACTCTCACTTAGTGAAGCCGGAATTAGTTACGGAAAAACTTTATTCGCAAAAGAATAAAAAATTATTATTACTGAATTCACCCAAAGGATTCGGGAAATCCTGCGCTCTGTCATTATTCGTTACAGAATACATACTCCCATATTCATATTACAAAACCGATGAGGAGGATGTAAATCTATACATCTTTCTGAATTATCTTATACATTCCATTGATAAAGTAATACCGGGCTTCATAGATGAAATGAAAGTTCTGCTGGATTATTATAAGCCGGATTTTAATAAAAAAGAAATTCGAAATATAAATTCTCTGAGTGTGTTTACAAGGACATTAATTAATAATTTATACACATTCTGCAAAGAAGAGTTTTATATAATAATAGAAGATGCAGAGCAGATATCTGAATTTGACTGGGCTCATTCTTTTTTTGATTATTTTATTGAGCACTCTCCTAAAAATATTCATTTTATTTT
Organism: Bacteroidota bacterium; assembly: GCA_018266835.1. Classification (NCBI taxonomy): domain Bacteria; kingdom Pseudomonadati; phylum Bacteroidota; species Bacteroidota bacterium. The sequence continues at coordinate 550,232 of JAFDZP010000005.1, read as the reverse complement.
TGTCACATCATCTAAATACCCGTTCGATTATGTAAAGATAAAAATGAAAAGAAACTACTTTGAACTTACGCACAATGACTTACGCGCCGATGCTTGCATGGTAAAAAAAATATCGGAGAGTGTTTACTCGCTGAATCTTAGCAGGGAACAGATTTCACACATATGCGAAAAAACTGAAGGATGGTTGACGGGAATACATATCCTTTTACAGTCATTGAGCAGTAATACAAATACACCTGACAATTTTTCTTTAAGCGATACCATGAGCTATTTTTTTCAGAAGGAGATAATAGAAGGAATCGATGAAAAATATATTAATATTTTATTTCTATCTTCATTGTTCGAGAGCTTTAATGAGGAATTGCTGGAAAAATTATCCGGAAGGTTATCTAAAGGATTAAATGTAAAATCATTATTAGAAATCCTGAAGGAGAAATATAATTTTGTATTGAAAGCATATCCTGCAGGCGGATATGAATATTTAATTTTCTTTAAGGAGTTTCTATCTGAAAAAGCTCCAGCTGCAATTGGTCACAAGCAGATAAAGCAGGCATACTCAGATGCAGGAAGTTATTATTTAAGTATTAATGATGTTGATAGAGCAATTAAATATTATGCTCTGGCAGAAGATTACAAAAAAATAATTCCGGTTGTACTTGAATGTATCCCGCAGCTTTCCAAAGACGGTGATTTAAACATCGCAGATAAAATGCTCAGCACGATTCCTGATTCGTTTTATGTTTCTTATCCTCTCTTAATATACTGGAAGGGTATAATTTTAAAAAATTATTTTTTCGATTACGAAAATGCAACAAATGCCTTTGACTCTTTCTTAAAACTTAACGCAAAGGCAGTTACTATTTTTACAGTGAAAGCTGTTTGTCACATCGCTGAAATAAAATTCAATTCGGGTGAAGGTAAAAAAGCAATTTCTTATCTGGAGGATTACAAGACTAAAGTAACGAATAAAAAATTACTCCCATCGCTTTTGCTGCGGCTAAGTTCATTTTATTTTAACTCACGGATTCTGGATAAAGTAAGCCCGTGCTGCATTGAAGCACTTACAATTCTTGGCAAAAACAAAGACTCTGAAAGTACGGCTATTCGCGCCAGCATACAGAATAATCTCGGAAATCTGAACTTTATGAAAGGTGATTTTAACGAGGCGAAAATTTGTTATAAAAAATCTCTTAATGATTTGCAGAGCTTATATCATAAAATTCAGACAACAATAAATATTTTTAACATCAGTTGTTACTCCGGTGATTTTAAAAATGCAGGGGAAGAATTAGAAGGTTTATTGAGGATAAAAATTGTAAACCTGATACCTGAACTTAGAATTCAGGCGCTTGAAGCATCTTCAAACTATCATCTTGAGTACGGAAATTTTGCAGAATGTCTGAAACAGATAAACTTACTGGAAGGTGCCTGCAGGGAACTCGAAAACTTCAGAGCGTTAATAACTGCGCTTACAATCAAATGCAAAATCTATTATTATGAGAATAATATTGCGGAACTCAAAAAGCAGTTAAAACTTATTAATGAATTGCGGACTCACGGGCTTGAAAATGATTTAGCAACAGCGGATTTATTTGATGCAATTTTATCAGGCAAAGAAGAGAAAGCAATTAAGCTGTTTGATTTTTTTATTAAGAATGATTTAGCTTCAGATAAAATATTTTTTTCATTCAGGTTGGCAGAGCTCGTAATGAAAAAGAATAAAGAAAAATTTCTTAAGTATTATACTGAAGCAGTTAATGAGTCATTCCGCATCCGTTATTTTAATGTTCTCGTCACAGAGGTAACTAAAAAAAGAAGTTTGCTGGATTGTGCAGTAAATGGAGGTCTTGATAAGGACACTATCTCCGAAATTTACACCGAAATAATCTCAAGGAATGAAGATGGAAATCTTTGTGCAAATATAACAGACATTCAGGATATTTATCTTGTAACGAACGGAGTTCCTGCTTTTTTTATAAGGGGAGTTAAGGTCGATGACAAAAAATGGACGAGAGCAAAATTTAAAGAAATGTTTTTGTATCTGTTCATTAACAGGAAAAATTATGTTACGAAAGATATTTTAATCGATGAGTTCTTTAAAGATTCCGACCAATCTTACAGTGATAATATTTTCCATCAGTTTCTTTCAAATCTCAGAAGCATCTTGAAGAACTATGGAAATATTGAGTATGTAACTTATGAAAATAAAATGTTTGAGTTTAATCCGGGATACATGTATGATTCCGATATAGAACGATTAAAATATTATTCTAAAAAACAGCAGGGACTAAAAGACAGTTCTCCAGAAAAAGAAGCTGTCCTGAAAAAAGCCGCTGAGTTATTCAAAGATATTTTTATGAAAGGATACTATGTCCCATGGGTGGAGGAATTGAGAAGCAGGGTTGATACGGACAAAGTAAGATTGATTAAAGAGCTTATCAAAATTCTTGAATCAAAAAACTCAACCGGTGAGGCAATAGAATATTATAATTTGTTGCTTGAAGAAGATGACTTAAACGAAGATTTATATTATAAAATAATAACTGCTTATGCCGGAACGGGGGAAATAAATACCGCTAAAGCTAAATATAAAATTATGCTGGATAAGTTTGAAAAGGAATTAGGCGAAAAACCTTCCGCCCAATTCCTGAAGAAAATTAAAGATGTATTACTTAATTAACAACATTTTTTTCGTATCGGTAAAACCGTTAGTTTTCAGCTGATAGAAATACACTCCGCTTGCAAGCAGCTTCCCGTCAAATAAAATTTCATACGTCCCTTCATTTTGCATTCTGTTGATATAGACTGCAACAACTTTTCCAAGCATATCAAAAACTTTAAACTCAACAAAACTCTGCTGCGGCAGCTCATATCTGATTTTTGTCACGGGATTAAACGGATTTGGATAATTTTGTTCAAGCTTATAATTCATAGGGAATTCAGAATTCACTTGCTGCACGCTTACCAGTCCGTTTAGCTTTAATACTTTGTGACTATTTACTGAAACATAATTTGAATCCCTTCCTCCCGGAGCAAAAATCCTGACTGACGAATCCGGTATTGAAGCAGTAAACGGAGTTGCTCCAAGATAGCCGTCAACACCTGTATGGCAAATAGGATTTGCAATATCAATTTGTAATTCTGTAAATTGGTCCGTCGCAGAAGTATACATATAAACTTTGGATGAGGGACCGCTTGGACCGTCTAAAAAGGAAAATTGTGTAGTGTTTCCGCCTATAAAGAATGCAATTTTTTTTGAGGGAAATCCTTTTGAACCCATTGCATAACTTCGTATAGGGAAATTTGTTGCGTTCGTTGACCAGCTGATTATATATCCTGCGGCGTTGTTGCTGTCTACCGTACCGATATAAACTTTGTTGCTGATACTATCAGACCTTTCACCGCCGGCAATCATAATTTTATTTTTATCAATCAATGCTGCACCTGGCTCAGCTAATTTAGCCGGCAGGTGAGCACCGAAACTCCAAACATTAGCAAGAGGATTATACCGCATCACACTGTCTGCAATGTTAAAGCCCGTAGTTCTACCTCCCATCACGAAAGCAATTTTATCATTTATTACAGCAGTGCTCGAAAAAACTTCTGCAATTGGAATTGGCAGCGATGCTTTAGTCTGCCACCCGGCAGCTAAATTACCGGCGCTGATTTTATAGAACGTATCGTTTATAATGTATTCAAAGAAAGGTTTATTTGCTTTTACAACCCATCCTTTTACTCCAATTGCCGTTGCAATGCTGTCGTTAGGCGGAATACAAACTTTATTTAATCTGTTGCTACTTACTCCAACTCTTTGAATCCACTCAGTCCCTCCGTTTGTTGTGTAAATAATTAAACCCCTGTCTCCCGATGCGATTAATTTATTTACGTCTATTTTATCAATGCTTCTTAAATTTAAAATTGTATGCGAGCTTTGTGTTATCCAGTTCGTTCCGCCGTTAATTGTCTTTAAAATTATTCCACTGTCTCCAACTGCATATCCCATCAGCGAATCTGAAAAAACTACACTGTTAAGATTTTTTGTAGTGTTAGTTGTCTGCGATATCCAGTTCGTTCCACTGTTAGTGGTTTTGATTATTTTTCCGTTAGCTCCTGAAATAAATCCTGTTGCAGAGTTTGGCAAAAAATAAATTGCTTTGTAATTATCACTTCCGAAATTAATTGTTGTCCAGTTAGTTCCGCTGTTAGTTGTTTTTTTTATGCTGCCGTTATCTCCGCAGAGGAAACCAATATTTGCTCCCTGAAAAAATATGTCATTCAGGTTTGCGCTGCTGAGTTTCGCAGTCCACGAAATTCCTTTATTACTGGTTGAGTACACAGATGATGTTATACTATCTGACCTGTTAAGGATTACAAACCCAACCGAGTCACTTACAAAGCTGATACCTACTGCATTTTTAGTTGTATCCGGTAAAGGTCTTGATACCCAGTTTGTTCCTGAGTTGCTTGTAAAATAAATTTTACCCTTCTGTCCTGAAATATATCCTGAAGAAACAGTCGGGTAAACGCAATCATATAAAGTATCTGCGCTCATACTTGTATCCTTCCAGTTAGTAGTATATCCGCCGCCGTAATAAATGGAATCTTTTATCTTAAAACCGAATCCGTTCATAAGTCTTTTTGGTAATCTTGGAAGTGTAGTATCGTACTGCGCAGTTGAAGCATTGTATAAAAGAATTCTGGAGGAAATGGAGTCGCCTGCAATTCCTCCCATTATTAATATTGAGCTGCTAACTGAGTCTGAACCTACTGTAACATTATGAGATAATGTGTACGGAAGATTTGTAAGGCTTTGCCATGTGGCGCTTATTGCAGATGTACTGAAAAATAAATCTGCTTTATAAATGAATGCTGTCGCAGTAATGCATAAAAAGGAAAAGCATAATAAAAAAATCCGGGGGAATTTCTTCATATGGGGAATAGTTTTTTTAAAGCTGCTTTAAAATTATTTTAAAGATAGATATAAATGAAATTGAAGTAAAGGAGGAAGAATTGAATTTGTGAATCGGCTGAACTGCAGTTTTGTGCGTTTCTGTCCGGTAATCGCAGGAAATTCTGTAAGGTTCCTGTAAGGTTTCAGGTAAGGTTTAAAAATACTTTTGTATCAGGCAATGAAATAACTCACTTGCCCAAACAAAAAATAAAAACCTTATGAAAACCACAATTAAACAATTCGCAGCAGCTTTAATAATCGCAGTTATTACATCTGTATCTATCTTTGGATTTACATCAAATAGTGATGCTAAAATAAGTAAGAGCTTTAAATTATCTTTTGCGCATCTAAGTGATTCGACAGACGGAAACGGCGGCGATACAACAGACGGAAGCGGCGGCGCAGGCTTTCCTCCGAAAGAATGAGATGTTAATCTTTAAACAAAAGCCGGTGAGAGCCGGCTTTACTTTTTAAACTGAAAAGTCTTTTCCAAAAGCCAATCTGAAAAACTAACCTCTCTGCTTTCTTCTTTTAATTCAGTTCTGAATTTATTCAGCTCAAAATCTACATCCTCTCCAAGAGAATTATTTTCTCTTATTTTTGAAAGCCGTAAAATATACTGCATGAACTCTTCTGTACCCGCTCTATAAATTTCCGGGATTTCATTATGTGTGTTTAAATATTTTCTTATCGTATCAGATATGGAGATTATGGAATTCAAATCAGACTCTTCATAAGCAATTCTTAATAAAATTTTTTTTGAACCGATGTAATGCAGATAATCTTTAAAACTTACTTTATTGGAATAGTATTTTGCTTTAGCAAATTCGTTTTTAGCCAGAAATAGTTTTGCGGATGAAAGCGCAAGCATATCGTTTTTAAAATCGGATTTAATTTTGTTCCCGTATTTACTTATAAATCGTTCAATCCAGTCAAATTCTTTTTTGTAAAGCGCTGCCTCCAGCGCAATTTTAAAATAATAATGCACCAATTCTCTGTTTTGTAAAATTATTCCATTCTCATCCATAAGTTTCAGATAAAAAATAATATCATCCATATATTCGTATAAATTCTTATTGATGAAAGCCGTGCAGTAATTTATATAATCCCAATATGGTTTGGAAATTTTTTTTAAATAAAAATTTTGGTCATCTAAAAATTGTTTCATTTCCAATAAATCTGATCTTTGAAAATTGTTAAAAACCAATACTACACCTAAAAAGCTGTGATACAAAAGGGGCTGCTCTTTTTTAATTATGCTGCCGTATTTTTCAAAATATTTTTTTATTTCATCCCAGAAATCATAACGGAATTTTAAATCCTTGTTCACATATTCCCGTGATTGCATATACTGGAACAAAAATAATTTTTTTGATATGAATTCATAGTCTAATGCGTCTGATTTTTCCTGATTGATTTCGTTTCTATCGTCAAATTTTGAAAAATACCAATACTCATATTCCTCGGAAATTAATTTTGTATTTGTTTCGTAGAACTCATCTATCTCCTGTGTGGAATTTTTATGTCCGGCTTTAAATTCTTTTAACCTCTTGAAAAATTTATCGTCATAATGTTCTTTTCTTAATCCTCTCAAAATATATATCTTCTTATCCCATTCGTTTTTATCAAATTCTTCCTGCGCAAGAAATCTTTCAAGCATCCGCGCAAAGTCAGAGAGCAGCTTTCTTATACTCTCATTTTTAAATTCTTCATTGGGGTACATATACAGTGAGATGCTTTCACGTGTAATGGAATCGATTCCTGCAGAAGAGTATTGGCTGTTTATATATTCGTAGAGTTTTATTAATCGCGGAAGCTTATTGAAATAAGGAGATTTGATAAAATCCCCGAATTTTTCAAACTCTTCTTTGGATATACCCTGCAGAAGCTCAGAAATCTCGTTTTTCAATTCTTTTAAAAAAAATTAATTCGTGGAAATTCACGTTTGGACAGTTGCTTTTTCTCTAAAATAGCAAAAATAAAGCAAATAAAAAGATATTAACCGCACAGGCAGGCTTTTTTCAAATTCACAAACTGCATTTTGCTTCTTTGGAAATGTATTTCGGATTTACAATCTTGCTAAGTAATTTTTCAGATAATGAAATAAGATATACATAACTGAAATTTTAAATTTTAGAAAATATAATGAACATACCGTCACATAACCCTAAAACTCTTGGAACACAGCTGAAAAAAATATTATCAGGTATAGAGAAAAATCTACAGGACTGGTCTGGCACTAAACAAGTTAATAATGAAATTCTAAAGAATACAACACAATCGATTGACGATAGATTAAAGGAAGTTGAGAAATATGAAAAATTACTTTCTGCTGAAAGAGCTAATCTTGCACAATATTTAAACGATACGGCTAAGCCATTGTATAAAAAAGCGCGCGACCATGCCTACTCTGTATATGGGAAAAAATCCGAGAAATTAAAAGAATACAGTCTGAATAAAATGTAATTGTAAATATATAAAATATTTTTTTAAAAAAACAAAAAATCAAATCCTGCTTCAGGCGGGAAATTAAAATTAAAAAAATGAAAAAAATTTCATGTGTCTTTCTGCTAATATTCATAGTAATTATTTCGTCATTGCAACTTAATGCGAAAGTAAAGAATATACCGCAAGAAGCAATTCTATCATTCAAGGAGCTGTCATTCGACTTTGGAAAAGTAAAACAAGCGGGAAAACTTGTACATTTTTTCAAATTTAAAAATACAGGTAATGATAATCTAACTATCCTATCAATTCAACCTTCTTGCGGTTGTACCGGGGCAACTATTGGCGAAAAAAAAGAATTTGCCCCCGGAGAGACAGGTGAGATAAAAATCACCTTTGACCCGCAAGGCAGGGAAGGAAAAACCACCAAAACAATCATAGTAACATCTAACGATAAAATTTTACCTTCACAAACACTGACGTTTACTTGTGAAATTTTAAATAATTAAAAAATTCCCCAAATGAAAAAAAATATTCTTTTTTTCTTTATAATTATTATAGTTTTTATTTCCGGTCAACTGTCCGCCCAGTCAGTTACTTTCAAAATGAAACGCCCGCCGTTGAATCAGCTTAAAGCTGCTGACCTTTGGAGCGCAACTATTATAAATTCAGGTGAAGCATTCACTGCTTACTTATATGGTTCGATGACTAATAATGAAAACGGTGAACTAATTGCAACGGGGCAGACGATGACCTTTGAAGTAAAGAAAGGGACTACAAACTTCAAAGTTTCTGATTTGCCGAGAATTCCTGATGTGAATTATACGGCGAAGGATGAGAAGTATAAAAAGTCATTTATGAACACCGGCGGCGCGCCTCCCGGAGATTACAAAATCTGCTGTGAACTCCGCTACACAAATAATACAGTTGCAGGTGAAGACTGCTTTGAACAAAAAATTATGGGCGGTGATGCGCCTCAGTTAATTTCTCCAAGGAATGATGAGGAATTAAAAATTGATAACCCGGTATTTACATGGATGCATATGAAAGGTCCGGGTTCGACAAGCACATATAAACTTAGAATCGTTGAGCTAAAAGGAGATGAATCTCCTGAAAACGCAATGCTGAAGAACAAAGCATTTTTTGAAAAAGAGGGAATCACTGCTCAGCTGTTTCAATATCCTGCTTCAGCATCAAAGTTTGAAGAAGGGAAAAAATACGCATGGCAGATTTCGGTAGGAGATTTAAAAAGTGAAGTTAACATCTTTGACAGATGGGGAAACGGAAAAGCGCCGGGAGTAACAAAATCACTTCCGACTTTCTGCAATGATTTTGAAAACAACAATATTTCGAATTGGTTGACATATAACAATTTTAACGGGGTAATTACAACACAAACTTCAAACTTGGTGATGTCAACGCCGGGCTCTAATACTCCTTCATCAAATTATGCTTTAAATATTACTGATGTATATGGCAGCACCTTCATTTATAATCCTGTGGATTTTGCAGGTGACTACACACAAAAGCTCGGAAATTGTTTGTGTTTCGATTTTAAACTGACCACAAATGATGAAGGAGCATTTGTTCATCCGAGAATTTTTCTTGTCCAGAATTTTAATACATCTCAGCCTATTGCATGGGGCACTAATCCTACATTAGCTGCGACTTTTACTGCAACTGCAACTATTACACAAAATTCAAACTGGGTTCATGTCTGCGCACCGATAGACTTATGTTCTAACGGTTCGCTTCCTTCAAACTCTGATGGAAGCTGGCAAATGCTTAACAATGGTACATGTAATGACTGGCAGACTTTACTTAGCAATGTATCCGGACTTATGTTCTCAGTGGATATGAGCGGATGGGGAGGCACAGAAATTTTTGATATTGATAATGTATGTATTACCAATTGTAGCTGGCCGCCCCCTTCAGGTGGAAATGTCTGCGATTCATTGAATGCTGTTGCAGTCAGTAATGCAGGACCTGTAGGAGGAGATTGCTGCTGGAGTTTAAATCTTTCGCAGCCTGTTAACATGAGTAATATAAACTCAGTTCAGTTTCTTGCTCTCTCTCCAAATTCATTTGTAACAGGAAGCTCGCACTTAGGAAGTTCATCAGGCTGGTTTACTTCTGTCAATAACGGTCAGGAGTTTACCGTTCGCAAAATGGGTACAGGAAGTATCCCGGGAGGTCCGCAGAACGGATTCTTTAATTTCTGTCTGAACAAACTTTCAAGTCCGCAGCACGTTGTAGTGAATTGGAAGAGTGATTCAACTATTGTCTGCTCTGATACAGTAACATTAAATTGTGAAATCCCCTGTGTTACTTTTACAAAAGATACAGTAACTTGTAACGGAAGCAATTATAATCTTAATTATTCATTTACGAATAATGCTACTTACGCAATAAATAAAATTGAAGTGAGCAGTGTTACGCCTTCATCTGTGACAGTAACTCCTAATCCATTAATATTATCAACTCCGGTAAATTCAGGAGCGACTACAAATCTCCCTGCTTTTACTTTAACGGGTGCAATTCCGGGAACTACAGTTTGTGTGAAGTTTAAATTCACGAGTCCCGATGGCTGCTGCTGGTGTTATGACAGTTTATGTGTTGTGATTCCTTCATGTGTTTGTAATGAAGTAGGAGCGACGCTTTCTTCATCTATCGGAGATCCTCTAAACTGCTGCTACAGTATAAATTTACAAAATAATTATCAGGCAAATTATTTTAATCAGGTAATGATACGAACTCTTGAGCCCGGAATATACTTCAGCACATGGAGTACAAACACAGCAAATAATTTTTATTCTTCAAATGTATATCCTGATAATGTAGTATATCTGTGGCATGACCCTGTAAATTACCCGAATAGTTATATACCTACAGGTAACTCTGCAAATGTTCTTAACTTCTGTCTCGGCGGTAATACAACTACAACACAGCATGTTCTTGTTGACTGGATGAGGAATGATTCTATAAAGTGCACTGATACGTTAACTTTGCATTGTACTCCGCTGCCGCCTCCTACTCCGTGCACTCAATTCATAAATGACACGCTAACATGTCTGCCAAACGGAACGTATCAATATACTTTCCATGTGAGAAATAATTCATCGCATACTACTACAGGATTCCAGATTAATCCTGTATCGCCGTCAGGACTGACATTTACTCCGTCTCCTGCTAATTTCAGTAATGTTACTCTTGGTCCGGGAATGATTTCTCCGCAGCAATCAATTATTATAAGCGGAGTAACTCCGGGCTCACAATTCTGTTTCAACATTTCATTGTATGAACATACTCTGATAGCAGGCCAGCAATGGTATGACTGGTGCTGTTACAGCACTGAAATCTGTAAGACTGCTCCAAGCTGCACGCCTGCTAACGAATGTAAATTTGAAGTTATGATTGACTCGGTAAAATGTAAACAAAATGCAGCGGGGCAATGGTATTACAATGTATCCACAAGAATAAATAATATGAGCGGCGCGCCGGCAACATTGAACAGTGTATTAGTAACTAACGGAACGATGAACTGCACGCCAACTAATCTTGCAACGGGAATGAATGTGCTTAACTGCGCTTATACATTTACAGGTGCAATTACAAATCCTGTATGCTTTACCTACAGAATACTCAGACCGGGCAGCGCCGATACCTGCAAATATAAAATATGCAGAGACCTGCCGAACTGCTCGCAGCCAAGCGGATGCAACTGCGGACAATGGCTGGAAATATGGGATGACAATCCGGGACATGCAAAAATTACAAGTACTGACGGAACGTATTATGTTGATTGCTTTGATAACAAAAATATCGGAACCCTTACAGCAGGAAATCAGATTAAATTCGAAGCAAGCTATCAGTGTAATCCATATACATGCGCAGCAGTGTATGACTGGGTTTTAAAAAATACCTCAACATCACAGGTTATACTTTCAGGTACTAATGCTTCAATGCCTTTAACGTTTACTCCGCCTTCAGGTATTGCTGCAAATTATCAGTTCGTTGTCACTCCAATATGCGGTAGCAATAAATGTGACCCTTGCGGATTCTATTTTAGAACAAAAGTGAAACAGGATTGTGACTGCGGCGAATGGAAGAGCAAAGAAATACAGGTTAAAATAAATGAGAAAGAAGCGCATCCATTGATGTGCGGAGATGAATTAACATTAGATGCCGGCTCTCTTTTAAAATTAAAATTTCCTGATTTTGCCTGTAAACCTAAGGACTGCGGAGCAACGTATAAGTGGGATTTGCGAAGAGAAGAACATTCAGTTCTTTCGGATGACGGTAATTCATTCAAGAATGAATTCACCGAAGAAGGTATGTATACGCTTTCCTTTAAAGCATATTGCGGAGGCAAGCTGTGCGATTCATGTTTTATAAAAATAAAAGTGACGAAGGTAAGCCAAACAGGCTGCGATTGCGGACCTAAAGAATATGGAGGACAGATTTTATTTGATACTTACAAAATTAATTGCGGAGTAAATCCCGCAAATGTAATTTTCGCTCCGGGTAATCATACAATTACTGGTCCTTCGTATGTATGCTCAACTACTCAGAACTGTTCACCTGTTTATACATCAACCCTTATAAAAGACGGTGTTCAGATTTTTACTCACACAGGTAATATTTTTGCGGCTAATTTTATGACTAACGGAAATGCAAATTCAACATATACAATAAAATTTTCGGTTACCTGCGGCGGAAAAGAATGCGGTACCTGCCAGACAAGTGTTGTTGTGGGGAATAATACCGGTATAAAGTAAATGAGAATACTGAACATATAAATTTTAAAAAAAAATAAAATGAAAGTTTTTAAAATATTATTAGTGATTATTGTATTGTTGCTCATTTCGGATATCTGTTATTCACAGGTATCTGCAATACTCCGTCCGCCCCCGCCGTTTCAGTTCAAGGCATCGGACTTATGGAGAGTGAGCCTAACAAATTCAGGAGCGCCTGTTGAGGTTTATCTGAAAGCCATAGTAACAAAAAGTACGTCAGTACTTGTGGAAGCTACATCGTCTAAATTTATTCTTCAGACATCTTTAGTGCCAAAACTTGTAGATGCTGCATCAATCTCTCCCATTGATTTAAAGAAAAACTCAACTGAAGTGGATGATGCATTTAAAACTACAGGCTCGCTTCCATCAGGAAAATATAATATATGTATTTATGTTTATTCATCGGCAGGCAATACAGTTCTTTCACAGTATTGTATTGATATTGAAGTGCTTCAGACAATAAAAGGAGAATTAATATCTCCAAGAGATTTGGAAGATATAAAAATCCCTCTACCTATATTTAACTGGATGCCTCCTTCTCCAATTACTCCGGGCAATATTGTTACTTACGAAATTAATATTGTAGAAATTCTTGAAAGACAGACGGCATATTATGCAATGAGCGCAAATCCCTATATTTATTTTAAGAAAAATATAAGTACGGGAATATTTCAGTATCCGATAGCGGCATTACCATTGGAAAATGGCAGAAGATATGCATGGCGAGTTAAAACTTATCTTAACGGTAGCCTGCTTTCAGAAAGTGAAGTGAGAGAATTTTCTTACAACGGAAAATCCGTTTCATCTAAAGATTTCAATGCTGATGCAAAGAAAAAATTCATTGAGGAAAGCAGAACGTTTATTGAGATGCCTTCAACTATTAAACCTAAACCCGGCAGCGGCGGATTTACAAGTTTATCGGGCTACAAAAAAATGAATCTCACTGCACCTGAATATATTGATGTTGGAAAAGATATTAGAAGAGAACTTTCTGAATCTCCTTTTAAATTCTCAGGAAGTTATGACATATCAGGTAAATTTACCGACAGGCAAAAAACAGGTTCACAAATTCCGCGTAACTTACTGAGTGTAAAATTTGATCCGACTATCTCTATATATAATCTGCCATTCACTTTCAATTTTTACTATGATACGCAGCAGCAGGATTTTAAACAGAACATTAACAGTATTGCTTTGCTCTTTGACCCTGCTAAGCTGAAAGAAATGGTATCAAATCAGGTTGAAGAAAAGAAAAAAAGTGCTATGGGACTTTTAAAGGTTTTCTCTGATATCAAAACTCTTGGTATTGGGGAAACATATCCAAGCTATTCAAAATATATTCTGAACGGAACGAAAGTTACAGGACTGGATTTAGAATATAATCCGGGGCTGTTTTACCTTGCCGTCTCCGGATTAAAAAATCTTGATGCAATTGATTCAGTCAGCTTTGGAAGAAAACTCTGGGCAGGGAAAATCGGTGTCGGAGCAAAAGATGATTCTCATTTTCATATCACAATGATGAAGGCGAAGGATAATATAAATTCACTGGATATAAACGATACTTTGAAGGTCACATCAAGAATGTCTCCTATGGAAAATGTTATTGTTGGAACTGACGGAAAAATAAAATTATTAAAAGACAGGATAAGCATAAAAGGAGAATTCTCCGGTTCTGTTATCACGGATGATTTAAGAGCGCCGGATTTAATAAGCGATGATATTCCGGGCATAGCAAAAGACTTCATCAGCATAAAGATGGGCACTCATTATGATTTGATGTACAATATTGAATCGGTTATAAATATCCCTGAGTCAAACACAAAATTAAAAGGCGGGTACAAGTATATAGGTCTTGGATATTCTTCTCTCGGAGCGCCTTCTATGACTAATGGAATTAAAGGATTTAATATAGGTATTGACCAATACCTCGCTGAAAAGAAAATTAATTTGAAGTTATCAACTGAGTTTTTAAGAAGTGAAAAAGCTTCAATGGATAAGAGCAAAGTTGATTTCGGTCTCAGTATGTTTTTTGATGAAGCGCCTTATCTTATCATAAATTACACACCATATTCAGAGAAGAACGATGCAGCTATCGACTCATTAAAAATTGATAATTCCGCTTCAGCATTTTCACTCACAACAGGAATTAATTTACCTGTAAAGAATTATACTCTGGGAACAATGATATCTTTATCAAGCCAAAGCAATCAATCAAAGAAAAGGGCAGGGGACTTTACTATTTATAATTTTCTGTTTAACGAGACGATATCTTTTGAATCTCCATTAAGCATAACGGCTGGAATGAACATTACTGCAATAAATTCCGTTCTGACTGACACATTATCACCGGCTAATACTTACTCATACGATTTAAGCAGCAGCCTGACATTGTTTGAAAAATGGAATAATACACTGGCATTCAGTTACCAAAAGACTTCGGGATTGAACTCTAATGTTGTGCTGTCTTTAAATTCATCATTTCCGGTTTATAAATTCGGAAATTTATCAGTAAGTGTAATGAAAAATTTTTACAGGGAAGTTGTATATAATGAAGGTGATAACAACGATATTATTTTCAGGGCAACGCTTTCTAAAAGCTGGTAAAAGCTTTTGTCATGTTTGCAAACTAACCCTCTCAGGATATTAATCTTGAGGGGGTTTATTTTTGATTTCAAAAGATAATCAGATGATTCTGTGTCATTTCAGCACTTCCAATATATGCTCCAATTATATTGAATGTAAAAATCTTCTTCCGTCGTTTAGTCCTTTATATATAATCCCTTCTATTTCTTTATAAAATTTTTATACTTCCGCCTCAACATTTTATTTTTTACTTACATTAGTAAAAGTAATTTTGTATAACAAAAACAATTATTATGGAATGGCAATATTTTGCAGGATTAATTTTAGTAGCTTTACTGCTGGTTTATTTAGTGTACGTAATTTTCAAACCTGAAAAATTTTAGCATATGAAAACTTTAGATTATATTCAGGTAATATCTTACATTTTAGCAATTACCGCAATTACTCCTTTACTGGGGAAATTTATGTTTAGTGTTTTTTCCGGAAAGAGAAATTTCTTAACTCCGGTTTTCGGAAAGCTTGAACAGTATTTATATAAATTTTTCAAAATAAATCCGGACGAAGAAATGAACTGGAAGAAATATCTCTTCGCAGTTCTTACTTTTAATTTCGCCGGATTTCTTTTCGTGCTTTTACTTCAGCTTGTTCAGCAATGGCTGCCTTTCAATCCTGAAGGATTATCAAGCGTACCTTTCCACCTTGCGCTGAACACAGCAATCAGCTTTACGACTAACACGAACTGGCAGTCATACGGCGGTGAAACTACAATGAGTTATGCTACACAAATGCTTGGGTTAGGGGTGCAAAATTTCCTGAGTGCAGCAACGGGCATTTCTGTACTGCTCGCTTTGGCGAGAGGGATTACTTTTAAACTTAGTGATAAGCTTGGGAATTTCTGGGTCGATATGGTCCGCTCCACGGTATATGTTCTATTGCCGTTATCAATTTTGCTTTCTGTTGTTTTAATGGGGCAAGGCGTAGTTCAATCGTTTTCTCCCTATGAAAAAATTAAAACAATAGAAGGAGCGGAGCAGACAATCCCGGAAGGTCCGGCTGCGTCACAAATTGCAATCAAGCAATTAGGTACGAACGGCGGAGGATTTTTTAATACAAACAGTACGCATCCATTTGAAAATCCTACACCTCTATCAAACATGCTTGAGATGCTTGCGATATTACTAATTCCTGCTGCGCTTACTTATACTTTCGGTCTTATGACAGGCTCTAAAAAACAGGGATGGATTTTATTCACTGTAATGATGATACTTTTTCTAATGGGACTTGCAGGTTCGTTAATATCAGAAAATATTTATAACCCTATACTGCAAACAGCTTCAAATCTCGAAGGAAAAGAATTACGCTTCGGAATTACAAATAGTGTAATATGGTCAACTGCAACTACGGCCGCATCTAACGGTTCAGTAAATGCTATGCATAGCAGCCTATCACCATTAGCAGGAATGGTCGCTATGATAAACATTATGCTCGGTGAAATTATTTTTGGCGGAGTTGGTTCGGGTTTATACGGAATGCTGATATTTGTTTTGCTCACTGTATTCATTGCAGGACTTATGGTTGGCCGCACACCGGAATATCTCGGTAAAAAAATTGAATCACTTGATATAAAAATGAGTGTAGTCGCAGTGTTACTCCCAAGCGCAATGATATTAATATTTTCAGCAATTGGTTCGGTATCTAATATAGGACTCTCCAGTCTGGCAAATAGCGGAGCGCACGGATTCTCAGAAATCCTCTATGCATTTACTTCGGCTTCGGGAAATAATGGAAGCGCGTTTGCAGGTCTGAATGCAAACACAGTTTTTTATAATCTTGCGTTAGGACTTGCGATGATTGTAGGAAGGTTTGGAGTAATAGTTCCCGTAATGGTAATCGCAGGAAATCTTGTAAAGAAAAACAAATCACCTGAAAGCGCCGGAACATTTTCCACTGATAATTACGTATTTGCAATTTTACTCATTAGTGTGATTCTGATAGTTGGCGGATTAACATTTTTCCCGGCTCTTAGCTTAGGACCTATAGTGGAACATTTATTAATGAAAACGGGAATAGCTTTTTAAATTATATGGATAACAATAAAACTTTTAACGGAGTAATAATTAAGCAGGCAATATTTGATGCATTCAAAAAACTAAATCCTGCAGTGCTGTATAAAAATCCTGTGATGTTTATTGTAGAGATAGGAGCAATATTTACGTCGCTTGTTCTTTCATCACAGTTTTCATTATTCAATCTGCAAATTTCTATATGGCTCTGGTTCACAGTACTCTTTGCAAATTTTGCAGAGGCAGTTGCAGAAGGAAGAGGAAAAGCTCAGGCAGATACTTTACGCAAAGCAAGAAAATTTACAACAGCAAGAAGACTAAAGGATGAAAAAAAAGATGGCACAGAAGAAGTTGTCGATGCAGGTGATTTGAAAAAAGGTGACATCGTAATTTGTGAAGCTCATGACATTATACCAATGGACGGAGAAGTTATTGACGGAGTTGCAAGCGTGGATGAATCTGCAATCACAGGTGAATCTGCTCCGGTAATCCGCGAGAGCGGTGGTGACAGAAGCGCAGTTACCGGCGGCACAAAAGTTATAAGTGATAGAATCGTCATAAGAATAACTGCCGAGCCCGGAAATACTTTCATGGATAAATTAATTTTATTAATAGAAGGCGCGAAGAGACAGAAGACTCCGAATGAAATAGCATTAACAATTTTACTTGCAGGGCTTACAATTGTTTTCTTATTCGCAGTTGCAACGTTGCCGTCATTTTTCTCATACAGTTTAGCAGCATCAGGATTAGGCGAGCAAAATAATTTATCTGTAACAGTCCTTGTATCATTATTGGTTTGCCTTATACCAACTACAATCGGAGGACTTTTAAGTGCAATTGGAATCAGCGGCATGGATAGATTAGTTAAACGTAATGTAATTGCAACAAGCGGTAGGGCAGTTGAAGCAGCCGGTGACTTAGACGTTTTATTACTGGATAAAACAGGAACAATTACTTTAGGAAACAGAATGGCAACGGAATTTATTCCTGCTCCCGGGGTGAAAGCAGAAACACTTGCAGAGGCAGCAATGCTTTCTTCTATATCCGATGAAACACCTGAAGGTCGCTCAATAATTAAATTAGCAAAAGAGCAGTTCAATCTTCACTCAAAGGAAATGATTCCGGAGCATGTTAACTTTATTTTATTCTCAGCAGAAACAAGAATGAGCGGAATAGATTTTAAGGATGGAGATAATAAGAGAGAAATAAGAAAAGGCGCAGCAGATGCAATCGAAAAATATATTACAGGAGTAAACGGAATTTATAGCGGTGATGTAAAAAACATCGTACAGAATATTGCAAAGGACGGCGCTACTCCTTTAGTTGTATCTGAAAATAATAAAGTGCTTGGTGTAATCAGACTGAAAGATATTGTCAAAGGCGGAATAAAAGAACGCTTTGCTCAGTTGAGAAAAATGGGTATTAAAACCGTGATGATAACAGGTGATAATCCTTTAACGGCAGCAGCTATTGCAGCGGAAGCAGGTGTTGATGATTTTCTCGCAGAAGCAAAACCTGAGGATAAATTAAAAAGAATCCGTGATGAACAGGCGGGCGGACATTTGATAGGAATGATTGGTGACGGTACAAATGACGCTCCCGCACTTGCACAGGCAGATGTTGGTATAGCAATGAATTCAGGTACTCAGGCCGCAAGAGAAGCAGGGAACATGGTTGACTTAGACAGCAATCCAACAAAACTTATTGAAGTAGTTGAAGTCGGAAAGCAGTTATTAATGACGCGCGGCTCGCTTACCACGTTTAGTATTGCCAACGACGTTGCAAAATATTTTGCAATTCTTCCTGCATTGTTTTCGATTTTGTATGCAGTCGGCGGGGGAGTCGGACCTCTTGATGCCTTAAATATTATGAAGCTTGAATCACCACAGAGTGCAATACTCAGCGCAGTTATATTTAATGCAATTATAATTATTCTTTTGATTCCATTGGCATTGAGAGGAGTGAAGTACAGACCGTTAGGCGCAGCGAGTGTATTGAAAAGAAATATTTTAATTTACGGATTGGGCGGATTGATAATTCCATTTGTAGGCATAAAGTTAATTGATTTACTTATCACAGCTATAAAATTAGTTTAATTTTTTTAAAAGATTTGAAATGAAAACATTTATTATATCATTAAAGGCAGTTCTAATATTAACGATTATTACGGGAGTGTTATATCCGTTGTTAATTTTTGGAATAGGAAAAGCTGCTTTTCAAAACCAGGCAAACGGAAGTTTAATAAGTAAAGACGGTAAAGTTATCGGTTCAGAATTAATCGGTCAGACATTTGACAGCACAATTTATTTTCACTCACGACCATCAGCAATCTGCTACCAGCCTATGCCTTCATCAGGAAGCAACCTTGGACCGATAAGCTTAGTATTACAGCAAAGAGTTGATTCATTAAGAAAGGCATATATAGATTATAACGGCTTACCGGCAAATACGAATGTTCCTTCCGATGCAATATTTGCTTCGGGCAGCGGAATTGATCCGCATATAAGTTTAGAAAATGCAAATTTGCAGATTGATAGAATTGTTAAAGCAAGAGGATTTGACTCAAACAAAAAAGCAAAACTAACTGAACTTGTAAAAAAACTAACTGAAGCCCCTCAGCTTGGATTTTTAGGAGAAGTCAGAATTAATGTCCTTAAATTAAATATTGAGTTAGATAAATTGTAGATATGGAAGATGCATCCAGACCAAATCCCGATGAACTTCTTGCTCAGATAAAAACTTCAGAGCAGAAAGAAAAAAAAGGTAAGCTGAAAATTTACCTGGGGATGAGTGCAGGTGTCGGTAAGACATTTGCAATGCTGCAGGATGCAAGCATGGCATACGGGCGTAAGGTTGATGTTTTAATCGGCTATGTTGAAACGCATAAACGCTCAGATACAGAATTTCTTCTCTTTCACTTACCGCAGTTAGACCGCAAAAAAATACAGTACAAAGGCTTTGAGCTTGAAGAGATGGATATTGATGAAATCTTAAAGCGAAAGCCTAAGCTTGTAGTTGTAGATGAACTTGCCCACACAAACGCTCCCGGCAGCAGACATAAAAAAAGATATTTAGATGTACTTGAGCTTCTCGATAACGGCATAGATGTATTCACTGCATTGAATGTGCAGCATCTTGAAAGTCTGGCAGATACTGTAAGCCAGATAACGGGAATTATCATAAAAGAAAAAGTCCCGGATTCTATTCTTGAGGCGGCTGACGAAATAGAGCTTGTAGACATTTCTCCTGATGAATTATTGCAGAGACTTGCTGACGGAAAAGTTTACACTGCAGATAAAACTCAGGATGCAGTAAATAATTTTTTTAGGAAGGGAAACCTCAGCGCGCTCAGAGAGCTTGCATTAAGACTTACTGCTGACAGAGTTGATAAGCAGGTAAGGCATTACATGCAGGAGAATAAAATTGCCGGTCCATGGAAATCTACACAGAGAATCTTAATAGGGATAAGTGCAAGTCCTAACTCAATTGATTTAGTAAGATGGGCTCGTCGCATAGCTTATACTATGGAGGCAAGCTGGATTGCCGTTAATGTAGAAACTCCGAAAACTTTAACCGAGGAAGAAAAAAAATCTTTAAACAAAAATATAGAGCTTGCGAAGGAACTTGGTGCTGAGGTAATTTCCACGGTAGATGTTGATGTTGTAAACGGATTATTAAGAATTGCAAAAAGGGAGAACGTATCACATATAGTTATTGGAAAATCTCATCATGAAAATTTCTTTCACAGATTATTCAGTAAAGATATTGTCAGCCGATTAATAAATGAAAGCGGAAAGATAGATGT
Organism: Bacteroidota bacterium; assembly: GCA_018266835.1. Taxonomy (NCBI): domain Bacteria; kingdom Pseudomonadati; phylum Bacteroidota; species Bacteroidota bacterium. Next base: position 529,589 of record JAFDZP010000005.1, on the reverse strand, counting down.
TTATATAGCTTCCGGTGATAGTGTTGTTGATGAAAAGAAAAAATTATTTACATTACCTGAAGCGGAATCGGGGTTTTCAAAGTATCTTCTTTCAACATCGATTGTTTTTGTTACTGCAGCAATATGTTATATCTTTAGTTCCTTTTTAGGATATCAGACTATTGCACTCATATTTTTATTTATAGTTTGTTTAATGCCGCTGATACTGGGACCCGGTCCCGTTTTATTAGCAGCAGTTTTAAGTCCGCTTATATGGAATTTCTTTTTTGTCCCTCCTCATTTTACATTAAACATAAGCAGAACTGAAGACATACTCACGTTTATTATGTTCTTTATTGTAGCTTATGTAACAGGAGTTCTTACTACAAGGATAAGACAAAGGGAACGCTCGGTCAGGCAGAGAGAAGAAAGAGCAGTTGCCCTGTACAATCTTGCAAATGATTTATCACAGGCGAATAATCTGGAAGAGGTAATAAACTACTCAATAAAAAATTTGAAGAAAGTTTTTGAATGTGATGTAGTGATATTTATAACTGATGAAAAATCAAACGATGTTAAACAATTTGTAGTTAACGGGACAGAAATAATTTCAGAGAAAGAACTAAGCGTCGCCCAGTGGATTTATTCTAACGGGAAAAGAGCAGGAAGATTTACGGATTCACTTACCTCTGCAGAATATGTCTATTATCCACTAAAAAACCAAAGAGGTACTTATGGAGTTGCCGGACTAAAAATCCAAAACGAAAATTTTTATCATGAGCATGAAACTCTAATTGATAATTTTATGAATCAGATTGCGGGAGCAGTGGAAAGAGAATTTCTGAATCAGAAGGCGAATAAGACTTTAGTACTTGAAGAATCAGAAAAACTTTACAAAACACTGTTTGACAGTTTATCACATGAGTTGAAAACTCCTATTGCTGCTATAATGGGTTCATCTAATCTGCTGCTTAATATCAAATCTGAAAACAGTGAAGAGATAAGAGTGCAGTTATGTAATGAGATTCATACTGCGTCGTTAAGATTAAACAGACTGGTTGAAAATTTACTTGATATGGCAAGACTTGAGTCAGGTAAGCTTGTTCCTAATTTTAACTTGTATGAAGTAACCGATTTGATAAATTCAGCTTTAAAAGATTTTGACAGTGAACAAAGCCGACATGAAATTACCATATCAATACCTGAAAAAATGCCGCTCATGAAAATTGATTTCGGACTTATGGAGCAGGTGATAAAAAATCTTTTTCAAAATGCATTGATATATACGCAGGAAGATTCTAAAATTGAAGTACAGGCTTCTTACGATGAAAAATTCGGATACATAATGATTTCCGATAACGGTAAAGGTATTCCGGATAAAGATATTCAGAATATTTTCGATAAATTTTACAGAGTGAATAACAAAATTGCCGGCGGTACGGGACTGGGGCTTTCAATTTCAAAAGGAATTGTCGAAGCAATGAAGGGGACTATATCAGTTGAGAATAAGAAGACAGGCGGTTTGAAATTTACAATAAAACTTCCATTAAACTAATGAGCATACCAAAAAATATATTGGTTATCGATGATGAGATACAGATAAGACGTCTGCTGAAGATCGGACTGGAGGATTCAGGCTACTCTGTATTTGATGCCGAAGACGGGAAAAAAGGAATTCAGGAATTGATAAATCACAAGCCTTCAATTGTGCTTCTTGATTTAGGTCTGCCTGATGAAGACGGTTTATTGGTATTAAAAAAAATCCGTGAGTTTTCAGATGTGCCCGTTATAATTTTATCAGTAAGGAATTCCGAGAAAGATATTATCTCTGCATTGGATTCGGGCGCAAATGATTATATAACAAAGCCCTTTAACATAGGAGAGCTTCTTGCAAGGATAAGGGCAAGCTTAAGATATTATCAGCCGGAGCAGACGAATCCTGTTTTTACCAACGGAGATATTTCAGTTGATTTCTCCACCCGGACAGTAAAGAATAAAGATGAGATAATAAAGCTTACCACAACAGAATTTTCACTTCTTACTTTATTTATTCGCAATGCCGGAAAAGTTTTAACTCACCAATATATACTGAAAGAAGTCTGGGGAAAGCCATTCTCCGATGAAACTCAGTACCTTCGTGTTTATATAGCTCAGCTAAGAAAGAAATTTGAAGCTGACCATACTAAGCCAAAAATTTTTATTACAGAATCGGGTGTGGGGTATAGGATGACATTACCCGAATACTGAGTACAAATTTTATACTTCAGGATATTAATTATCATCTCATAAATATGAGATTGATTATTGATTGATAATTATGAAAATTTAAGTATGAGAATTTTGTATTCTGTGCTTTTGTTTATCTGCATTTGTTTAAATCAGAAACTTAAAGCTGATGAGTTTAAAGTTGAGAAAATTGAAAGTGCCGGCGGTTTCCCGTCAAATTTAGTTTTCAAAATTTATCAGGATAGCAAAGGATTTATCTGGTTTGGTACTATGTACGGTTTATACAGATATGACGGAGTAAATTATATTTCATACCGCTATAATCCATTCGATTCAACTTCTATTGGTAACGACGATGTCATCAGCATTTTTGAAGACAGCCGGGGATATATGTGGTTCGGTACCTACCTAGGAGGAGTGAGCCGTTACGATGCAAAAACTTCTTCATTCATTCGTTTTATTCATAAGGAAAACTCAAACAGCATTTGTGATAATACGGTCTGGGCAATTACAGAAGATAAGAAAGGTGTACTATGGTTTGGCACTCAGAACGGTTTGAGCAAATTTGAAAACAATACATTTACAACTTATCGTAATTTCAATGGGAATACTAAGAGCAATTATATTCTGTCTCTTACATCAGATAAGCAAAATAATTTGTGGATTGGCAGTTACATGGGAGGATTATTCAGATTAAATCCTGAACGAAATAAGTTTGATAATTTCAAAAGAAATATTGAACAAGATTCAATAAACGGAAATGTTGTAAGGGAACTTTACTGCGATAGGAAGGGAAATTTATGGTTGGGAATGATACAACGCGGAGTCTGTATGTTAACAGCCGGAGACTTAGAAAAAGGACAATATAAATTTAATAAAAGATTATTTGATTCCACCGTTTCAAACTCTACAGGAAACTCTACCGTGCAGGTAATAGATGAGGACAGGAACGGTAACTTATTGTTCACTTCAGCCAATTATATTTACCGGTACAACTCTGAGCAATCAAAATTTTCAAAAACAGTTTTATCATCTGAAGGCAAAGTGACTTCTGAAAGCATTGCTATGATATGTGATATATCGAATTGCATATGGGTAAGCTCTTATGAAAACTGCTTATATAAAATCGTAAACAGCAATGAAAATTTCACAAGTATTTCTGAAGCATTATACGGGACAAATCTGGGAAGCGTGAAATCATTTTTACGTGATGATGGAAAGGGAATACTTTGGATAGGAAGTAATACAGGTTTATTTGAATTTGAAGAGACAAGTAAAAAATTATCTCAGGTAATTTTAAAAAATAAAAATATATCGGTTAATGCAATAGTAAGAAATGGTGATGAGCTGTACTTAGGCACAGATAACGGAATCATAAATATAACGGGGAGCAAGGAAGAAAAACTATTTTTCTCCGGAATTGCCTTTACAAAACTTATCTCAGATGGGAATAATATAACAGCAGGAACCCAAAACGGAATTTATTTTATAAATCCTGTTTCATTTGATACTCTCGCCTATAGAAACGAACCGGACAATAAAAGCAGTTTGAGCGATAATATAATTTTATCACTCTATAAAGATAATGGAAATAATATCTGGGCAGGTACCTATGCCGGACTGAATAAATATAACAAAGATAAAAATAATTTTACCAGATTTGCTAAAATTCTCAACGATACAAATACATTAAGCAATAATTATGTTTATTCTATTCTGCAAAAAGATGAAAACAATTTATATCTTGGAACTGCGGGAGGAGTTAACATTTTTAATTTCAAAGAAAATAAAGTTCGTTTAATTAGAGAGAGTAATATTCAAAACTCAGTTGTCAATTCACTTCTCATCTATAATAATTACATGTGGATGGGAACAAACAACGGATTGGCAAGAATGAATTTATCAAATTCTACTGTTAAGTTTTATTCTGAAGGAATAAATAATAGTATTTTTAATCCAGGGGCTATAATTAAAACAGAGCAGGGAACTATTCTTGCGGGCAGCAGAACGGGATTGGTTATGTTTAATCCCAATGATTTTAAAACTGATACAACTAAGCCGGTAATTTCATTTGCCAATCTGAAAATATATAATGAATCTGTCAACAATAAATCATCTGAAAATAAAATTGAAAATTTAGATTTATCCCGATTACAAAAAATTGAACTTAATTATACAGAGAATAATTTGCAGGTTGATTTTGCTTTGATGGATTTTAATAATACCCCAAAAAATCTGTATGAATATAGACTTGAAGGCATTGATGATAACTGGATTGCAGCGGGAAATAAAAATTACGTGTTTTATTCTAATCTGAATCCCGGCGATTACGAATTAAAAATCCGGGGAGTAAACTATGATGGTGTTAAGAGTGAAGAGAAATCTTTGCTGCTAATCATTCGTCCTCCTTTCTGGAGAACTTTATGGTTTTATATTTTTATTTCAATATTAGGCATTGCAGTAATTTTCATAATGTACAGATACAGGTTACAAAAAAATATTAAATTGGCATTAGAGATTGAACATGCAAAAGAAGAAGAACGTGAAAAGTGGCGTGAACAGGCATCAATAGATTATCATGACGAGCTTGGTCATAAGCTTACAAGAATTTCAATGTATTCCAGAAGAGTTCTGAAAAGAATGAACGGCTCTGCAAATGAAATCGGTGAAGATGTTAACAATATTATTGAAACCTCGAACAGCCTGCGTATGAGCGCGCGGGATTTGATTTGGTCTCTGAATCCATCTGAGGATTCTCTCTATGATTTTATTACCCGTGTAAATCTTTTTGCGGATGAACTGTTTGAAAACTCAGATATAAAATATCATAAGAGTGAAAACAATCCGGAATGGAAATCAATTGAACTCAAAATGGATGTAAAACGTCAGATGCTGTTTGTAATAAAAGAAGCTATGAATAATGCTTTAAAATATTCTCAGGCAGAAAATATCCGGTTCACTGTTTCTAATGAAGATGAAAGATTGAAAATTGAAATTATTGATGACGGCACAGGATTTGAAAATAAAACAGAGTACTCGGGGTACGGTTTACTGAATATGCAGAAGCGGGCAAAGAAAGCTGGATTTAATTTGGAAATTATTTCTTCAATCGGAAGAGGAACTAAAATTGTAATTTATAATGTAGTATATTCTATTCATTCAAATAAAATTGTGTAATGTTAAAAGTCGCCTTGATAGAAGATGATAAGTTAATAAGAACTGAGCTTGAACAAATGCTGAACGGCTCGGGTACCTGCCAATGCGTTGGCTCTTTTATGAATTGCGAAACAGCGTTAAAGGAAATCGGAAAGAGTGAACCTGATGTAATTTTACTTGATATAGAACTTCCGGGAATATCCGGAATTGAAGGAATAAAAAAAATAAAAGATATTTTACCCGAGTGTGATATCATCATGCTTACAGTACATGAAGAATCGGAATCTATTTTTAATGCATTAAAGAAAGGAGCAGTCGGCTACCTCGATAAAAGCGCCAGTGAAGAAAAAATTCTCCATGCAATTGCCGATGTGTATGACGGCGGTTCACCTATGACTCCGCGTATTGCAAGAAAAGTATTAGGTTCATTTAAAGAAAGCGAAAGCACTTTGTTAACTGATAGGGAAAAAGATGTGCTCGAATCTCTATGTAACGGCAACTCATATAAAGAAATAGCTTACAAGCTAAAGATTACAGTCGGCACAGTCCGCCATCATATAAAAAATATTTATTCTAAGCTTCACGTCCACTCAAAATCAGAAGCTGTGGCAAAGGCAATTAAAGAAAAACTGGTCTAAAATGTGATATTAATCCTACCCATACATATATGAGATGTTAACGTCTTCATCTTATTTGTAATTTTGTACAACTAAAAAAAGACGTCAATGAAAAAACCATCCGTAAATCTTGTAATTAAAATTTTAATTCCTCTCCTTTATTTTTTTATTTCCAACATTTCGTCAGGACAGACCTTTATGAAAGTAACTGATACGAATAATCCGATTGTAACTGACCCGGGTCATACAGCGGGGACATATGTGGGAACTGCGTGGGTAGATATTGATAATGACGGCAAGCTTGATTTATATGTATGCAACAGAAGTCTTTATAAAAATCTTGGCAACGGAAATTTTGCGAAACTTCCGACTGCTCTTGATGAAATCACTTCTACACTCAGCACAACTTGGGCGGATTATAACAATGACGGATTTATTGATTGCTATGTTACATCCACAACTGCTCCTAAATCTTTTCTGTATAAAAATAACGGCAACGGAACTTTTAGTAAAATTACAACAGGTGCCATCGCAGATTCATCTTATAACACAGGCTGGGGCTGCTCATGGGGGGATTATAATAACGACGGATTTGTTGACTTAGTAATCGTTGCTGCAAACGGATTCGGAATAGTAAATCATCCTTCACGCTTCTGGAAAAATAACGGCGACGGTTCATTTACTAAAATTGACACTACACAATTTACTATGATGAATGCTCCTTATACATGCCCTACTTGGTATGATTACGATCAGGATGGTGATATTGATTTATTTATAGGTAGTGGTCCTGCTACAGGTACTCTTGCCCGTGATTACAATTATAAAAATCTTCTGAAGGAAACTGGGAATCCTTTCCTGCAAAGAATAGATACTTCTATTATTGGCAGTGACCCGGTTGACGGGCAGGTCTGGAATTTTATTGATTATGATAACGATGGCGACCTTGATGCCTTCTTGACAAACTATGCTGTAAAAAATAATTTATATCGTAACGAAGGTAACGGCTATTACCGAAAAATGACGGAAGCAGAAGTGGGGAATATTGTTTCTGCCGGTCCTTCAAATTTAACAAATCTCTGGGGAGATTTTGATAATGACGGCTACCTGGATTGCTTCGTGACCAAAGACGGTAATAATGCAAATAAATTTTATCATAATAACGGTAACGGAACCTTTACATATCTGGATACGATTTCAATCTGTACGGGAGGCGGACCGCACTTTGGCGCGACAGCGGGAGATTATAATAAAGATGGCAAGCTTGATATTTTTGTTACAGGTGTTACACAGTTCAAAGGATTATATCAGAACATTTATCAGAACTCAAACAAGTGGGTAAACATAAAATGTACCGGAACGACTTCAAACCGTTCAGCACTCGGAACCAGAGTTAAAGCAAAGGCGACAATTAATGGAACAACTATGTGGCAGACAAGAGAAATAAATGCCGCCAATAGTTTTAATTCAATGAATGCACTTAATGTTCATATTGGATTTGGAAATGCAGCGCAGATAGATTCGCTAATTGTATTCTGGCCAAGCGGGCTGAAGCAGGCTTTTACAAATGTTTCATTAAATAATTTTTATAATCTGACTGAAGGCAGCTCGTTAACATCTGATGTTAAAACAATTTCCACTGAAGTGCCGAATTCAATTTCATTGAAGCAGAATTATCCTAATCCGTTTAACCCTTCAACAAGAATTCAATTTACAATAAATAAGGCATCGGAAGTTTCGCTCAAAGTATTTGATATAAACGGACGCGAAGTAACCGAGTTAATTAAAGGAAGCTATGCTCCAGGGATTTATGAAACTGAATTGGATGCGAGCAGCTATTCGCTCGCCAGTGGAATTTATTTTTACACACTTTCAACAAACGGATATTCCGAAACAAGAAAACTAAATTTAATTAAATAAAATAAATGAAGCTCGAGTGTTTTATTATTCTCTCTTCCCTTTTAATTTTATTTGCCAACATTGGATTCGCGCAGACAGGTATAGATGCTGATTTCAGAAAACAGGCAAATGAGTATTATGTGAATTCAAACTGGGATAAAGCAATTGAATCATACTCAAAAATTGTTTCTGTAGAAGATAAGAACTTAAATGCCTGGGTGCGGTTAACTACATCCTACATTCAGAAAAAAGATTTTGATAACGCCTTTACTTCATTACAAACTGCTGTAACAAAAGGTGACCACCCGAATCTGTGGTACAATCTTTCATGTTTATACGCAAGAAAAAATATGAAAGAAAAATCACTGGAAGCACTGAGAAAATCTATTGCTGCGGGATATGCAGAATCTGAGCAAACGATTAATGATGATGATTTTGCTTCTATAAAAAATGATAAAGATTTTCTTGCAGTAATTGAAGAAATGAAACGGCAGGAGTTTCCGTGCCAGTACAATGAAAGATTAAAAGAATTTGAATTCTGGGTTGGAGAGTGGAATGTATATACAACATTCGGGAATAAAGCAGGTGAAAGTAAAATTGAAAAAATATTAAACCAATGTGTCATTATGGAAAACTGGACAAATACAGGTGGACGAAAAGGAAAGAGCTTTAATGTAATTAATAGCAATACGGGTGACTGGGAACAGACATGGGTAGATGATTCCGGTAACACTACTGAATTTAAAAAAGGGAAGTTTGAAAACAATGCTCTTTCATTTATTGCGGAAGGCAAAGACCAGAATAATAAGCAGCAATATCAAAGGCTTACATTTTACAAAAATGATGACGGCACAGTGAGGCAGCTTGGTGAATTTTCAAGTGACGGAAAGCAGTGGCAGGTGAGTTATGATTTACTTTATAAAAAGAAATAAAACAAATTTAATACCCGGCAAAATAAAATAGTACGTATCAGTATTATTTTTCATTTCGAACGAAAACTCTGCAGTGAATAATGCTGCAGGGTTTTTAAACTATTAATTATAATTCAACGTACATGATATTATAACATCAGCACAAACTTCAGAGCCTACCATCAAGTATTCTTATCAGCCATGTAAGTTTTTAAAAAATAAAAAACCCCTCAAGATGTTAATTCTTGAGGGGTTTATCTTGAGCTGGCAGAGGGACTTGAACCCCCGACCTGCTGATTACAAATCAGCTGCTCTACCAGCTGAGCTATGCCAGCACAAATAACGAATTACAAATATACCGTTATATCACAAAACTTTCAATTACTAAATTACACTTTTTTTATTTTTTCTTGCTGTCATCATAAAGATTCAATACCTGTCCAATCATTACCGTATCTTTCTTCATTCCGTTCCATTTTTTCAGTTCCTTTATTGATATCCCTGTTTCTTCCGAAATCGATGCAAGAGTGTCGCCTTTCTTTACTTTATATGTTTTCTTCTTTACACCTGTTGTTTTGTTCTTGGTTTCTTTTGTTGATACAGGTTCTTTTACAACAAGTACCTGACCCGGAATAATTACATCGTCATCCAGATCATTCCAGTCTCTGAGCTCTTCCAGCGTAACTTTATACTTCTTTGCAATCAATGTTAAGTATTCGCCGTCTTCGACTGTATGCGTCTTTGCTCCTTTGTTTTTTGCATCTTCTTTTTTCGGGTCAATTTTCACATCTGAATATATTTTCAACTTCTGCCCGATTAATATCTTATCGTCTTTTAAATTATTCCATTCCTTTATGTCATTCATATCAACTTCATACTCTTTTGCAATCGTGCTTAAGTAGTCGCCTTCTTTAACTGTGTATGTCTGCGATTTTTCCTTCGGAGTTGTTACTTTCTTTTCTTTAACTTTTGTTTCTACTTTTGTCTCTACCTTTGGAGTCTTTACTTTCGTTTCAACTTTAGGTGTCTCAATCTTTGTGACTTCTGTAACAGGAGGAGAAACACTTTCAGGCGAACTATTCTCAGGTGAATTATCTTCAGGTGTTGAAGATGTCGTTGTTTCAGTTACCTGAGTTTTTGTCTTTTCTTCAGTCTTAGTAGGAGTATTATCTACTATGTTATCTTTTGTTGGAGTAATGCCGTACATTGCATTGTAATCGGATTCTGACATGTATATACTCAGCTCCTGGTCCTTTGCCGGGTACTTGCCGTAGTCTATTGCATTCCACATTCTTACATGCACGGGACATACAGAGTACTTCGATGAAACTGTAAACAGTCCATCTCCCATTGCGCATTTATGCGTAACTTTTTTTCCTGATGCAGATGAGCCGATTGCTCTCTTATCTTTTACTTCGTAATCTTTAACTCTGAACTCAACTGATGTAATAGATTCCCCAAAGCTGTTCTTTTCATTTCCCGCAAACTCGCACGAAACTATTGAAGCATCTTTATCTTTCTTTACATTAGCTGCAAATGTATCGTATGATTTATGAGGTATTCTTAACTGATAAGGAACATCGTACTGCGGTAAGCTTTCATTGAGTAATTCCGGATTTAATTCCATTATAACATCAACATCAGTATCGCAGAATTTTGCGATCTGCTCGAATGTAAGATTTCCTTTTATGTTAACTCTGTCGAATGAAATCGCTCTGCCGTACTCCGGTGCTTTGAAGCCGTAGCTCTCAGGATTTCTGAAAATAAATGACAGGGCTAAAATAGAAGGAACATAGTTTTTTGTTTCGCCGGGCAGATAACCTCTCACTGACCAGTAATCTTTTGAGCCCGAGCGTTTTATTGCTCCGCTTATTCTTCCGGGACCCGCATTGTAAGCTGCAAATGCCAGATACCAGTCATCAAAAGTTCTGTTTAAGCTCTTTAAATATTTTGCGGCGGATTCCGTTGCCTTTTCAAAATCTCTTCTGTCGTCTCTGAACTGATCCTGATACAATCCAAACTCATATCCCGTTGCAGGCATAAACTGCCACAAGCCGACTGCTCCCGCACGTGAAACAATTTTCGGGTCAAGCCCGGATTCCTGAACTGATAAATAAATCAGCTCTTCGGGAGCGTTGTTGTTGCGCAAAATTTTTCTCATAATAGGGAAGTATTTTCCCGAGCGGTATAGAGTTTTATCCATAAATGCTCTGCCGCGGTCAGTCTTTGAAAAGAAATCAATATACTCCTGCACGGCGTCGTTCTTTATTAAAGGAACGTCCTTTCCGTCAGGAAGAGGATCTGATTCGTTCTCGCTGTACTGGCTAATCTTTTCGTATTTTACTCCGACTCTATCGGCAAGTTTAAAAACAGCATTGCCTTCTTTAAGTCCGGATTGTGTAACGATATAGTCTCTTGCAACTGCCTGAGCAAGTTCTTCATAGTCTGATTTCCAGCTGAAGTTTACCGGCTCGTTTAATACAGATGCATCAACTTTATTGAGAATTTTTACGGCGTTATCGAAGGCGTTTTTTGCGTCTAAGTCTTCGAATGCCTGATTGTGCGCAAGGGCAGATTTGTAACTTTTAAAAGCTTCTTCTAATTTTGTATAAACATCAATTGAATCTTTAGCTCTTTCCTTACCTGTTACTTCAGGAACTTCGGAGCTTCCGCAGCCTGATAGAAATTGAGAAAAGGAAAAAGCTAAAATGCATACAAAAATGAAGTAAACACAAGGGAAGAGGTTCTTGCTTTTATTCATTTAGTCGGTTTTATTTTAATTAGTATAAAAATATATTAGTTAATACGCTTAAAATCAAGCTATTTCTTAAGTTATTTGTGATGACTTGGGACTGTGTTTGTTAACCTGAAAAATCTTTATATTGTTTCAAATTTTTTTCTGCGGAATTACATTTATTCAATTATTTTACGAATCACAATATTAAAAATCTGTATTGACCGCTTTAAATAACTGATTTAATATACAGCGGAATTTACGCCCCCTCGTAAGTTTTCATCTAAAGTGTAGTTTTTTCAATAAAAGCATTTTTTGTTTTTTAATGTTTATTTCCGGATTATTAAGTAATAGACACTTCTTATCCAAACCTAATTTAAAATAAAAGAGCAATTCTAAATTTAGCTATGCAGGTAAAAATTTAAAATGCAGTTTTTAGTTTTTTCCTATTAGCAGGGAAATTATTTTTTTTTATATTGACTGAATGAGTGAAATGTAAGATTGGAGAAGTAATCGGAATTATCAATGAAAATAAATTGAAATGTTGTGTATCGAAATGAATGGTTAAATTCCTCTCCTTACCAAGTAGCGGTTAGTTCACAAAGTCCGCAAGGCTATTGTACACAGAAAAACTTCCGCCTTTATTGTTTATCCGGCTTTGGCGGAGACAAAACAAATAGATTAATCCTTAATCTAATTTATAGTTGTTTTCAAATTCTTCACCTGCTTCAAGTCTTTAAACCTGCGGCAGATGATTGATTCTCCGTCCCAAACCCCTGTTTGGGACGGAAAGAGTGAGTGAAATTCAATTTCAATTTGAGTTTTTGTTTTCATAGTTTTGCATCGAGTGCATTCCCAAACAGGGGTTTGGGAATGAGATTAAAATAAATTGAAATGTTGTGAATCGAAATGAATGGTTAAATTCCTCTCCTTACCAAGTAGCGGTTAGTTCACAAAGTCCGCAAGGCGGAATGGTTTAACGAGCGTATAAAAATCTCAAGCTTACAATAAATCCCCTAAAACTCCCTCCCGCAACAAGTGCAGGACAAGCTCTTATTAATGGTGAGGACAATCCTTCTCGCTTCTCCGGCGGAATTTATCCCGCCATTCGCGGCAGAGTAGAGTCTGCTGACAAATAGATAACTATAATAATATCCCCCTCCTTTTCAAGGAGGGGGCAGGGGGTGGTTACTAAAAAAACTAATCTTACATTAACCCCTTTTACTTCCTCACGCATCAAGTGCAGGTAATGGTAAGGACAATTCTTCTCTTGCCTCTGTTACTTCTCCGGCGGAATTTATCCCGCCATTCGCGGCAGAGTGGAGTCTGCTGACAAATAGATAACTATAATAATATCCCCCTCCTTTTCAAGGAGAGCCTGTCCCGCAGTTTTCTTGCGGGAGGGAAGGGGGTGGTTACTTAAAAAACTAATCTTACATTAGCCCCTATAACTTCAAATTCTTTATCCTTACATTTAAAAAACTTAATTATAAAAATTATGGCTGAGAACTTAACAAAGCAGCAGCAGGAAATGGTCGAGCTGTTTCAAAAACATGTCGGAGCTGAAATGAACGGCGACCTTGAAACAACCATGGCAACAATGAACGATAATCCTCATTTAAATCATGTCCCTGTTATGGCCGGAGGTGTGGGAAGAGAAGGGGTTAGGCATTTTTATGAGAATCACCTTGTCGGAAAATTTTTTCCGCCCGATGTTGAAATGAAAACCGTATCCAGCACTGTTGGTTATACTCAGATTGTGGAGGAGATTTATATAAGCTTTACTCATACAGTCCCCATTGACTGGCTGCTTCCGGGCGTAGCTCCAACAGGAAAGCATGTTGAAATGGTCGTAGCAGTAATAGTAGGATTTAAAGACGGGAAAATTTCTCACGAGCACATTTACTGGGATCAGGCGGGAGTATTAGTTCAGGTCGGCTTGCTTGATCCCAAAGGTCTTCCCGTCTGCGGAGCGGAGAGCGCCAGGAAAGTCCTTGACCCGAGCCTGCCGGCAAGAGTAATGTAGTTTTTTCTTTAATATAAATTTGAAGTGAATGTGAAATTGATTAAACCCTTTCACAGCTTCACTGTCCCATTTTTAAATAACCCTAAAAGCATGAAGCATTGCATTTACGTTCTTCTACTTTTTATTTTCCCGGTTACTTCTTTTTCACAAGTCCCGATTTACTTTCACGTAAACTCCCACAACGAAGAAGGCGGGAATGACCCGAACTACAGCGACTCCACAATTTACACATCTTATCGCGAGCTATGCCGTAAAATGGCAGATACAATTGCTGCGCACTCAGGCAAATGGAATTTCCAGACCGACTGGAAATTTGTTATAGGAGCGCTGAAGTATGACCATGGAACTCCATCAACCAACTCAAAAAATCTTTTAAAGTGGCTTTATGAAGATAAAGGATTTGAAGTTGATGCCCATCATCATACCGGAAGCACAATATCCAATTACAATTATGCAGATGTTGCGCATCTGATAGACTCGCTCGGTTTTCCATGTTCCAAAAACGTCGGCGGGTTTGAGTGGCTGGATACAACGTGGCAGGTTTATGAAAGGGGATTACGCGGAACGACTTTTTTATCGCAGGTCTGGTATCCGAATGTTATCTGGGGCGGCGGAACGCCTTCACATACTAATGACTTAAACACATACGGCGCATGGAAGCCGAAGAACAGCACGAGCATTACGAATTTTTATATCAATGATACAACAAAGCGCGTTACACTAATCGGTAACGGCTGCTCAACGGTAATTGCAGATACATCTAATCTGACTCCTGTTTATAACACTATTGTGTACGCTATAAATTATGCTCAGGCACATCCGGGAAAATTTTACTCGGCGAATATTATGTTTAATATCAGAAATCTGAATACAACGGTCATTACAAAGATTGGCCAGATACTTACAATGCTTCAGCCGTATTTTGCATCAGGAAAATTAGTCTGGAAAACATTAACTGAAAAATATAATACTTATAATACGCTATATCATAATTCTCAGAATACGGTTTTATGCGATGAAATTCCTGTGACAGAAATAATCGGTAACGTAACGATTATCCCCAATGAAATAAAGCTGTATCAGAATTATCCTAATCCGTTTAATCCTGTTACTAAAATAAATTACGATATTAAAAATCCGGGAAATGTTTCTTTAAAAATATTTGATGTGATGGGAAGGGAAGTTGTAAGCTTAGTAAATGAATATCAAACTACAGGGAGTTACTCAGCGGAGTTTAATTCAGGTGAATTAAATCTTTCCAGCGGAACATATTATTATGCGTTAGAGACAGGAGATTTTAAAGAAGTGAAGAAGATGGTGCTTGTTAAGTAAGTATTGAGTAGTGAGAAAAGTGTTAGACCTGACAGGTTTTCAATCCTGTCAGGTCGGAAAAAATTATTTATGAGATGCCGCTGTTGCTCTCCGTCCCAAACAATTCGCCAAGGCGAACTGTTTGGGACGGAGAGAAAAATTTATTTCCCCCCTCCTTTTCAAGGAGAGCCTGTCCCGCAGTTTTCTTGCGGGAGGGTAGGGGGTGGTTATCTGTAAAAAACTGGACCAACAGCAATTTACTATGAAAATACATTCCCAACGAGGACGTTGGGAATGAGTTGAGTTTGTATTGTTAGTCTTTTATATACCATTAATCATTGCAATCATATCTATCATAAAAATCAGTGATTCAATTTTGTACAAAAAAAAACGCCGGACTCTCTCATATCCGGCGCGTTTCATTTTAGTAACGGAGATTACTAAATGAGGGTTTTATATATTAAGGGAAATCTTATTTATTGTTGATGATATATCTGAATGTCTTTCCTGCGTATTCTGTATTTACCCATGCGTTTATTTCACCTATCTTGCTTGCAACGAATGCATTCAATGCTTTGTTTTCACCTTCAACGTTTGTAAGTACAATTTTACCGTTATCTTTTACTGTTATGTAAGCTATTGCTGTTCCGTGTAAATTCTTTTCTTCAAATTTTATATAGACCGGAAGGTCCATCATTTGTTTTATTTCTTGTTTGAATTGATATGCTAAATCGTTTTTATTTGATCCGTTATATAATCCGTCTGCTTTTGAAATATTGAGTGATAATGTTAATAATACTGCGACAGTCAATAAGTATTTTACGAGTTTCATTTTGTATCTCCTTAGTTGTTTGTGAATTGTTAATCTACTTGTATAGACGGAATCTGTAAAAAAAGGTTGCAATAAATTTAAAAAAAAGTTATACTTTACAGTTACTTTACATGGGTAAATTGTAAAAAATGACTGTCATAATATGACTGACATCGAATAATTAATTAGTTAGCTTCATATTTTCAGAAATATTTTTTTGAATGATTTTTTATTTTAATGGAAAAATTTTATAACTTCGTAGTTCCGAATGTAACAACTAAGCAGAGAATTGATAAATACATTGCGGGATTTGTAGAAAACGCCTCGCGCACAAAAGTTCAGAAAGCAATTAACTTAGGGCAGGTCACCGTAAACGGCGAGCTGGTGAAATCCAACTATATAGTAAAGCCCGAAGATGAAATTGATATCGAGCTGCAGGTTGATGAGCACGGTGATATCCTCCCCGAAAACATTCCTCTCAACATCGCATACGAAGATGAATATTTACTTGTGATAAATAAGCCGGCGGGAATGGTAACTCACCCCGCTTACAAAAACTGGAACGGCACTCTTGTAAATGCAGTGATGTATTACGCTCAGCAGAAAAACGATAAGCTTTCAAGCCTTAACGGATTCGAGCGGGCAGGAATTGTTCATAGATTAGATAAAGATACATCGGGACTGCTTGTCGTAGCAAAAGATGAAGTAACTCACAGAAAGCTCGGAGAGCAGTTTTTCCATCATACTATAGAGCGCGAGTATAATGCAATCGTCTGGGGAAAGTTCAAAGAGCCAAAAGGCACAATAGATGAACGCATCGGCCACGACAGGCGCGACAGAAAAAAATACATGGTAGTAAAAGATGAAACGCTTGGCAAGCATGCAATTACAAATTATGAAGTATTAGAAGAATATGATTTTCTTTCTTTAATAAAATTGAATTTGAAAACGGGACGCACGCATCAGATAAGAGTGCATATGTCATATATGAAACATCCCGTATTCGGAGATGAATTGTACGGCGGTAGGGAAGCTGTGGGTATTCAGTCAACATCGAATTTAAAATCACGCATAAAAAATTTACTGGACATCATGCCCCGACAGGCATTACATGCAAGAGTCCTCGGATTTTTTCATCCTATAAAAAAAGAACAAATGCGCTTTGAAGCAGAGTTGCCGGAGGATATGAAAAGTGTTCTTGAACGGGTTAAAAGTTCATAAGGTTTGTAAAGTTTATAAGGTCTAAGTATCGAATGTTCCCCTCCTTACCAAGGAGGGGGTAGGGGTGGTTTAACGAGTAACTGGATTTACTAGCATACGTGACCCCCCTTGTTAAGGGGGAGGACATTCACATAGATTCACATGCTCTTCCCCCTCCTTTATAAGGGTAATTATATACTTGGTGACACTACAATTCTCCCCTCAAGGGGAGTCCGACCGAAGGTCGGGAGGGGTGTTTGAACGAACACCCACCGTCTCGCTTCGCGAGCCACCTCCCTCAAGGGAGGAATTTAGGTTTGGTATCCTCAAGTATATAATCGCCTTTATAAGTAGGGGGGCAGGGGAGGTAAAAGAAATATAAAAAGGACCTGACAGGATTAAAAACCTGTCAGGTCTATGACTAGAAAACTTTCATGCAAAACAAACTCACAGGCAAGCTTATAAGCAACAGAATATTCTTAGCAATAAACATTATTGCTTTGCTGTTTAATATTAATCTGCAGTACGGATTTATACCTGAACTGAACAAATCGCAATGGGTGCTTGTGTTCTTTCCTATCAGCGCATTTGCTCCGCTGATACTGATAATGTATTTTTTTATGTTCAAAAAATTAACAGACGTTCCAAATCCTGATAAAAGCTTTATCATTCTTAATCAGGTCATCCTTCTATACCTCTCTGCTGTGCAGTATATGTACTTATTGAACAGGTAAAAAATCTTTTGTCATTTTCACTAATCTCATTTTTCCCTTGAAACAAAAAAATATTTTAGTGAAAATGTATTTTTAATAAAGCGGGCATAAACTAAATTTTCAAAAGAAATTTAATTTTTCTGCTTTATGAAAAAATTTTTCCTCCTAACCGCACTTCCTTTAATAATTTTATTCTCAAACACAGTTTTATACTCTCAATGGATTCAGACTAACGGTCCTGAAGGCGGTTTTATAAACGCGCTCCTTATAAAGGACTCCAAAGTTTTTGCGGGCTCATGGGGCGGAGGTATCAATGTCTCCACAAATAACGGCGCAAGCTGGTCTGCCGTAAATACGGGACTTACAGATTTATACATCTGGTCGCTTGCATCAAACGGCACAAGCATCTTTGCAGGGACTTACTTAAGCGGAATTTTTCAATCTACCAATGACGGAGCATCTTGGAGCCAGGTCATCACCGGGTTCACTCAGCCAAGTGTTCTTACATTATTTTTTAAAGGAACAGATTTTTATGCAGGTACAAATGGCGGACTTTTTAAATCTACTAATAACGGATTTACATGGAGTCCTTTACCATTAATAAATAAAATTTGGGATATAAAATCCGACGGCGCTAATCTTTACGCTGCAAGCGGAGATTCAGGAATTTACCGCTCAACTAATGACGGCTTAAGCTGGCAGATGATAAACTCCGGACTTGCTGGCATCGATATCAGGGCAATAACAATAAACGGCGCAAATATTTTTGTAACATCATACGGCGAGGGTATTTTCCGTTCTACTAATTCAGGCAATAGCTGGAGCTCAGTAAACAACGGACTTACTTACCCATATTCATTGACAGTTACATCAACTGCAGGAATTGTCTTCGCGGGTTTTCAGGGAATAGGAATTTTTTATTCATCGAACAACGGCGCAAGCTGGGTGCAGTCACAAATCAATAATCAGGATATCCGTTCCTTTGCGGTAAAAAATAATCAGATATTCTGCGGAACTCATGCGGGCGGAATTTTTTATTCAGCATCTGCCGGCGCAAGCTGGGCTCCAGTCAATACAGGTTTAAGAGTAACCGATGTCCGCGATATTATTTCTTACTCAGGAAATATTTACACTGCTACATTTGGCGCAGGCGTTTATATGAGCAGTGATAACGGCTCTACATGGAATACAAAAAATAACGGGCTTAATTATCTTTATACATCTGCTCTTGGCGCAGATGATAGATTTCTATATCTGGCAGGGTTCAATACAGGAATTTTTTATTCTTCCAATGCAGGAGAAAACTGGCTGCCGGCATCTGCGGGACTTACGAATCTTGATATCCGCGTAATTCATACAATGAGTGACAGACTTGCAGCGGGAAGCTACGGCGGTTCTGTTTTTTTCTCATCTAATAATGGCGCAAGCTGGACTGCACCGCCTAATACAGGATTGTTTAATCCTTACATCAATACTCTTACATCCAAGAACGGAACTCTCTTTGCAGGCACTCAGGGCGGAGGAATTTTCAGATCAACAAATTACGGGCAGAACTGGGTTGATATTAATTCGGGACTTACAAATTATTATATCTACTCTTTAAAGTATGTTGCAAGTAAAATTTTCGCTGCAAGTTTTGACGGAATTTTTATGACAACAAACAACGGTGATTCATGGGCTGATGTAAGCGGAAGTATTTCTAACAGAGATATAAGAACAATTGCAGTCCGCGGCGATAGTCTTTTTATTGCGGCAAACGGAGGAGGGGTTTTTTATTCTTCTAACAGCGGAGCTAACTGGATTCAGTACGACCAGGGATTAACTGCTCCCTACGTTTCAGTTCTTTGCGCTACCAATACAAATTTATTTGCGGCAACTTATGCAAGCAGTGTATGGAGAAGACCGCTTTCAACAATTGTATCTGCGGGAGAAAATTCTGAAGCGATGCCAACTTCTTATACGCTTAAGCAGAATTATCCTAATCCCTTTAATCCTGTTACCACAATTGAGTTTTCAGTTCCACAGAGCGGAAATGTAAGTATAAAAGTTTTTGATTTAACAGGAAAGCTGTCTGCTGTTTTAATAAATGAGTATAAGCAAAAAGGAAGCTATAAAATACAATTCAATGCATCTGAACTGACTAGCGGAGTTTATTATTACACAATACACTCGCAGGAATTTATTGATACAAAAAAAATGGTTTTAGTGAAGTAAAGTCTTAGATTAAATCCCGTATCTCTTATTAAGGCAGGTGTAATATCGCCTGCCATCACTCCCATAAATATCACGGCTTTGACATCCGTGTCAAAATCAGAAATCCATAAATAAGCTAACTATCATATTTTTATAAGGTTTATAAAACGCATCCCGGCATATTAATTGAAAACTATATAGTTGTGCAGGTAAAAATGCCTCGCTTTAATTTATAGAATTAATTCCGAATGATGATAGAAACACAAGAAATTCCAACTTTAACAGAACCAACAAACAAGTTTTACATCAATGAGTTCAAATCTTTTTTAGAAACTAAAGAATTCCCCTGCGTAGCTGCGCGGGCTGCTCTTAATAAAGAGCAGATAAAATTTCACGTCTCGGGACACATGGCATGCCCGCAGGATAATCACAACATTTTAAAATTCTTATACGACTTTATTGATGAATACCGCGCCGCTGAAACACAGTTTCACAGCGCAGTTGTTATTTTTAAAAAACCTGAAGATATTACTGAAGAGATGTTCGATAAAATGCTGTGGATGAAACTGCAGATGCTTTCAAATATGGATTCAAAAATTTTCAATTATGATAAACGAGTTAGCGCAGACCCGTCTTCGCCTGAGTTCAGTTACAGCATTAAAGAAGAAGCGTTTTTTGTGATTGGCTTAAATCCCGCCAGCAGCAGATTGGCGCGCAGATTCAAATATCCTGCACTGGTGTTCAATCCTCATTCACAGTTTGAAAAAATGCGCGCAGATAAGCGTTATGCTAAAATGAAAAACATTGTAAGAAAGCGCGATGTGGAATTTTCCGGCTCGATAAATCCTATGCTTGAAGATTTCGGCGAGCAGTCTGAAGTTTATCAGTACAGCGGCAAGCAATATAATTCTGACTGGAAATGTCCGTTTAATATAAATAAAGTACCTTCAAAAAATTAATGAATACAATTCCACCGAGAAGCGGAACGGCGTTCACTCTGAAAAAAGGTCAGCGGCTGAAAATTACTGATATAAAAGGCGAGCAGGTTTCGGACTTCATCTGTTTTAATCTCCATGATAAAAAAGAATATCTTTCCTCAGGGAGAACAATCGATTACGCAGAGAAAATATTTTTAACTGCTGGAGATGTTTTTTATTCCAACAGAAGCAATATTATGTTTGAGATTATTGAGGATAAAGTCGGGCGTCATGATTTTTTATTGACTCCGTGCAGCGCAGATACATTCAGAATTATTTACGGAGATAAAAATCCGCACCGCGGCTGCTTCGGGAATTTATCAGAGTCGCTGAAGGAGTACGGCATCGAGCCGGATGATATTCCGGTTTGCTTTAATGTTTTTATGAATGTAAGCATTGACGGCGAGTCAGGTAAAATTGCTGTGCTTCCGCCAAAAAGTAAGGCAGGGGATTATATTATTATTGAAGCAAAGATGGATCTGATAGTCGGCATGACTGCCTGCTCGGCAGAGATGTCAAATAATTATTCCTTTAAGCCGATAGGGTATGAGGTTTTGTAAATTATGAGTTATGAATTATAAAATGGTTAGAGAATGTTCTCCCCCCTAGTAAGGATGGGAACAATAGTACTAATTTCATCGGTCGCAAACTTCTGATTTGAACTTTGTCATAAATAAAATTTAACCACCCCCTAACCCCCTCCTTGAAAAGGAGGGGGAACAATATATCCAGTATTCGCTTATAATACAAATTCTACATTCCGCCGCTGTTGGTCGTGAGACTGCGTCAACTATAAATTCTGTATAAACTGAAGTCCCCCTCCTTACTAAGGAGAGCCTGTCCCGCCAAAGGCGGGAGGGATTTAGGGGGCGGTAAATGGGAAGAAAAAATAATTCAGGTAATAATTCCTAAAGCATTTCCCTGTTACACATTAAACCCCCTCTAACTCCCTCCCACATCAAGTGCGGGACAAGCTCTTGTTAAGGGGGAGAACATTCTCTATTTCTGCCGCTGTTGGTCTCCTGACCACAGCCACATGTTTCTTTTACCTCCCCCTGCACCTCCTACAAAAGAACTGCGGGACAAGCCTCCTTGAAAAGGAGGGGGAAGAACTATAGCACTTATTATACTGTCTGCAGAATTCACAACTCATAATTCATAATTCATAATTCATAATTCATAATTCTACATTCTACATTCTACATTCTACATTCTCCTCTCCCTATTAATAAAGTTTTAAAAAAGTTATTTTGTTGCAGACTAAACCCTCATTTTTAATGAAGAGAATAATATTATTTTTCCTGCTCCTTGCGCCGTGTATTTCTTTCGGGCAATTGTATCAGGGACCTGCATCAGGTTCTGTTGCAACCGGAGTTACCATAAACACCAACAACTTTCTTATGAACAGAGGCGGAGATGAACTCTCACCCTTCGTTAAAAGAAATCCAAGAAATAAAATAAAATTTCAACCATTACCATCGGCTTACAACACAACTGCGCCGCTCGCTCCCGAAGGAGCAAATTTATTTGCCGATAAAAATGTATCGGGCGATAGAGTGGGACAAACAGATGAGCCCGTATTATTAAAAAAGTTTCAGGCGTTTTTGGATCCAGGCGGATACATTCCACCTGACCCTTATGCTGCTGCGGGACCTATGCACTTAGTCGGCTGCGATAACGGCAGAATAAGAATCTGGGATAAGAACGGCACGGTATTAACTACCATCAACGCAAGTATATGGTGCAATGCTGCATTGCCGGGAGCAAGCGCTTTTGACCCGAAAATTTCATACGATCACTTTGCAAAACGCTGGATAATGGTATGGCTGCATCAGCAGGACTCACCTACACGCTCTTACTACATCGTCTCTGTATCAAAAGATTCTTCTGCAATAGGCGAGTGGAACGAGTGGGCATTCCCATCTAACACAACGGGCTCTACCACAGTAAATAACTGGGGTGATTATCAGGGAGTGGGATTCGATGACCAGGCAGTTTATCTCACTTCAAATCAATTTCAGTTTGGCGGAGGTTTTCAGGGTTCGAAGATTCGCATATTAAAAAAATCACAGCTGTACACAGCAACTCCGGGACAAGTAACATGGACGGACTTCTGGGATATCCGCGAACCGAACAATTTAAACTCACGCACATTCGGGGTAAGACCGACTGTAATGTACAGCACTTCATCGGAATATTATTTAACAGCTGCATCACCTTACAGTCCGGGAACATTTTTTGTTTTATATAAGATTGCAAACGCAACTACAAATCCAACGATGACCGCAGTCAATGTGCCTGTTACTTCGTATCAGTCACCTGCGGGAGCAAATCAGCTTGGCGGCGGAGACCCATTACTTGAAACAGGAGGAACGAATTTATCCAATGAACCGAAATACAGGAACGGATTTTTATGGCTGACTCACGCTGTTAAAAGCGGAACAGGCGGCGCATACTCTGCAGTCAATTACACAAAAATAAATACAACAACTAATACAGCCGTTGAAGACGGCGCTATGGGAGTTGACGGCTACTGGTATTTTTATCCTGCAATCACAGTTGATAAAGATATGAACGTCGGTATAACATACTCGCGCTCAAGCGTTAATGAATACGTCGGCGCATTTTATACATCACGATTGAACACAGACCCGATTAACACTCTTATAGGAAGCAGAACATTGCAGGAAGGGAAGGCAAACTATGTGAAGACATTCGGCTCAGGAAGAAATAGATGGGGCGATTATATGGGTATGTGGCTTGACCCTGTTGACCAGAACAGCGTATGGATGATGACTGAGTACACTGAGTTCCCTGCGCATACGTGGGCAGTAATGATGGGGCAGGTGAGACTTCTTCCGTATCAGACACCAAGCATTTTTACCTATGTAGATTCGCTTAACTTTGGAACAAGGGAAGTGCAGACTGTAAGCGATACTATGAAATTTAATATTTATAATTTCGGAAGCGATACGCTTCGCATTACAAATCTTGTAAACAACAGCGCGCAGTTTCAGCTTGCATCAAATTTTACTTATCCTGTTAAGATTAAATTCAATGATTCTCTTGTTGTAAAGTATATTTACAAGCCGACATCAACGGGTTCAATAATTGATACATTAAAAATTTCATCTAACGACCCCAATAATCCTTCAAGAAAATTTTATCTGAAGGGAAAAGCTTATGTTATAAATCCTGCAGTGGCGGGAGTGATATACGGAGTTACGGGTACGCAGTCAGCAGGGCAATTGCTGAATATAAACAGAAACACCGGCGGAGCGTTTGTAATCGGCGCAACGTCGTTCGGAAGTCTTGACGGAGTTTCAATAAGACCTTCCAATAAACAATTGTATGCAGTTTATCAGAATACTTCACTGGTAAGACTCAACTCCACTGCAGGGGACGGATACATAAGGACAGGAATGAAACTGCAAAATGTAAGAGGTATTTCGTTTGATAGTAACGATGACTTATATGCAGCTGAAGTTGACGGAAAAATTTATAAAGTAAATACAGCAACAGGTGATACAATCCCTGTAGGAAATACAGGCATTACAAATTTATATTCTATTGCTTTCAATCCGCTTACGGGACAGCTATGGGGAATAAATCTTTCTTCGCAGCTTTACAGAATAAACAAAACAAACGGCGCAGCAACTTTGGTGGCGACTGTCAATCAGCCGTTCACTGCCTCGATAGCATTTAATCATCTGGGAAGGTTAATGGGAATATCGGGAGTTGCGAACCAGACCGGCAAGCTTGTTTCTATTGATACAACAACCGGTGCAGGAACTGTTATCGGCACGACGAATTTTTCCGGTATAAACGGAATTGCGATTTCATCGGAGACAGTCGGTATTACCGAGCTGCCGGGAGCACAGATACCGGATAAGTTTGCGCTGATGCAGAATTATCCAAATCCGTTTAATCCTGTTACGAAGATAAGATTCAATGTTCCTGCTTCGCTGAGCAATCAGGCAGTGAACGTTTCAGTTTATGATTTGACAGGTAAGCTTGTATCACAGATTGTAAACCAAAATCTTAATGCAGGATATTATGAAGTTGAGTGGAATGCATCGGCTTACTCATCGGGAGTTTATTATTATAAACTTTCGGGACAGAATTTTTCGGAGGTGAAGAGTATGGTGCTGATTAAGTAGAAGGTAGCAAGTATAAAGTATAAAGTATAAAGTATAAAGTAAGCTCATCGGACCTGACAGGTTTTCAATCCTGTCAGGTCTTTTTTTATTGATAACCACCCCCTTCCCCCTCCTTGAGAAGGAGGGGGTTATGCTGTCTGATTTTGCGAAAGTGGAATCAGGTTTTTTTGTGCTTAAGTTCCCCTCCTTACTAAGGAGGGGTTAGGGGTGGTTTAACGAGTAACTTGATTTACTAGAAACATTAAACCCCCTCTACCTCTCTCCCGCATCAAGTGCGGGACAAGCTCTTGTTAAGGGGGAGGACAAGGTCAGACATTCCTCACGCCGCTGTTGGTCTCCCGACCAACAGTCACACGGTTTAGTTGTTGGTCGCTAGATCAACAACGGCAAATAAAATAGTTAAACAGCAAAAAAAAGACCTGTCAGGATTAAAAACCTGACAGGTCTAAGTGGTGGGCGAATAACGGGGCTCGAACCCGTGACATTCAGAGCCACAATCTGACGCTCTACCTACTGAGCTATATCCGCCATGTTATACAATTTACCTTTTTTAAGCGTCTAATTCAATTCAGTTTTTTGCCTAAAACTATTTTATGTAGTATTTTTTAAGAAATTTTCTGAGGATTGCAAGGTCGTCATCATCCATCTTGCCGCTGCTTGTGTTTTTACTGCCTTTAATTTTCATTTCAAAAGATTTGCAAGTGCTTACTGCCTGTGCCAGTTCTTTAGGAAAAGTATAAGTTATATTTTCCAGCACAATATCTCCTGATGCTGTATCGGATGCAGTAAGAGCAACGACTTCAAAAGGCTTATTATCAATTAAAAGCTTAGCTTTATCATATTGTTTTACCATTAAGAACTGCTTCAGCTTAGTGCTGGCATATCTCATATTCATAGTAAGAGTTGTATCAGTTTCTCCTATAATCAAATATGGGTTAAGGAAAAGATTATTTGCCTCCATAAATCCTGCTGACTCATTTTCATCAAAGCTCAGCATTGTTTTTAAAGTGATTTTATTTGCTTTATCAAATTTATCATATTCCTGTGTGACTTTTAAATCCTGAGAATAAAGTGATACAGAACAAAAAATTATAATACTGCTTAACAAAAAAGTAATTCTTTTCATATGGTTAATAAATTAAGGGAAATTTATACAATGCACATAAACTAAAATATAAATTAATTTTTTACAATTCATTTTTAAAATTCCCTATAAATACTAATAGGGAAGAGTTCATTTTATTGTATTTCCGAAAATTGTAAATTGCGGAGGTTTTAGTTATGAGTTATGAGATATGAGTTATGAGATATGAGTTACATGATTTTATTTTGCAGAAAAACCCGACTAAAACCCGACTTTTTTAATTTCAATTTTAAATCTTAAAAATATATGAAACAACTCTCTCTCATTGGACTTTTAATCGTATTTTTTACAGCTCAAGCTTATTCGCAGTCAAGGTATGACCTTGAAAAGCAATATGCTGTTTACAAAAAGAACAAAGTTAAGACTGAAACAATTATCTACAGCGACGGCAGCAAGACTATATCCAAGTACGATAAGAAGGGAAGACCGACTGAGATTATAAACTATGATAACGGTAAAGAATCTTACAGCACGACTTTCAAATATAATTCAAAGGGATTGCTTGAAAGCGAATCATACTTCGGCTATGAAACAGGTGACGGAGTTACCAATGAATTTACCTATGACGATAACGGTTTTATGATAAAATCCGTTGCATCGGGAAGCCAGGAAGATATTACTTACTATGAAAACGATTCGCAGGGTAATGCAGTAAAGATTACTTATTATAATAAGGGCAGTAACAACCCCGCAGGGGAACTGAATTACAAAATGACTTACAGCGGCGACCTGCTGATCTCTATAGAAACTCGATGCAAACCCGGCGATGAAAGTGCTCTTGGAACACGATATACTTACGACGGAGCTAACTTAATTATCAACGAAGATTATGATAAGGACTGCAAGACGGGCAAAGAAACTTTTTCCTCGAAGAAAACTTTTGAGTACTTCGATAACGGCTTGATAAAGGAAACAGGTTACCAAAGCACTTACTCTGAGGGAGTGAGGAAAGGAAGTTATAGCTACGAGACATATTAAAAAAATGCTCTCCCTTTTTAAGCAGTATATGGAAATAAGGGAGAGCGGGGGCCTCCGTATTATGTAAAGCAGGTATACGGAGTTTCTGACCTCGTTAAATTATGTTTTTTATTCGATTTCTCCCACAGTGAGAGGATGCATTTAACCATTAGGGGTGGTTTAATTTAAAAAAAAATTAAAATATATTTATACTAATTTTAGCTTAAAATCGCAAAAGTTACCATTCTTATAATTAATAATTAATAATTAATAATGAATAATTTTTTCCCTCCAAATTTTCTATCACCTTCTTATAGTTAATAATTAGTAATTAATAATGAATAATTTTTATTCTTTCAAATTTTTCTATCACAGATTTAAAATTATTCATTACACATTATTAATTATTCATTAGATAAATGCTCCGGCAGCGGATTTTTCCCCTGGCAAACCACTGCCGATTACGAGCAAGTTCTTATAATTAATAATTAGTAATTAATAATGAATAATTTTTTTCGTTTCAAAATCTTCTAACTCCAATTTATGATTATGGTTAATGAATAATATTTCCCTTCTCAATTTTTCTACTACCGTTTTACAATTATGAATAACAAATAATAATTTCCTTTTCAAATTTTCTACTACCGATTTAGAATTATTAATTAGATAAAAGCTCCGGCAGCGGATTTTTCCCCTGGCAAACCACTGCCGATTACGAGCAAGTTCTTATAATTAATAATTAATAATGAATAATTTTTTTCCTTTCAAAATTTTCTAACTCCGATTTACAATTATGGATAAAGAATAATATTTTCCTTCTCAATTTTTCTACTGCCGTTTTACAATTCTGGATAATTAATATTTTTCCCTTTTTAAATTTTCTATTACAAATTTAGAATTATTAATTACTCATTATTAATTATTAATTAGATTACGCCAGCTTTCTTACCTCCGGCTCGATGTTGCGTTCAATGTTGCAAATCTGAGGCGGAAGATTTATTCTAAAAAGAAAAGCAGTTTCCATGCCGCGATCCCATGCACTTTCCTGTCTTCCCCAGTAAAATAAATATTCAGTGTAATCTAAGGCGTTATCATATGACTTACGGTTCTCTCCCATGCCTGAGTAGAGATAGACGTAGTCTCCCTCCCTTACCTCGCAGTAGGGGAACCAGTAAGTGTGCTTAAATTCATTCGATGCAGAGTGAAATTCTGTATAAGAGGAATCGAACAGGATGTAGTTATGCAAATTGGTATCACGAAGGACTTCAATAAGAATATATTCGGAGTTTAATTTCCCTCTTTGATATGCTGAAATGATTTTCAGTTCATACATAATGATAAGCAGATAGTTAATGAAAATTTTTAGGCAAAGTAATGCCTTCTCATTTCCGACTGTGCCTATCGAAAGATGAACAAATAATTTATTTTATATTTTAGGATTTACTCCCCCTAAATCCTTTTTATGAAAGTACTATCGCGGTAAGCAACAGCTAGCTTGAAATTGATGTCTCCGGTAAAAAAGCCCGCGGAGAGCATTTAAAAATATCCGCTAACTTATTTATATGATTCAGGTTGTACTTGCTCGTATAGTTAGAGCTTTCGACCTTTCCGATAAAACCCGGTGATACATTCAGCAGATGGGCTAATTCACTTTGTGAAATGCTTTTCTGCATTCTTTTCTCTCTTGCTGTATTGATAACGAACTGCTCTATATCTGTCGTTTTGTTTGACTTCATGAGTATTCAAAAAAAACCAATTTTAGATTAACATACACTTGCCTATAGAGAAGTTTTAATTATCGAATTTTCAGAACCTCGAAATTAAACTCAATTTGAACAACGCAAGTTCTTACCTAACTTGGTTACAACCACTCACTATAAATCAATTTAAAACTTAAAAACGATAAATTCAAAACAATTAGTTGGGTAAATACCTGAAAGCTTTTTCCGTATTAATACTGAAAATTTTCTTTAAATTTTATTGTAACATTTTCTTAAAATAAATAACATGTTTGCAAATTTAAAAAACTACTTTAACTTATTTTACTTACCAAAAGGATAATAAAATACTTTCTTTTTATTTTTTTAAATCTTAATTTTATCATATTAAACATTCCTCAAAAGAGAAATTAAAAGATAATATTGTAACTCTTTGCTTTCCCTGTAAAGAAATATATTTTAGTTTTTATAAAACCTATTCCCATTTTTTAATCTGAATTTTTTTTACCAATTTTTTTTCAGTCACTCTTTCAGTAAATTAATTCACAGCTATGAAAACAAAATTTTTCTCACTTATTTTAATTCAGGTGTTATTTCTGTTTGTAAACTCCCTTTACTCACAGCCGGGTTGGAATAGAATTTCTCAGAATGTAACTGCGCAGGATTTAAATGAAGTCAAGTTCCTTAACTCACAGACAGGGTGGGCTTGCGGAGGTACAGGTGCAGTAATAAGAACCGTTAACGGAGGCGCTACGTGGTCTGTTGTTCCTACAGGTTCATCCGCATATTTTAATGCCGTTCAGTTTGTGAATGCGCTGACAGGATGGATTGCTGCCGATGTAAATAATTTTAAGAAGACTACCGACGGAGGCGATACCTGGGTAAATCAGGTTGTATCCGGTACAGGAATTCTAAACAGATGTTATGCGCTTACTGACCAAATCTGTTTTGCTGCAGGAGCACAGGGAAAGCTTTACCGCACGATTGACGGCGGAACAACATGGACAGTGATTCATTCTGCAAATTCAGATTACAACAGATTCAGCTTCATAAATAATCAGACCGGATGGATATCAGGAACTAACTACGTAATGAAAACTACAAACTGCGGAGATACATGGACTCAGTTTTCTTTAACAGGTCCAAACAGAGATTTAAGTTTCATCACTGCTAATACTGGCTGGGTTGTAAGTTATCCTAATGTAAGAAGAACAACTGACGGAGGAGATACATGGCAGACATTTGCAGTTGCCGATTCCGGAAATGTTTTTGACGGAGTAAGATTTTTAAATTCTCAGACAGGTTATATAATAGGCTCTTCAAATTATTACTACAAAGGAAGAATTTATAAGACAGTTAACGGCGGCGCAACATGGACTAAACAAAAAGCTTACCCTTCATTCGGATTCTACGGTTTGGAGTTTACTAATACGCTGACAGGCTATGCAGTCGGCAACGGCGGTATGGTTTATAAAACCACAACAGGCGGTGAGCTTTATGCATCAAACTGGATTTATGCCAGAACTGCTTCTACCATGCAGGATTTGAATGAAGTTAGATTTTTAAATCCGTTAACAGGATGGGCTTGCGGCGGTAATGGAGCATTGATAAAATCAATTGACGGAGGCGCAAACTGGACGGCAGTTCCAACAGGTTCAACTGCTTACTTCAATGCAGTTCATTTTGTAAATGCAAATACAGGCTGGATAGCTGCCGATGTAAACAACTTTAAAAAGACAACTGACGGCGGCGCTACATGGATAAACCAGTCAGTTGACGGAACCGGAATAATAAACAGATGCTATGCTCTCAGTGCTCAGATTTGTTTTGCAGCAGGAATTGACGGCAAGCTTCACAGAACAGGCGACGGCGGAAATACATGGCAGGTAGTAAAAACTGCAAGCTCGGATTTTAACCGCTTCTGTTTCATAAACAGTCAGACAGGATGGGTAACAGGACAGGATAATTTATACAAAACAACCGATGCAGGATTAACATGGGTACAGTCATCTGTACCTGGAAGCAACAGGGACATTTCATTTATCAATGAAAACACAGGATGGATTCCTAACTTCCCTGATGTAATAAAAACAACAGACGGCGGAGCAACGTGGAACAGCTACTATGTAACTGCGCAGCCCGGTTCTGTATTTTTTGGAATCAGATTTGTGAGCGAGCAGGTTGGATATTGCATCGGAGTAGATTACAACAACGGAAAAATTTTCAGAACTCTTGACGGCGGCGCAACATGGGCAGAGCAGGTTATTCCTTCTGTTAACGGAATATACGGCTTACATTTTTACGATGAGATGACAGGATGGGCAGTCGGCTCACGCGGAAATACTTTCAGAACAATTGACGGCGGGTTTACTTTTGTCGGTCAGACTTCCGCACAGGTTCCAGAAAGATTTGCACTGAAGCAGAACTATCCTAATCCGTTCAATCCATCTACAAAGATAAATTTTGATATAAAAAATTCTTCGTTCGCATCTTTAAAAATTTATGATATAAGAGGAAGAGAAGTAAGAACTTTGATTAACGAAAATCTTTCTGCAGGAACTTATGAAGTTAATTTTAATGCAACCGAGCTTAACAGTGGAGTATATTTTTATACACTGAAAACAAATGATTTCAGTGAGACAAGAAAAATGATATTAGTAAAATAGAATATTAGTATTTATTCGTATAAAAAAAAATCGCAGGGCAGCAATTGCTTTGCGATTTTTTTTTGCTTTTAAGTGTAAATCTGAAAATTTTATTTCAGATAATATTTAAAGACAAGTTTATGAAAAAAATATCAGGGTGAAAAAAAGTTGATAAAATAGTCACTGTTGTTATGTACTAAAAACATGAAAGCTGGTAACTTTACAATTTTTAGTTATTAATTTAAGATTTAAAAGCAAAATCGCCCTTGATTTTTGTTATATTTAGTATTAAGTTTTATTAGAAATACACTTCTAAACTTCAAACCGGAGGTAAGCTATGAGAAGCTTAGTACTTCCTTTAAAAGCAGTTTTAGTAATTTCCATTCTATTTTTATTTTCAATTTCATCTCAAAATATATTTGCTCAGTTAGCAAATTTCGATACCGTAAGAACACTGATCTCTTCAGCGGATTATGATTATAAAAATCCTGTTTTTGAAAGTAAGAGAAATACGGGTCCCTCATCAACATCTTCATGGCTTGTTTATGAAAGATATAAATCAAACGGAGCAAGCGATATAATTGTAAGAAAGGCTTCGTTTACAGGATACGCAGAAGAAGTTGTAATTACAAATTCAACAACTGAACAAAATATAAATCCTGCAATATATAATGATTTTCTTATCTGGCAAACAAATAAAAATGGGAACTGGGATTTAAATTATTCTATCTACAACGGAACAAGCTGGTTGTCTCCTCAAATTTACACTCCCAATACTGTCAGTAACGAAGAACAGCCCGCAGTCTTAAATTTATCTGATTTTGTTCTGGTAGCGTTCAACAGAAACTCCGATATATTTTTAAACAAGTATATAAAAGCAACTCAGCAATGGGATTCTGAGATAAATGTTACGGATACAATTTCAGAATCATGTTACTATCCTGTTCTGGAATCAGGCGGAAGTCCTTTCTCTGTAGTATTTCATAAAATGATTAATGCCGTTAACTCTAAGGTACGAATCCGAAATTTTAATACTACAGCAGCAACAGGTTATACATGGCAGTCAGGGTATGAGATTAATTTGTTAACAAGACCTCATAAAATCAGGACATCATTCAGTGTCGATTCATATCCATATTATCTTATAAATTACAATAATTCTATTGTACCGGTTATGTCCGGCGGAACAGTTGGTTCAAATATTACTACTTATATTCAGGGTTTTAACAGCTTTGGTAAAGGTGTTTTTATGCCGTTTATAACTGATGCTTTAACGCTCACATACTTCAGCGCTTTTGGATGCATTACAAAAAGAAATGACTCTACATTCATAAGTCTTTGCAGGAGATATGCCGTTACGCAAAATAATCAGGTAAGGCAAATATATATTTCAGATACTACCGGAGTTCAGAAATTTGATATCAGCACTCCGCTGTTTACCGGTCCTACTTATAAAATGCGTGCATTGTGGGAACAGAAGATAAACGGTAAAACGGCATTGGTGGAATCATGGGCAGTTGATGTGATAAATGATATTTCATCGGCGCAGGAAAATATAAATTATGTACTTGAGCAGAATTATCCCAATCCGTTCAACCCGACTACAAAAATAAATTACGAGATAAAATCATCCGGATTTATAAGCTTGAAAGTTTTTGATTTACTTGGGAAGGAAGTTGCAGCTCTTGTAAACGAAAAGCAAAACGCAGGAAGCTATGTAGTGAATTTTAATTCATCGGAGTTTAATCTTCCCAGCGGAATATATTTTTATACTCTGAATGCAGGGGAATTTAAAGAGACAAAGAAAATGGTAATGGTAAAATAAATCAAAGATTATGAAAAAATTGATTATTGTTCTGATGGTTTTGTTTGCAGCGCAAAATATTTTTGCGCAGAGCGGATGGTTCGTTCAGTATCGTAATGATAGCTTGAGCGAATTTACAAAAATTGTATTCCCAGATTCTGTTAACGGGTATGCATTTCGCCCGGGGGGATTATTCAAAACAACTAATTCTGGTATAAACTGGGTAAGACACGACTTCATAAACAACAATTTTTCAACAGCAGAATTCTTAAATAAATATAAGGGACTTTCTGTAGGTAGTAATATAGCTTCATTAATCAGAACATCGGATGGAGGTTTATCCTGGGACTCAATTTACACTTTTCCAAACACAATTAGATTTATTAAATTTAAAGATTCTAACACAGTTTTTGTTTGCTGCAATGAAAGTATTTATAAATCATCTAATGGAGGAAATAGTTGGAATTTAGTTTTAAACGCTTTTTATGTTGGCTCTAAAAATCATTCAATAATATTTACTGATTCGTTAGTTGGATATATGGCCTCACCGAGTGAGATATTCATTCCGTTTTCAACATATCAAACAATTGTTTATAAAACTATAGACGGCGGTAATTCATGGAGTAATATATCCTATCTTAGTAATATTTATTTTAGTCAAATGAAATTCATCAATGAGAATACTGGGTTTGCCTCTACTTTATACAGTGGCATTTTAAAAACCACAAACTCAGGTGTAAATTGGTTTCCTATTTATTATAATTCACAGCAGTTTAATTTTATTGAGATAGTTCAATATAATAAAATTTATATTCCCGGTTTTGCTTCACCAGATGGCGGAATAAATTGGTATGCACAGAATTTAAATACAATTAATCCAATTTACTTTAAATCTGCACAATTTATTAATAACAATACGGGATTTATAGTTGGGGGAGGACCTAATATGTCTAATCATTTTGCTTTCATATTCAAAACTACAGATGGAGGAGGAATTACAGGTATTACTTACATTAACTCTAATGTATCGGATCATTTTTCTCTTTCCCAAAACTATCCCAACCCTTTCAACCCAAGTACAGTTATCCTTTATCAGTTGTCAGTAGCCGGATTTACAACTCTCAAAGTTTTTGATTTACTCGGGAAGGAAGTTGCTATGCTTGTAAACCAAAAACAAAATGCAGGCAGTTATGCAGTAGATTTTAATTCATCAGAGTTTAATCTCCCCAGCGGAATTTATTTTTATACTCTGAATGCAGGGGAGTTTAAAGAAACAAAGAAGATGATTTTAATTAAATAAAGAAATGAATCCTAAAACTAAAACAATACAGCCATGAGAAAGCAAAAATTAGTTTTAATCTTGGTGATAATTTTATTTTTATCACAAAATATCTACTCGCAATGTAATATATCAAATACTTTCCCTCTGAAAATTGGGAATATTTTCTATTTTAAAAATATTGATATCAGTTATCTCCCATATCATAATATAACTACATATTACAGTTGTCCGATTTTAAAAGATAGTGTAATGAACTCGCACAGATATTTTTATATGTCAAATTATAGTGGTTATAGCGGTTGGTGGAGAGTTGATTCTCTTACCGGAAATTTATTTACATTCGATTCGGCAAATTCCTGTCCGAATTATTATCGGGAAATATTATTCGATAGTCTTTGTGTCTCTTCCGGAGATAGTGTGAATAAATGCGGTACTTCAACCATCCATTGTACAAGTAATGAAAACCATACACTGTTTAACCAAAGCAACGAGTCGCGGCATCTTTTTGCTTCCGGAGGGGTTCCCGGCCTTTTTTCCTCTACTCTGGATAGAATTTATGATGCAGGATTTGGTCTTGTTGTGACTGTCAATACTTTCAGCGGTTTACACGGTATAGGCGGGAACGTCACCACTACTCTTATCGGGTGTAAAATAAATGGAGTAGTATATGGAGATACAAATACTGTGTCCGTTCAATTTATATCTTCAAATATTCCTTCTGAATTTTCATTACACCAAAACTATCCCAACCCGTTCAACCCAAGTACAGTTATCCGTTATCAGTTGTCAGTTGCCGGGTTTACTACATTAAGAATTTTTGATTTGCTGGGAAAAGAAGTAGCAACACTCGTTAACGAAAAACAAAATGCAGGCAGCTATGCAGTGGATTTTAATTCTTCGGAGTTCAATCTCCCAAGCGGAATTTATTTTTATACTCTGAATGCAGGGGAGTTTAAACAAACGAGAAAGATGGTTTTGGTAAAATAAAAATTAATAACGAGTAATTAATAATTTCGATATGAAAAGGTTTATCGCTGTAATAATAATTTTGTTTTTATCGCAAAATATTTTTGCGCAATCCGGGTGGCAGTGGCAAAACCCAGCTCCTCAAGGTAATGATTTATACGATGTACAATTTGTAAATGCTAATACTGGTTATGCCGTAGGGGAAAAAGCTACCGTTGTTAAAACTACAAATGGAGGATTAAGCTGGAAAGTGTATCAAATCCCTACATCTATTAGTTTTAATAGATTAAGTTATTTATGCGCAGTAGATTCTTTAGTGGTTTATGTAGCAACCGGTGAAAGTAAAGCTTTTAAAACAACAGATGGTGGTGAAAATTGGATAAATTTGCCTGACATGCCGGATATAAATTTTTTGTCAAATGGTAGAGTTTTCTCTTTTTTAGACACAAATACCGGGATTATGATTAATAATGGTCAAACTTATAAAACAACTAATGGTGGTTTTTCGTGGGTAGTAATTTCTACTTTAGAAGGGAATCCCGATCTTGATGATATTTATTTTACTTCTAATCAAGAAGGTTATATTAGCACATATGAAAACGGTCCGGTTTATAAAATCTTTAAAACAACCAATCAGGGTTTAAATTGGTCTATATGTTATCAAACCAACAATTTTTCACGTATAAAAAATATTCAGTTCATTAATTCATCTAAAGGATATGCATTTTATGAGTATTCAGATATGGGAGGACCTCACTATATCAATATATTGAAAACTACAAATCAAGGGTCGAACTGGAATTTAGTTTCGCATTCTATAACTAGTAATAGTTATAATCGGGTCTTTTTCTCCGATGACGGTTCAGGGATATTAATGGGTGTGGATATTGTTCCAACTTTTGCTAAAAATAATTTCTATAAAACAACAAATGATGGTGTAAACTGGAGTGACGCGGGGATCTATGGAAGAGCAACTGCCATTAACTTCCCCCAACCGGCTATTGGATATGCAGTAGGATTTGGAGGATACATTTATAAATCAACTGACTTTGGTAATAATTGGACTTGTATAAATTCTCTTATAGGTGATGTATTTAGTTTTAATACCTTATCCTTTCCAAATAATAATACAGGATACATAACCGGCTCAGAGGGTATAATTTTAAAAACTTCTAATTCCGGTGAGAACTGGAGTTCATCTCAGATTGGTCATAAAAATTTAACATCTTCTTATTTTCTAAACTCAAATACGGGATATATAGGAGCTGATAGCAATAAGATGTATAAAACTACAAATGGTGGAAACTCCTGGGATACTTTAGCCACTTACACTTCTGCAAACCCCATAACGTCTATTTATTTTGTAAATGAACACGTTGGTTTTTTTGCAAACAGTTATTCAAATGCTGTGAGCAAAACTACTAATGCAGGTATAAGTTGGACTCTTATTCCATTTACAATTATTTACGGAAGTATGAATTCACTTCAATTCACAGATTCACTTACGGGATTTTTGTATCAATATTATTATAATCCCACCGGATTTCCTCCGCAGCGTTATACTTACATTTATAAAACTACTAACCAAGGTGAAACCTGGTCATTAATTTCATCATTTTTTAATAATGTTCAGGCAACCGGTCTTAAATTTATTAATGCAAATACAGGTTACATGAATGCTAACAAGATTTTAAAGACAACTAATGGAGGAGTAAACTGGGCAGAAGTGCTAAATACAAATGATCAAGGAGGTATAGACGTATTGGATATGAATACGGTTTATACAGGAAGCTATAAATCTACGAATGCAGGATTGAATTGGACTTTATATAATACAAAAGCGCAATCTATTTCAGGAATTCACTATATTAATCAAACCACAGGAATAATTATTTGCGGAAATAGCGGAGGAATTTTGAGAACTACAGATGGTGGAGAAATTATATCGTCAGTTTATGGCATAACTTCAAATGAAATTACTGATAATTTTTCTCTTCACCAAAACTATCCCAACCCCTTCAACCCAAGCACAGTTATCCGTTATCAACTATCAGTTGCCGGGTTTATAACATTAAAAGTTTTTGATTTACTAGGAAAGGAAGTTGCAGCGCTTGTAAATGAAAAACAAAATGCGGGAACCTATGCAGTAGATTTTAATTCAACGGAGTTCAATCTTCCCAGCGGAATATATTTTTATACTCTTAACGCAGGGGAGTTTAAAGAGACAAAGAAGATGGTTCTGGTAAAATAAAAAAATTGTTATGAGAAAATTTATAATTATAATTTTAGTTTTGATTGCTTCGCAAAATATTTTTGCACAGGTCGGGTGGCAGTGGGTAAATCCTTTACCGCAAGGAAATGATTTATCATCCTGCTCTTTTCTAAATGCAAACACGGGTTTTGTTTTAGGCGGCTTGGGAACAATTATGAGAACTTCCAATGGAGGGCAAAATTGGAAAATACAAAACATAGAGAATAAGTCAATATGGTTTCAGTCAGTTTATCCGATTGATAACTTTGTAGCTTATTTGGTAGGAAATATTCATAGTCAATCTATATATAAGGATTACATCTATAAAACCACTAACGGAGGAGATAATTGGTTTCTTGTATCTGATTCTATTCTCTCAATTAATAACTGTGCTTTTGTAAATGCTAATACCGGATTTTGTGTCAATTCTGATGGAAATCTTTATAAGACAACTAACGGTGGATATAATTGGAAAAAAGATTTAAATAATCAGGGAGTTTATATCTATTTTAGTTCAGAGCAAACGGGGTTTAAAACTTCAGGAAATCCGTTACAATTATTCAGAACAACAAATCAAGGCGTAACCTGGACACCTTGTTTTCAATTACCATACTCACTTAATTGTTTTAAATTTTTAAATGAAATGACAGGATACTTATCTTACGCAACTTCAACTATGTTTTTTTACAAGACAACAAACGGAGGATTAAACTGGGATGCTCTGCCAACCTATACACCAAACGCTTCGACATATACTGATTATTATGTCAATTTTACAAATGATTGTACCGGATTTATAATAGAGAATACGTGGAATTTGGCTGTGCAGCAAAGGCAGGCTTTTAGAACTACAAACGATGGAGCAAACTGGATAAATTTAGGAATATACGGAAGTGCACTGAACTTCAGTTTTCCGCAGCCTGATATCGGATACGGTGTAGGTCCCGGAGGTTATATAGTGAAAACAACCAACTATGGTTACAACTGGTCTTGCATAACTTCACAATTCGGATGTATAGGAAAATCAAATTATGTGGACTTCATAAATTCTCAAATAGGCTACGTAGTGGGAGAAAGCGGAGCTGTGTTCAAAACAACCGATACAGGGCTAAACTGGTCTTTGCAAAACATTGGCAATTATAAATTAACTTTTGCAAATTTTATAAATACGTTAACCGGTTATGTTGGCGGTTCAGGCATATCTACGGTTAATTTATTTAAAACTACTACGGGTGGTATGCAGTGGGACACTATTCCATACAATTTTTATAGTGCAATTACCTCAATTTATTTCATTGATGCAAATACAGGTTTTGTTACAGACGGCGGAAGTTATGTTTTTAAAACTACAAATGGCGGATTAAATTGGAGCACCACAGGGATTGGCCACAGCGCGCCAACAAAAAATTTTGATGTTCATTTTGTCAATTCCACCACCGGATTTGTTCTGAATAATTTTTATTCTGGATATCCAATTCCGGGACCGGGTTCAACTGAAATTTATAAAACAACCAACACTGGAGAAACATGGAACAGTTTGGGATTTATTTCAGCACCTTCACTTTCTCTCAAATTTGTTTCAGAAAACACAGGTTACATTAACAGAGGAAATATCCAAAAAACAACAAACGGGGGCTTGAACTGGTTTGCTGTTTTAAATACAGGAGATGCAAGAGAAATTAGAACTTTAGCTCCGAATACTGTTTATGTCGGAAGCTATAAAACAACAAACGGAGGAACTAACTGGACATTCTATAATACCAAAGCTCAAAGTATAAATTCTATACAATATCTAAACGAGTTAACGGGCTTTATTGCAGGAGGAAACGGTGCGGGGATTTTGAAAACTACTGATGGCGGGGAAATTATTTCGTCAGTTTATGGAATAGCCTCAAATGAAATTCCCGATAAATTTTTGCTGCATCAAAACTACCCCAATCCCTTCAACCCAAGCACAGTTATCCGTTATCAACTATCAGTTGCCGGGTTTATAACATTAAAAGTTTTTGATTTACTAGGAAAGGAAGTTGCAGCGCTTGTAAACGAAAAACAAAATGCAGGCAGCTATGCCGTAGATTTTAATTCAGCAGAGTTTAATCTCCCCAGCGGAATATATTTTTATACTCTTAACGCAGGGGAATTTAAAGAGACAAGAAAGATGGTGCTGGTAAAATAAAAATTTGGATTATGAAAAAATTAATTTTTATATTGGCGTTATGTTTGCTTACAGGAAATGTTTTTGCGCAAAGCGGGTGGCAGTGGGTGAACCCTTTACCGCAAGGAAATGATCTTTTCAATGTGAAGTTTGTGAATAATAACACAGCATTTTCTATTGGTGAAAAAAACACTGTAATGAAAACAACCAATGGTGGTATAAACTGGAACGTTAAAAATATTGGAAATGCAACTGGTAGATTAATTTATATAAGTATTGTAGATTCTCTGGTTATTTTTGTTTTAAATATTCAGCAAAATTTATTTAAGACAACTAACTCCGGAGAGAACTGGGTTCAATTACCAAATGTTCCGGATATGAACTATAATTCCGATTTGAATATTCTGTCGTTCATAAATTCAGATACCGGTTTTTTTTCAGCTCATGGAGATATATATAAAACTATAAATGGTGGATATAATTGGAATCTTATCTATTCCTTAGGAGCAGGAACAGTTTCTGCTGATTTATTTTTTATTAATTCACAAACAGGTTTTTTTAGTTATTTTAGTGATTCCACAAGGATTCTTAGGACAACAAATCAAGGTTTAAATTGGAATGTTTGTTATAAAAGAGATAGTTTATTTCAGATAAAAAACATTCAATTCCTTAATACTAACGTTGGTTATGCTTTTTACGAAAATTTACTCTTTGGAGGTCCTAGTCATGTGATGATTTTAAAAACAACTAATTCAGGGTTAAATTGGTTTAATATACCAAAATTTATAACACCATATTATTATCATCATATTAATTTTTTTAATGAGGGTACCGGAGTACTTTTTGAAACCAAAACAATAGCAAATGCCCAGAATCTGAAAGCATATAAGACAACGAACGACGGTTTAAATTGGGATGTTGTTGCAAATTATAATTCCGCAATAACAGCAAATGTAATGCAATCAGGCTTAGGATTTATTGTAGGGTTTGGTGGAAGTATATTCAAAACTTCAAATAGTGGTTCAAATTGGAATTATTTAAACTCATCGTTAGGTGAATTAGCGGGGTTAAACACATTAAAATTTGTAGACAGTACGACAGGATACATCACTGGTGCTGCCGGAATTTTTTTGAAATCCACAAATCAGGGACTGAACTGGGTTAGATCAAATATAGGATACAATAACCTTACTTCTTCTTTTTTTATAAATTCTCAGACAGGATACATAGGTTCCGAGAAGAGTAAATTATATAAAACAACAAATTCTGGAAACAGCTGGGATACAATATCATTGCCATTCCCACATCCCGATCCAAGGACAATTTATTCAATATATTTTATTGATAGTAATATTGGTTTTGCTGGCTCTGAAACATATATTTATAAAACTACAAATGCAGGATTAAATTGGAAAAACGTTTTTGAAACAGGAAGTAATATTATTAATTCTATTCACTTTATTAATTCAACAACTGGATATTTTTATAATTATAAATGGTCTTATTCTCCAGGTAATCCTTCATATTATATGATATACAAATCAACAAATAGCGGTGATAATTGGAACTCAATTTATTACGAAACCAATTTAAATACTGTAGCAGGGAGTGTAAAATTTATTTCAAGTGATATCGGTTATAGAAATTTAGGGGGAGCAGTTTATAAAACATTAAATGGAGGATTAAACTGGTTTCCAATATTAAATTACAGTGATGGTACAGAAATAAAAATTTTACCGAATTCTATTATCTATCTAGGAAGTTATAAATCTACAAATAATGGGGTCAATTGGACAGTTTATGAAACTAAAGTTCAAACTATAAAAGATATTCAGTATATAAATAATCTTACAGGATTTTTAATTGGAGGTAACGGCGGAGCAATTTTAAGAACTACAGACGGTGGAGAAATTATTTCGTCAGTTTATGGCATAACTTCAAATGAAATTACTGATAATTTTTCTCTTCATCAAAACTATCCCAACCCCTTCAACCCAAGCACAGTTATCCGTTATCAACTATCAGTTGCCGGGTTTATAACATTAAAAGTTTTTGATTTACTCGGGAAGGAAGTCGCAGCACTCGTAAACGAAAAACAAAATGCAGGCAGCTATTCAGTTGATTTTAATTCAACGGAGTTCAATCTGCCGAGCGGGATTTATTTTTATACTCTGAACGCAGGGGAGTTTAAAGAAACAAGAAAAATGATTTTAATAAAATAAAATAATAGGCTATGAAAAAAGTAAATTTCTTTTTTCTCGCAGTTATTTTTTTAATTTCGTCAGATTTGTATTCCCAGTCAGGATGGCAGTGGCTCAATCCCATTCCACAGGGAAACGGAATAAAAAAAGTTCAATTTTTTAATGATAACATCGGCTATGCAGTTGGCCGAAGTAACACTGTAATTAAAACAACAAACGGCGGAGCTAATTGGGTAGTTGTTAATAATGGCATACGCGCACTCATTGGAACAGGAACAGATTTATGGAGAGGCAGGCTCAACTCTCTTGAAATTATAGATGAAAATACTGTTATAGCAGCAGGGAACGGTATAATAAAAACTACGAACGGTGGTACAACTTGGTTTTCAATCGGAGGTGATGTGACAAGTGTTACCGGAGTTGCCTTCGCAAATAGTAATACAGGTTTTGCATGTACTTCACTGGGAAAATTATACAGAACAACTAATCAGGGTGCTCTTTGGCTGCTTAACGGAACGTTCGGTACAGAAATAGGAGATGTTTATTTTGCATCTGAACAGGCAGGAATGTTTTGCGCGCAGATATCCGGTAATGCCGTAGTTTATTCTACTACTAATTGCGGAGATTATTGGTCACAGGCTTACACGGTTTCCGGTTTTTTTATTCATCATTTTGATTTCGTTAATCAGGTGACGGGTTATGCTCTTGCCGATAAATATTCATTACCCGCAAAACTTTTAAAATCTACAAACGGTGGAGTAAACTGGCAGCTTCTGAGAGATCTTCCTTTTGGTACAGGTTCAGATAACAGCTTTGAAATGGTATCGGAGCAGGCAGGCTGCATTTATACAAATGTTGTCAACGGAACGTTCAGAAGAACAACCAACGAAGGAATAAGCTGGGACTCGATTCCCATAAGGGATGTTCCTACCTACGGTACGTTTGCCCTGGCTTTTAATAACACTTCAACAGGATTTGCAATGGGAACCGGAGGTGAAATTTTTTACACCTCTAATTCCGGAAGCAACTGGACCTGTAAATCTTCTCAATGGGGAATACTTCCTTCTTTATATTATGCAAAATTTTTTGATGAGAATAATGGAATTCTGCTTGGGGCAGGTAATATAATAAAGACATCCAATGCCGGTGTAAACTGGAACTTGTATAAGGCGAACTGTAATTTTTATACAGGATATTTCCTGAATGCGCAAACAGGTTACTCACTTGCATTTGATTCTCTCGTAAAAACAACAAACGGGGGAGTGAACTGGAGC
Organism: Bacteroidota bacterium; assembly: GCA_018266835.1. Classification (NCBI taxonomy): domain Bacteria; kingdom Pseudomonadati; phylum Bacteroidota; species Bacteroidota bacterium. The sequence goes on along the minus strand of JAFDZP010000005.1, from coordinate 486,279 downwards.
TTATCAGGGAACGGAGTATTTCCTAACGGTCTCGGTTCTATTTACTTCTTTGATGAAAGTACCGGTTTTGTGGGAGATGGACTTGGGAAAATATTCAGGACTTCAAACGGAGGAACAAACTGGTCGGTACAGACATTGAATACAACTACTGAATATAATAGTGTAGGCTCAATTCAGTTTCTTGATTCTCAAACAGGTTATTTATTCAATGCGCATCAGCAAACTTGCGGCTTATGTCCCCCTACCTATACAACTGTATTTAAAACTGTTAATGCAGGGCTCAACTGGAGCTCTGTTGCTTCGTTCTCCAATGTATATTTCAACCGAATGAAATTTATTTCTGCTTCATTAGCATACGCAGTTGCAGTGGATGGTGTTTATAAGTACACCGGCACATGGACTAAGATATTGAATTTGCCCAAAAGCACAATGGCTCTTGATATTGTGCTTCCTTCAACTATTACAGTTGAAGGTTTCCGTTCTACTGATTCGGGATTAAACTGGACTCCTCAGGATCAGCAGGAAGAGGATGTTTACGATATGTATTTCGTAAATCAGAATACAGGGTATATCGTGGGTTACGCAGGAGCAATTTTGAAAACAACAAACGGCGGCGAAACGATTTCAGACATAAGAAATGTTAACAGTAATGTTCCTGAAAATTACTCGCTTTCCCAAAACTACCCCAACCCGTTCAATCCCTCAACGCGGATTAATTACGAATTACGAAATTCGAATTTCATTTTACTAAAGATTTTTGATTTACTTGGGAAGGAAGTTGCAACGCTTGTAAACGAAAAACAAAATGCAGGCAGCTATGCAGTGGATTTTAATTCGACTGTTTTCAATTTGCCCAGCGGTATATATTTTTACACCCTGAATACAGGGGAGTTTAAAGAAACAAGAAAGATGATTTTAATAAAATAATATAAATGTATTCTAAAGCTAAAATAATACTCCTATGAGGAAGCAAAAAATAGTTTTAATCCTGATATTGTTACTTTTATCTGCAAACGTTTTTGCGCAAAGCGGGTGGCATAGCGCATTCTCCGAAACTGGAAATTATACATTTAATGATATTTATTTTAAAGACATGCAAACCGGATTTGCTGTAGAAAACGCAGGTATTGTTTTTAAAACTACAAATGGCGGAATAAACTGGACACAGATATTTCAAAATTCCCTATATCATTTTTATTTGATAAAGTTTTTTAATGATTCAGTCGGGTGTATATTTGCTGATGAAGGTAAAATATTCAGAACAACAAATTCTGGAATTAACTGGACAGAAATAACTACTCCGGTGCATGATAATAAAAATGCTGAATGCTTTATAAATCAGTTTACCGGATATGTAGTTGGTACTTCAGATTATGTGCATAAAACAACTAATGCTGGACTAAGTTGGGATAGCCTTAGATCTAGGCTATTTGTATTGACCCCACCAAATTATAACGACGTATATTTTATTAATGAGAATACAGGATGGATTTGCTCTGCTCTTAATTATTATTACATGAGTTATACTTTATATAGAAATTATATTTACAAAACTACAAACGGTGGAGTAAACTGGAATTATGTATATTATAGCGAAAGTGAACAGCAATTATTTAAAATAAAATTTTTTGATGAAAATACAGGTATATCTTTTATAGGAAATAAGATATATAAAACTACTAATAGCGGCACAAATTGGTCTGTTTATAGTGAAAGTTCAACTTTCACTTTTAAAAGGCTTTATATGCTTAATAATAATACAGGGTGGATGACAGGTATGCAAGGAACTAATCCGGTAATATGTAAAACTACAAATTCAGGTTTGAATTGGTTTTTACAATGCATTACATCACCGTCTCAAGGTCTCCTTTCTCTTTATATATTAGATGAAGATAATGCATGGGCTTGCGGAGGGAATAACACAATCCTAAAGACAACTAATGGAGGTGGGTTTATATCCGGTGTGAATTTAAATTCCACAAACATCCCCGATAAATTTTCATTGAGCCAAAACTACCCCAACCCGTTCAATCCCTCTACAAAAATAAATTATGAAATAAAAAATTCAGGGTTCGTGAGTTTGAAAGTTTTTGATTTGCTTGGAAAAGAAGTTGCAGCGCTTGTTAACGAAAAACAAAATGCAGGCAGCTATGCAGTGGATTTTAATTCATCGGAATACAATCTTCCAAGCGGAATATATTTTTATACCCTGAACGCAGGGGAGTTTAAAGAGACAAAAAAAATGGTGCTTATAAAATAAAACATCCCGCTATGAGAAATCTCAAAGTACTTTTAATATTTATTCTGTTTATTTGCCACGAAAATTTGTTTTCACAGGTTGAATGGCAGTTGCTAAATCCCAGACCTTTTGCGGTTAGTAACAATTCTGTTTATTTTATTAATATAAATACAGGATGGATTGCCGGAGCAAATGGTAAAATTTTGAAGACAACTAATGCAGGATTTAATTGGGCAATTTCAGATGCGGGAGCGATATTCGACATTTATTCTATTTACTTTGCAAATGATTTAACAGGATGGGTTTGCGGTACAGGGGGGAAAGTTTTGAAAAGCACTAATGGTGGAGATAACTGGACCTCTGAAAACAGTGGTTTGACAGTTGATTTGTACTCAATTAAGTTTAGAGATGCCAATACTGGAGCAATTTGCGGGGTTAACAATAATTATAGTATTACAACCAACGGCGGAACTAACTGGATAGTTCAAAATTCATTGACGGCAGGAACTCCCACATATTACATAAAATATTTTGATAATTTCTCAGGTATTATGATTGGTGATAATTTTGTAGCCAAGACATTGAATGGCGGGGTAAATTGGTCAACGATTCCCAATAATATGGGAGTCGCAACTTCTATATATTTTTTAGATAGTTTGCTCGGCTGGTATTTTAACGGAGGAATTCCTAATGCTTTAGTAAAGACAACAAATGGTGGCACAAACTGGAATATAATCTGTGAAATTCCCGGTGTCAAAATTAACTCTCTTTATTTCCGGGATAGTTTACAAGGCTGTGCATTTTCTTCTGAAAATTTATTTTATAAAACAACAAATGGAGGAGTAAACTGGACCTCTGCTGCTCAGTCATACGGTCAAATGGTTAATACTGCTATGTTCTTTAATGACAGCTTGAATGGTTATTGTGTTTCAAACAGAGGGAGTATTTTGAAAACCAACAATTGGGGTGCAAATTGGATTAACTATATAACTAATCCAACTCCTGAAAATAATATTGCTCTTGATTTCATAAACTCTAATACGGGTTGGAGCGGAGGAAATAATATTCTTAAGAAAACGACAAACAGCGGAAACAACTGGATAATAAGCACCTTGCCTCAAGGAGTTAAAATTTTTACAATTGAAGCACTTAGTAATGATACAATTCTTATTGGAGGATATGCACCAAATGGTATTTCATCAGGGGCGGTAGTTTATAAATCAACAAACGGAGGAATTAACTTTTCAGAAAGGATGCAATTACTCGGCGGAGGAATATCTGATTTTTGTTTTATCAATTCTCAAACCGGATGGGCGACTTGTGAATACGCAAACAGGTCATATAAGACAGTAAACGGCGGACTAGATTGGGTAGAATTTGCCCAATATGGTTCAAAAAGTACATTTTTTATAAATCAGAATACAGGCTGGCTTTTAACTGATGTTATCCCTGTAAAATTACAGGCAACAACAAATGGAGGTACCAACTGGACAATTTATACTACTCCTACAACAAACGGAAAGCTAAGATTTATTAATGCTACAACTGGTGTTTTTTTGGGGAGCTATTTGTTTAAAACAACTAATAGCGGAGCTAACTGGAGAACTATAAATAATATTTCAAATGTCAGCTCATTACAATTTGTAAATGATTCAATAGCATGGTGCGTAAGCGGTTCAAATATTCTATACTCTACAAATTGTTGTGAAACCTGGTCTATCGCAGCAAGTTCTAACGGAATACCTTTAACAAAAATAAATTTTATAAATTCAAATTCAGGTTGGGTTACGGGAGAAGCAGGTATAGTTTTACGAACTACTAACGGAGGAAATGTTTTTATTTCTTCGGTATCATCAGAAATTCCGGATAACTATTCTCTTTCCCAAAACTATCCAAACCCGTTCAATCCTTCTACAAAAATAAATTATGAAATTAAATCATCGGGATTTGTTACACTCAAAGTTTTTGATTTGCTTGGAAAGGAAGTTGCAACACTTGTAGACGAAAAACAAAATGCAGGCAGCTACGCAGTTGATTTTAATTCGTCGGAATTCAATCTACGAAGCGGAATTTACTTTTACACTCTGAACGCAGGGGAGTTTAAAGAGACAAGAAAAATGGTGCTAATAAAATAAAAAATGAACCCTATAACTAAAACAATACAGCTATGAGAAAGCAAAAATTAGTTTTAATATTGGTGATGTTGATTTTCACAGGAAATGTAATTGCGCAGAGCGGGTGGCAGTGGGTAAACCCAACTCCGCAAGGAAATTCTTTAAACGATTGTCAGTTCATCAATGAAAACGTAGTAATAGCAGTTGGGAATTATGGAACAATTTTAAAATCGAGCAATGCAGGATCAAACTGGCAACGGATTAATTTAACTACTACTGAAAATTTTATAAAAATGTATTTCTCAAATGCGTTAACCGGGATTGTAGTAAGTACTTCCGGATATAAAATTAGAACAGTTGATGGGGGAATAAATTGGTCTGTTATAAATAGTCCTACAACCGGCAATGTAACTACAATGTCTTTTTTCGATGCAAATAATGGAATCATTGCCGGTTTTAATTCTCTGCTTTATAAAACAACTAATGGTGGTTTAAACTGGATTAGTATAACAACACCATTTAATGTAAGAAGTATAAGAAATGTAAGTATGATTAACGAAAATCAGTTTTACGTCTTTTGTGAAGCTAATTATATTGTTAGCGAAGGAAGCTGGCAAACAATTGAATTACCTAACGTATTATGGCACAATGTATACATTGACAAAAGTAATCTCAATAAGCGGTATCTATGCGGTAATTCTAAAATTGCATATACTAATAATGGGGGAGGGAACTGGAAGGTAAGCAGAGATATACCAGCTGATATATATGAAATTATGCCATTTGATTCTTTGAACATTGTAACATTAGGTACGGCTGGTATTTATAAAACTACAAATGGCGGGAATTTTTGGTATGATGTATTCGACCATGCACATTTATGGATTGTACCATTCTTAGGAATGTCATTCTCAACCTCCGGTAATGGAGTTATTGTTGGAACGAATGGCTTAGTATTCTCTTCATCAAATTCAGGTGAAAATTGGCAATGGAAATATAATTCAGAGAAATTAGGCAAACTAAGCGTAGTTAAAAAAATAGGATTTAATTCTGTTTTAGCCTTTGGAGTAACAGGCAATTTTCTAAGGACAACAAACGGAGGTGATGGATGGTCTTCTGAATGGATAAATAACGGCAAAGATTTTTCAGATGCAATATTTCTGGATAGCTTAACAGGCTTTGCTTCGATAACTAAAAAAGACGGATCACCAGTTCCGCCTTTCTTTTGGGTTTATGGCGGAATTTATAAAACAACCGATGCAGGAGCGAATTGGAGCAATATTTATTCAAGCAGTCAATATCTCGTTAAAGGTGTAAGTTTTACAAATATTAATACAGGTTATATTTCAGGAAGTATGGAAACAGTTACTACACAACGTGAAGCTATTTTAAAAACTACTAATGGTGGATTAAATTGGACATCAATTTATGAGGCTCCGAATAGAAACAGTATACTTTACAAAAATTGTTTTTTAAATGAACTTACAGGCTATGTTAGCGGAGACTCAGGTAAAATTGTTAAAACAACTAACGGCGGAATTAATTGGATTAATGTTCCGGTAAATACTAGTAATAGTTTCACTAATGTAAAATTTTTTAATGAATTAACAGGATATGCTTCCGGAAATTCAGTTAATTTAGCTTTTACTACAAACGGAGGACAAAACTGGAGTCTAATCCCAACGAGTGCAGATTCAGCTATTAATTCAATTTATTTTTTTGACGTGAATAAAGGTTATGTTTTGAGTAATAGAAAACTTAGTTTCACTTCAAATGGAGGCAGTAGTTGGACAGCTCAAAATATTTATTGCGAGTATGGCTTGAATGATTTAGTATTTACCGATTTAAATACCGGATATATAGTAGGGGAAACCGGAACAATTCTAAGAACAACAGATGCAGGAAATGTTTTCGTCTCAAATACATCTTCTGAAATCCCTGACCATTTTTTACTACACCAAAACTACCCCAACCCCTTCAACCCATCAACAAAAATAAATTATGAAATTAAATCATCGGGATTTGTTACACTCAAAGTTTTTGATTTGCTTGGAAAGGAAGTTGCGACTCTTGTAAACGAAAAACAAAATGCAGGCAGCTATGCAATAGATTTTAACTCATCGGAGTTCAGTCTCCCCAGCGGAATTTATTTTTATACTCTTAACACAGGGGAGTTTAAAGAGACAAAAAAAATGGTTTTAATTAAATAAAAAAATAAATTCTAAAACTAAAATAATGCAGCCATGAGAAAGCTTATTTTATGTCTTCTGCTATTTGTAATGCTATCATCAGTAAAAGCCCAGCCCGGCTGGAATTTGCAGTTTTCAAGTGATACAGTTTCGGGTTTCTATTATGTTGGCTTTCCTGATATTTCTAAAGGTTATGCTTTAAGAGCGGGACAGGTTTTCAAAACATCAAATTTAGGTTTAAGTTGGCAGATTTACACATTCCCGCGCGCACTTTTTTATACTGCTTATTTTTTAAATAAGGATACGGCATACTCAGTGGGTTCAACAGGAGGAACTCTAATCAGAACTTATTCGGGCGGAACGGCATGGGATTCTTTATATGAATTTCCCGCTGATATCGTCAGCCTAAAATTCTTTGATGTGAATACAGGCTTTGCAGGCTCATATCAGGGAAAAGTTTATAAAACTACGAACAAAGGTGTAAGCTGGAGTATGGTCCTTCAGGTAATTGAAGATTTGGATACAAGGATAGAATCATTTTACTTTCCTAACTCTTCCACAGGATTAGCGTGTGCATCTACGTATATTTCTGCAGGTCCTTTTTCGAGTTACTCAACCAGAATCTACAAAACAACTGACGGCGGGGCTAACTGGGCTACTAATTATTTATTGAATGGGATATATATAACTGAAATGAAATTTGCCGATGAAAATACCGGGTACGGCTCAACCTTATTCAGCGGTGTCGTAAAAACTACCAATGGAGGAGTAAACTGGTCACAGGTTTACACTTCAGGGCAAATAAATTGTATTGAAGTACTATCGGCTTCAAGAGTTTACATACCGGGTGCAGTAACAACAAATGGCGGAGCAACATGGCAAACACAAAGCTTGCCTGAATCATCTTTCTTTTTAAGGTCAATATGTTTTGTAAATATAAATACCGGATTTATAGTAGGCGGCCGAATTCCAAATGACGGAAGTACAGCCAAAATATTAAAAACAACAGACGGCGGAGTGATAGCTGTACAGCAAATTTCTTCTGTTGTACCCGATAAATATTCGTTAAAGCAAAATTACCCCAACCCGTTCAATCCAACTACGAGAATTAATTACGAATTACGAAATACAAATTACGTAAGCTTGAAAGTTTTTGATTTACTCGGTAAGGAAGTGGGGACTCTGGTAAACGAAAAGCAAAATGCAGGCAGCTATGCGGTGGATTTTAATTCAGCAGAGTTTAACCTCCCCAGCGGAATATATTTTTATACTCTGAATGCGGGAGAGTTTAAAGAGACAAGAAAGATGATTTTAATAAAATAAAATTTATTTTATGAAGAAGGGAAAATTGATTTTAACTATTACAATTTTTTTATATGCAGTAAGTGCTTTTAGTCAAGGAAATGTAACTTCAAATTTCCCTCTTAAAATAGGAAATGTTTTTGTTTTTGAAGGGTACACCCATGAAAACGGACCCGGCTGGAATCTATGGCACTATCGAACCACTATTCAGAAGGATACTGTAGTTGGTGATAAAAAATATTATCACATGACAGAATTCTGTGGATATCAAAATTATTGGTGGAGAGTAGATACAGTATCAGGTATCTTGTTTACTTTTGACCCTTCTAACTCTTGTCCTGCTTATTATAAAGAGAAACTTTTTGACAGTCTGAAAGCTTCTGTAGGATATAGCACAATTGGCTGCGGACCATTATCTTTCACATGCACGACAATTTTAAACCATACTATTTTTAATTTAAATGTTCAATCAAAAGTATTTGAATACGGAAATAATTTTTATTATGAGAATCGACGATATGATTCAGGTTTTGGAATGGTTTACAAAATCATATCAGGAGGTGGGGCTCAAACTTCACATACATTAAAAGGATGTATTTTAAATGGTATTGTTTATGGAGATACAAATTTAACAACGGTTAAATTGTTATCTGAAATTATTCCGGAAAATTTTTCCCTTTCCCAAAACTATCCCAACCCGTTCAACCCAAGTACAGTTATCCATTATCAGTTGTCAGTTGCCAGGTTTACTACATTAAGAATTTTTGATTTGCAGGGGAAGGAAGTTGCAACTCTTGTAAACGAAAAACAAAATCCAGGCAGCTATGCAGTGGATTTTAATTCAGCGGAGTTCAATCTCCCCAGCGGAATTTATTTTTATACACTGAATGCAGGGGAGTTTAAAGAGACAAGAAAAATGATTTTAGTAAAGTAAAATTTTTCAAACGGAAAACTTGTTATGAAAAAAATTCTGGCAGTAATTTTAATTTTTTGGGCAGGGCAAAATGCATTTTCTCAAAGTGCTTGGGTTGTGCAGAATCCGACTGCATATCATCCTCAGGTAAGAAATATTTTTATGCTTAATTCAAATACAGGCTTTGCTTGCGGCAGCGGTGGTAATGTTATAAAGACAACTGATGGCGGAAACTTATGGACAAGTATTGGCTCGGGAATAGATTTCTATGCTATGGATGTTTTTTTCTTAGATATAAATACAGGATGGTCTTGCGGAATGACCGGAAGACTTGTCAAAACTACCAATGGAGGAACATCATGGCAGCAGCTTCAGTTTATTGGTTACACTCAAACTATAAATTCTGTTTATTTTATAGATCAAAATACAGGCTTTGCAGGATTTGAGAACGGAGTAATTGCAAAAAGTACCAATGGAGGTGTGAACTGGACTAAGGACTCAGTGTATAGTTTTTCTGTAACGGGATTTAAATTTTTTAATCAAAGTACAGGGTACGCAATCGGAAATTATGGAAGTATATTTAAAACTACTAACACAGGACAGGACTGGACTGAGCTTCCAATAACACCCGAAACATCGCAAATTTATGCATCAGATTTTATTAATATTGAAACAGGTTATGTTGCAACAAACAGAAATGTCTGGAAAACTACAAACTCCGGTTTGAACTGGCAGCAAAGTTTGCACACAGATTATCAGTATGGAATTAAATCGATGAGTTTCTTAAATAATCAAACGGGCTATACAACTTTATACTCAGGACAGATATACAAAACAGAAAATTCAGGGCTTAACTGGACGTTAATTTCATCACCTGTATCAACTATTATTCAGATTCTGGCAGTTGCACCTGATAAAAATTTTCTGATTTCAGGCGAGATGAAAATATACAGATCTCTTAATGGAGGGGCTAACTGGACGGCATATTCAAATTCAGTCACACAGCGTTCATTAGAGGACGTTAAATTTTTCAATGAGAGTACAGGGTACATAATAGGGGATTCAGGTGTATTTTTGAAAACTACTAACGGAGGAAGTAACTGGCAGTTATTGCCAATTTTTACGGATGAACGCTTAAGACAAATGTACTTTTTAAATCCAATGACCGGGTGGGTAAGCGGAGATAACGGAACAATAATGAGAACAACTAATGGAGGAATTAACTGGCAGACACCTGTCAGCAGATTGCCGAAAAATATTTTCAGCTCAGTATTTTTTGTAAACTCCTCAACGGGATATACTTTATCAGGGAATGGCAAACTTTTCAAAACAACGGATGAAGGTATGCGTTGGACTCAGCTGACAATTCCTTCTGCCTTCAGTTACGGCAAGGTATATTTTTTAAACGAAGCAACAGGTTTTTGTTCAGGGTATGACGGATACGATTTTGTTATCAAGACAACAAATGCCGGAGAGAGCTGGAGCGAAATTATTTCTTCCGGTGCAACAAATAGTTCACTTTTCTTCCTCAATGAAAATACAGGTTACGGTTCAGGATATTACCGGCTTAGCAAAACAACCGACGGAGGTCTGAACTGGATGCAGATAAATTACAATATGAATTACTTTTTCAACAATGTCCACTTTCTTAATGAACAAACAGGTTATGCATGCGGAACTTCCGGTACAATGTGTAAAACAACGAATGGCGGCCAGAGCTGGGGAGATATTTCAGTCCCTGTATTTTCTGCATCAAATAAAATATTTTTCGTAAATGATTCAATCGGCTGGCTGATATGTACAGATGGAAGTATTTTTAAAACAACAACAGGCGGTGTGCTTACAGGATTCACGCAAAATAGCTTACCTGTACCGGATAAATATTTTCTTTCCCAGAACTACCCCAATCCCTTCAATCCGTCTACGAGGATTAATTACGAATTACGAAATACGAATTATGTAACATTAAAAGTTTTTGATTTGCTAGGAAAGGAAGTTGCTACGCTGGTAAACGATAAGCAAAGCGCAGGCACCTATGCAGTTGATTTTAATTCAGCAGAATTCAATCTTCCAAGCGGAATTTATTTTTATACGTTAAATGCAGGGGAGTTTCAAGAAACAAGAAAGATGGTATTGGTAAAATAATTTACTCTTTATAAATTTTTACTTCCATCTCTCTACCCTGAGAGATGAATGCTCTGTACATTCCTTCGCTGTTAAAAACCATTTCAATATCTCCTTCACTGTCGACTGCAATCAATCCGCCTTCTCCTTTGATTGAATTAAGATTGTTGAATATTGCATACTCTGCCGCTTCTCCCAAAGAGAGCTCCTTATACTTCATTAGCGCAACTAAATCATAAGCTACCGACTGCCTTATAAAAAACTCGCCGTCCCCGGTGCACGATACCGCCGCTACGCCGTTCTCTGCATAAGTCCCTGCACCGATTATAGCTGTATCGCCGATGCGCCCGTATTTTTTATTTGTCATTCCTCCAGTTGATGTTGCCGCTGCAAGATTGCCCTGATCATCCAATGCCACTGCGCCGACGGTCCCGAATTTTTTCTTTGCTCCTGTGAAGTCAGTCGTATGATCTAAAAAAGATTTCCCCGATGCCTTTGCTTTTTCAAGCTGGTCAAATCTTCTCTGAGTAAAAAAGTACTCATCGCTTTCGGTTTCGATTCCTTTCTCCTTTGCAAAATCTTCAGCGCCCTTACCGGATAGCATTACAAATTCCGATTTCTCCATCACAGCGCGGGCAAGCTTTATGGGATGCTTTATGTTCCTAACCCCTGCTATTGCTCCAGCAGTAAGGTCAGCGCCGTTCATTATCGAGGCATCCATTTCTATAAGACCTTCATTGGTAAAGACCGAACCCTTGCCCGCATTGAAAAGGGGATTGAGCTCCATTTCCATAACGGCAGCTTCGACTGCATCCATAGCGCTTCCGCCGGCTTCAAGGATTTGCCAGCCGCGCATGAGAGCAAAGCCAAGGGCATGTCGGTACCCGGCTTCAAGCTCGGGAGTCATGTTGGCTTTGAGGATTGTTCCTGCTCCGCCGTGGATGGCAAGTGAGATTTTCGGTTCCAATTTATAGTCTTTAGTTGACCGAATTTAATGAATTTTTGGGAGTTTTTTAAGGGAAATTACAAAAGTTTCGCGAAAATTTTTGAAGTGAAAATAAATAAATGTTAATACTATTATTTATTTCCAGATTATGTAAAGTTGATTTTATTTTATTGTTTTATCAAATAAATAATTGAACGAAAAATGACAATTATTGATGGGAAATGAGAAATTAGTTTGGAGAGGTAGTTTTAATAAAAAAGGGGCGTCAGCCCTGACCCGGGGAATGTCATTGCAGATTTTTTAATCATATTAACATTGCGCACATTAAACCACCCCTAACCCGTCCTTGTAAAGGAGGGGAACAAGATTGCATGAACAAGAATGTATCTCCCTCTTTACGCGAATGACATTGTGCAAATAGATTTACCTTCCTAACGAGGATCCCGCTAAAGCGGGACAAGTAGTTGGGAAGGAGGGTAACTTTTAACCACCCCTCCTGCAAAAAAACTGCGGGACAAGTAACCCCTCCTTGTAAAGGAGGGGAACATGATAGCTATTTTACCAGCACCATCTTTTTCGTTTCTGAAAAACTTTCTGTTTCTAATTTATAAAAATATATTCCGCTTGGGAGGAGTGAAGCATTAAAATCATATTTATATTTTCCTGCAGATAATTTTTCATTCACTAAGTTTGCGACTTCTCTTCCGAGTAAATCAAAAACATTCAGTTTTACAAAAGTATTCTGAGGCAATGAAAATACTATGTTTGAATTAGGATTAAATGGATTCGGATAATTCTGCTCCAGATAAAATTTATCAGGAAGGGAAGCACTTATCTGATGAATACCGATAGTGCCGCCGGTGGTGGTTTTGAGAATGGCTCCGTTCTCACCGCATACCCATACAGTGTTTTCGTTTAATACAGCTATATCATACAGCTTTGAAGATGCATAATTATTATAAAAAAATGTTTGTCCGCCATCTGTTGTTTTCAGGATTTTTCCGTAGCTGCTGCCATCATATGCAAGCAGCCACCCTGTAAGAGCATTTGCAAATTTTAAACAGTTTAAGGTCAGGTTTCCCCCGTTATAAACCTGCTGAAAATTTATACCACCGTTTGTTGTTTTGTATATTTTACCTGAATATAAATACCATCCGGTATTGGAATTAATAAATGATATCGTACTTGCAGAAGTTGATGTTAATAAATTCCAGTTTGAACCGCCGTTTGTGGTTTTATAAATTCCGCCCAAAAATGTTACAAAACCTGTATTTGCATCAGTAAAAGAAATATCCAATAGGAACTGCGAAGGTGAGTTTGCAGACTGCCAGTTTGAACCGCCGTTCGTAGTTTTTAAAATTATAGTAGCAGATGTTGAGATCTCTTTTCCTATGCAATACCAGGTATCAGGTGCAGTCATGCTTAAATTTAAGAAATTATAATTTGAGTATTCCGGACCTGTAACAATATTCCAGTTATTCCCGGAGGAAGTAGAGAGATAAATTCCGCCATATGCACTGAAAACTCCCGTATTCTGATCAATAAATTTTACCGAGGAATATAATTTTGAAGTATCCGGCTGAGTAATCCATTGAGTTCCGCCGTTAGTTGTTTTTAACAGTCTGTTTCCGGCGGCTGCCCATCCATAATTTTGATCAGTGAAGCTTATCTTATTCACAGAGTTTGAAACGGGAACAGCAGATAGCGAAAGCTGTGTCCAGTTGAATCCGCTGTTAGTTGTTTTTGAGATCTCACCGTAGGCACCTGTTATTAACCCTGTTGTGCTGTTAAGAATATTTAACCTGTAAGCGCGGATATCTACTGCAGTCCAGTTTTGTCCGGAATTTGTAGTCCTGTAAAATCCGTTGAAGTACCCGTATCCCGTATTTCCATCAAAGAAACCATATCCGGACGCAATACCGGGAGTCGAACCAAGATTTGTAAAATTTATTCCTCCGTTAACAGTCTTAAATATTCTGGAAGGTGTTAATATCCACCCTGTATTTTCATTGAGGAAAAAAGTTTGTTCGTAATTTGAGGTGCCTGAAGGAAGATTATATGATATCCAGTTACTCCCGGCATTTGTTGTTTTAAATATTTTTTTAGAGGGACCGCAGATGAACCCTGTATTTTCACCTGGGAAAGATAAGGCGTAGAGAGTGTCCGTTCCGTTTATTGTAAGCAAGTTCCATGACTGCCCTCCATCCGTTGTTTTAAAAATATGCCCGTCGTAAGAGTTGAAATTATTAAAACTGTACCCCGTGTTTATATTTGTAAATTTTAAATCATTAAACCACGAATGCGAAACAGAATCTATAAGAAATTCACTCCATTGATTACCTGCATCAGTACTTTTGTACAATCTGTAAATACTGCTTAAGGGTGTTCTGGTATCCACAGCTAAAGCAAAAATATTCTGAGCGTTTACAACAGACATTTTTATAAATGTTCTTGTTGAAAAACCTGTTTGTATGATTATACTCTTAGTGTTCCAGGTTAAACCTGCATCGCCGGATTTTAAAAACTCTCCTGTTGCTCCTAATGCATAAATTGTATTGGCATCAATATAGGCAGCATCGCAAAATCCTCCACCAGTAGGCTTAGGATTCTGCCAGAACCAGCCGCTTTGTGCAAAACATGTTTGCAACGTAAGAACGAATAAAACTAAAAATATTTTTTTCATATTATTGATGTATCAAAAGTTTCTCTTTAAAATTTTTCATAAAGATTTCTAAATGAAATTTTCTCTATAAAAAATTCTAGTTTAGATTTTATCCGGTAATTCTTTTTCCTTTGTACAAAATATTGTATCCCGCTTTGTATCCTATCAGATAAAATACATTGCCTTTTGTTTCAGTAAACTGATAATTGATAAGATATCCGTTTTGAACAGGGGATACATAATCTTCCACAAAATTAGTCCCGTTCCAGATAAGTCCGCGGTAAGGAAGATTTGATGAATCTCTGGCTATTGTATAAAGAAAATCAAGACCGCCGCCCGTGATACTTCTATAATCTCTGTTTTGACCTGTAAATACGCTTACCCAGCCGGGCTCTTTAAAGTAAACACAGTTTGTAGCGCTGTAACCTGAAGTGAGTTTCAGCCAGAAATTTGGAAGAAAGAAATTTTGCGATGCATTGTTATCGTTCATAACAAACTGAAAAGCATTGTTTTCAAATTTGTAAATTGATGACGTGTACGATAATCCGTAACAAAATGCATAAAGCTTTCCGTTGGTGAATAGCAGTCTGTTAATCGTTCTACCGTTAGTGTTATACTGCGATGAAATTGTATAAGTGGTTACAGTACCGTTATCATACTTATACATATTGGAATCACGCGCTGCATAAATAACATTCTGCTGAGCCACATAAACATCACTAAAGATAAAACCTTCGGGTAAATTATTTATAGTAGTAAAGGTTCCGTTTGATAACACTTTTATTTTCGAGACTGAATTCGTATTGTTATATCCGCTGAATACAATATAGTCTGCACTCAATGCGATTATTTTATTCGGCACAAAACTATCATCTCCCATGTTTACAAAAGTTGTGACTCCGTTCTGTGATTTATATGTTAGATAATCTTTCACATAATAAACTGTGTTTTCATCAGCGACAGAAATACAGGATATGTAACCGGGACTTATGGAGTCTGCCTGAGTCCATTGAATTTCTTTAGTAACAGTTGAAGTAACAGGGTTATCATCTGAACAGGAAGAAAAAATAACCGATAAGAAAAAAATAACACTTAAGGCAAGTATATTTTTCATTTTGGAAGGGTTTAGATTTAAAAAGATTGTAGCGAGGAATCTATAGGCAGAATTTAAATTATAGATTGATTTTATAATGTTAAGATAAGAAGTTTATTTAAGTTTTGCAATATAAATAAAACTATATTTAAACAAAAAAAGTCCGCCGGAAATTAATCCTGCGGACTTTTGATTTATCCTTTTACACTTTTCTATTAATAACATTAAATGAAAAGTATGTTAGTACATTTACTAATAAATTATTTTTTCGTTTTAAAAAAATTTTATAATCCAAATAAATATCCTACGTCAAATAAAATTCCGTTGTAACTGTCACCCGGGCGGTTGTTCACTCTGTAACTTGCTTCAAGAGTAACTTTGCTGCCGCTTTGCAGATTGAATGCAACTCCGCCTGCCATCATTACGCCAAGTCCGTTTTCCGATGAGCCGCGCAAAACAACTGAACCGTTCGGATTTCTTATATCATCAAATGAAGTCAGGCTGATTCCCAGACCGACTCTTCCGTAAGGTGATACAGAGTTAACGCTGTTGTATTCACAGATTTTCCCTGTTGCAAGAAGCTGTACTGCATTGAACGAACCTCCGGTATATCCCGGTGTAAGGTCAGCGGCATTTTTATCCAGCGCAAAGGAGGCATAGTTCATTTCAGCTCCGACAGAAAATATATCTGCAACCGGTTTTTCAAAATTGATTCCGAGATTGAATGATGAAGTCCAGTATGACTTAAATACGGACGGGAAGATGGAATAGTAAGTCCGGCGTTGATACCAAGATAACTTCTGCTTTGCGCTGATGCCAGTACAGGCAGCATCAATAAAACCGCAACAATTAATTTTTTCATTTGTAGATTGTTTAGTTTACTAAAAAGTTGGGGTTTTACTAATTCAAGATACGTATTTCTACTGAAACAAAGTTATTTATTACAACGAGAAGGTTTTAAAACACTTTTATCTATATGACACTTTATAGTCTGAAATAATACCCGAAGCCTACAAGCGCTCCGCTGTAATTTATATCGGAAACGCGGTTCACATGGTAACTTACTTCAAAAGTCATTTTGCTCAGGTTCGGCAGATGGATATCAATTCCTGCTCCGGCAAAAAATGCAATGCCCGTTTCTGACTCTCTGTTTAAAATAAGCACAGAATTTTTTATAACACGCGCAGCCGATGAAAAACCTACGCCTGCGCCTATGCGCCCGAACGGACTTGTGCTTCTTATACCGATATTATCACCTAATCTTATATAAGGAGTAACGGAAATAAAAGATAACATATCGCCCGTGACGGCGCCATTATTTCCGTCAATGGTGTACATTGAATAATTTGCATCTCCGCCGATTGAAAAAATATCGGAGAGCGACTTTTCGTAATTCAAAGCTCCGTAAAATCCCAGAGAAAAATTTTCATTGAATATACTTGGAGAGGCGGGAAAGGTTGTTCCTGCCTGAATGCCGATAAACGACGGATTGGCAGTAGGATTTTTAAACTGCGCAAATAGCTGCAGAGGAAGAATTGATAATATCAGAACAACAAATATCTTTTTCATAATAAAAAATTTTTATTCAAAAAATATTTGGGGTTACAAATAACAAATGAGACGGATTACGAGATGGATTAAAAGATGGATTAAGTACATCAAGAAAGGTGTTCAAATATGTAAAAATTTGAACAAAAAAATAAGGGAAAAATGAAAAACACTTTTCCCTTTATTTATTTATTTATATCTAAAACTTTACTTAGAATTAAAACTGATGGCTAAAGCCCAGAGCGAAGTTCAATGTATTATAATTTATATCGGGTGATGAGCTTTTATTTATTCTGAGGGCAGACTCAATAAAAACAAAATTAGTTTTATTCAGATTGTAAGTTACCCCGGGACCGAATGTGTAAACCAGACCTCCGGAATTTATTCTTACGTATCTCGGATATGGAAATCCCGTTTCAGGTTTTCCTGAACGAAGATGTGCGCCGAAACCTCCTTTGACAAAAGGATGAAATTTCCCGATGCTTATCTGCTCCGGCTGAATCTTTCCGAAAAAATTAAAGCCGAACAGAGATAAGTGTTGCAGCGCAGCGCTGTTAGATGGCAGCGTATTATCTGCCAGTGAAAAAGTACTGAGGTTTGCTTCAATACCTACAGAAATAAAATTACTTACGGGATGCTCAAACTGTAATGATGCAGCGTAAGAAGGCTTGTACATATCTATATAGTTACTGGGATAATTGAATGCTGATATCCCTGCCGAAACGGAAACAACCGGACGGGTATTTAATGTATTAGGGTAGGACTGCGAATAATTTATTGAAGGCAAAGAAAATAATAATGCAAATACCAATAAAGCTGATTTTATCGGAGTCATAGGGTGTGATTTAGTTAGAGAATTGATTTATTAATTATACTTACCAAAAAATTTTTTGTTCCTGTAATAATTTTTCTAAGTGAAGTTACCTAGTAATTCTTCACGCCTCTGTAAATTTTTGATGTAAAATTTTCACGTTTACTGATGAACACTGTATTATTTTTCATATTGCTAAGCGCGGTTGTATAAACATTTGTCGCGGGATTATCCGGAGGATAGTTCGGGTCATCAGCTAAGTGAGAACCTGTCCATATTTTTCCTTTAGAATATGAAAGCGCCGAATCTGCAACTAAAAAATAAATGCTGTTTATGCTCTCGCCTGCTGCAAATAAATAAATATCTCTTGTAGTATCTGTGCACAGGGTATTCCATCCGGGACCATTCCAGTATGAAACAACAGTCGGCTGAGGACTGTAAGGTGCTTTAATAATTGCATCGAAAACTTTCATTCTTGAAAATTCATTTGTGCCTGTCTCGGTGCTTACAATACTCAGAACATTATTTTCAAATTTATAAATTTTGCGGGTGTTTCCTGCGATGTAAAGCGCGCTGCCAATTTTAGTTATGAGATTAAATCCCGTTGAAAATGAATCCGGCGAAGCATAAGATGAAATACTTCCGTTATCATAAATATAAAGCTTGCTGCCTGTCACTGCTGCTATTTTTCCAGGAGCGGTTATCAGCATATCGGTTATCTTGCTTGTGCTGTGAGTATCAAGCACAACAGTGGACATCACTCCGTTCGTAAAAATTTTCATCTTTATGTTTCCGAAAAAGCTTGTAAAGTTTGTTGAGCAGAACGCAAAATAATTTGCATCGTATGCTGCAAGATTATCTGTATTAAAAGTAGTATCCTGAAAATTGAAATATGAAAGAGAGCCGTTGGTAATTTTATATCCAATCTGATAGCTGCCGGCAATTACAGTGTTCTCGTCACAAGCGGCAAGTTTATCGAAGTTTTCAGCTACAAGGCTGCTTACCTGAGTCCATTGATATCCTCCTGCGCCTGTCGGGTCAGTCGGTGTAACGACTGAATCGCTTTTGCAGGAATAAAAAATTACTGAAGCAGCTATGAGAAACAAAGATGTAAAAATTAATTTCATATATTTATGATTTATAATAAAATTTAAACGAGCAAATTTACTTCAGAAATTTTTTCTTCCGCGGTAAATAGTTGATTTTGAACTCCCGTACTTGGAAATAAAAACTGTATTGCCGCGCATATTGCTTACGGCTGTTGTATATATTCCGTTTTCAATATCATCAGGCGGGTAATTTGTGTCATCCATTAATTGCGAGCCTGTCCATATTTTCCCGCTTACATTTGATAGAGTAGAATCCACCGTGAAAAAATAAATAAAGTTTATACTTTCACCGGCAGCGCGTACAAATATTTTTCTGCTGTTATCCGTAAACATCTGAGACCATGCGGCGCCGTTCCAGTAAGATACTACGCTTGGAGAGGGCGAGTAGGGAGCTTTTATAATTGCATCAGGCACTTTCATCCGAGTGTATTCACCGGTACCCGGAAGATTATCTACTGTGCTTAAAGTATTATTTTCAAACTTATAAATTTTTCTTGCCGCGCCTGAGATATAAATCACATTGTTAGTGACAACAATATTGTTAAATCCTGTTGAGAAGGAATCAGGTGAAGCGATAGCTGTTACTGCGCCGTTCTCATAAAAATAAAATTTACTGTAACTGACTGCGGCAATTTTTCCGGGTGAAATAATTTTAATATCAACAATATATGAAGTATTATGTGTATCCAGCACTGCGCTTGTAATAGTTCCGCTTTCATAAATTTTCATTCTTATTGTTCCGCTGCCCGTTTCATTATATCGTGTTCCGCAAAATGCAAAGTAAGTTGAGCTGTATGTATCGGCGTAGTCTGCAGAAAAAATCGGATCATTAAAATTAATAGTACTTCTTGCGCCATTAGTAATTTTATAAGAAGCGCTCTGTCCCAAAGCAACTACAGTGTTTTCATCTGCTGCGTATATGTTATGAAAGTCTTCAAAGTTTACTGTTGCAACAGTGCTCCACGCAAATCCTGAAGCAGGACCGGGCGAAATAATTTCGTCGCTTTTGCATGAATAAAAAATTGAAGATGTAAGAATAAGAATAAAGAGAGCTAAAAAAATTTTCATTTAGATTGTTTAATTTTTATTTACCGAAACTATAACTCAACCCGATTGATGCATCTAACATTGTGTATGTGTAATTAGAACCTTTTGTGTTTCCGCCGCTGCCGATTATTTCACCTGCCTGATTAAACAGCGTGAATGTGCTTGGAGGATAATGGAAGTTGAAGCTCTTTATTCCGAACTCTAAATTAAACGCAAGATTTTTTGCAGTCATGCAGTTAAGCCCTGCAGATATTCCTGCCATAAGTCCCGGCTGATAAGCAGATGCTCTTTTAAAATCCACACCGGCAGAAATTCTTGCATAAGGAATATAAACTTTACCGGAGGATTGTACGAGTCCCGTAGCATAAATTGAACTGATTTTATCTTCGTATAAACTTGTCGATTGATAGCCAAGCCCGGCTTTAAAATTATCATCGAAGCTGTAAACTCCGAATACATTGATGCTTAGTTTTTTGCTCTGGCTTTGGTTAAGCTCTATCGATTCAAAAGTCGTCCCGCCTTGCAGCGTGAACTGCAGCTTCTCTATAAAAGTTTTTTCTTTATAAGTGCTGATATCACTTTGCGCAAATGTTGTATTTGAAATAATGAAAAAAACTAAGAGGGCTGAGAAAATTATTACGGCAGAATATTTTTTTGAGCTCTTCATTTTTAAAAATTTTAATTTTAAAATTATATTATTCACGAGCGAATTATTTTTTTAATCTGAAATTTAACCCGACTGAAAAACCAAAATAACTTATAGAATAGTATGAAGGAGTAGTTATTGATCTGTATTCATTGTTGAACGTAAAATAGTCCCACAAATACGGGTCAGCGCCGTAGCCAAGATGCTTATAGAATCCTTCAAAATTTATTCCGGCTGATTTGCTCATTGCGTACTGAAAGCCTGCAGCAACGCCGTACATAAATCCGGGCTTAGTTGATTTTGCAAATGGAAGCAGCGCGCCGCCTTCAAGTCTGGCAAATGTATTTATTCTGTTATCGGAATTTGTAAAAGTAATGGAAGCAGGGAGCGATAATGAATAATTGCTGCCGTCGTAATTGTACTGCAGCCCTGCGCCGGGTTTTATTGTTTCCTCAAGCGCGTAAGTTGCAAAAGCAGAAACCCCTGCATAGTTAAATACTGAATTGTCATCGCCATTGGAAAGCACATTGAAGTTAAGCTCATACCTGCTGTAGTCTTTATCGAAATTTCTGTTCTGAGCAAAACAAAGTGCGGGAAGAAATAAAAAAAGAAACGCCAGATTTGCTTTCATTATTTATTGGGTTAATTTTAAAATTATTTATATCTCTTAAAAAATTAAAAAACTCTTCTTCCTCTTAAAATTCTGAATCCGTGATCCAGTATAGCCGCATAAAAAGTATTGTTTTTCATATTGCCAAAGTAAAAAACATTTCCGAGACCGTTTGTAAACGGAAAATTATTGTCAGTAAAATATTGCGCGCCGTTCCACATATTGCCATGGTGCTCAATTCCTTGCTTGCTTGTATTGGAAATAAGATAAATGTAATCCAGATCATCGAAGGCTGCCATATTGAAAAACTGAAAGTTTCCTCTTCTGAAATTTACCCAGCCGCCTTCTGTAAGGTAATCCATCAGCATAAGGCTATCGGCATAGCGGGCTCGTATAATATTTTTATCTGAAGTAAAAGTCTCCGAGAATTCCTGATTGTTTTCATAGAGTGAAGGGGAGTTATCTGCTCCAAGCCTGAAGATGCTTTCACCGTAACCAAGATTATAAGCAAGAATAAAAATCGTGTTTCCTATTTTTGAAATTCCCGTTACGTTATTTACTCCTGTTAAATCAAATTTACTTACTGAACCGTTATCTACAAAGTAATAGTGCTCTTTTGATGCAATGTAAAATTTACCCGGAGCAACAACCAGAATTTCCGGAGGAGAAATATCGGGAATTGTATCTAATGTAATTACTGAAAGTGAATCATGTGAAAGAATTTTTGCTTTCAGTATCCATTGCCCGTTTGTAACTCCGTATGCACCAAGTATTATATAATTGTTGTTATAAACTTTTATTGTGGCTGCGCCTGAATTCTCATAGGAAATAGGTATAAGTGTTTTGCTTCCCTCGGTGCATCTGAAAAGGAAGTTATCGTGAATGTAATAGAAAGTATTATTTTCTCCTGCTGCAACGGGACCCGGAAAGTATCCGCCGTTAACTGAATCTACCTGTTTCCATTCGATTTTCTCTTCAGTTACTGAAGGCGTTAAAGGGGAATTATTACAGGAAGAAATTAGTATTATAAAAAATAACGAAACTGTTGTAAGAAAAATTTTCATGGATAATTTAATTGAGAAATCGTTTCTGTTACGGGTTCAGACAAAATGAAAATCCCGTATTAAAAGTAATTGAATTGTATGAAGCATCTTTGCCTGAGTTGGTTCTGTAAAATGATTCAAACATAATTTTATTTCCTGAGTTAAGCATAAAATTTACTCCTGCTCCTCCCTGATACGAAATTCCTCCCGTACCGTATCCTTTTGAATCTACCAATGAAAACTGAAAGTTATCATCGGCAATAAATGAAAGCCCGACTGCGCCCTTTACAAAAAACTGAATGTCATCTTTTTTTGCCGAGTTATCCTGCACCTTTAAAAATCCCATAAAGGAAGTTATGTTCAGTCTGCCGGGCTCAGTGGGATAATAAGTATAAACAGATTTTGTGCCGGCAAATTTTCCGTGATTTATTTCAAATCCGAAAACAGTTTCTTTGGCAGCAGTGTACTCAATCTGAATGTCTAAATTGTATGAGCCCTTATAATATTCTGCAAAAGAAATATTACGGTACGCATCTTCTCCGCCAATAGGGAAATTAGCACCTCCGCCGAGAATTATATTTGTCTTATGGATTCCCTGAGAAAATAACAGAGAGGGAAGCAATGTAATCATTAGAATAAAAATTGTTTTGCGCATAAATTAAAATCGGTTAATCAGTTATTTTGGCAGTTATTTCGGATTCAGACAAAATGAAAACCCTATTTTGAACTGAAGCTGTGTTACCGGGTCTTTCTCAAAGTTATTTATTCTGTATTCAATACCTGAAGTGATTTTACCTTTTCTTCCCAACATATTGTTTAATCCCGGGCCGAATAGAATTGTATATCCACCGCCGCCTAATTCTTTTCCATAAGTGTTAACGAAAAATCCTCCGCCTGCTTTCAAAAAAAACTGCCATTCATTTTCCATCGCCAGATTATTCTGAAGTTTTATATATCCGTCAAGAGAAACGAATTTCATGGAAACATCTTTAGTATAACTTATAGTTTGCAGCTGCTCAGTGTATGAGCCCGGCTGATTACTCATATCAAGAGCCCCGCCAAGAACAATGGAATTGGAGACAGTGTGTTCAAAATTCATATCGAAGTTCCAGCCCGATTTATAATTACCGTTCAAATTACCCCATGAGATAGGAACGTTAAGCCCGAACATAAATCCCATATTTGTTTTATCCACTCCCTGCGAAAAAACAAAAGAAGGAATAATTATATTTATAAAGATTATTAATGCTGCTCTTTTGAAAAATATTATTCTAAATTTTATTTTCTTCTTAGCTTTATCTTCCATTCTTCGTTATTGGGAAGGGGTAAATCTATAAATAAATTCCCGTTCTCAAAATAATATTTACCAAGTGCTCCCGCACTAGTGGAGCTTTCAGAATAGTTTTCAGCCACGAAAAGAATTTTAAGTGTGTCTCCTAATGCAAATTGTCCTGTAGCGTACGACTCCCTGTTTTCTGCTCCTGTAATCATTTTAATAGCTGAGTTTGTAACAGACCCTTTTGCATACCATTTATCAGGGGCAATTACTCCCGATGGTTTTATCAATGAGGAATAGAAACTGAAAAAAACGGGTGCGCTATTTATTAATTTTACCTGCATTATACCAAGATATCCTGAAGTTGCGTAAGGAATCCAGTCAGCACCTGAATTTGTTGTTTTAAAAATCATTCCGTTTCTTTTAGCAGCATATCCGTTATTTTCATCTTTGAATACAAAGTAATCAAAATAATTATTGTTTATCTGCGTCCAGCTCTGACCGCCGTTATTCGTTTTGTATAATCCAAAAGCAGAACCATCTGCAGTGTATTTACTCATCCATCCAATATTTGTATTTCCGCTGAGGAAAAACTCTGAACCGTTTAGTATTGCTCCCTCGGGAAGAGAATATTCCGTCCATGTAATGCCGCCGTCATTTGTTTTTACCAGAGTCTGAACAAAATTTGACTGACTTGAAGAAGCATATCCATGCATCTCATCAAAAAAACGTATTTGCCAGAAGTAATTTGCGTTGTTGTAAACAGGTGTCCAGTTTACACCGCTATCTGTAGTTTTGTAAATTTTTTTGCTAGAATTATCATTCGCTATAATATATCCTGTAGTTGAATTGACAAAACTAATCGAGCTTTCAAAATAAATACTTCCGTAATATGAAAAAATCGGGAGGTGAGAATTTGTTGTTACCCACGTTGCTCCCATATCAGTCGATTTATGAACAGAAAAAATAAAATTTCCAAGGCTATCTGATATGCAATATAATGTGTTTGCATCAGCAACTGAAATTCCTTGAGCGTTTCCGTTTCCATTCGCCGGCAAGTTATGTACCAGCCAGGTAATTCCGCCATCTGAAGTGGAAGAAACTGTTTTGCGGACGAAATCATAAGCATATCCGTTATTATTAAAAAACTTCATATCGTAAACAAATCCTACCGGAAGATTATTAGTGGTTTGGTTTACTGTTTCAGCCCCGAAAGTGAAATCCATATAACCTGCAAAACTTGCTCCTATTTCTCCGAAGGGAACTAAGGCTGCTTTCATCATAGCAGATGCTGTTCCTGTTGTGGGGGCAGATACGATCTGAACCCTGTCAACTGTCCAGTTTCCTGTCAATGAACCTGATGTATTGGAAGAAACCGGTGTATCACTTTTACAGGAGTAAAATATTACTGCCGAAATTATTATAAATACTAAAGGAACTATCTTTTTCATAAATTTATGATTGATTTTTTTAATACCTTCTGCTTAATTTTATTTTCCAGGTTTCACCGTTTGCAAGGAAGAGCTGAATGCCCAGCGTTGAACCGTTAAAGCCGAACGTTCCGGTGCCTGTAACACCTGATACACCTTCTGTATAAGAGTTTACATAAAAAATTATCTGCTCTTCGTTTGTTGTATAAGTACCTGTTGCATATTCATCATAATCTCCGCCGCCGGTAATTGCTTTTATAATTGAGCTTGTAAGTTTTCCTTTTGCAGTCCAGTTGGAATTTACATATCCCGCGGTTTTAAAAACATTTCCATTCCAATCGAAGTAAGCAGGGGAATTATTAATCAGATATAATTGATTAGGACGGTAAATTGTGTTGTTGCTGTAAGCCGTCCAGTTTTGACCGCCGTCAGTGGTTTTCAGCATTAATTCATCAGGAATAATACCGTAGCCTTCGTTCTCATTTTTAAAAACGCTGCTCCATACTTTTGCATCACTTACTTTAGTCCATGTCTCGCCGCCGTTCACAGTTTTATAAAAATAATACTTGTCATCATTTCCCCAGATGTGACAGTAGCCTGTATTATAATTAAGAAAAGAATAACCGGTCATAAAATCAGTTTTGT
Organism: Bacteroidota bacterium; assembly: GCA_018266835.1. Classification (NCBI taxonomy): domain Bacteria; kingdom Pseudomonadati; phylum Bacteroidota; species Bacteroidota bacterium. The sequence continues at coordinate 460,532 of JAFDZP010000005.1, read as the reverse complement.
AATTAGGAAAGCGATATTCAGTCCATGTAATTCCGCCGTCAGATGTTTTGGAAAGATATACACCTAAGCCGTCCTGCATTTCTGCGCGGCCGTGCATCTCATCGTAGAATGTTAATCCGTAAAAATGCACGCTTGAGTTCGGCAGCTGCACCCAGTTCACACCGCCATTGGTAGTTTTGTACATATTGTAGTTGTATAGAGAGTCTGTACCAAGCGCATATCCAACGTTCTCATTTAAAAAAAAGAGCCGCTTGTTTATCACTGTATGAAAAGAAGTGAAGTTCAGCTGCGGATTTACCAGTACCCATGTGCTTCCTGCATCAGTTGACTTATATAATTTTAATCTTGGAGATGTTACATTTGAAACTCCGTTCATATAATAAAGTGTAGTGGAGTTCACTACTGCCAGCGGTGAATTTTCGTATGAATAATTTGTGGGCAGAACTTTAGGATTCCACGTCACCCCTCCGTCAGAAGTAATAAGCAGGGTATAAGTAAAGTTGTCGTAATAATATCCCGTATTCCCGAAGAATACTTTATTGAATTCGTGATTATTGCCAAGGTTCGTATTCTGAGCATACATGGTTTCGGAATTAAAAGTGAAGTCAAGATATCCTGCTGTTGATGCGCTAATCTCTCCGAAGGGAACTAAAGCAGTTTTCATCATAGCATTTACTGTTCCCGTTGTAGGCGCAGATACAAGCTGCACTTTATCGACGGTCCATGTGCCGTTTAAATTACTTGCATCACCGGGTGTTACCACTGTATCACTTTTACACGAGTAAAAAATTACCGATGTAATTATTATAAATACTAGAGCTAATATACTTTTCATTAATTAAATTTTTTAATTTATCTTTGTCTGAATATTATTTTCCATACTTCATTATTAGGAAGATTCAGATTAATTACAGGCGCATTATTTTCAAATGTGTAAGTACCTGAACCTGTGCCTGAAGGATTTCCCTGTGTATAATTTTCATTGTAGAAAGTAATATTATAACCATCGGATGCATAAGCGCCTTCAGCAAAAATATCATAGTCCGGTGAGTTCACAATAGCTTTAATTATTGAGCTTGTAATCTTTCCTTTAGCCGTCCATTTTGTATTATCTGTTCCAGCCGGTTTAAACAATGAACCGTTTTTGAAATAACCTGCAATAGTATTATTTATAAACTGGAAGCGGTTCACTTTTCCTGTATTAGGAACATAATACGGGTTCCAATTAGCTCCTCCGTCCGTTGTTTTTAAAATCATTCCGTTAAAATCTCTGTATCCTTCATTTTCATTTTTGAAAATAAATGTGCCTTCACCTGATGCAGAAATTTTTGTCCAGGTATTACCTGCATCCATCGTTTTATATATGGAATATTTTCCGCCGGCTTCTTTAACTTTCACCCAACCTGTATTTGCATTGATAAAAAATAAATCATGGAATGCAATAAATGAATTTCCCGGTGCAGGCATAATATTCGTCCAGGTAATTCCGCCATCAGTGGTACGGGAGTAACTCTGCTGCCCGACTCCGTTATCTGATATTGTAATGCCGGTGTTTTCATCTAAGAAGTGCATACAACCTGAAGGCACCGCCGGAAGAACTGACCAGTTAACACCTCCGTTAGTTGTTTTGAACATATGCGTGTTAAAAGTATTATCCGCTCCGTATGCAAAGCCTGTATTTTCGTTTATAAAATTCAGAGAATAATCCATCGAAGGCTCACTGGAAGACAATTGAAAACTTACATTATCGCTAAGTGTTATCCAGCTGTCTCCGCCGTTTGTTGATTTGTAAAGATGGTTTACTATTGGAGAGAAAGTAGTGCTTGCCAAGTAAATTATATTGGAAGACGGCATGCTTGCTCCTGTGAATATCTGAAGTGTAGCCGGCAGAATAATCGGTGTCCATGAAACTCCGCCGTCGGTACTTTTGCAAAGTTTCGGGTCAGTTGTATTATATATATGATTAAAGTAATATCCTGTGTTTCCGAAGAATTTAGGAATAACATAAGGTGCTGTTGAAAGATTTGTTGGTGTAACTGTCATTGCCTCTGCGCCGAAATTAAAATCAAGGTAGCCCGCCGTGCTTGCGCTGATTTCACCGAATGGAACTAAAGCCGCTTTCATTATAGCAGATGCTGTGCCGGTTGAAGGCGCTGAAACCAATTGAACTTTATCAACTGTCCAGCTGCCTGTTAAATTGCCTGAACTGCCCGAAGTTACAGGTGTATCGCTTTTACATGAATAAAAAATAACTGAAGTGAGAATTGCGAATAAAACTAATGAGATGCGATTCATTTCTTTATTTGTTTTTTTAGGAGGTAGGGAAGGAATCGATAGATTAAATTTAGTTTTAAGGTATCTTTTTCTATTATAAATTACAGAAATAACAGGTGTTTTTCAAGATAGAAATAAAAACTAATTACCGAAAATGACTGATTTATCAGTTTATACTAAGGAAATAAAGATAAGTTCCGTAAATAAGAATTATTTTGGTGGGTGGGGGAAAATTGATTTATAAAGGAAACAGAATTAAATTATCTTCTTAATATTCACCCCCTCCTTTTCAAGATGCTTACAGTAACCACCCCTAACCCCCTCCTTGAAAAGGAGGGGGCTAATTGTGAAAACTTTGTTATAATTTAAAATAAGGAAGTTATGCTTTGAAAAAAATACTGGATTATGGATATGAACTACTTAGCACCCCCTCCTTTTCAAGGAGGGGGCAGGGGGTGGTTATACTTTTTTGATAAAGATGCTCACTCTTTGAAGTGTAAGTTTACTTTGCTCTTTATATCAGCTAAAACTTTTTCAATATCTTTAAATACTTCTTCATTCTTATATCTTAAAACTATTATTTTATGCTCCTCAAAAAATTCAGTTCTGATTTTATCGTATTCAATTGAATCAACATTATCATGGGATTCACCATCTAATTCAATAACTAGTTCTATTTCGGGACAATAAAAATCAACAACGTATCTTCCTATTCCTTGTTGTCTTCTGAATTTTAGATTTAACAGCTGACTTTGTTTTAATCTCTCCCATAAAAGTTTTTCAGCTTTCGTTGAATTGTTTCTTAAAGTTTTCCTTTTTTGTTTGAACTTATGGAGATTGAATACTTTCATTAAACTTAAAAACAAAAAATTAACCACCCCCAACTTCTGTTTTAGCCGAGATGTGGTGAACCTAAAAAATATAGCGATGCTTACAGTAACCACCCCCAACTTCTGTTTTAGCCGAGATGTGGTGAACCTAAAAATATAGCGATGCTTACATTAACCACCCCCAACCCCCTCCTTGAAAAGGAGGGGGCTAAAGTTAAGTTACTGCACCCTTCTTTGAAAAGGAGGGGCTAAAGAAAACCTTCTTTAAAATGTATTGAACTGAACTACAAAACAATTTTAGAAATTTTAAAAAATAAGGAAATTAAAATTGGAAATAAATAATATTAATAGATTTAATTAACTGCACCCCCTCCTTTTCAAGGAGGGGGAAGGGGGTGGTTATACTTTTATAAATTTTTTGAAAAGAATAGTATAAAGAAGTAGGGAAATCTTTAATACAAAATTTAACTTAGCACCCCCTCATTTTCAAGGAGGGGGAAGGGGGTGGTTATACTTTTATAAATTTTTTGAAAAGAATAGTATAAAGAAGTAGGGAAATCTTTAATACAAAATTTAACTTAGCACCCCCTCCTCCCGCTGAAGCGGGACTTGATAATTAATAGTTTTCAAGGAGGGGGCAGGGGTGGTTATACTTTCAACTGATTCGAATTTTTATAAAGTTCTGAAGAAAATTATTTTAACTGAGCAACCCTCCTTTAAAAGGAGGAGCAAGTGGTGGTTATACTTAAAAAAAATAGACTTAATTAAAAATTAAGAGGCATTAATTTTCTACAATCTAAACCCAAAGCCCGCATTTAGCAGAAGCTGGTTTAAACTTTCTGAATCCGATTTGTTCATTCTGAACTGCACTTCCAGAGTAATTTTATTCTTTGCATGTATCGGAATATTTATTCCTATTGAAGGCGCAAATAAAATTCCCGTAGAAGTTTCGTTCGGGACATTTGTGATAGTCGCAAGTGAAGTATAGTTCACTCCCGTTTTCGCCATTAGGGATGTACCAAATCCGATTTTCACAAACGGCTGAACAGGCAATGTGACCGCATCTGAACTTTGCAGTTTTGCAAATGCCATAAAGCCCATGGTGCTGAAGTTACCATAGTTGTAAGCTGTTATAGCGCCAATGTAAAGAGGATAAGCAAACTCGCTGCTTGGTTTTGTAGTAACATTGGCAAAATTTATATCGAAACCGAATGCAACAACCTTTGTTAAAGCAAACTCAATATTTGCTCCTGCATTAAATGACGATGTATAGACATTTTGATTTGTAGGGAGTGAGAGTCCTGCGTAAGCAGATATGTAAGTAGTATTCGGCAGCTGCCCAAACGCTGCCAGAGGGAAAATAAAAAATAACGAGATAATTATTTTCTTCATAGTAAATTTAAAAATAGATATAAATTAGTTTAACTGTTTTGATATTTTTTTAAAATGCCTCAGTGATTCCCGCCAGATTTTTTCAAAATCAGGAATTTCTTTAAATTGTTTTTCAAGACTTTTTTTCCATTCGGCTTTGAATTTTTCTTCCTTTGCAGAGATAGTTTCATAAAACTTTGCCGGATCCTTATCTTTATATTCTGCTTTTTTCTTAAAAAATTCAATACAGCTTTCCAAATCGTTCTGCTCAATTTCAAGGAGATACCATATATCATACAAATCTCTTGGAACGGTTCTCTGCATTAGCGACCTTAATTTCTCTGCTATAATTTCATTGATACTGTAACTCTTTAAAGAATATTCTTCGCTTAAATCTGAATATTCATTCAATGCAGTTCTATTGACAATTTCATCACATAATATTTCACTGTCACTTATATCAACTTTAATATCCCTCTTTGTTATATCACCTCCCAATGGACCAACGTATCCTATATAAAAAGAATAATTTCCTTTTGTGTTCAGATTTTCATCTCGAATTTCCAGTTCCATCCTCGATTCATTTTTAACCCAATCAATAACATTTTTGAATTCGGTTTTCAGTTGTTCCATATTTATTTTTCCCTCTGAAATAGTAAAGTCGAGGTCTTCAGAAAGGCGGTAATTATTTATGTAAAGCTTTCTTATTGCAGTTCCTCCTTTAAATACAAGGAGCTTATCCAGCGTATCGTTTTTAGAAATTCCGTACAGAATCCATCCTAAGATATAATCTTTTTCAATTTGAGTATCACGAAGAGCATTTTGATTCGCAATTTTATTTATCTCTCCGGATTTAATCATAAATCAGTTTATCAGTGAATTTTTAATTTCTTCAAATTGGATATTTTCCTGTACACTCCATTGGGAATAGTATTTCCCTACAGAGGGAAGAGAAGGATCAAGCGGAGTGTATACTTTTGAAATGTTTGACTGCAAGTATCGCATAAGAGTATATAAAATATCAAGGCGTGATAAGATGAATCCAAGCCGCTTCATTACTGACTGTGAACCAAATCTTTCAATATACTTTACCATCTTTTCTTCATTTATCTTCTGCCTGGCTTTGTAAATAGCCTTAACAATCTCAGTTATTCCTGAACCATATGCAGGTTTATATAAACAGTCTATAAGAGTTTTTTCCAAATCGCTGCACTGGATTTTATCATATTTGTCAATCCATGTATTTTCAAATCCGAAGAAATGTTTTTCATTAAAATATATAAACTCAAACTTTACATTTCCTATTTTCTTGTACTTAGGTATAAACTGTTTTGATGTTACAATCTGCTCGGTTAAAGAGGGCTGTGTAATCAAGCCATGTATATCCAATGCGCTGTAAAACCCAATATAATATGGTGAGTTGTAAACAAGCTCTTTAGCTGTAATGTGCCAGTTTGGCAAATATGTTTTTGAATCTTCCCCAAAAGGAACTATGCAATAATGGCCTGCTGATATTTTCCGAATCATACCTCTGCGCTCCATTGAGCGAAGCATCTCGCTTACGTTTCCGACTGTACTATCCTCTAAAATCCTGTGTGCTTCTTCAATATTAAAAAATGTTTTATCTTTTAAAAGAAGGTTTCTTATAAGAGAGTTGGCTTTTCCTGATATTTTACCCGCGTTATCTGTATTCATAATACAAGAATAATTCTTCAACAATAATATAAAACATATTAAATTATATGTTTTATATTAAATAATCAAGTAAATTTCTTGTTTTGGAAATATGAAACATATTGAATTATATCAAAAATCAGTTGTAAGCTGCACGCTGCCGTAAGACATATTTGTGGTTTCGTTCCTGAGTTCGTTGCCGTTTTCATCCAGCACAGTCATGTTCAGTTCGCCTCTGTTTGCTTCCATAGTAAATGAGCAGACGAGTGACTTGCAGTCTTCCAGAAAATATTCAGCGGGAAGAACTCCCTGTACTGTATTGGAATTCACTGCTCCGGAGGGAGAGATGGTTTTATAAAAACCGGTGTAGCGGAGCTTATCGGTTCCGTTGAGAACGATTTTGTATTTTCCTGTAGTGCCCGGAGTATTTCCGCAGGAAAACAGTAACAGCATAAATACAACTGCAGATAAAGAGAACTTAAAATAAAATTTTATTTTATCGAGCATTTGTTTTTGTAAGTTAAATTATTTCTACCCCCTTACAAAAACTAATTGTTTTTGAGAATCTAAGTTAAGTTTTTTTTATGAAATAATCTGCGAAATAAAAAAGTGTGTAGAAATAATAATTAAAAAATCCCCATCCAAAAACGAAAGATGAGGACTTTTTTATCTTAGAGAGAAATCTTATACATACATAAAGAAGAACTTCCAGACACCTTTTCGGTTTATCAGCAGACCGTACACAAACGGAGATTCCGTATTCGGCGGAGCTTTAAGCTTCACAAATTTTCCGTTCAGCTCCTCTGAAGTACCGTTCATTGTAAGCACTGAATAAAATTTATTCCCTTTTATTCTTACCGATGTCAGCTCAACATAATTGCCGTCACCTTTTTGAAATTTCGGAATCATTTTTCCGTTCTCAACCGACATATTAATTTCTTCATATGAGTTATCATTTATCCCTGCGGAGTTATAATAGTAATTTATTGCTGTGTACATAGATGTGTCTTTCTCAATCCAGTCGGAGAGCTCAGACAGTTTTACTTTTTTATCAATGGCGCTGATGTAAATAACATCATTGGTGGGAGAGTCGTATTTTTTAATTACACATTTAGTGGAATCTTTCAGTGTTTCATTTTTATTTGAAAACGATAATGCAATCTGAGTACATAAAATTACAAACAAAACAAAAATGTTTTTCATAGCTTCTTAAAAGTTGATTCGGTATCTGAACAATTAGATTTACCGGGAAAAATAAAAAATTTATAATATTTCCCATTGGTTTCATTTTATGTATGAAACCATTTCAAATAAAAAATTAATTCAATATTTATTTATTATCAGATAGTATAATTAAGTTAACAATTAAAACAGAATACAATTTACCGATGAACTATCTTATAATTTCAATTCTACCTGAAAGCGCTTATTGCCGTCAGATAGATAACAATAAACAACGCAGCAAAAAAAACAGCTTTTAATACTTTATTCTTAGTCATAATATTTTCATTAAATGTTTCGCCTACTCTTTATAGCTTTTCGGTATGTGCTCCGTACTCTTTCATGATTTATTTCAATCAAAGGATTTTCCGGTACTCCTTACATTCTCTATTTACTTGCTCAGAGTGCCTCTTATGTAAGTTGCCTTTACACCTTTCCACGTGTTCAGATAAGTAAATTTATTTGCGCTTAGGAAAGTAATCCTCTCGCCTTTGTTTTTATCGTTATAGCCCGGCTGGTTCCATCCTCTTTCAAATACTCCCGCCGAGACTACTACCCAGTTATCTGTCTGCCCGAAGCTGTTAGTCCTTTGCCTGTAAACGGTTATCTGGTCGCCGTCATATTTTGAGAGAGCTATGAAATCAGGAGCATCCCATTCCTGCCCTTGTGTAATTGCATTAAAGATGTAGCTGCCTTCGTAATCAGTCTGAGCTTTTGCTGTTGTAGTAATACAGCTTAGTATAAGCAGAGTTAAAGCAATCAATGCTGCTTTTATATATTCTAAATTTTTCATAACGGTTAGTTTTTAAATTTAAAAATATTTATTGTACACACTCACCGTATAAGAATTTTTAATTGGTATAAATAATTTTTTCTATAAGGCTTCCGTTTGCGTTTCCGTATCCTTCGTAAATCACTTTATTAGCGTTTATATAAGTTACCCTTGTTCCTTTAAAGAAATTTACTCCGCCGCGCGCTGCAGCTTTTGTTTCAAATACTCCCGGTGAAACCATATCGAGCATTTCAATGAACATCTTATCTCCGCCTTCTTTGTATATAAAGTATAAACCGACTTCTTTACCATCGTAGTTTTGAAGTATTAAGCAAAAATCCTGCTTGCCTGAATTATTATTTACCTTTATGGTTGCATTGCACCACTTGCCGTCGTAATCCTGAGCATTAGAAATTTGCGGAGAGAGTATTAAAAATAAAGTTGTGAATAAAAACAAATACAGCCCTGGTAATATTTTGGTATATTTCATAGCAGTATCCTTTATGTTTATTATTATTCGTTAGGAGAGTTTTAATTACGGAAGGTTGAAGGTTGTAAGAAGTATGAAGATGTAATTTTAAATACACTCTCCAAGCCTACAAAGATGCATATAAAAATTAAATTAATCTATGATGCATCTCATTTTTTAAATGAAATATTTTTTGTAAGAGATATGCAGATGCAAAGTGCCTGTAATAGTAAGGAACTGATAACTATTTATTAACAGAATTTATTTTTACAGAGTCTTTATAGCAGTGAAAATTTAAAACAAATTTTATTCCGAATTTTAAAATATAATTTTATTTTTATGATTTGAATCATACAGCATCAATTATAAAATTTTTAATTTGTATACATGGAAGCTATGTCTTTCTCATTTCGCCTTATCGTTTTTCCTGACGGCGAGTCCTCATTTCTAACTAAAAGCTCCTCCTTGTTCAGTACTTCAAACTTAAAAGGAGATAAACGTGCAGCTAAAACTACCTTAACTTAACAAAGTCTTAATTGTGAGATTCAAATAATAATATCTATAATTTTTCCTCTTATTATTATTCTAATTTAATATCTGAAATATTTTTTCAGATTAGCAATCGGAATAATAATGTTTTATGGTTTTGATTTTCAGCAGTACAAACTTAAAAAAACTGTTATGAAAAAAATTATTATAATTTTTTTATGTATGTTTACAGCTAATTCTATTTTTGCGGGCTGGACTACTGTAAACATGGGAACAACAAATGAATTTACATCTGTATCTATGCCAACGGACCAGATACATTTTTTAACGGCTATAAATACTACAACCTATGAAGGTACGTTGTATAAATCAACAAACGGCGGAGCAACTTGGACTACACTTTCGCTTCCGTCTAATTTTAAATTACCAATGGTATGTAATTTTGCGCCCGGAGGTATGAATGGAATGATAGCGGGCTCATCATTATTAGGAACATCCAATGGAGGAGTTGACTGGATGCCTATATATAGTCCAACAGATACGGTTTTATTTTTTGGAGTTGATATAAGAGGCGAAACAGCCTGGTCATTATGGGCAGTCGGAAACAAAATGAACAACGGCGTACCTGTAATTATTAGATGCGCTAATATGAATGTAGCAGTACCTGTTTACACACGTTTAACATTGCCTTCTAATATGTCAACTTTACATCTTACATCAGTAAGCGCTATGGATAGCATGACATGTTATATTGGTGTTGAAAGTAATTCTTCTTTCAGAGGTGTTATAAGAACTACTGATAAAGGAGTAAGCTGGACTCAGCTGAACACAGGCGGCATAGAAGTATGGGATATTGAAATGGAAAATAACGGCTACGGTTATATAGTTTCAGGAGGAAGCAGTTCTTGCTACGTACAAAGAACATCTGACTATGGCTCTACCTGGAGCACAGTATATTCAGGTACGAGCGGCGCATTAAAATCATTACTTCAGAATAATGGTTTATATGCTGCAGGTAATAATGGTAAAATTATCAGAAGTTCAGACGGGGGACAATCATGGGTATCTCAGAATAGCGGAACTACTGCAAATCTAAATTTTATAAACAGTCTGGAAAGTAATACAAATATAATGTATGCCGGGGGCGAAAACGGCGTGCTATTAAAAACTTTAGACGGTGGCGTAGGAATCAATAATATATCTTCAAGCATTCCTGATAAAAATTTACTTTATCAGAATTATCCGAATCCTTTTAATCCTTCAACAACAATTAAGTTCGATCTGAAAAAATCTTCCTATGTAAAACTTATTGTATTTGATGCTCTTGGCAGGGAAGTAGAAACAATTGTAAATGAATATCTGAACATAGGAACATACACTGCCGATTGGAACAGTATCGGCAATACAAGCGGAATATATTTCTACAGATTAATTACAAATGATTTTACCGATACGGGAAAGATGATATTAATGAAGTGATGTATTAAAAAATTTTGCAGTACGAAAAGAAGAAAAGGAATAAAAAAAAATCCCCTCCGCATTACCGGGAGGGGATTTGTGTAAATGGAAATTGTTTATTTTGAAAAATTTATTTCTTAAAAATTGAGAAGTCTAATAACCCCCTCCTGCGAAGGAGGGGGAAGGGGGAGGTCTATAAATGTTTCCCACCATATGATTTATTTTCTATATAAATTTTAATTTCTTCCAAAACCCAGTCTAAATTCTTATACACATTCAAATTTTAAATTTTATGGACAATGTACGCAAGTTCTCCACCGGTAAGGAAATTTTCAAGTCCCCCTCCTGCGAAGGAGGGGGAAGGGGGAGGTTTATAAATGCTTTCCGTTAATGATTTTGTTTTCTATATAAATCTTTAACTGTTCTAAAACCCAGCCTATATTTTTATAAACATCAGTATTTGTAAATCTTAAAACTTCTATACCTTCTTTTTCTAAATAATTTGTTCGTGAATTATCTTTTTGCAAACTTTCTTCATTAAAATGTGAGTCTCCATCAATTTCAATTGCTAGTTTTAATTCGGTATTATAGAAATCAATTATAAATGGTCCAATCCCATGCTGCCTTCGAAATTTTATCCCAAGAAATCTTTTTGCTTTTATTTTTTGCCATAAAACTTGTTCTGCTTTTGGTTGATTTAAGCGTAATTCTTTTCGGAGCTTCTTATTTTCACTTCGATTAAAAAATTTCATTGTCATAATATTGCAAGAGACCTCCCCCTGCCCCCCTCCTTCGCAGGGGGGGGAAGTCGTTCAATTATACTTTACACTAATCTCAATTCTGCTCAAATAGCTCATAGGTGAAATTCAGCTTTTCAGTTTTTATAATTCCTCTGAAGCATTCGTATTTTACATTGATGTAATCCACAACGCCTTCGTTTGTATAAACATAATCTGCTACTCTCATTACATTGTAAGTTGAGAATTTGAGTAAAGAAATCTTTGACATGATTCTCTGATTTTTTATCACATAAAAAACCTGGTCGAGCGGACCGATTCCGTTGACAGGGTCAAATACATTTTCATTGGGAGTTATGTGAACTGTATCAGCATTATACTTTACGTTTACAAATGAGAGACTTTTATCGCTGAAGTTTACTGCCAAAAGTTTTCCGAGAGTACTGAAGTCGAGATTAAATTTTGTAGCTCCTATTTCATCCACTCCTAAGTTTGCAACCGATAAGGTCTTTACCATATTGTTAACACCTTCGTAGAAAAATCCGTACTGCTTACGGAAATCAGAATCTTCCTTGATTGCATTAATTGATTTCAGAAATTTATTCTCATACATAAAATCCATTCTAACTTCGGGCTGGACTCCGTTGTAGTTTTTATCCATTAACTCAAGCTGTCCTTCGTTATTATAATTGAAAATAATATTCTCATAAATATTTTTCGGGAATGAATCTAACACCGTATAAACAACTTTGCCGAGCTTATCATAGGTAAATTTAGCAGTATCCTCGAACTGATAGTAGTTTGCAATCTGTCCCATTTTGTTATATACGTAGTACTCAATTGCTTTTCCGTTCTGGTCTTTGACTGTAACGCCTGCAATTCTGTTCAGACGTATTTTTCTCATATCAACTTTTATCACACTATCTAATGCAATGTTGGAAATGATTTGAAGCAGCGGTTTCTGATATTTAAAATAATCTGTGTACTGGCATTGTACAAGTGAAGGCATTACTAACAATAGTAAAAAGGGTATTAACTTTTTCATGTGGTTTTGGATTAAACCACAATTTAACAGTTACGGAGTGTAAAAAACATATTCATATTTTTCCGAAGTGTAAATATTATCCATAGTTTTCTGAACCTCTGTAATCAATCCGTTTTCATCATAAAAATATTTTATAACAACACTGTAGTTTGAAGGACCCAGCCCGAGCAGACTGTAAAGCTCTTCTGAAATTCTTTTGTTCTTAAGTTCATATATAAAAGAATATTCGTCCTTGATAAAAATATTGATTGAATTATCTGTATAAGAAATATCACATAATAAATCCGATTTCTTCTCATCATTTACTTTTATTAATCTTCCATAGGAATCATACCCGAAAAAATATTTTTCTGCAACTGTATCTTTTACAAGATCAAGCAAGGTAGCTTTTGTAATTTTATTATCTGAAGTGTATGCAAAATCGTATTGGCTTTCAATGCCCGATGAATCTATATGAATACTTGCAAGAAGGTTTTTTTCATAGGTAAAAATGTAACTCATACGAATCCTGCCTTCTTTTCTTGTAACAGCAGTAAGATTTGTATTTGCATCATACCCGAATCTCCATTGCGCAGTTAATCTTTCATCAACGGGATCAAACAACATATAATCTTCTATATATCCGAAATTATTAACAAGCATTTTGTGGGTATATTTCCCTGCATCATTTTTTACCAGAACTTCCTTTACTTTATTTGTTTTCAGGACCTCGGCATCTGCATCACGAATTTCTTTGTTCACTGAGTTTTTAATTATAAACAGCGGAGCATACTCTATCATTGTACTCTGGTAGTACTGTGCATAGGAAACACTTGAAATGCTAAACAGACTGATAAGTATTAAAAGTAATTTTATTTTTTCCATATACTCACTGGTAATATTCATACTCGTAAATGTATTTGTATTTAAAGTTATCTGTGCCGGCATCTATGTATTCTATCAATCCATTATCTTTATAATAATATCTGTATTTTGAAACAATATCGGGAATCTCCGTCTGATATGAATAAGACTTTGACTGCAGCTGCTTCGATGGAAATGTATTTTGCTCCTCCGTTATTCTATTATCATTCAAAGTATATTTCTTCTCCTCAAAATGTAATCTGTTTATTGTTATAACATTTTCAGAGTATGATATTGTATCAATAACATTATCAAATTTTATATCTTTTGTGCTTACAAGTTTATCTTTTGAATCATATAAAAAATGAATTGTCATATAAACTGTATCTTTTAACTTATCTATGTAATCAATTCTGTCAATCTTGTCTTTATTTGAAAAACTGAAAACGCAGTCTTCAGCAAGCTTGCTGCCAAAATCGGCATTGATGTATTCAAGATGATTATCTTTGTAAAAGCAGGTATAGTTTATACCCATACCTTTCTCTTTGTATTTTATCGTCAGCGGTCTGCTTCCGTCATAGGTAATTTCGTAGTTTATCTCTTCGCCGTCGTTGTATTCGTATGTTGAATAGTTCGTTATCCATCCATCTTCATTCACAGAAAATTTACTTGTTACTTTTCCGCTATCACCGCGTACAACAACGCTTTTAACATTATTCTCTTTTAATATGTGAACATCTTTATCAATAACTTTTCTCATGACAATATCATATACAAACGCGCCACGCAAATCGGTGATTTTAAAGTAGTCAGCATACTGAGCTTTAACTTCACATGAGCTCATGCAACAACAAAATAAAAATATGATAAAAAAAATCTTCATTACTATTTGTTGATTAATCGTTAATTGCTAATTGCTAATTGCTAATTGTTAATTGCTAATTGCTAATTGCTAATTGTTAATTGCAGTTAATGATAGTATTCGTATTGAAATCTGTGTTTGTATTTATTGCCGCGTGTGTCCTCAATTGAAATGTAATCTACTAGTCCGCTCTCATCGTAATGAAAAGTCCGTTTTGCTTCATAACTTAATGCTGCGCTGTAAATAATGTGCTGCTTTATTGTATTATCTTCTATCACATAAATTTCATAACCCGAGCCGTTACCGTCCATAATTTTAATGCTGTCACCTGCATACTGTATCTGATAGATGTATTGAAAATCTCCCATTGCTCTTATATCAAACAGACGGTTGTAAATATCATATTTAAAATTTACGTAGTAGGGAATGCTGTCTCCTTCCCAAAGCTTTGAATCGTATCCGGTCAGCAAATTTTTATCCTTTGTGTTATCATGACGCATATCGCAATGTGTAAAGAGTTCTTTGCCTTTCAAAAAATAATCATAAGATATGAGTGTGCTGCCGATATATGTGAACCTGCAGTAATCGTTGTCTTTGTAATTTACCAATGATGAATACAGCTCGATAAGATTGTTGTTTCTGTCATATTGAGCTTTGTAAGATTCCATGGCGGTATTTATATTTACGACCTGATTTTTGATTGATGCAACTCTACCTTCAATATCAACATTTGTTTCATTTATCAAATTATTTTTATCATCGTAAACTTTTATATTTTTCACTTTCGATTTCATTAACTCAGTTGTATTGGCATAAACATCTTTGAACAAAATTCTGTTCATTAAAAAATAATCCAATGAATAGAACTGTAACTGCTCGGAATACTGCGCCTTTAATCCGAGGGAAAACAAACTGAATAATATTATAAATAATTTTTTTATTGTGTCCTCCTGTAAGTGTAGTTTATTTCATCGTGTTCGTCTCTGGCGCTTTCAATAAGTCCGTTTTCTTCAATGTAGAATTTCATTTTTTGTATTTTATCAGGTCTTAATCCTTTAGAGCCCGGCGGCATTGGTCTGTTATCTTTAGTCCTCTGCAATTTATATGTTATCCTTCCGTTTTCAAGTCTATACTCTGTGCTTGATTTCTTCGGCTGAATTATTTTAATCGTATCCTGCTTGTACACTACGGAGTCCAGAACGGCACCTGTACGTACATCTTTTACCAAAGTAATCCGACCTTTTTCATTTACAAAATATTCGCAGTATAAATTTTCAATTGAATTAGAATTTACCATATCCTTTATATCTACAAAATTATATTTATCCGCTAAAATGATGTTTGAGTTTTTTTCATACGCTTCGGGAGGCATTGAAACAAACTCTCCCTGCTCAATTAACTTTTCTCTGAGAAAAACTTTTATTTTAGTGATGTAGTCTGAGTCGTAATCAAAAACATAATACAGGGGTAATCCTTTATTTAAAATATTAGCTACAGTTATACTTAAAACTCTTTTTAAGCTGTCTCTTTCAATTGTAATTTTTGTTTCGGCTTCGCCTCTGAAATTATATTTTAATAAACTCATTATCCCACCTTCATTGTAAACAGTTTCACTTATCATTCTGCCGTCTTTGTATGAACAGATTACTTCATTAATATTCTGCTTTTTTAAAACCGCTTCATCTTTATCAATGAAATCTTTTAAGACATTGTTGTAAATCATCGTCTGACGGATATCGGAGTAATCAATGCAATCAGTATATTGCGCCCGGACATTGACGGTTGAAAAAAATAAAACAAAAATAAATAATTTGCTGATTCTCATTATCGGTTCAATTACTATATTATGATACACGATTAATTCTTACCGGTTCCCTTCGTTCGCAGGTTTATCGGATTTTTTTCTTATGAATCGGTAACCGTTAAATGTAAGCCCTGTCTGTGTGCTTTTGCACATTATTTTATCAATTAACTTATTGTCATCATCAAAAACTTCACAGTTGAAATCATACAATACATTTATATCATTAAATATTTCAAATGAAAAATCAGTGCAGTTCTGAACAGGTATAAGAAGGGGAGTAGGCGATTCAATAGTATATGTAGTGAAATTGCTTGTATATCTTTTATGCATTTGTATTATAGGAAACATTCTCTTCTCGCATGTTACCTTAATATACCCTGCAATCCTGTCGGGATTAAAACTTCTGAAGTACTCATTTGTGTCCGGGAATGCAGTCATCTCTACGTATCCTTTATCAGCATCGGTGGAGTCGCACATTATCTTTTTTCCGTTCTCAAGCAAAGTAACTTTAAGTGTACCTGCAATTCCTTTTTTATTTGCATGGACAAAAAATTTATTTGCTATAACTGAATCGAATTTCATTGGCGGACTTCCGTCAAGGCTTATTCTATCGAGGACCTGAGTTCCTATTGGTGTAAAAAATCCGTCTATAGGTGTTCCCGGTGTGCCGTCAATCAATAATGTGAATTTACTCGAAGCTGCATATTTGTTAAGCTCTGCTACAGGGGGATTTGTATGGTAAGGTTTGTCAGTTTGTTTTACTGCTCTTTTATTTAATAATCCGCAAGAAAAAATTAAACAACAAATTAATAATGCGGCAAACAACTTAACAGTATGCATTTGTAAATTATTTTATATAATTAACTGTAAATTAAAAAATTGTATTTGAATAAAATATGAATAAACTTAACGGAAAAAAGTGCATCATAAATTTGGTTACACTCGCAATTTATTACAGATATCTTTCTGAAATCAAAATCAAGGTTAGTGCAGTGTGGTTTTTACACGGAATAAATTTTAAGGCTTAAACGATAGAATGATAAATTTATTTATTTGTACCTGTAATATATTCAAATTCAAATGTGTCGGTTTTATATGTTCCGGTCTCTTTTTTCAGAATTTGTTTATCAGCATTTAATAGTGTGACATTTAGTTCTTCCATTTCCGGAGTCATCATAAAGTCTGCTTTAATTTCATCACATTGAGGAAGTCGCACTTCAAAGGGACATTTTAACGCAAGTGTATTTGATAAACTTAGCCCCTCATACCACTCTTTTGAAATGACCACAGGGTGCAGCAGGGTATCTTTGGATTCCACTTTTAAAAAATAGGCAGCGGGTGCATGTTCTATTCCCGGTCCGGTAAAATGCTGCCCGTTGTTTGCTCTTGATGATAAAACAATCATGCCGATATCTGAACTTGTTGAATCTGCAGATAGATCTCTAACTCCATTTTCTGAAAGGGTGAGAATCATTGTTCCCTTCATTTGTTTTTTCACACTGCAATATATTGTAGGATAATCTTTCAGATAAAATTCCGCAGGAATGGTTCCCTGCAGGTGAACCGAATCGAGTGTTTCGCCCCATCTTCCTTTTCCTGATGTATAGTATCCTGAAAATTCCACGCCCTTAGTTCCTGTTACAGTCAGTTTAAACGGAAGTGAATTATCATTTTTTGCTGCATTTTTTTGCTGCTTTACTTTTTCTGAAAGCTTTTGGATCATACTGCACGAAAGAAATACTATGCATATGAAAAAAACAATAATAAAGTGGAAATTTGATTTATGCATAACTAAAATTATAAATTAAAAATTACTTCACATCCCTTATAATTCTTACAACTTTATAAATTTTTAAAATCTCGTCTTCATCATAAACTTCCGGCTCGTACTTTGTATTGATAGAGTAAAGCATAACACTGCCTTCCTTCTTATTTCTTTTTATCAGCTTTGCATTTGCTTCTATTGTATCAACGGATTTGAACACGCACACAACGGCAGTCCTGTCTTTTATAAGGTCGGGCTTATCAACGCAGATAAGAACGTCATAGGGATTTATATACGGAGCCATCGAGTCGCCCTTTGCAATCAGCCCGAACGCCTCACCGTATTTTGTAAGAGAGGGGAGCTGCATGTACTCCTTCACCTTATCGGTATCCCACTGCGATGCAGGGCTTCCGCAGTAAACGTATGAGTAAAGCGGTATGCTTCTTATTTTATTTTTATCGGGCGCAGATATTTTCTGGATAAACATTTCTCCCTCGCCGCTTATAAGCCAGGAAAGATTTACATTTCCGAATTTATCAACAAGCCGTTCGTAAAATTCCGAGTTGGGCTTCACCTTGCCGCTCTCATAACGTGAGAGATTTCCGTTATCGATGTCAAGCTTTCCTGCCAGCTGATTTTTGTTTAAGCCAAGCGCTTCGCGTAGATGTTTTAATCGTGTTTGAATCATACAGTTTGTATAAAGTAGTAAGTATAAAGTATTGAGTAATGCGTGAAATGAAATTTCACCAAAATAAATCTTATATCTTAAATCTTATTTCTTAAATTTCTATATCATGTACATCGCAAAAGCTATTATAACGATTATCGTTAAGATTGCCCATGCTACTTTGTGGATAGTTTTCATAATATATGCTAAGTTTAATTGTTAATTATCGTAATACTCATAAAAATAATTGTACTTATCGCAATTACCCCAATATTGTTCAATCTTTTCAGAAATTAATCCGTTTTCCTGGTAGAGATATTGGGTAAATTGATCGCTGAAGCTAAATGAAATTAATCTATTGTTTTCTATATGATGAAAAATTACATCCTTTCTGATAGCTTCAGTTATCATACTGTTGCTTACAAAAATATTTTTTAGATCATTTTCAGGTAGATATTCTATATTGTAAACATTTCTGGTCGAATCAAAAGTTATATTCCTTATCCATTTATCTGTATCATTTTTCCATAACGGGCAAAGTTCATATTCCCGCTTGTTACTTTTTGTAAAATCTCTATCCTTATAAATATATCTTTCCCATAATTTGCCATGGTTATAAAAATTTATAGTAGTCATAGTCGAGTCATGTTGTATAACCATTCTTTCACTAATCTCACCTTTAAAAATATTAGTTATTTCTATTCCGGAAGAAGTTACAGTTTGTATGCAAGTGTGTTCCGGAATAGAGTTGTAAAAAATAGATCTTATGCTGTCAAAATTCCCCGTCCTGTTAAAAAATATTTCCTTATGAATTTTTTCTTTATAGAAAATTGTAAGCTTTTTAACATGATTAATTTTTATCAAGTCTATATCTCTCTGTATAATATCATGAAATATTAAATTATTCTCTATGTATTGTTCTCCGCTTGCATCAGGATAAAATTCAAAATATTGTGCAGTCGCATCAGAACTCAAAATACTGGAGAGTAATAGTAATATTGTAACAAAAACAATTTTCATTTTTAATAAATCTGAAATCTGAAATCTGAAATCTGAAGTTTAATAAAACTCATACTCCAGATTAAATGTCTTTTCTGTTTTATCTTCAATCAATGTTAATTTTATAACATCCAGCAGACCGTTATCTTTATAGGTAAAATCAGTTGCTGTGAAATTATCTTCTATGTGTGTAATTACATTATCTTTTATCGTGTACTTAGTAATAAAATCATCGCCGAGATATGAAACATTCACACCACTCTCCGTATAAACATTCTTAATCATTTCTTTTTTGTCTTTATCAATTACGAGTGTTATTCTGCCTTTATCATCTGACTCTATCACAGATTCATACAGCGGAGATTCTATCATGCTTGTTCCCTCGGGAGTTTTATTGCCCTTGTAATATCTTATTGCTCCCGGCGCATCAGGAAAGTTTTTATTGTAATAAACTATAGTGTAATCTTTAGCAGGGGACATCATTACATTCTGATCCGTTGTAGCGTTAATCATTCTTCCTTTTTCATCATATTTATAGAAGTATGTAACTCCGTCAATCTTATCGTTTTGCTGTGTCCCGTAAAAATATTTTACCGGATTGTTATTTGCATCGTATTCGAATGTCTCGAATGTTTTATCTCCGTCCTTATCCGTAATGGAGAACTCCGTTATCTGACCGTTTTTATTGTAAAGATATTGAACTTCTCCGCGTGAATTATTAAAGTGTATTCTCTTCACTTTGTTGTTCAGCATCACTTCTTTGTCCTTTGCTATTACATCTTTGAAAAGCTGATTTTGCACAAGTGTAAGCTCAACCGATACCGTTGCAATTTCAGAAAATTTATACTGAGCATTTGCGTTATGCAAATTAATAAAACAAACTATTATAAGTGTAAGCAGGAATAGTTTTACTGATTTCAAATTTAGTTCTCCTCGTTAATGTTATGGTGATTTATAATTTATAATTTATACAGTAAATATTTTAAAGCTTTCCTCCCCAAAGTACAAATAAAACCACTATCGCTTTTACACAATTATTCATTATTAATTACTAATTGTTAATTATAAGAGTGGGGATAAATTTTTACCCTTACCTTAACTACCATAAATAGTTAGTCATTATAGAAATACCGCATTAGTGCCGTAAATAGTACTTGACTATACTGTAAAAGTGCCGTAAATTTGTATGGTAGTTTAATTCAAAGGTATAATTTACTTCAATGTAATACGAAGATATTAAATAAGGCGGAAAAGGGCAATTGAGTATTTGTTGTGTTGAATTTCAGGATTGTAAAAAAAAATATCAGCTAAGTTCAATAACTTTTCTTAGCTGATACTCTCAAAAAATTAATTAGCTGTTTGGGACCGGGGTTTATCTGAACATTAATTGTAGTACTCTATTGATATCGCTTTCTTTTTAGGTATTAGTTCTTCCTTGCTGCTGCCTGCAAGATTATTATACGTGTAAACAATATAGTTCTTGCTGTTCTCGACGATTGTAAATACGTCTTCCTGTGTTACTGGGAACGGCTTTCCTACGGCAGCTTCCTGGTAGATACCATCAATTGTGAAATATAGCTTTTCAATCGAATGCGGTATTTCCTTAATGTTATGCTTCGCCAAAAGCTCTTTGTAAATTTTCTCAGCCTCTCTTGGAGAGATTGAGTCCGGAATGTGGTATTTCATTTTTCTTTCTTAGGGAGTTAAGAAATTTTGTGGCGAATCTGTTTAAAATTAAACTAATGATTGCCAATATTCAATCCCTTAGTAAAGATTTTATCTATACAGTTAAAATTATTTGTGCTCTGCTTTTATAAAATTCGATTAATGAAAAATTCATAAACCTGATAATAAATATATAATAAACAATTATAAAAATATTTACACCACTGCTAAATTCAGATTTTTGTGAAAGCAATTTTAAAAAAGGCAAAATTATTTTTGTATTAAATCTTTATTACAAATAAAAAAATGTTATCCGTTCATAAAAATGTATCGCTGTGCTCTGAATCAGGACCGGTAAACCATCGTTTCCGGTTTTAAAAAATTTAACCGAATTAAAAAATGATACCCAACAAAAAAACGGATGAGTACACGCGCTACTGCATCACTCCCGAAGGAAAAGAATATCTCCGCAAAATGCTTGAAGATAAATCCGCCGAAGATGAAAACGATAATGAATTTGAACTGAACATGGATGAAGAAATTGATTTTGAACATCTGAAAATTTTTGATATCAATGATGATGATTTTGAGCCGGACGAAGAAGATATAATTGAAGCAGACATGATTGAAAATGAACTGCTTAACGATGAGTTCTTCAGACTGAACGAAAAACCCAACGACGATGATTATGATCTATGGAAAGAAACGTCCTCATAATTAATAATTAGTAAAGAATAATTAATAATTGTTTAAAAGTTTTTCTTCTTTTCGGAAGAGGGAAAGAAGCGACTCAAAAATTTTCTGACAGGAATCCTTTCTGCTCAAGAATTTTCAAAATCCGTTAATCAAAAAAATAAAAATATCATGAAAAATTTTATCACGGGTTCCGATCTTTCCGCAATTATCGGACTTAACCCGTACAAAACTCCTTATGCAGTCTGGTCTTCAATTGTAAACTCCCGCGGAGAGAAAGAGCCCGAGCTTTCATTAAAAATTTCAAATATACTTCAGCCCGCAATTGCCGCCTTGTACGAAGAGGTAAGCGGAAGAAAAACAATCATACCTCTTGAAAAAAATATAAGACACGAAAAGTATAATTTTATTGCCGCAACTCCTAACCGCTTAATTGAAGACACAGGCGTGCTGCAAACTTACGGAACACAAAAATTTGTTGAGCGCGATTTCATCCCGCAGCACTGGTACCTGAAGATAATCTGGGATATGGGAGTGACAAATAAAAAAGAGGGAGTGATTGCCTGGCTTGAAAGGGGACTGCGCTTTAAATATACCGATGTGCAGTTCGATGAAGAGTTATTCAATCATATGTTAACTGCGGCAATTGATTTCTGGAATGAGCATGTGCAAACCGCTTCTCCGCCCAAAGCGCTGACACCAAAGGATATAAAAAGCATTTTCAGGAAGCACTGCGAAATGAAATTTGTTCCCGCAGATGAGCAGAGCTATAATGAAATAAAAAGAATGAAGCTGCTTAAAGATGAAAAGAAGTTTATTGAAAGCGAGCTTGAAAATATACAGTCATCACTTGAGTTTCTTATGGGAGATGCAGAGGGAATAACTTACGGCGATAAAATTCTCGCTACCTGGAAAACAGATGACGCAATAAAAAAATTTAACGAAAGCAGTTTCAGAAAAGAAAATCCCGAAGCATATCAGAAGTACTTAACTGAAGTAGAAGGAAAGAGAAGATTTATTCTGAAGTATTAAGTCGTAAGTATTAAGTAAAAAGTATTTATATAAAATTACTTTCTCGTCAGTACACAAATTCAATAATCTTTCTACATTCTATTTTATACTTTATACTAACTACTAAAAATATGACTAAGCCGACTTTATATTCAAAAAATTATCTCTTCATAAAAGAGAATATCACAGTGTATCTGAAAATTGATTGCTGCAACAATCTTTACACTGTAGGAATACAGGATACAAATATTGAAAACGCCTTTAGTGCCACTGAAAATTTCGATAGAAACATAATCGCTGCAGAGCTTATTCTCGATGCAGTGAGATTCGCAAAAGATGAAATGAAACCAGAGTTCACGTTGGAATAAAGTTTGTAAAGTTTGTAAAGTTTGTAAAGTTTGTAAAGTATTTTTGCATTTAATATTTGACCTTATAAACCTTATAAACCTTATAAACCTTATAAACCTTATAAACCTTATAAACCTTATAAACCTTATAAACCTTATAAACTTTTAACTAAAGAATTATTCATTACTCATTATTAATTATTAATTATTGTAAATGGCCCGACCGTTAAAAACAGGACTCGAATATTTTTCCCATGATGTATCTCTTTCTTCGGATGATAAAATTCAGTTCATCGAGGCAAAGCATGGAATCATCGGCTATGCAGTATTCTGTAAGCTCCTGGAAAAAATTTACAAGAACGGATACTACACAAAATGGGAGCAGCGTGATGAAATTCTTTTTGCCAAAACAAATTCAGTGGATGTAAAGGCTGTAAGGGAAATAGTTTCCGACTGCATTAACGAGGGTTTATTCTCCGCAAAACTATATAATGAGTTTAATGTACTCACATCACGGTCAATTCAGCTGCGCTATATTCTGGGCTCGCAGAAGAGAAGAAATATTTATCTGGTTAATGATTTTCTCTGCGTATCAGATACAGAAACATCAACGCATGTAAAAATAACTTTAACTGATGTTTCGGGGGAGATAACAGAAGTAATCTCTCCCGAAAGTACACAAAGTAAAGTAAAGGAAAGTAAAGAAAATAAAAGCAGTGTGTGTAAGGAAACACACACACACGATTTTGAAAATTTCCACACATACGTTAAGCAGGAAGATGAGTACACTGATTTAAAAAATTACAATTTGAAATATTATTTTGACCGTGTAATAAATTTTTATCCTGATAAAAAATTTACCGATAAAGAGCTTAAGGCAAAAATAATTTTTTTCATAGGTAATGATAAGAAATCGGATAAGCATTATCCTGTTCAAAATCCGCTGAAGAAAAATGATTCTGTTACCGTTGCATACGAGCTTGTAAAAAATAATCTTGACTGGATAAAAAATCTTCCGGATAAAAATCCTGATGAAGTTATTCCTCAGCTTGTACAAAAGTGCCGTGACCCCGCCACAAAAGATGCGCTCTTCGAAGCCTATGTAGAAAAAGCTTTACGGCACTACATGCCTTCAATTAGCAATTAGTAATTAACAATTATCAGAGAAACTTACATAATCTTTTCAGCTGTTAATTTATACTTGTTAAATTTTTATTCGAAAAACTTATATAATCTTTCCAGCTGTTAATTAGTTGTTGTCAAATTTTAATTTTCATAAGCAGTTATCATATTGTTAATTGCTAATTGTTAAATGTTAATTGAAAATGAAATGTCCTGTTTGCAAAGCAGACCCAAAGTTCCTCAGAACCTATGAGACCATCCAGCATAGAAATCTTACCGAGAGAAGAAAGCTGTGCCTTAAGTGCGGAAGCGCATGGAAAACAATGGAGCATATCTTCGAGAAAAAAGAAGAGGTAGAAAAAAGAGAAGCGCAAAATGCAGCGAATGTAATTCAAAATGAAATTGTATAATTTTCATTTTGACTTTCTATTGTGAAACACAAGGAATTTTTTTCACTCCTATTCGTTATAAATTATAACTGTACAAGAAAATAATTTTTCAAATTGATATTAACTAAAAGAAACATATTCGGAGAAGCCCTCAACATGGTACACATAAACAGCTCTTTCGGCAGCGAGCAGCCGCACACAAAGAAAAAGCCATTAGCATTTTATATATTCATTATGCTTGGAATATTTATTCTGCTCAATGCAGTACTTATTGGTTTACTGTTCTTCCGTTAAGCCTTATCCCTTATTTCTTAATTGCGAATTATTTATTTTTGAGAGTAATAAAAAATTAAGGGGGCACAAAAAATTGAAACTAATACTTTATTACGTAAACGGTAACCCGATTCACTACGAGTACTCCAATAACGTTCCGTCTGTTACGCAGAATATTGACGTTAACGATATTCCTCACATAGTAAAGCACGCATATCATTACATGAATGCGCTGCCCGGCAAAAGACACATAGACGATAGCGGACTGAAAGTCCCCGATGAAATTTTTATGGTAGTACTTGAGCGGAAATAAATTTCCTCAATGAATAATTAATAATGAATAATTAATAATTTTTCTCACAAAAATTATTATCATAAGTATTCGATATTCATGTTAATCTTCTTCGCATATTTATAAATCTCATTGTTAATTGTAAATTGTTAATTGTAAATTGTTAATTGTAAATTGTTAATTGCTAATCGAGCCCGCTATGAATTACTCATTATTAATTATTAATTATTCATTATTAATTATTAATTAGAAACCTACCCCTACTAATAGGGAAGCTTCGCTTCCGAATAAAAATCATTTTTCATATTTTACTGTATTCTTAAAGCGGAAATATTTTCCGCTTTTTTAATTTATACAGGATTTTTAGATATGAAACCTTCCAATGAAGAACAAAGAAAAATTAATTACCAAAAAATTTTAGAAGCAATTCCGGGATGCGGAAGAAGCAATATTGTTATTGCAAGAAAGACAGGACTTTCGGCGAACACTGTTTCAAGAACACTGAGCGACCCGCGGAATAAATCGCTCAAAGATATATTTGAGAAAGAACCATTCATAAAGCCGGGGCAAGAAGCAAGAAAAAAATCACTTGAGCTTATTGAGAAATCAATCAAAGGGAGCAGAGGGAATATTCAATTTATTGCAGATAAAGCGGGCCTGAATAAATCAACGGTAAGTTCATTAATCAATAAGAAAGAATATTTTTATCTCAAAGAAAAAATTAATAATGAGAGGGAAAATGCGCCTAAGATTGTCAGGGAATCAAAGAAAATTAAAGCAGAAAAAATTGAGGAGTTAATTCCTGATTCTCAAGGGAATCTGAGCAAAGTTGCAAGAGAAGCAGGCTGCTGCCGCTCAACTGTATGGAGCATTTTAAAAAGCGATGAATATTCTCATTTACAGAAAAATGTAGATGAGCTTCGCTCATTAAAAAAAGAAGAAACAATTGATAGAAGGAATAAGAAACTTGAAAAACTATTAGAGAAAAATGCTCAATTATTTATTCACGATGAAATTGATGAAGCAAAATTTCTTCCGCATCAGAACGAGTTTGCGAATTTTTCACCAAATTATGTAAAACACCCGGGATTGATAGGAGGTTATGGGTCGGGAAAAACTATGGCTATTCCTTTACGGTGGCTGCGGCTTATTGATTTCCGCGCAGCGCAAAATAAAAAGTGTGATATAATGATACTTGAACCGACGAATGAAATGGTGCGCGATATCCTTCTGCCGCTCTTCGATGAATTTTTTGCATCGCTG
Source organism: Bacteroidota bacterium (assembly GCA_018266835.1). NCBI lineage: Bacteria > Pseudomonadati > Bacteroidota > Bacteroidota bacterium. The sequence goes on along the minus strand of JAFDZP010000005.1, from coordinate 434,197 downwards.
AACATAACTACAAAGTGGAACTCCGGATTTCAGAATTACACAATTTATTATCACGGCAGGGAGCATACTGCAATGCTGCGCAGCGCCGATAAGCCGCGCAATCTCACCGGCAAAAATTTATCGGATATAATTATAGATGAATTCGATAAAATCCCTTACCCAAAACAGAAAATTTTATGGCGTGAATGTATATCGCGGATTCGTAAGGTTGACCTCGGCACTGTCGCAGTTGTGACAACTCCTGAGGGCTTCAAGCTTACTTATGAATTATGGGGAAATTGTTAATTTTAATGGGGCGATAGCCCCGACAATACAATTCTTGTATTATATTCTTGTATTAAATTCTTTCGTTAATTCCTTCAAGTACTTTATTTAATAATTCAATGCTGTCTTCAATAGTTCTTTCAGATTTGACAGTCATAAGCTCAGCGATTTTTCCCGTTCTATGTTCTACTATATTATTCTTTAAAATTGAAATTATTTTGTCCCTTAATTCTATATTATCTTTTAAAATAAGTCCTATATCTCTGCCCAGAACTTTAGCTGAGAGCTTTTCATCCCAGCCATACTCCATTAGTTCAGAATGTTCAGCTATAATATAATCAACATTCATATTATGATAATTATCTAAAATAAAAGTTATGTCTTCAATATCTTTTGCTCTGTCATCAGGTCTATCCGTATAGGATATTAATTTTAGAATACATATTCCCGGGAGCGTTGCTACTTTAAAGACTGAGTCGTCATCAATGCTTACTGTATATGCGGAGTAGTATATTTCACTTAATCCAAGTACGTTTAATTCTGTAATTTCTTTTCCATGAACAATTACAGTTCGTTCTTTGCTTTCAATTTTTCCAAATGGCAGCAGGTCTATTATTACACTCCCTGCCGTCATTCTGTAGGGTTCTCTTTGGTCGGGTTTAAAGTTTTCATTTACTTCAAGATATTTTTTCAGAGCTTCGTAAACGTTGTTATCTGGAATCATTACAGCAAAATCTATATCCTGTGTTGCTCTTATGGGTTTATGGTCTTTGGAGAGAAACATTACATCTCTTGCAAGAGCGCCTATCAGATAAAAATCTATATCAAATTTTGTGAACGCCTTTTCGAGTGAGAGGAAAATATCTTTACTTCCTTCTATTCTTAAATCAGTTGAATTTATCTTCAAGGTATTTTTCGTAAATTATTTTAGCTGTTTCAATATTTCTGGGAATTGCAGTGTTTATTAAGTCAGCATAAACAAGCAGGGGAGGCACAGTGTTCTGAAGATTATTATTAAGCACCTCTGTATTTATAATTTCATTCTGCCAGAATTTTTTATTAACTATCACATTACCGTTTTCATCGGGAATTAACCTGTAGTTCTTTATCAGCTCAGTATAATTTTCATCTGTATAAATTGTAAAAACTTCCGGATGTAAATATTTTGTAAGAATAGCTGCGGCAGGCTCTCCGCCCCATAAAGTTCTATTTGTATTGAGCGGCAGTTCTTTCCAATTTTCTTTATCAAGACGGAAAGTACCTATGTTGATATTTTTTTGCAATTTCTGGTCATAGCCGTTAATCCATTTATTCATTAGTTCATTTGTTTTGTTAAGCTTCATTTCATTTTTATTGATGTCCAGAGCATAGCCTTCGGCTTTTAACTCTTTTATTACATAGTCTATAGTTCCAAGCGCTGTACCTGTCAGTCCGGCAATTTGTCTGTAAGTACAGTTTAATATTTTTCCATTTACCAGGAATGCAAATAGTATTTTCAAACCGGTTTTTTCAAACAGTCTTCCTTTGTATTTTTGTTTATTATTTTCTGTTTTTTGACCTTCAATAAAAAGAAAATTATTTTTTGTTTTTATGTACATATTTCCTGCTCCGTCAATATAGTTGATATCGCAGTCCTTTAAAGTTTTTCTTACTTCGGGGTATATAGTATGGGCCATAAAGATAAAATCAGGATACTTTTTTTTGTAAGCTATAATTACGGGAACTGTTTGTTTTTTAGCTTCAACCTTGGCTTCGATTATGAATTTTTCGGTTTTACCATTAAGTTTTAAAGTTAATTCTCCATCATTTCTCTCTCTTTCGTTATGGTTTCTTTTCCATTTAACATCAGTGTTGAGCCATTCTTGCAGCTTTTGAGTGATATAAGGTATTATAATATCTTCATTCATGTTCAATATTTATTAATGTTCACGGATAATGAACACATAAATATATTGAACGAGTAGGAATAATTCAATGGATAAAAACATTGAGGGAATGGGCGGTATTGGAAGCTAAGCGAGAGATGCGGCAGTTGTTACAACTGCTAAATTGGACTTTAGAAGATAGAGTTAAACTATAAGGTGGGTGAGTACCACACCAATAGTTCTTTTTCAAACTTTTTTGCTATTTTTTTGTTGCAATTTTACAAAACATAATAAATGTTAATCTGGCTTGCTAAATTTGCTTTTCCCAATTATTTTTATAACGTTTAAATCCTATTCCTATACCCTAGATATTGTTTTTATTTATGTCTAAACTTATATAACATTTATAATTATGAATACATGCATTGAAATAGACAATTCTCTCGATAATTACTCTTATATTAAAGGTACTTCAGGTGCTACTAAATTATTTAAAGATAAAGTAATTGGCTTTTTTAAAGAACCTTCGGTAAAATTTGTATACCCAGAAAGAAATATCAATGAAGAGGGTATATTAATAGCAAGACTCCAAATTGAAGTTTTTAAAAAACTATTTGATGTTATAATTGAATATACTCCTGAACAAGCTAAAAAAAAGTATAAAGAAGTTCATAAAATTCTCGAAGGATTAATTGATTTTAATAAAGATATTGTCAAAATTTTTAAAAAAGAAAAATTGCATGATTTGGAATTTAGTATGTATTTTGATGAAGCAATAGTTGTAATAGAAGAATTCATTAAAAGCCTAAAAACAATTTCAGAGAGTAAAGCTTTTGAAGAAGATACAAATGATTGTGATGAATTTATTTCTGAAATAGTATTTAATACAAAATTTTCAATTGATAAAGGAAAAACCGGTGATTCATTTGAAGAACTTATAAAACATTCGTAGTAATGGCATTTAAATTTAACCTACAGGATCGCTTCTATAAAGATTTTATCGCAAAATCAAAAGACATTCAAGCAGAAGCATTAAAACATGGAATTCAAATTTCAAAAAATCCCACAACTTACGGTACAAAATATACATCTAAACTTAACGATTTTTGGAAATTTGATTTCACTTTTAAGTCTATTAGTTATAGAGTAGTATATACTGTATCATATTGTAGGCAAACTACGCAAAAAGGTCAAATTTATTGCCTTCATAGTATACCACATCAAAATAAACAATTACAAAATTGTAATGGCTTAGTAGATTATGTCATGTTCAAAACTAGACAAGCAATGGATAACATTTATAAGCTTAAAAAGAATAATCTAAATTCTTATAAGCGATATATTTAATTTTTAGTATCTCATATTTTTCTTTGTTTTATAAATGAATAAATATTCTTCCCCTATTCCTACTAATAGGTACCAATCACTTCTGAAATAAAATCATTCTTTGTATCTTTGTTAGTTGTCAGTTGCTAGTTTTTAGTTCTCAGTAAGACTATTCTTTTTATATCACTGATAAATGAACAACGAACAATATCAACGAAATAAAACCATCATAGGTAACGCCCTTTAAGTTTACTATTCTAAAAAATAAATCTAACAAATATGAACTGTAAAGAAATCAGGAGGCAGAATATTGCCAAGCTTGATGAATGGGTGGGGCATTGCGGAGGGAGTGAGAGGAAACTTTCACGGCTGACGAAGATCCCACGGGCAACTATCAGGCGAACTTTTAAGTGCGAAGAGGGAAAAGATATTTATGAGAGATTCCGGAAGATAGAATACGAAAATAAATTTGAGACGGTGCGAAAAGAAATGACTGAGAGGATTGAAAAATTTTTACCGCTGTGCGAAGGAAGTATGACTAAGCTGGCTGAACTTATGAAAGAAAATTATGAGAGGCTGAGAACTTACTTCAGGTATCACGGGAACAAAGAGATGAAGAAAAAATTTTATGCGATGAAAAGAAAAATTGAGAGGGAAAGGGAAATGAAGCTAAGAAAAAATTTGGCGGAGCTTGTTATAAAACACTCGGGCAGTACAAAGTGTATTGCAGAGGAGCTGGGGCTGAGTGAATCGCATGTATCAAAAATAATAAATACACATAAAAGAAAGGAGATTGGAGTATTGTCAAAAGAAAAAAGAACTGAGGCGAAGAATAAAAGAGAGCAGGAAAGAATAGATGCTATGGATATATTTGAAAAGATAAAACGCGGCATTGTGAAGGAAAGACCTTTCACGGGTGAGCCGGTGAAGTTTGAAAAGCGAGAGGACTTTAAAAACTTTATTGTTACAAAGGCGAAGTCATCGAACAATATTTATCTGCCGTCGGATTTTATTTCGAACTTGTATGAGCAGTTTGATAGCAGGATGGTGAAGCAATATATCGAGGGGGAGTTTGTTAATATCGACTCGGAGCTGGTGTACTACTGCTTTGACCGCGCGGAGAACGTTATAAGCAGTGACCTGCTGACGAATAAAATTTCAGGGGAGAAGCGCAGCAGGATAATCCTCAGCTTTGACTTTAACGTGAACCCTATGTGCGCTGTAGAAATTATCACAGAGGGAAAAACGAGGTACCAAGTGCAGGAGTATAAAGTCCCTAACAGCAATACGCGTGAGCTTTGCGAAAATATAATCGAGAGGATGCAGCAGCGTTATGAAAACTGGCGCGGGCTTAGCGTGATAATTACGGGTGATGCATCGGGGCAGTCGCGAAGCAGCTCGGGTGATGCATCGGACTACTTTATAATAAAATCGATGTTTGATAAGGCGGGGTTTGAATCGTACTTATTTGTTAAGGGCGCGAATCCTCCGGTGAGAGAACGTGTGAATTTTGTAAACGCATTGCTGGAGAAGAAGCAGTTTTATATATCGGATGCATGCGTACACTCGATAAAAGACAGGGAGCTTGTGAACTGGAAGAAGGGGAGCGAGAAATTTATTATAGATAAATCGGACAGGGAAAGCACTCACTTGAGTGATGCCTGCGACTACGGCCTGTGGGCAACGAGATATACCATTGAGAGCGATGAGAATATGCAGTACTCTTACGTGGTAAATCCGAGAAGAAATTATGTGTAGAATAATATAGGGGTAAAAAAAAGATTTAAGATTTGCGTGGGAAGGGAGAGTGCAAATCTTAAATCTTTAAGAAAGGAAAGAAAAGAATTTTTTTTTAGAAGCTTCCTCTGCTCATCACAGTATCATTTCCAAAAAATTTTATGTTGTCATCAGGCGCCTGGTAGTGCTCAGCAGTTGTATCTTCAGTCTCAATTTCCAGTGTGATAATGCCTTTGGCAATCTTTGTAAGAAAATCTATAGCAGCGTTGTATTTATCTTTCACCCACTGTGGGATTTCAGAGTATTGTATTCTATCGTGCAGATAAAATATTGCGAGATCATAGGAGCACTGCTTTATGGCTGCGGGATACTGGTCATCGGTTCCGTTTGGTGCGATGGGTACAGCGGCAACAACATTTTTAAGATAACTGTTTATCATTGAGTCGGCGCTGCGGATAGCGGAGCTAAGGTTATCGTCCGAGCTGCCGGTAAGCTTATCGAGCTCTTCGGAATTTATTTTTGAAAGGAAGTAATCTTTATTTGTATAGGACATGGTAGTTGGTTAAAAGTTTGTAAAGTTTTTAAGGTTTATAAAGTTTGAAAGATTTATAAAGTTTTAAAAGTTTGTAAGGTTAAAGTACATATGGTAATTTTAAAAATACTTTAAGAACCTGATGAACTTTTAACTTTAGAAACTAAAAACAAATTTCGGATAATCTTTTACATCGATAAAATTAAAATCGATAACGCGCTTTATCAGCTCATCCATCGTGCGCTCTATTAAATGGTAATCGCTGAGAAGGATATCGCGGCGGACTGCATTATGCACCTGTGCTGCGGCATATGAGCCCTGTTTATCGAGTGACGTTGTCAGGTGCTGGCCTAGAACACGTATGGTAATTTCATTGTTCCAGAATTCAATATTGCTGTTGAACACAGCAGAGCCCTCGCCTTTGTTCTCATCTCCTCTGAAAAGAATATCTGCCTCTCCCGGAATAACAGCAGATGCATTGTTTTTTAAATTCTGCACTGCGAGCATTAGAGAATTTTTATCATGCTGATTGAGAGCGGAGTATTTTCCTATCACTGTGGGGCTTGCAAATTTTTCGATGAATATTTGCCAGTCCTTAACCGAGTAAGATTTGAAGAAGTAAGCGAGTATGAGGGAGTCGATGCATCCGTTTAGAAATCCGTTCGGGTTATCGCCGTCGAAGGAATGCACTTCAAGCAGTTTCTCACCGGGGATATTCAGGAGCGGAAGAGATTTTACGTCAACTCTATCCGTTATAGTTCCGCTTGCAAGGCGCAAATTAATAGCTGAAGTTTTTAATGCATCAAGGATGTAATACTCTTCATCTAAATCATCGTAAACGACGAGATGATTTTGAATTCTTCTTAAATCATCTATGAAAATTTTATTGTCTTCAAATTTATAATTGATTTCAAAAAGGCTTAAGCCCTGAATGCAGCTTTCAACAATATCAGTGAAAAAATTTTCGATATTAGAAATATCTGCGACTAATTTTTCTGCGAAGGTATTTAATGCAGGGTCTTTACCTTCTATATGATACTTACTTCCAAGAACGGATAACTTTCTTGTCTGGCAGACGGCAGCAATGCGGAGGTCAATTCTTCTGACGTATTCAAAGAGAAGTGACTTCCAGAAGTTGAGACCTTTCCGGGAAGACTCCAGGTAATACTTAAGATTGGAAATATCGAGATTGGCAAATTCGGAAGTGTAGAGCGAGTAGATGTTCTGAATGTGTGCCGAGGGTATTACCCGGGAATCTTTCGAAATGTGTTTTGTATTTTCTTTGCGCCTTCTGGATAACTCGGGAAGGCTGAGAACTTTTGATAGAGACATGAGTTTTAATTGATGCTTTAAAAAATTGTTATGTTAAGTGTGTGAACCCTTACGGAATTCACGGCAGTGAAAAACTTTACTGAATCAACTTCCACATCATATCCTCCATCTATAATTACGGGAACGGAGTTATTCACAATATGTGAGAGATGTGTTTCGTTTAGGTTATCCACAATCTGCTGAATTAATTCATACCCTAATGAATTTTTTTCAGCAATGTATAAAGTAAATTTTGTCTGATGCCTGATAATCTCTCCGGATGAAGCCCGCACTACCGGAGAATATTCTTCAAGCTTAATAAGGCAGCACGGAAAACTCGGGTTCCAGTTTACCGGCGCTTTTTCTTTAAACTCTCCTCTGTACTCATCTATTTTAATATCAGGGAAAGCTGACTCTAAATAATTTTTGAAATCTGTATATATGTTGTTTAGCATGTGCAAATATACTCAAAGAAAAAAAAGAAGATTATGCACTCATCCCAATTAGCAGTAATAGGGGAATTAATTAAGAAAAGACTTGACATGAATTTCCAAACAATTCTGTCAAGCGGAAAATAAAAACAATTACCTATTACTACTAATGAGGGCGGTTGGTTAGTTTTCCAAAAATATTATTTGCAAATTGCAACACTTCGTTATTCGTTGTTCGTTATTCGAATAATTGGAACGAGTAACGGAAAACGAAAAACGACCAACCATCAATGAGCAAATTATTCAAAGTATTTATAGCGGGCAAATATCCGCAAGGAGAAATAACTGAAAGCGATTTAAAAGAAATCGCAGTTAACTACTCACCGACCTTCCACGAAGCGCCGCTTACTCTTGACCACAAAAGAGAAGGCAGCGCTTTGGGCTGGATAGAAAGTGTAATAGCAAAAGGAAAGGAACTCTGGGTTTCATTTTCGAAAGTTTCCGATGAAGCAAAACAATTAACAAGCGAGGGAAAGTACAAGAGACCTTCAATTGAAATTGCAAATTATGACGGAGTCGGAAAATATTTGCGCGCAGTCAGCCTTGTAAATTTTCCGCAGGTTAAAGGTCTTCCTGAAATGCAGTTCCAAACATCAGATAAAGAAGCTGTCATCTATTTCAGCGAAGACTGTTTTTTAAATTTTTCCGATGAAAGGAAAAAAAGAAGCAGTAAAAATTCAAAACTTAAAATTAAAAACGTGAGTGAAACACAAAAAGAGCAAATTGTAAAATTTGCGGAATCTCTCGGACTTGAAGCGGAGGCAGATATTGAAAAAATATCGGAGTTTGCCGAAGCGAAAATTAATTCGCTGCAAAGCGAAGTTCAGACTTTGAGCGACGCAGTAAAAAGGTACGAAGAGGAAATTGAAAAAATTTCTGAGAAGCGGGCAGAGAATCTTATCAATGATGCAGTATCATCGGGTAAAATTCTTCCTGTTCAGAAAGATTTTTTAATGACGTTTGCAGAAAATGATTATGAAGCATGTAAATCTTATCTGGATATGCTTCCTGCAAATCCTCTCTTTGAAAAAAATAAAATCAACAACAGCTCTCTGAGTTTAAAAGACCCAAAGTATTTTAATGAAAGAGGTGCAAAAATTACTTACGCTCAGATTTTAAGAAATCCGAAGCTTATTGAAAAAAATAAATTTTCAGAAACTGAGCTTGAACAAATGAGAGCAGAGCACTTTCGCTAACGCCAATTAATAATCAATAATTAGTAATTAATAATTCTAAAATCGAAAGTATTATTAATTATTCTTTATTAATTATTAATTCGGGAAGAAATAAATTTTAAAATTAACTTAAATCAAAAAAATGGCATTTTCAAAAACATTAGTATCAGACAGTGTTGTTCAGAGATTAATCGAGCAGCAAAATATTTATAATTCATGCAATAGGGGATTTGATGCGCTCGTCCGTCCCGGAGCAACTTCGGTTGATATTCCTGACCTTGCAATTCCTAAAGTAAAAAAGACAGGCACTACATCAACTTCAACAGATCGAAAAAATGCAAAGGCAGATACTGCGTTAATAAATGTTGCATTAGGACCTTATGCAGTTCCGCTTGCAAATGAAATTACTGCTCAGTGGGAATCGAACGGAGTTCTTATAAAAGAATATCTTGATTCGGCAGCTTTAGTATTAGGCGAGCAGTTTGACAGCGAAGTTATTGCGGAAGCTCAAACAGGTACTAAGACAGCATTTGCCGGTTCATCAATGGCATGGGCAGATCTGACCGCGCTTAAGAAGAGAATGGATAAAAATAAAATTCCTCAGACAGGCAGAGTTCTTGTAGTAAGCGCAGACTTAGTAGATGAATTTTTTGCAATCGATACGGTAAAGAATGCAACATCATACAACAGAGATTATCTTGAAAGCGGCAAAGTACCTTCATTACTTGGCTTCCAGATTTTCATTTCAGGATTGGTGCCTACAGTTAACACAAGCAAAGTAAATATGACTGCATTCTACGGTCCCGGTTTGGCATTTATCATGGGAAGACAGGCAGAGCTGAAGGAAGTTTACGATGAAGAAAATTTAAAAGACATTAAAGATTTAGTATGCCAGGCAGGTTTGAAATTATTAAATACAAAATTTGCAGAAGTAGTTTACAAGCCGTAATAATTATAAACACATAGAAGAAAATAAGCATGGCAATTTCTATAGATATATACGGAAAGCTTTATGAGATAATTTCGAATCTGAAGGAATACAACTCTCCTGAAAAGCTTGAAGACTTAAAAACTGAGTTGAAGTTCCTGAAAGAAAATGATGACAGAAATTCAATTTACATAGCAGATTATGGAGATGATATCAGCGTAATTGTTTCGAATGCCTCTCCGGTAAATATAGCATACATATTTTGTTTCCCCGGCTTTATTGGCAATATAGGTTCGTTTCATGATAGCCTGAGAATTGTTCCGGTCTCAACTGCACTTTCAGGAATCAGTTCTCAAAGCATAAGTATTCAGAGCAGAGGATATTTTGCAGGTGCATATTTGCGTGACTCAGATTTCGCAAGTTCAGATTTCAGCGGTCTTGATCTTTCAGGTGCAGATTTGTCAAATGCAAATCTGGAATATTGCAATTTTACAAATGCAAAAATTCAAAATGCAAATTTCTGCGGAGCGAATCTGAATTTTGCGAGTCTTCCTGATTATGCTGACACCATTGAAGAATTCAAAACAGTAACCGGTGTCGGAAACTGGAACGGCGAAACTACAATCTGGACTGACGGTCTTGCATTAGACGGATATCGTGACCCCGGTCCCGTTCCTGCTGAAGAACCGCATGAGTAAAAAATTTAAACTTTAAGAAAATGTTCAGAATAAACCGTGAAATATTTTTTAAGGGTTACAGGGAAAGATTCGGAAAACTGAATCAATCTCAGGTGGACGGCTTGAATTATTTAATTGATTGCTTTGAAAAAAGCAGGTTAATAAATCGTCTTTCAGAATTTGCATACATTCTCGCTACAATAAAACACGAAACTGCAGAAAGCTATGAGCCGATAGCCGAACGGGGCGGATGGAATTATTTCAAATATCTCATAGGTAAACTGGGAATTAAAAACCTTACTGAAGCAAATGAATATAAGGGCAGAGGGTATGTGCAGCTGACAGGAAAAATAAATTACATGCTCTTCAGTGAATTACTCGGCATTGATTTTATTGCAAGTCCTGAACTTGCTCAAATGAAATTGTATGCCTGGATGATACTGGAAACAGGTATGTCACGCGGATTATTCACAGGTAAAAAACTTCAGGATTATATAAAGGAGAACAGCCGTGATTTTTTTAATGCGCGAAGAATTATAAACGGACTTGATAAAGCAGGCACGATTGCAAGCTATGCGAACAGCTTCTATGATATATTGGAGTTCGAATAAATTTAAAGTAACATTTTTAAAAAACGGTAAACTATACATGAAAAAAATATTTTTAATTCTTGTGTTAATGATTCTCTGTCAATCGTTATTAATAAACAAGAGTGATGCACAATGGAGCTTAAGAGAAAATACGGAGGACGGTAAGTATTCGCTTATAACAAATACCGGAAATTATTTTGGAATAAGCGCCGGGGGAATTTTAAGCGATGCGGTTTTGATGCTGACTCCTTCAGATACAAATGTGTGGCGGCTTGTCAGCAATACAGAAAACGGACGTTACTCTCTTGTTGAGAATAAAACAATGTTCATGGGTATTGACTCAGGCAAAATACGAACGAAGGCAGTTTATATTTTAAATCCGTCAACATTAACTTCATTAGGACTAGATACAAATAATCTTGCATACATTAATAAATCAAATTCTTTCATAGGAAGAAAACAGACTTTCGATACTGTTAATGCATCGGTAAGGTACTTGCTGAACGGTGTAAGTATTAATACAGCAGGGACATTGAGCAATGTTGCTTATCAGAATCAATCGAATAGTTTCATAGGAAGAAAACAGTTATTTGATACCGTGAATGCTACAGTAAAATATTTATTGAACGGCACTGATATTAATACGGCAGGTACATTAACAAATGTTGCGTATTTGAATCAGCCGAACAGTTTCAGCGGAAATATTATTATTAATCCCGGTTCATTGACAGGAAGCACATCAACTTCTTCTATAAATGTATCTCAGACATGGAATACATCCGGAACACCCACAGGAATAAAGTTAAATGTAACGGATAGCGCCTCAAACTCGGCATCAATGGTGATGGATTTACAGGTAAATTCCACATCGGTATTTAAAGTTGATAAAGTCGGAGGAGTTACTATAGGACAAAACATCTTTACAAATAATGTTCAGGCAAGGAATACCGGCGCTTCAACAGTGTGGAACTTGGGAACCGGTTCTATAATCGGATTAAATTTAAGACCGATATCAAATGTAAGTATTACAAGCGGTACATCGGAAATTGTTGATGTAAACGGAACGTTTGCTGCGGGAACAGGTTCTGCAAATTTTCGGCCTCTGAATATTTCTTATACAATAAACAACTCGGGTGTACAGTCAGGAACAGCAACCGGAATATTTTTAAATGCTACCGAGACTTCGTTGAATTCTATGAACCATAATCTGATGGACCTTCAATTGAACTCTAGTTCGGTATTCTCAGTAAGAAGAGACGGAAGATTAACGGCTTCCACTGTAATTTCTCAAAGCGATATTACCGCAGGTCCTAACAACGGGATAACATTTACGGGGAGAACGCAGCTTTCAGCACCAAGCGCTGGGAATCTTCTTGTAGTAAATACAACCGGCGGCACAGGAGCAACAATAAATGCGGGTACTCATTTGCCGACGGTATTGAATACATTTTCACTGGGGAGCGCTTCGCTTTATTATACAACTGCATTTACGAATAACGTTAGTATAAGAGACACAACGATTACAAGCTCGACAACAGTGACGGCATCGTTTCCCGGAAAGATACTAATCGATGCTACGGGCGGGAACGTAACGCTGACTTTTCCCAACGATGCTACACTGAGAAATTATAATTATAAGATAAAGAGAATTGATAACACAGGTAATACGGTGACGCTCTCTACAGCTGGGACAATAGATGATGCGGGAACAAAGTCAGTATCGTATAATTCAGCATACACTGTAAGCTGCACAGCAAGCGGTGTATATAAATTATTTTAATTGAAAAATCAGAAATGATAAAAAGAAGAATAACAGTACTTCCAATTGCAGGTGCATTGTTAATAGCGATAATGTTAACATTTATTGCTTTCACAGATGCATGCATAGGGAAAGAAGTCTACTCACAAACAAATTTTGCGGGGAAATCCGTTAATGACAGTCTGCAATTGAAAATGTACTTATCGGACAGGGAATATTTTGCAAAGCTTCAGGAAACAGTATCAAGTAAAAATCAGTACATCGGTTTGCAGTGGTGCATTGATTTACTGAATAAATATATTGAACTGGAAGAAAGAAAATTGAAGGGGAGCGAAAAATTAAATGAGTAAGGTAACAAGTGAAACCAAGTCATCAGGAACTATAGATGATATAGAGCAAAGCGTGGGAATTTTAGAAAAGCTTGCAAAAATATTCGTATCAATAATCTCAATATTTAAATCAAAAGGAGCCCGCTGAAGGACGGGACTGAGCAAAGCTCACTAATAATTTATGCAGAATTGGAAAACAACATTTGGCGGTTTGCTAATGGCACTTGGTACATCGTTGATTAGTTCAACAGGCAGGGTAATGCAAAGCGCGGGTTACATTTGTCTTGGAGTAGGCGGATTAATAACAGGAATATCAGCAAGCGATGCTTCAAGAAATTAAAACAATAATTACAGATGCCGCCGGAAAATAATACAAGTAACTTATCAAAATATTTCACGTGGGAATTTATAAAAATTCTTATCCTTGCCTGCGGAATAATGGGATGTTTTTTTGAAATGAAAACGGAAATAGAATCAATAAAAGCAGAGTATAAACATATAAGTGAAACTATGAGTGAAATGAAAAAAACTATGAATAAGAAGTTTGAAACATATGACGAAGAAATAAAAGAATTTTATAAATCAAAATAATTAGAAAATGCCACTATCGGGAAAACCGGCACCAACTAGTTTGCAAGTAGGCAGTGAGGCTTATTTTATTTACAATAATGTTCTTCAGAAAGCAAAAATTGTAAGTACATCAACCGAAGTTACTAATCCGAATTCAGACTCTTCAGGGGTGACAAAAACGATATATCACCTTGAAGGATTTTCAAGACCGTTCGAATCTGAATATCTGTTTAGCAGTTATCAATTACTTTTAACATACCAAAGTACTTTAGTAGGGATATTGATTGATTTCCCGGGTCTAACTCCATCAGATCCTTTAGAATAAAATTAAAACTAACAATTCATGCCAATCTCAAACAAACCTGTTCCGACAAGTTTACAAGTCGGAGAATTCGGCTGGTTCATTTATAATAACGTACCGGCTAAAGCAAAAATAATTAAAACTGTATCGGATGTTTCAAATCCAAATAACGATTCGAACGGTATACAGGTAAATTCATATTTTTTTGAAGGCTATACAGTGAAATTTTCCAGCTCACAGGTATATGCATCAAAAAGTTCATTAACTTCAGCAATAACCACTTCAACACCATCATAAAATTAAAAAAAATATAAATGGCAACTTACGCAAAAAATACAAAAAGAATCCGTCTTTTTGGCGGAAATGATTTACAGATTTATTTCGGAGCACAGTGGCATCCGTTAGGTCATATCATAACGGGTACTCTTGAAGATAAAACTGACTCGCAAGAAATAACTTTTGCAGATGGGAATTCAATTGATATTGACGGAAAGAGAAGAGTGAAGCTCACCGTTACCCTTGCGCAAACATCAAAAGACGAACTGGAGCTTATTGATGTGCTAAGAGATAATGTTTATCCGGTTTATTATAATAACGGAGTCGTTAACGGGAAAAAACAAACATTCTATTTCCCGCAGGTGAATATTATTCCTACAATGACTCTTAAGTCACCGGATAATCCTCAAAATATTGTGCTTGAGATGAGCGTGCAGCCAATGGAAAGCAATGTCACAGTTACAACAGATACACTTGTTCCTGCAGGAGAGACTGTCGATTCAGGCAGCGCTGTAACAAGTCAGAATAAATTTTACGCAATTATAGAAAGATAAATACATAGATTATGGCTTTAGCAGGCAGACCACAAAAATCCAAATACCAGGTAGGAGATATTGTATATTTCCTTAATAATGCAAAGGGCATTTCATCCTCTGTAATAAAAATACAAAGTGCGGTTACAGATCCGTTTAATGACAATGCAGGAGTTCAGGAGAATTTATATAATCTGGAAGGATTCAGTAAATTATTTTCTGAGCAAGAATTATTTGACAGTATGAATGCCTTAATTTACAACATTAAAGGTGATTATTTGAATAAATTTCAAGGTTTAGTGGTGGTCTCAGGTGACTATGAAATAGTAAATTCTAATTTCTCCTTTCTGGATTTATCAAATTCTGTATTTGAATCTCTTAACTTAGAGAATTGTAATTTTGAAAACTCAAATCTTTCCAATGTAAAATTTGATTGGAGTAATTTGTCGAATAGTTCTTTTAAAAATGCAATATTATTTCAAGTTTCATTTACTGATGCAAGTATCTTAAATGCGAATTTTATTGGAACTAAATTAACAGGTGCGACAATGCCTGCAAACTTTGAAAGTAAACAGGATTTTAAAGCAGCAATTGGTGAAGATAATTGGGATCCAGTTACAACGATTTGGATAGACGGATTACCGATAGGAAATTAGTTTTGCCTCAAAATATTTTTCTTCGTAATAACTTATATTAGCTTTTGTTGATTTAATTATTCATTGTAAATTCTAAGTAGTTAATATTCTTAGAACATAAGTTTCAACAAAATGTATATGTAAACCCACTAATGGAATTTTAACAACATTCTTTAACTACTTTTTCAAAAATTTTAATAAAAAATTGGAAGAAAATATTAAAAAATACAAATTCTCCTGCGGACTTGAAGCCTCGCAAGAAGAACTTACTTTAGATCAGGATTATCAAATAATGGATTTAATCAAATCCGTTAATCTAACTGACCTTGGTAAAACAACTATCGCTGACCTTATCAAAACCCTTAGCGAAAACAAACTTATTGAAAAATTTCTCAGTATTATTTTTTCAATCAATGTCGAAGAAGATATCAAGGGATTTTCAAAACTGAAGAACTCTGAACTTAAGGAGGTTGTAGCCGATTTTTTTATCTTAAATCCTATAGCGCTCGACTTATTGAGAGCTTTAAGGAGCGCTGCGGATACATCGATAATGAGCCATCAGTCATCAGATTCAGAGCTGACTCCGGAAACTACGATACAGGATTCTTAAAAAATACTTTTGAAGATGTCATTTATAAAATTTGCAGCGGAGATTTTACAAAATATGATGAAGCAAAAAAAATGAAAGTAAGCGCGGCTGGTATATATTTAATTATTAGGGAGAAGGAAAATTTTATTCAATGGTGGGCCAATAATAATGAATAGCTGAATTTTTTTTGAAAATCTGAAATTATTTCAATTTTAGTTGCCGGTGCAGTGCCGCTGCTTTCAAAGCCTGAAAGTGTTAGCGGAGTTCTCGCCGGCAATTTTTGTTTAGATAGTGGATTTTAAAAAAGCGGGAAAGGTAAATTTCAGTGATAGGTGTTATTTGCTAACATAAATTCGTCAATTAGGAAAGGGTAGGATTTTCATATTCTTGTGGTTGTTGGTCAGGAAGACCAACAACGGCTTAAATGAACAATCTGAACATTGGAGCAGATACTTTTAAGAACCGGGAGTTCTCTTTTTAGAATTTGTGAAAATATTTTTTGTACTTCCTCTAAAGTATTTTCCTTGTTGAATTTTATAATCTGTACCTCTCTTAAAAGATTTATACCAGGTCCCCCGTCAGCGTAGCCAATTTCTTTAGAGTTATTTTCTTAAATTTGATCCTTTGAAAAGGTTTTCTATAAAATTCTTTATTTTTTTAGAATATTTCTTAACATCTTCCCAAGTTGGAAGTGTAGTATCATGTTTTGCCATTTAGTATTATCCAAAGAAAGCTTTAGAATTAAAAGGAGCAAAGTTTGATAAGTCAAAGCTACTCACAGAAGTTATAGACTTTAAAAATCAATACGCAGAGTCATTTGGCCAAGAGATTGATTTAAAAAAGGAAATCGGAATACTGCAGGAAGAAATGAATACTATGTATTATTACTTTAGAAATTAAGTTACATATTCCAAATACTTTTTTTTACTTTTTCTTTATAATTTTCCCAGCCTCCGCATTTTTTAATTCTATAGAGAATACCAATTAATCCTGCAATTATCATAAGAATATATATTTCCATTTTCCATTTTTTAAGTTTACGAATTAAATTCTATTAAAATACAACGTATAATAATCTTTACACCATAAAAATATGTGGACTAAATAATAAAGTCAATAGTTAAATGAAATAAGTAGTTGTTGGAGGGTTGAAGCGTAACATATTTTTTAACGCCGTTGTTGGGGTTCCTCACCAACAACTACATAAAAGAGGCGAGGAAGGTAAATTTCAGGAGCAGGTGTTTATAAAAAATAAATTCGTAAAACAGGCAAAGACAGGGTTTTCATATTGTCCGGAGCATAGTAATAATTAATAGGATATGGATTTTCCGTTTGACTTTTCCTGCTCTTCTTTCTTTTGAATTTGTTCAAGACGGACTTTTTCCTGAGCAGGTGAAAGTGATTTAGGATAAAAAAAATTATCCCTTAAATCTTCACGTATAGCCTGTTTTTCTTTTTTGTTAACGAAAACTGTTAAGAAAGCACCAATTATAGTTACTATTATTACAATAATAAGTTCAAACATAAATTTAACAAGTATCGATTAAGTTTTTTCACTATTTAATAGTTTCATGGGATTTTTTCTTACTTCTTTCTTTTTCAAGTTTGTTTAATTCTTTAAGGGATTCCCATAATCCTTTTCGTGTGGATTTGGGATTTTGTTTACTCGCCCAAATAAACAATAAATCAATAAATATTATAATTACTGCCCCAAGTATAACAATTGTCCACATACCATAAATATATTAGGGCTAAGAAATAAAGTCAATACAATATTTGATTAGCCTTGATTACTTATGCAAAAATTCAAAAAGCTAAAATTTAAATAAGAACTCGATGAATTCATTTTCAAAAGAAATAGAGGAGTTTAATAAAACAGTTTCCGACACTACAGTCGGTTTGAAAACACTGAATAGTATTATAAAAGATATAAACAGCGACACTCCCAATAATCGTTTTACTGAAAGAGACTTTGATCCAAGAATAGTATTACCAAAGCTTTTATTTGGAATTGATATTCCAACAACAAAAGAAATTCAGGGATCTCAAAATAACAGTAATCTTTATTGGGATTTAGGAGAACTTGCACTTAACATTGTAACGGCTTATATGACTCGTAATAGTACGCTTGGTAAGCCGACTGAGTTGTTGATAAGTGGTAACCAAACAAGCTATTGGGAAATGATAAAGATGCTTGCAGTGGGTAAAAGAGATCCGGATTCACCGCAGGGTCCAATCTCAAAAGTTTACCCTGAAATTCTTCCATCACCACTGGAAATTGCAACATTTGTATCTTTTGTTCGTGATAAACTTGGTCCTGCAATTGCCTCCGTATTTGTACCGGGAAGTCAGATTCCTTTAGCTGTTATGGGCTTTGTTCAGAGTTATGTAAACAGTCAAGCAGGAGATTTTTTATATCATCTTTATAATCAGTATAATGAACCTAAGGAAGGAAAACTCTTAAAAAATAATTATACCCCTACTCTTCCTTCACAAAATAATGCCGATTATTTCTGGACAACACATACTCCTGATCTCCCTGATTATTTAAAGCGCAAAGATGATGATGATGTTGTTCAATATAAGGAAAATAAATCATCAATTAAGGGCGGGGATTTCGGTCTGGGTTTAGAGGATAATCCTTTTGCTTTTGGCGGATTTAAAAATTTTAAGAGAAATGCACTTTCAATATTAACAAATAATCAAAAAAAGAAAACACAACAAAAACGGCAAAAAGTCCGCAAGCCCCCAAAACCCAAAACAACTCCCGATGAAGATTTTAGAGATGAGTTTATAAATAATCTCTATAACCAGATAAAAACAGCTTTTGAATTGAAAGGAGCAAAGTTTGATAAATCAAAACTTCTCACTGAAGTTATTGACTTTAAGAATGAATATGCAGAAGCATTTGGTCAGGAGATTGATTACAAAAAAGAAGTAGGAATTCTTCAGGATAAACTTAACTCACTAACCGGTGAAGATGCTGAAACTTTAAAAGAAAGAGTAGAGCTTCAGGAGAAGCTTAACGAACTCAACGAGAAAGATTTTAAAAATAAACTTCAGTCGCATCTAAGCGGCTTCACTGTTAAAAGTCTAGATAATATCGCCGATGAACTGTACGGAAAGACAACTGACGATTACGAAACGCCGGGAAGAAATTATTCAATCCCTTCAGACCATTACAGAAAAAGACCTCCAAGAGGACAAAGAGCGGGAGGACTACCTGAGGAAGAAAAAGACGGGGCCAGAGTTTCTGATGCATACGGCACTAATAGAAATCCAGCTAAGTTAGCAAAAGGTCAGGACCCTTACAAAGTTTTCGAGCAGGCTTACGGCGAAGCGCGAAAACTTGGCGGCTCTCTAAATACTATAATGCGCAATCTTCACATCCGCAATTTCGTTCAATGCTAAAGTTTTTATATTTTAAGCTTTTTCTAAACATATTTATAATTCGTTACAAATATTCAATTTCGATTATCACTTTTTTCCTTTTGCTTCAAATTGAAACTAATAATTAATAATATTACAGCGAAAAACATAAACGCCGGAATAAAAATGTGTTCATTTTTAAATTTTTCAATCAGGAAAACATCGGTAAATAATGCCGCCAAAATACATACTACACTTAATAAAAGTCTTATGAATTTAACTTTATCATATCCGGTAAATAACCTTTTAAAACTTTCCTTAGGTGAAGTATTAAAATAAATTTTAAATCTTCCTTCAAAAATTAATGCTGCGAACAAAACCGCTATAAATTTTAAAATAACTAAATAAGTTGACTCTTTCAAAGTAGATGCTTTAAAATATATTCCAATATAATTTATGGCATTGGATTTTTCAACATAAAAATAAATTTGTAAAAACAAATTATGGAACTAAAAACTTTAAAATTAAATGAATTTTTCAATGAGGATAATCTTAAATATTTGGATACCTTAACTGATAAATTTTTGAAAGTAAAAAATATTATTCAGCAGACTTCTGACAGCGCGGACGAATTCGTTTCAAGCTTTTCATTAAACGATGACGATCCGCGAAAAAGAATAAGGGAACTGGAAAAGAAGCGTAAAGAAACAATTGCTGAAATGAATAAACTAATAGAAGATTGGATGTTTGACACAGGAATGTCTGCAGTAGCAGAATTTGGCGGTGAGGAAGGAAAATTTGCAGCTATAATTACTACTCTAGTTAAAAAATCTATCACAAGTAATGTTGAAATAAGGGAGATGGGTGATGATTTTCATAATAGAGATAATACGAATGTAGCTCCAAAGGAACCAATTTTAAATCCTGTTCCTTACTTCGAACAACAAGGTTTGGACACAAATAATGTTGATTTTAATGATCCTAAATGGAAAGAATACTTCCAAAGAAAATATAAAGAATGGCAGGAGTATAATGCTAAACACCCGGTAAAGAAATATGCTCAAGACGGAGAAGATATCGATTTTGACACTATATTGTCTATGATATCTTATCTTTCCGAATCAGTAGCCCCCTACATAGAACTTTATGATACAGGAAAAAAAGTTCTTAAAGGACGTGAGTTAGATAAAACAATAGAAGAAATAGATGAAGAGCTGGAAAATCTTAAAAAGAAAATTAATGAAAATGAAGGTAAAGACGAGAACAAAAGAGGTCCATCGGATCCGTCAAAAGGTCCATCACAAAGGTTACCCAATAATCAAGGTGCCGGAAATAAAAACGTTGAAACTACTACAACAAATCTTAATAATTATACAAAAACAAGTTACGGTTCATTCAATACTGAATATGAAGAAAGACCTTCTATTATTCAGATATATAAAACAGAGCATCGGGAAAAAAATCTTGCAGGAGGTGCAAAGCAAAACAAAGGTCCTGACCCCTACCAAGTTTTCGAGCAGGCTTACGGTGAGGCGCAGAAGCTCGGCGGTTCACTAAGAACTATAATGAACAATCTTCACATCGGAGCAGATACTTTTGTAGGACAACTGATTGACGGATTCGGCACAGCGCTTACAGTAATAGAAACTATCCTTGCAGCTATTCAGGCAGCGCAAGCAGCAAGCGGGTTGTTTGGATTTTTAAAAACGGGACTTTCATTTATTCCGGGTATAGGTCCGGTTGCAGCAGCTGCAGTATCTGCAGTTGGTCCTAAAGCAGGAGGCGGAATGGTATGGGGAGGAAGCACTTACTTAGTAGGTGAGCACGGAATGGAGCTGTTCACTCCGAATGTAACGGGCTCAATCACATCGCACCGTGAAATCCTTCAGCTTGCAGGAAATGTAAAACCTCAGCCGCCTGTAATACATACCGTAAGAGAACCGTACATTGTAACTACTTCAATAAGAGGAACAGATTTAAAACTTTCACTGCAAAGAACAGAGAATAGAATAGGGAGGGAACGCTCATGAGCCAGGAATCATACTTAATAAAACAGTACAGTCTGCTTTCGGGAGAGTATGAATTTCATTTTATGGGAAGCGTACCTAAAGATTTAAACATTTTTGATATCTCTGAGCTAAGCCAGGGATTTGAAGACCCTGATAACGACGATACTTCAGTTTATCCTTCCGGTATAGAACTTACTATAGATGACTTCGATGACGAATCTGCAAATTACAATTACTTTGTGAATGTACTGAACTTGTACAATAACAGGTTCCCGTTTAATTATGAACAGGTTTTTTATTTATTGATTAAAAGAAATAATGAAAATTTTTTTAAAGGATATCTTGAAAGTGTAGATAGAGATGTGAAAGAAAAACAGATTGTGCTGCGGTTTACAGATGGAATAAGCAAGCTGAAGAATACAAACCTCGGCGACCCGCGCCTGCTGGATTACCTCCACCACAGAGGACTAATTCCCAGGACAACACTGCAAATTGAAAATATTTCAAATCCAAATGACCCTATGATAAGGGCGCATCAGTACGGATTCAGTATCAATGCCGTAAACACGCAAATAGGAACAACGGGAAATTATACTTTAAAGCCGGGCTCTATATATGCCCCCAGAGAAAATGACAAAGATATAAATCTGCTTGGATTTATAACAGAGCTGTTTAAAATTTTAAATCCTGACATTCAGATTGAATTCGATTGCAGACTTAGATTTTATAATAATACGGAGCTATTATCCGAACCGGTTGAAATGGTAGGAATAAGAAAAATTCTTGCTAACCTGATAGGCCGTTATTTAGTTTTTAAAAAAGGCGTGCTGCGTCCTATAATAGGAGTTACGGATTCCGGCGATAAATTCTCCCAATCATTTGAAAGAGTCTATGAAGATGATGAATACATTACTTACTATCATAACTGGAACGGTGACTATCCTCTTATAGGTTCGGGTAATCCGCCGCCTGTTACTCTTGTTCATTATAACCAGGGGCTTGGACCATTAAAAATTAACGAACTCTTGAAAACTTTAGCGCGGAATCTTTTCTCGTATTATTCATTCTCCAGCTTTGATAAAGTATCGTGGAAGCATAAAAGAATTTTCACAAACTACACTGAACTCAAAAGAATTCTCAGCATGAATGTTGTTGCAGCGCCGACTAAAATAAAATTTGTGCGTGTGAGCGATGCTTATAATAAAATTGAAAACAGCTCAGGAAATATCGGAACAAGCGCAACTCTTGAAGAGCCGGATAAACTGGAGTACCAAATTCCGTTTACGGCTATATCTGAAGAATATCCCGAGCAGAGCAGATTATTTTTTTTCAGTTCACATCTTGCAGATTATAAAGTATCAGCTGCCAAACTAAAAGACCTTGAGAACGATGATACAAATCCTAACCCTGATTACATTCAGCAGAGAATTGCTACAAGTGAAAGAAATAAAAAAGATGAAGGGTATTTACAATATGAAATAGAAGTAGAGGGCATTGATTACGATTTTTGCGAGACATATAAAATAACGCGCTCTGCAGAGTTCGGTGTGCCCGGTCCGCAGGTCTTTCTGCAGCCGGTTATGATGGAAAAAAATCTTCAGGAAAATAAAACAAAAATTACAGGAGTGAGAATAAAATAATGAAATTTAATTACGTAAACGGCTGGAAGAATCCGAGGCTTACAGTCTATGACAGATACAATAATTTTGTAGGTAATTATACCTTCAATGAATTGAACGGAGAAGGCATGGTTGAAAGCCACGAAGAGGTTGTAATTCAGCGGGAAGACCTGAATAAGCAAATGAAAGAATATTTTTTAGGCTACAGGCTTCACTTCACGCTATACTACAATCAGTTCATTAATCTTGATACACTTTTTAAATTTAAAACAGTAGTAGATTATCAGCGCTCGAAAAGTGAATTATCTCCGTTTAAAATATATCTTACACCCAATGAAGATAATCTTGCAAGAAGATTTGAAGTGCTTTTTGCCAATGAAAATATCGAGCTGGGTTTGATAAAAACAGATTTCAGGGCTTACGGAAATAAAGGAGTTATCTTAAAGCTTCAGACTGTAAATCTTGAAAAAGCTTATCCGCTGTTCGACCCCGCAAATATTCCTTACTTTAATTTTTCCAGTTATCACAATAAACAATAAAATAAAATATGCCATCAAGAGACATTTTCTGGATTGGTCAGGTAACGGGCGATACATATCACCCCGATACAACACTTACCAATCCTTACTTAAAAAACATTAATACGCTTGAGCAAATAACTGCCTACCACATAGGTAACGGCGGCTATGTTGCCAAAAATATTCCCAATGGTGATTACACATTTCATAAAAACGACGGAACGCTTATAGAAAATATTCTGGGCAACGGCCTTGAAGGAACACGTCATTACTTCGATGGAAATGTGATTGGAGAAGAAATAATTTCAGGAACAATAAATAAAGATAGGCTGCCTAATGATATTCCCAAATCAAAAATCAGCGGGCTTGCTGCAGACTTAAGTAATCTCAGTTCATCCATTACAACGGGTCTTGCAGCGAAAGCAGGTCTTGCTTCTAATAATGATTTTACGGGACCAAATACATTTGAGCAGATTATAACTATCCGCCAGCCTATCTCAACTGATTATGCTGACCCTGATTTAGACTCCGCGCCGAATAATTTAATTACCAACGCAAGGCTTGAGTATAAGATTGCTCATTATCAGGGCTATGCCGAGTCTGTAAATTATGCAAGAGTTGCACCGGGAGTAACAGCTCAACAGGGAAAAGTTTACCCGACGATACAAGGAGCAGTAACATCATTTGCAAGTCCTTCATCAATAAATATCTGCAAGGTTTTAATACAGGGTATGGGAACTTCAGCAACATACATGCTTCCCGCAGCTTCATGTATGAAAAGTTATGTGAACCTTGTAGCAGCTGATAGAAGTGTAATGATAAGTTTTCAGAATGTAAACTGTTCGGAAAAAGTAACGATTGAAAATGCAACAGTTGTACTGGGCGGGGGCACAACAAATAACGGCAGCACTTCTGCAAGAATCTGGTCAGGTGTAAGTTTCATAAACTGCAGAATTTATCATTTCAGAAATTTTACATTGAAAGGCGGCTTGCTGGAAAACTGTACTGTTATTTCTCCCAATGGAATTACGCTTACCATTGATAAAGACGGCAGCAATAATTTTACCGATGTGATAAGCTCAACCTTCAGAGTACAGCCGCAGATTACCGATGAAGCGAACTATACAGGAGCAACGGATATCACAGTAATTCCTGCACTGAAAGTAATTGAAGATTTTACTTCAGGAATAGAATCTTAATAAAATTTTTAAAATTAAAAATATATCCATGAAAAAAATTATTATAATTTTTCTGTTGATGCTTACAGTATCAAACTGTTTTTCACAGGTAAGACAAAAACAAAAAATAGGACTTACCACTTTAACTGACCAGGATAACGAATTTACAATCGACAGGCAGGTAAGATTTATAAACGGCGGAGTGTTCGGCGCAAGCGCATCATTTAACAGCGGCGCAGTATTAAACTCGTCTTCTCTGCTTTTATTAAACGCCGGAATAACGGGCTCGGGATTTATAACATTAACTTCCGGAAATATAAATCTGCTCAGTGGTAATTACCTGCTTAACGGAACCAGCATAAATTCATTATTCTCCGGATTGAACTCTCCCAATACATTCGACAGAGCACAAAGTATAGATACTTTGAATTCTAATTCACTTCTTAATTTTAATTCAAAAGGAATAAATGCCCTACAAATAGATACAGGCGCAACATTGTATGCTGACCATTTCGATTTTATTGCTAAAGGAGTTAAGAAAGTCAGCATCGATAATGACTCCAATAAAATTAAAATTTATTCCGGCGCAGACCAAATTTCACTATGGAACAATAACGGTGTGCTTGATATAAACGCACCCGTTGTTTCGCACGGCGGCTTTCAGGCAGACGGAGTAACAATTAAAAACAGTCTTAACATATCCGGTTCGCTTAGTTATCCGCCTTCAACAGTTGTAAATGATACGGTCTTTGCAAATTCAGGAACAATTTTTACAAAAACATTAGCGGCAAATACGTCATTTAAGCTCTCAGCATTGAGCGACGGACAGACAATTACATTCGCAGTTGCAAATACTACCGGCAACTATACTGTTTCATGGCTTCCGCTTGACGGTTTAAGTTTATATTGGAGCGGAAACGTTACTCCCACTCAGACAACAGGAAATCATGTCGATGTTTATACTTTCAGAAGAATCGGAAGCGATATTTACGGAAGCGTTGTGCAAAACTATAAGTAAGTAAAGTTTAAAATAATTCCCATCTCACGACAATTTTTTGAACTAACTTTACTCTATTTTTATTCTAAATTGTACACTAAGAATGAACAGGGTAAAGTCAATACAGGAAATTTATAACTCCGCAAAGCAGTACGACTGTGTGCTCACTACAGATGCTGCGCTTGCAAGAGGATTAAACCACTTAATCGATACTCCGCGCTTCGGAGTTTTTGCAGTTACTCCGCGTCAGCTTGCGCAAAAATACTCCGATATACACTTCGCAAAAATTTATTCCAAATTTGAATTTGTAAATATAGTTTCAAAAGAAACAGGAAAGCCGTTCAGGCTTGTTCACGCGCTTACGGAAAATATTCTGAACGTGTGGAACCAGTCAGGCTTGCTTGAGCTAACTGAAATTCATTTAACAGATGAAGTTAAAGAACTGCTGCCTTTCTTTGAAAAATATCCGATGCTCGAGTTTGTTATGCAAAGCTTCAATGAAAGTTTTTTTACCGGTAAAAAAATAGCGGTAATAGGGAAAGAGTTGTTTAATGAACTTGACTTGCAGGTCCTGCCAAAAAATGTTTTTTATGATGAGATTAATATATTCACCGATGAAAAATATAACATAGATAGAGCGTATCTTTTTGGTAATACGAAAACTCTTATCGATAACGTGATGCAGCTTTTAACAAGAGAAAATATGAACAACGCTGCAATTGTGCTTGAGCCGAACTCGGATTACAATATTCTTCTTCAGACAAGGTTAAAAGAAGAAGGTATAGATGTTCTTATAAAAAATACTTACAATGAAAATCTTATTGTAAGGTTTATGCTGGGGCTTATAGAAAATTCTTTTCAGTTCGATCTGCTCAGCGCAAAAGATTTGAAAGAAGCGGGAGAGCTTTTCGGATTTGATATCGATACAAGAATAGAAGATTACAATCTTGAAGTAGTAATAAATTCAAATGCTGATTCAAAGCTGAAAGCTCTTTATAAAATGATGAGCGAAATTTCGAAATATACTTTTGGAAAATTAACTGATGATTTAATAAAGAAATTCGGATGTGATGAGTTGAATCAGTTTAAAATTCTGCTGAATAAAATCGGATTTGCTGATGAAAATATTTCGGAAGATAAATTAATTGAACTGAAATATATACTTGAAAATTTTGATATCGGGCAGTCTGAAAAAAGAAAGGGAGTGCTGTTTGCCGATGCGAAGAACTCGGCGTTTATAAATCGCGACATAATAATTTATCTCGGACTTGATGAAACGTGGAGTATTTCCACCAATGAAAAACAATACATTGATAAAGCGCGTGAAGATAAAATTAATTTAGAAAAATTTGAAATACTGCTTCAGCAGGGAAGCGAACGATTGTATTTCGCTCAGGAAGTAAAAGATAATAAAGAG
Source organism: Bacteroidota bacterium (assembly GCA_018266835.1). Taxonomy (NCBI): domain Bacteria; kingdom Pseudomonadati; phylum Bacteroidota; species Bacteroidota bacterium. Next base: position 407,202 of record JAFDZP010000005.1, on the reverse strand, counting down.
GTGTTACCCGCTCCTTATTTTTCCATCATTGAAAACAGAACGATAACAGATTTTAAAGATAAGATTTTTAATCCTGTCTTTATCTATGGAGAATCAAAGTCAGAAGAAATTAAGAATAATGTATTATCGTTGAATGCAGATATAGAAGAGATTAAGAGCATTGCGCCGACTCCGCTGAAAAGATTTGTACTATGTCCCGCAAAATATTTTTATGATACTCTAACACCGCAGAAAGATGCTCCGTATTTTTTAAAAGGTAACCTCATCCATTACTTCGCTGAGTTTTATTTTCACCATCCTGAGTTTTGCAAAGAGAATTATGCGAAGATCATGGATTATATATTGAAGAGATATTCCAACGTAATCACAAAATCAGAAGCTGAAATAGAAAGGACCAATTTCAAAATTGCCTTGGATAATATTATGAGTTTTCTGGATATGAATCCCGTGCAAAAAACTCCTTTAGAGCAGGATGTGAGAACTGATAACGAGCTGATGGAATATTTCAAAAAGAAAAAAGTTTACGATAACACTGAAAAGGATTTACCTAAAGATTTCATTTTAAAAGGCAGAGCTGACTTGCGCGATACAAAAACACTGGTTGATTACAAAAGCGGAAGCTCGCGCTTCAATAAAAAAGATTTGCCGCTGCTTACAAACATAGATTATATTTTTGCAAACGAAGAAGAAGATTTTGATTTTCAGGCGATCTCATATCTTGCCGCGCTTAAGAATGAAAATCCTGACCAGGAGAGATTAAAGTTTATATATAATTACGTCCTTGCTAACAGAAAAAATCTGCTTGATGAAAGATTAAGAGGCGAAGTAACTTTAACACAGTTTACCTATATAGATTTAACTTTTGCTCAGTATCTTCAGACGGAAAATTGTTATGAGTACGTGAAAGAAAATGCAGTTAAAGACTGCAAAAAATATTTTGAAGTCCTTAACTTTGCGCAGTACAAAGGAATTTTCGACGAAGTTGATTTAGAGCAGATTGATTTCTTTGATAAAGAGTCTGTCTCAAAAGTGTTGTGTAGGGAAATAATGCGCTCGCTTGCTATTGAAGGACATAACTATAAAACTTTTCGCAAGCGTGAAGAGCGGACTTACATAGATGAACTTAAAAAAGCCGCGGAGATATTTTCAAATGTAAGATGCAATGAGGGATTGATATTCAAAGACGATGTGAAGAAGTTTGTATCGTTTGTAGAAAAAAAACTGAGTGAACTGAATTCATACAGGAAGAATAATTTTCCAGCGCTTCCGGTATTTGAAAGCAATCAGGTCTGCAAAGACTGCGATTACCTGAATATGTGCAGAGGAAATTTACTCTGGAATTAAACTAAAATATTTGAGCAGCGATATAAATTATATAGAGGATTTTAATTACTTCTGGCAGACTATCAATGACGATTACTGTTACTTTGATAAAAAGCAGACAAACTGGAACAAAGTTAAAGAGATATATTCACCGCTGATTGAGAAAGTAAAATCAAGAGAAGAGTTTATTTCAATTCTTGAAAATGTGTTTGATGAAATTTATGATAATCACGCATCGCTGAATACAAATACAGGTAACTCACCAAGACTTGTGCCTTCAGGAACTGATTTCATGGGGGAATTTATAGATGATAAGCCAATACTTGTTGATATTAAAAGAGAAGTTTGGAATTCAAATCCTGATTTGAAAACAGGAATGGAAATTATTGTTGTGAATGATGTTCCGATTGAGGAAACAATAAAAAATTATATAGGTAAATCGTTAAAAGTTATTGATGACGATGCAAAAAATTACGCTCTCAATAAAGTACTTGCAGGCAGAAGAGGAAGCAAACGAAAGTTAATATTGAAGTTAAACGGTGAAGTGAGAAGTTTTTTATTTGATGAATATAAAACTGAAGATAAAAAAGAAATGGTTGAATATAATATTAACGATGGAGTAGGTTATATAAAAATAAACAACTGTCTCTTTGATAATGATGTGATAAAATATTTTGATGAGGCGATGGAATTGATGAGAAATACTAAGTCAGTCATCATTGATTTACGTGATACTCCCAGCGGCGGTAATACAACGGTTGCTCGTGCCATACTCGGCTGGTTTGTAAGTGAAGATAAATTTTATCAGAAGCACGAATTGACTGCAGAAGAAATTGCGACCGGTATAAAAAGGAGCTGGATGGAAATAGTTTCTCCGAGAAAAGGAAAGTGTTATTCCAAACCAACTTATGTCCTCGCAGGCAGATGGACGGGAAGCGTGGGAGAGGGCATTACAATCGGATTTGATGCAATAAAAAGCGGAGTCATCATAGGAACAAAGCTGGCGGGACTTTGCGGAGCGATTTATTCATTCGAAATGCCGGACAGCAAAATAAGATTTTCATTTCCCGTGGAAAAACTTTTTCATGTAAACGGAACTCTGCGGGAAAAATTTATTCCTGAAGTTGAATTTGATTTTAAACGGCTTTCAGGTAATGAAGATGTAATATTAAATGAAGCCATAAAAATTATTAATAATAAATGAGTATAGAATACCGTGAATTAAATCCGTCCGAAAGTAAAAAATATAGAGTGATAAGGCTCGAGTGTCTTCAGAATGCGAGTGAAAATTTCGGAGCGACTTACGAAGAGCAGGTTAATATTCCTGAATTATATTTTGAAGCAGCGATAAGAAACGGTGATGCAAATAATAAAATCTTCGGTGCGTTTGAAGGTGAGAATTTAATTGCTATCTGCGGTTATAAAAGAGAGACGGGAGTAAAAACGAGGCATAAAGCATTGCTTGTTCAGGTATATACAAAGCCTGAGTACAGAGGAAAAAATATTTCTTATGAGCTTATGAATTTTATGATTGAAAAAATATTTGAAGACGAAACAGTTCAGCAGATCACACTTGGAGTGGTATCAGATAATATTTCAGCTGTAAAAACATATGAACGCCTAGGATTTACAGAGTACGGATTTCATAAAAATTATTTTAAAGATGGTGATGAGTATAAACATCAGTTGTTAATGATGCTGGAAAGAAAATGAATTGAAGTGAAATACTTTAATCTTCATAAATATAAAGATAAGAGACAGGAGTTAAGAAATGATTCTACAAAAGCAGAGATAATGTTGTGGTCAAAGTTAAAGAATGGAAATTATCTTGACTTAAAATTCAGAAGGCAGCATGGTATAGGAAGGTACGTCGTAGATTTTTATTGTACAAAATTAAGATTGGTAATTGAAGTAGATGGAGATTCACATTTTACAGAGGATGCAATTGAGTATGATAAAATTAGAACTGAATATTTTAATACTCAAAGAATTACCGTGTTGAGATTTACGAATACAGATGTTTATAAAAATATAAATGGAGTATTGGAGGAGATACAAAAGTTTATTGAAGACCACCCCCTACCCCCTCCTTAGAAAAAGGAGGGGGCTTGAGAGGGGAGATTAATTGCTTTGCTAAGACTGTATTATAAAAATATAATAAGTGTGCTTTAATTTATAATAAATTTTATAGTGGACCACCCCCTACCCCCTCCTTAGAAAAAGGAGGGGGCCTGAGTGGGGAGATTTATTGCTTTGATTAAATTATTATGTGATTTAACCTATAAAAAAATTTTAGAGAACCACCCCCTACCCCCTCCTTGGAAAAGGAGGGGGCTTGAGTGGGGAGATTTTATGTTTAGCTTTAGTGAATAGGTGAACATTGTTTAGAAGAAATTGCTTTAGTATAAGTACCATTTATCATTATGAATGTAAAAAATAAATCGAAAGATTTTTAATATGCCCTTCGAGCCCCCTCCTTTTTCTAAGGAGGGGGTAGGGGGTGGTCAAAAAGAAAATTAAACATAATTATATGAACCCAACACAAATAGCCGAAACAATTGCAAAGCAGCTTGAAGCTGCATGGAATGAGGGGAGCGGAGAAAATTTTTCTCAACCGTTCACTACACAATCCGATTTTATAAATATCCGCGGAATGTTTCTTTCAAAAGGAACAAAAGAAAAAGTTGCGGAGGGACATGATGCGATATTTAGTTCATTCTATAAGGACAGCAAAATAATTTATGAAGTTTCCGATGCTGAGTTTTTGAATGAGCAAACTATACTTGCACACATTAAAGCTGAATTGAGTGTGCCGCAGGGACCTCTTGCCGGAACGCATAATTCAGTAATAACTGCTATTCTGATTCCGGAAAACGGTGAGTGGAAAATAAGAGCGTTCCATAATACGTTAGTTAAATAAAATTGAACAACCAGGATAAAATAATAAATAACACTGAGGGAATTTATTTAATCGATGCGGGAGCGGGGACGGGGAAGACGTACACGCTTGTGAAACGTTATCTGAAAATTCTTGAAAAGGGATTGAAGCCGGAGAATATTTTGCTCGTTACTTTTACCGTAAAGGCGGCGAATGAAATGAAGAAGAGAGTGTTGAATGAAGCGGAGAACTCAGGACTGATTTCTAAAATCGGTTTCAGAGATTTTATCGAAGCTCCGATAATGACGTTCCACTCATTCTGCAGTAAATTATTAAAGATGTACGGCAGAAATGCGGCATCGTTCCTGGGAACGAGAGAAAATATCTCAGCTAACTTCAGACTGATAGAAGAAAATTATTATGAAGAAAAGCTGTTTGTAAAATTTTATAATCAGTTTGTAAAACGCGCAGGAAAAAAGTACGAAGATATTATAAAGAGTGTGGGCGGAAATCCGCTTGTGATATTTAAAGCAATAAAGAAGCTATCGAGCAAAGGAATTTTCCCTGCTAAAAACGGTTTTGCAGAAAAAGATAATCAGAGATTAAAAGGGAACTATGAAGAGTTCGGCAAGCTCTTTGATAAAGTAAATGAACCCTGCATGGGAGTAAGAGGTGAGAAGCAGAATGAACTGTATAAAAATATTTTAGCGAAGATAAGCTCAAACGCATATATAGATTTGCCGGCAGATGAAGAAGTTCTGGAAGGAAAAAGAGCAAACAGCAAAATGAAAGAAAAAATATTTGAAGATGAATCGCAGGAGGTATTGATAAAATTTACCAATGAAATTTATTATTCGTACATAGAATATTTACTGAAAAGAAATTTACTGAACTTTGATTTTATGGTGATGTTTGCTTATCTGCTATTGAAAAACGACGCGAATGTAAGAGCGGCAAACAGATATGATTATATAATGATAGATGAATTTCAGGATACAGATGAAATTCAGTTCAAGCTTATGATGCTGCTTGCAAAGGAAAATAAAAACGGCAGCGCAAACTTATGCGGAGTCGGGGACTGGAAACAGGGGATTTACGGATTCAGAAATGCAGAGATAGAAAACATAATTGAGTTTGAACAGCGTCTTGCAAAATATATAGAAGAGCTGAATGAAGATACTCAGAGAATAAATTATGCGGGGGATAAGATTGAAAGAATTATGCTTGATGTTAATTACAGAAGCTCGAGGGAAATACTTGATGTGAGTTATCATACGCTTTTTACCGAAGGAAAAAAAGATGAAGATATTGATATGGAGTTTGTAACGAATTTATTCCCATCTCCATTGGAGAATGCCAAAGAGTTTGAAGGAAAGACTGAAATAAAATTTTATACAGGTGAGGATAGAAAAAGTGAGAGAAGAATTATTCTTAATAAGATAAAAGAGCTTGTTGATAATTCGAAATATTTTATAGTTGAGTTTGATGAGAAGGGAAAGATTAATTCAAAACGTAAGATTGATTTTAAAGACATTTGTATTTTATCGAGAGATAAAAGTTTCGGACTTGAACTGCAAAGAGAAGCGTTGAAGAATAATATACCTATGAATTACGAAGGCGGGCTGGAGATATTTTCGACTCAGCATGGAATACTAATCCTTGCCTGGCTGAAATTGTTACTCTGGAAAAATGAAATAAGCGCATGGATACCGATACTGGAAGCTGAGAATTATTCACACAGTGAAATTACAAAAATTATCAGAGGAGAAACGAAGGAAGACAGATTTACCTGTGAAAAAATCCCTGCTGAGATATTACAATTTATAGATGAATTGAAATCAAAAGACAGTGTTCTTCTGCAGGCAGAAGCAGTTCTGAAAAAATATAATCTGAAAGATGAAATCGGCAACAGACTGATAACGATAATTTCACAGCTGATGTCATCTGATTTTTTATCATTGAATGAGCTTGTGAAAACTATTGAAGATTCGGCGAGACTTGAATATGATATCGAGCTTATAAACACCGATGATGCAGTATCAGTTATGACGATACATAAATCAAAAGGGCTTGAGTTTCCTGTGGTGATTCTTGCGAACTGCAATCAGAAAATATTTCCTTCAACTAAAGGAGAAAGCGACAGCATAATATTTGATGAAGTACTGGGATTGAGAAACAAGAAGGTCTTTGGTGAGAAGAACGGATATAAGTATGTGTTCAATAACTGGAAAACGGATTTATCCCTCTGCGTCACGAAAAGTTCAGAGTACGATGAAGAGCGAAGATTGTTTTATGTTGCCGCAACACGCGCAAAGCAGTATTTGTATTTTACTGCATCGAGACCTTCACAGTTTTTTATTAAGCTCGCTGAGAAGAATGATATTGAAGCTATAGAGAATTATATATATGATAAAGAGATTAAGATTAAAAAGGAGCAGAAGAAGTCCGAAGCGGGAATTTCAGCACTCAAAAATTACTCATCAAATGAAGACGATGAGTTTGACTCTAGTGAACCCTCCGAATTTGAAACAAGCTTCCGAAGATATGTGCGAAGATTAGCCAGCGGTATTAACATTCTCCCGGAGATCGAAAACGAAGCTGATGAGATGAAGCAGGCAATCGTGAAATTCGATGACATGCTTTATGAACTTAAGCGAACCGCCGGGCAAATCGTAATTGATGCTGAGTTTCATTTCCCGCATAAAAACGGAGTGAGCCGGGGAGTTATTGAAATCGCCGTGTTTAAAGATGACTCAATTGAGTTCATTATTATCGGTGATGAAGAGCGGGATGCCAAAAAATTGGAGTTCTATAAACACGCCATGGCGCAGATTCATAAGATGAAGAACGTCAGCGGCAGAATATATTCATTAAAAGCCCTTTAAATCCCTCATTTTTACCCTTTTTTAAGTCTCTCAAAAAATCTTTTAAACACCATTAAACCTTTAGCTTAGTTATGTTGTCTTACCGTAGAATTTAAACTTAACTATACAAATGCTAAAAAAACTAAACTTAACCCTCGTAGTGATGCTGATCTTTGGATTATTTGCGATGAACTCGTATGCCCAAACCAGCGACCAGACGAAGACGAAGAAAACACCTGAGCAAAAAGCCGAAAAAATGGCTAAAAAGCTTCAGGAGAAATTGAGCCTATCCGATGCTCAGTACAAATCGGTTTATGACCTTGCTTTGACACACATTAACCAGAGAGCAAGTCTGAAAAGTCTCGATAAAGAGTCCAGAAAGACAGAAATGAAGAAGATGAGAGAGGACCATGAATCGCAATTAAAAAGCATTTTAAGCGCTGACCAATGGACGAAATGGGAAGGTCTTAAAAAGGAAATGAAGGAGAAGCATAAAGACCACAAGAAGGACGGAAAAGGCAAAAACAAGATGAAATCGAAAGAAAAACCCGTAAAATAACTCCAAAATCGCAAGTTTTGAGACAAAGAGAGAAACGTAGTTTTCTCTTAGGGGATGCCCGCCGGAACGCCAGAGCCGAGCGGGCGTTTTTTTTTAACACAGATTTTTATGATGGCTATGATTTCACAGATAAAAGCGTAAAACAGTCCGGAATTGCAAAATTTGATACAAAAGCCTGATTTTTTAATGGAATCGGGCTTTTTTTATTTTACAAAAGTTACGCGAAAATTTGGAAAGTGAATATAAATAATTGTTAAATCTTTTATTTATTTCCAGATTATGTAAAGTTGAATTTATCTTGCTGTTTTTACTGCAAATAATTGGATGGAAAACGGGATTTTTTGTGAGTTTTGGGTCAGGATGGGTTTGCGTTGGAATTTTGGGTTTGTTTTGATTTTGACGGGGCGGATGCCCCGACAATTTTATATCATACGCTTGGATTGGTTTGTTTTTTTTGGTTTGGTGTTTATTGTTCTTTTTGGCTTGGTGCTTTTTTTCATAAAGCTTCGCTTTATGTGTACTTTTGTCTTGATGAAGATTGTTTTTTTGCTTGATGTGTTTGTTCTTTTTGGCTTGATCCAAAAAGAACCAAAAAAATCAAGGCTCCTATAAATTTCCCTAAAAATCACTTCGAAAGTCTGCTCGAAAAGAACTCGTCCGCCTTCGGCGGACTCAAACAGCTTTTCTCGCGACGACTGTTCTCGTGATTTTCTTAACGGAAAATTTATAAGGCCGGCAATCCTTATGTTTAAAAGTTCCGATTTTCAATCGGAACGGGGGAAGTTTTTGGTTTCCCCCTCCTGCGAAAGCCTGTCCCGCACTTGATGTGAAAGTCCGCCGAGGCGGAAGGTTTCGTTTAAATTTCTATCGTTGTGGTTGTTGGTCAGAAGACTCCCGCTTCCCGCTAAAGTTGGACAAGAATGCTGGACAGGCAACAACGGTGGAAAAACTTACTCCACTTTCACTTTATCTATTTCTTTCATAATCCTATCCGTCTCGCTAAGCGCGACTATTATTTTCTGATAATGCTGTATGTCATCGAAGTTTAATGTTCTTTCTTTTCTATCCTTCAGCCATTTTTGAGCGGGCTGATAGCCGCCTATGAAAAACTCCCATGCTGTCTGCGGGACTTGCGCGAAGTACTGAGTTTCGTTTATCCAGACTTTGCCTGTGGTTTTCTCCATTCCTTTCGCAGGACCACCCCCTGCCCCCTCCTTAGAAAAAGGAGGGGGTTCTATTGTATCCTCATTCCTAATTGCCTGTCCCGCACTTGATGCGGGATCCTCGTTGGGAATGTTCTTAGACTTTTTGGCTTCCCAACGGGGACGTTGGGAAGCAGGGATTGTGTACGAATCTGTTGGCTCATACTTTATTTTCCCTACTTCGTTGTTTCCGTCTATGGGGAAAGTTGTTATAAATTTATTTACGACTTTGCTTTCAAGCAGATGGATTTCCCGCAGCTCGCTGCCGAGGCTTACTAATTCCCAAAATGTCTTTTCATCTTTCGGGTAAGGCACTCGCGGAAAATCTATTTTTAAAAATTCTTTGTATTTTTCTCTGTAGCTTGGGCTGTGGAGCACTGCATAAATGTAATCTAATATGTCAATGGGGGCAAATGTATTTTTCTTATTCTCTTTTTCATTTGTAAATTTTAATCCGAGCTTTTCTGCAATCTGTTTTACAATTTCAGGATTTAAGTTTGGCGTGCGTTCCTGTTTATCGAAAAGAGAATTGTCAAAGTTGGAATTTGGGTAAGTGTAAAGTGGAAAAATTGCAGATTGTGTAGTCCTCTCTCCGCACTTTGTTTCCATAACATCTTTGGATATAAAAAAATGGTCACATGTTTCAGATTTGTTACTACGAGCTGTAATTAATCCTATATTATTCCCTGACAATAAATTTTTCATTACTTTTTCTCTAGCTCTCTCAATTAACTTTACATCATAGTAAATATATTTTGTATCAAGAGGACGATATGAAATTTTTTTTATTAAATTTGTATCAATTTCTATTTCATAATTTTTAATGACATTATTTATTAATTCTTTTTTGTTTGAATTAATTAAAATTGCATCATTAGAGGTTACAATTCCAACAGAATTAATTGAAAACAATTCAGTCATCATAAACCCTTTATTATAAATATTTTGTACATCAACATCTTTTTCTACAAAAAAATAATTAGGAGATACATTTTCTAATTTTTTATAAGTTACATTTTTTATGGAATGAGTATTTAAAAAATTATATTTTAAATCTCTTTTTCCATATAAATCATAGTGGAAAACTTTAGCTAATTCATTTATTTTTTTTGCACCTGTCTTTATAAATAAATTTATGCTTACACCTTGTTGAATATCAAAAACATTTTCATCGATTGAGCCGTCAGGACTTGATTCTTTTTTATTACTATTCCCATGTAAATCCAATGTATAAATCTTATCGAATGTTTTTAATAAATTCCAACGCATTCCCCTAAAAGTAGGGTTATCTAAATACCCATGAGGATTAATAAAAGCTAAAACTCCTTCTCCGTTCTTTTCAATAAAATACTGCGCATATCTTACAAATTTAACATAGTCATCATTAATCCATTTAGGATTTTTTTCTTTCAATTTTTCTTTACCGCCCGGTTCTTTTTTATAATCTTCCATTAAATCCATAATCCATTTACCCTTGTTAGAACTTTCGCCACTATACGGAGGGTTTCCCATTACAACCATTACGGGAGTATCGCGCTTAATATGGTTTGCCTCATTTGCCTCTGTGCTAAGCCAGTTTGCAAACAGTGTTCCTGTATCGGGGTGATGCTCTTCAAGTGAATTTGTAAGATAAACTCTTAGTCTCTGCTGTGTTTTACTTTCTTTCGGTTTATATCCTGTTTCAGTTAAAAGTAAATCAAGCTTTAAGTGAGCCATTGCATAACTTGCCATGAGAAGCTCGAAGCCGTTAAGACGCGGGATAAGATGCTCCTCTACATAATTGCTCCATACTCCCTGCTGACCTTCAAACTTTTTATAGACCTGCTTTATTACTTCGGCAAGGAAAGTGCCTGTGCCTGTGGCGGGGTCGAGTATCTGCACTTTATGAAACTCACGCTCAACTTTTTTATCCTGCTCGTTTACTTTTATTTTTATTTTGCTTCTGTCTGCAAGTCCTTCGGGGAGATTGAACTCCGTTTTTAAAATATCATCAACTGCGCGGACAATAAAATTTACAACAGGCTCGGGAGTGTACCATACGCCGCGCGCTTTGCGGAGCTTAGGGTCATACTCCGCAAGGAACGTTTCATAAAAATGTATGATAGGGTCGTTCTGCTGAGTAGCGCTTCCGAAATTTTTTAATAAAGCCTTTACATCAGTAGCGCGGAAGATATCTGCAAGCGCATCTACAATCCATTTTATACGCTCGTCAATATCGGGACCTGCAATGTAGCCGAAAAGCTTTCGCAGGAAAGGATTTGATTTCGGGATAAGCTCTGCAGCTTCCATTCGTGAAAAGCTATCAATAGAAGGGTCATGAAGCCGCGCTGCAAACATTCCGTAGGCAACAGTCTGCGCATATATATCGGAAAATTCTTTCGGCTTAATATCGTGGATAAGAATATCTTTGAAGGCATTCATCTGCTCGAGCAGTGTGCTGTTCTCGGCAGTTTTTTCATCGGATGTAAGGGCGTTATCTATAACGTTTGCAAGCATACGCGCTTTGCCCGCCATCATTTCAGAAAGTTTCTGCGCGGATTTTATTGTCTGCCCTGTGTAAGAGCAAAAATCTTTTATAAGATTTTCGAACTCGGAAAATTTATCAGGCAGGGGAGTGACTTTCTTACCGTCAATTTCACCAATAGAAACTGACGTAACAAACTTACCTGATTTAAAAAAATGGAAATCTATATAGTTTGTGAATACGAGATTTTCGAGGGAGGATTTATACCGCTCGAACTGTTCATTATAATTTTTATTTTTGAGGTCGGCATCTATATCTTTTGCTTCTATGTAGCCAACGGGAATATTTTTTCTTGTGATGATGTAGTCAGGCGCTCCGCAAGCAATGCGAGTAGGCTCGTTAGTAGCAACAATGCCCGGCACAAGATTTTCGAGGAGAGTCTGAAGGTCACCTCTGAAAGTATGTTCAGTAGAATTTCCTGCTTTGAAACGTGAATTGAGTTTATCGAGATATTGGGAAACGGTCATTAAAAGGGGTTACATTTACACAAAGTTAAGGAAAAATAGAGTGTAAAGAAATGAGTTGTTAACCACCCCCTGCCCCCTCCTTAATAAGGAGGGGGATAATTTGTTAACCACTCCGCTACGGCGGACTTTCAGCCGCAGGGGATATATCGGGCGTATGCAATACGCCCCTACATATGGAATTTGTGATGTGGATGATTGGATTTCGCCGTGGCGAACTTTCAGCCCCTAGCCCTCCCGACTTTGTCGGGACAAGCTCTCCCCCGTGTCAAGCAGGGGGCAAGCTTACTGCAGGAGGGGGAATATAGCAAAACTTATTAGTGTCAAATTTTTTATACTTATAATTGGATGGAAATGTGATTTGAGTTTTGAATTTCAAATTCTATATTTTTACATCGGGTTTTTATATATACATTGCCATTTGAGCCCCCTCCTTATTAAGGAGGGGGGAGGGGGTGGTTATCTAAATTTTATTAATTACGTTTTTCAGATTTTCCAGAACTCCAATAATATTTTTATAAATATCGGTATTGGTAAATCTGATAACTTTTATTCCTTCAGTGTTTAAATAATCGGTTCTGATTTTATCATATTCCTGTGAATCGTCATCAAAATGTGAATCACCGTCAATTTCTATTGCAAGCTTGCAATCAGGACAATAAAAATCAACAATGTATCTTCCTATACCTTGCTGTCTTCTGAATTTTAAATTCTGAAATCTGCTGCCTTTGAGTTGATTCCATAACAATTGTTCGGCTTTAGTAGAATTGTTCCTGAGTTCCTGCCTACGTTTTTTATATTTATGGAGATTGATGTTGGACATATTTTTAAAATACTAAAAATAATTTTATTGTTAACCACCCCCTACCCCCTCCTTAATAAGGAGGGGGATAAGTTGTTAACCACCCTCCCGCTCGAGTGCGGGACAGGCTTTCGCAGGAGGGGGTAACCTAGCAGACATTAAATCCGCCATGGCGGACTTTCAGCCACTAACCTCCCGACTTTGTCGGGACAAGCTCTCCCCCGTGTCAAGTGCGGGGCAAGCTTACCGCAGGAGGGGGGAACCTAGCAGATTTTAAACCACCCCTAACCCCTCCTTGGTAAGGAGGGGAACATCTTGCGTCAATTTTGGATGTAAATATTTATTAAACTATTCCCATTCCACGCTGTCTAAAATGAAGTACTTAGTACTTAGTACTTAGTACTTAGTACTTAGTACTTAGTACTTAGTACTTAGTACTTAGTACTTAGTACTTAGTACTTAGTATTGAGTATTGAGTATTGAGTATTGAGTACAAAAAATCTTAAATCTGAAATCTGAAATCTGAAATTTAAGTTGGAACTTAGTTGAAATTAAAAAGTTAAATTGTTAACCACCCCCAACCCCCTCCTTAATAAGGAGGGGGCATTCAAAAAAAAAATTTAAATGTAACATGAAGACAAACAAAATATTTTTAAGTGTAGTAATGCTGCTGATGATAATGGGAGCGGTGAGCGGCAGGGGATTTGCACAGTCGGACGATAAAAGAGACCCGCCTCCTATGGGAAGGATAGGCGAGCCGCATGATGGGATGATTGACGATATTAACAAAACTCCGCAGGAAAGAGCTACGATGCGCGCCGATAAGATGAAGCTTGACTTGCTTCTGACGGATGACCAGTATAAATCGGTTTACAATGTATTGGTTACGGAGATAACGGCATCTATGAAGCTCCGTAATGAAGGCACTGACAGGGAAACGATGAGAAGCGAGATGATGAGAATCCATGAAGATGCAGATGACCAGATGAAGGGAATATTGACGGCTGACCAGTACAAACTGTATAAGAAGCAGATGAAGGATATGATGAAGAAGCCGGGAGACCATGATAATCACAGGGGTCCGATGGAAAAACCGAAGGACCATGACTGATAGACGAGTGTAAGAGTCCATGTGTAGAAATAATAAATTAAATTAAGTTAAAGCCCGTTTTATCTTTTTCATGGTTAAAAGAGAGGACGGGCTTTTTGTTTGGTGAAATTTTGGTTTGAGTTTGCGCGGGTAATACTTTTCAGGTGTACTTTTTCAGGGGTAATTTATTGCAGGTAAAATTTGTATTTTGGGAGCAGAAAAAAGTAAACAGTAAAGTAATTGTAATAAGCTAATGAGAAAAAGTAATATCGGCAAATGGGTATTGTATATTTTAATTGTTCTTTTTGTGATGTGCGCGGGGAGGGGTTACGGGCAGTCGGACTCGGTTAAGTACGTAATGCCTGAGCTTCCGCCGCAGCCGCCTTCGGGATTGGATGATAACGTGAACAACACTGTCCCTTTGAGCATAGAGGAGAGCGCATGGATGGAAGCGGACGGACTTAAGTGGGAGCTGAAGCTCTCGGATGACCAGTACAAAGAAGTGCATAAGATTGTATTAGCTGCGCTTAAGAAAAAAGAGAAGCTCTGGGATGCGGGCGCGGAAAAGATAATCGATAACACCGAGCTTGAGGAGAGGCTTGATAAGATTGACGAGGGCATGGACGCTCAGCTGAAGGACGTTGTGACTGCAGAACAGTTTGAAAAATATATGAGCAGGCGAAAGAAGCTAAAGAGTAAATAGAGTAAAAGTTTTTTTGCGAACCCGTTTTTTCCGGTAGAGGAGAGAACGGGTTTTTTGTTTGCGGGGGTTTTTGGGGGGCGCCCTATGCGAATTTCTTTCGCCGCAGGCGGAAGAAATTCGCATACGCCGTAAAATATTTCAGAAAGTATTTCTGAAATATTTTACGGTGTGTGCCGCGAAAGCGGCACAGGGCGCCCCCCCGTACGCTTGAATTCCTTTAGTGATTTTTTACTTTGAAATGAATGTTTGTACTGAGGAAAAAATAATAAAGCGTGTAACAGTACTCGCACTCGTAGATATTGAAGCCCAGCAAGCGCAGGATTTTATCGCGCAGTCTGTTAGATCTCATAAGGTTGAAATTTTTGTACTTGTGGCAGCGGTCGCAGTATTTATTCATATTGCTGTATACGTAAAATTTGTGCTAAGATGCATTGCAAATGATGTGCGGAGCAGATGACTTCCCAAAAAAAGTTACAATAATTTAATACAGAATTGTATAAACCGGAAAACTTTGTGATGTATTTTTACGTTAAAATTATTAAATAATTCCAAAACTAAAAAAGCAAAAATGACACAACAAAAAAACTGGAACAAAACTTCTTACGGCAGCTATAGCTTTTCAATTAACGGAGTTGAGCGGGGAAGTCTGAATGTAACAAATCACCGCAAGGAAGCTGAAGCGCGGATAGACGGAAAGAATTTCAAAATAAAATGCAGGGGATTTCTGAAGCTGTTCCTTGAAGTCCTTGATGATGCAGGCAACACCGTTCTGAAAATCACTCAGGATAGCTGGCTTGCAAGCAGATGGGAAATGCTGCACAACTTCAAGAGGTACAGACTCGTTCTGCGAAATTTTCCGCTCGCTCAATATGTCGTGACTGAGAACGGAAAAGAAATTCTATCTTATGGATTGAAGACGCAAAAATTCAAACCTTATCTTCACATCGAAAGCGAAACCACTGAGCGCGACCTGTTGATGGATTTCGTACTTTGGTTCCTCTACGCTCCTATTGTACATGAGAGCACAGCTACAGGACTTCCGCGTTATACATCTGCAATTGCCGCTGTATAAATCAATTCTCTTGATAATAATATCATTCCTTTAAAATAAGACGGCTAAACCCGTTTTATCCGTATTTCTTTGTATTTTTCTTCAAGTATTACACCAATCTATAAATTGCTAAAAATCAGTTAATAATACAGTAAATCCTGCTATTCTTTATTAAAAAAATAAGTATTTTTTAAAATTTTATGTATGCAAGGTATCTTTTGTGATTTTATATTGTGGATGTTAAAATAATATATCCCAAATGAAAAAAATATTTGTCACTTCTAAATTTTTAATTTTCATTTTTATTTTTTCAATTTGCCTATCAATCTCTTTTACCGGATGCAGTGATTCATTAACAGGCACAGGTCCAGTAAAAAATCAGGCAAGGACTGAAGAAGAATTCGTTGCAAATCCTCAGCTGAAAGCCGATGCTGGCTCTGTTGTTGTTGTCAGCCTTGAAGACTTAAACTCTCCTCCCGTAACAGGCGATACGGGACCAATCGGCGAAGATATAATTCCTTACTCTTACACAGAAACTGCCGAGCACAGATTTACCATTGATGATTCATCTTACTTCAGTATGAAATTAGTAAACGATTTAAACGGAGAAGTTATTCTGAATTTAAATCCCGGCTCAACTGCCACCGTCTCTATTCCTGCCGGGAATTATAAAATGCATTTAACTTCACTCTTAAATTATTCTGCTGACGAACCCGAAAGCAAAGTTGTTTTCATTCAGGCAAACTGGAAAACTCCTCACAATGTAAGCAGCGGCACATATTACAGTTTTGATGACCTCGACAGGCTGCTAAGCACCAACAAATGCCGTTTATGTAATCTTGATAATGCCAACCTTGCCGGAAAAATTTTTCCCCGCACACCAGCATTTGAAATCGATAGCTCCTCCTGCTATAAAACAATTTTGGCCGGAGCGAAAATCACAGGCGGACGTATTGCTAACTCCTTATTCAGCTATGCAAGTTTGAAAGGCATAAAATTAGATTCAACTTTAATTTCAAATACAAGATTTGATCAGACAAACATGAATGATGTAAAGCTGTCCTCAACAAAATTTCTCAATGCATCATTCAGTAATTCAACTCTGTCAGGAGAAGGAACAGACTGTAATTTTGAAAGTACATTATTCACAAGAACTAATTTTGTCCAAATTAATATTCCCGGAGCATTATTTTTAAGATGTAATTTAAGCGGTAGTACTATCGTACAATTAAAAGCCCAGAATTCAGTTTTTGACCGTACAATATTTGATTCAAGCACTATAACTTCTTCAATACTATCTTCATCGATAATAAAAGGCTGTCTTTTCTCAAAAACACAGTTTAAAGAGGTAGATGTAAGAGATGCAAATTTTTGCGAAAGCAATTCACGGCAATGTGTATTTAACCAGTGTACAACTAATGCAGGAACATTGTGCTGGCCATTTTAGCAATTAGCAATTAACAATTAACAATTAACAGCTAAATAGTTTTTTAAAATTGTACTAAAATTTTTTATGAAAAAAAATAAATTTATAATAACATTATTACAGTTTGGATTTGTATTTATCATGTCTGCATTGGTCTATAATTTTTCCGGATGCAGTGATTCATTTACAAATCCTACCGTTACAACTGCAAGCAAATACCAGGCGCATACAGAAGCAGAGTTCAACGCAAATTCAAATTTAAAAGCTATTCCTGGAGCAGTTGTGTATGATGACCTCGAACATCTTAATACTCCAGCTTCACTTCTCGGAGATGATACGGGTCCCATAGGGGAAGATGTTATATCGTATTATTATTCTGACTCGGCAGTGCACAGATTTAAGCTCGGCGCTGAAGCAAATTTCAAAGTAAGAATGATTGCAGCATCAGGTCTTCTTATGTTCCAGCTAAATAATCCGGGAGATACTGCGCGTGTTTCAATCCCTGCAGGAAATTATAAATTGTATCTTACATCATTGGTAAACTATGGTTCTACTTCCATGGCAACACAGCCCGTCTTTATTCAGCCGGACTTAGATGCAATTGCTTCAGGCGGAGTTCCGCCGCAGAGCGGATATAATAAGGATGACCTTAACACACTTCTCACGACAAACAAATGTATCAGCTGCAATCTGCGTGAAGTACAGCTTCATGATAAAAATCTTGCAGGGGCTGATTTATCTTATTCCGATTTAGAACATTCTTTTATGGACCATGTGAATCTTGATAGCGCAATATTTACGCATACTGACTGGGACCGCTCCGGCGCAAATAATTGTTCCTTTAAAGGAGCAAAATTTACTTTCACTATTTTGAATTTAACTTCCTTTGGCGGTGGTGATTTTATGGGAGCGGTTTTTCAAAGATTAAACTGGGACCGTACAATTTTCGATGCTGCAAATCTCAGCCGCGTGACTTTTGACAGCGGCTCAGGCAGCGGAAACATGGATGGATGCGATCTTAGCTATACAACTTTTTCAAATCTTGAAATCAGAGATTTAACGGGTGAGCATGTTAAACTTAACGGCGCAACTTTTTCCAATATTCACGCCTATGAAGTATTCTTTGGAAACTCGAATCTGGACAGCACAAAATTTATAAACAATACGTACTTCCAGAGCAGTACTTTACGCGGCAGTACATTCAGAAACGCTTTGTTCACAAATTTCAGGGGAGACGCAAGTGTGTTCGATGACTGCATTATGTCGGGTTCAGCAATAACTAATTCAGGTTTTAATGGCGGTACTCTGCGCGCAGCAATTCTTATAAATACAGTCTGGAATAATGTAGATATTAATGCTGTCAACATGTGTCATCAGGATAGAACGGGAATGTCTGCGACAAATATACATTATAATGTTGATACCGACTGCTGGCCGTAATGCAATTATGAATTATGAGTTATGAATTATGAGTTATGAATTATGAGTTATGAGATATGAGTTATGAATTATGAATTATGAGTTATGAATTATGAGTTATGAATTATGAGTTACAATTAGTAATTAGCAATTTGTAATTAAGCGTGGAATCAGAAGCTTTTGTTTCCCCCTCCTGCGAAGGAGGGGGGAGGGGGAGGTCTCATTCAGATTTCTAGCGTTATGGTTGTTGGTCTGGAGACCAACAACGGCGGAAAATTATAATTCACGAAAATTTTTTTAGAGTGAAAGTCCCCTCCTGCAGTAAGCTTGCCCCGTGCTTGACGCGGGGGAGGGGATTTAGGGGTGGTTAACTTTTAAAGATTTCTAAACGGAGTAATTCATATTCGCAATTAACAATTAGTAATTAGCAGTAAGCAATTTCTTCGCCGCTGTTGGTCTCCTGACCAACAGCAATACAGTGAGAAATTCTTAATTCGCCTAAGCTGATTGAGCAGTTCGCCTTGGTGACCAACAAATTCGTGAATGTGTGATTATATTAGTAACAGCTTTTCCCCCTCCTTTATAAGGAGGGGGAAGGAGGTGGTTATCTTTTAAAGATTTTCATGTGAAAAGATTAATGATTAAGTTAAAAGCCCTAATAAATAATTAGTAGTAGTTCTTCCCCTTCCTGCGGTAAGCTTGCCCGTGCTTGACACGGGGGAGGGGGGAAGGGGGTGGTTAACTTTTAAACATTTTTAAACGGTGTAATTCATATTCTAATGGTTGGTCAGCCGAACAACAAAGGTATTAAAACAGAAATAAAATTTGCCAAATGAAAAAAAGCAAAAAAAATTTAAAATCAATTGAAGCTTTCTTTCTGTTCTTAGTAACAGTAAGCTTCACAGTTCTATCGGGATGCAGCGATACTTTAACGAACTCAACCGGAACGGTAACAGAAAATCAGACAAAAGTTGAAAGAGAATTTTCTTTGAGTTCAGTCCTAAAAGCATCACCTGATGAATTAATTGTTGTTGACCTGGAAGATTTAAACTCACCCTCAGTTTCGGGCGATACGGGTCCTGTAGGGGAAGATGTGATTCCTTATACATACACGAAGGATATAAATCAGGAATTCAGAGTCGCGCCTTTTTCTACTTTTAAAATAAAATTTGTCAGTGACGCTACAGGTGATACTCTCGCTCAGGTTTTTCCCGGGGGATTTGCCCAGCTCTCAGTCCCTGCAGGAAATTATAAACTTCATCTGATTTCATTTGATTCTTACTCTTCCTCAGATTTATCAAGCAATATTATTTTTATCAAACCAAGTGTATCCGGCAGTAATATTGTTACGCATCTTAAAGCAAAAGAGTGCATTGAATGTAATTTCAAGAATACAGATTTGAGCGGTATGAACTTTACTGATGTGACTCTATCACGCTCTTCATTCACGGGAGTAAATTTGCGAAATGCTAACTTAAGGAATGCCTATGTCGATTCATGCAGAATGGAAAATACAAATCTTGATAGCGCAAATTTAATTAACAGCTGGCTGCCCGGCACTAAATGGGGAGAAGGCTCATCGCTTCAATATGCAGTATTTGACTCAGCGTATATGGTAGGATGCGAGTTTAGTAAGGTTCAAATGAAAGGAGTTTCTATTAACAGAGTGCATTTTGCCCGGACCAATATTTTATATTCAAATATGCTAAATGCCACAGTGATAAATTCCGATTTCGATGAAGTAAAAATATACGGCTCTGGATTCTCATACACTAACTTTACAAAAACAGCTTTTATTAATGCTCAGATACAATCATCAAATTTCGATCGTTGTAATTTAACTGATACTGATTTTGGCAGGTCAGCTTTAACTCAGGTAAATATGGCTTACGCAAATATAATAGGAGCATATTTTTGCGAGTCCCAAAAAACAGGCATTACCACTGTTGGTATTATTTATAATTCAACAACTCAATGCTGGCCTTAATGTAATTAATAATTAGTAATGAATAATGAATAATTTTTTTATTTAATTCACGGGAGAAGGGATTTAGGGCTTAAAGTCCGCCGAGGCGGAAGGTTTCATTCAAATTTCTAATGTTATGCTTGTTGGTCAGGAGACCAACAACGGCAGAAGTGAAAATCCCCTCCTTTTCAAGGAGGGGATTTAGGGGTGGTTAACTTTTGAACATTTTTAAACGGAGTTATTCATATTTGCATAAAAAATTCTAAAGTTATGATTGTTCGCCATGAGAACAAAAACGGCTAGTGATATTTGGGGCGTATTCAATACGCCCCTACATACCGTTTAATTAACGTATGGTTGTTGGTAAGATGATCTATTACGGACAATATTACTTTTTTAACAAAGTCCTCCTGCAATAAAAACAACGTCATTTTTTTTAGTAAATTAATTTGTAGTTCTTTTTATTAATATTACAAACTAACTATAATTTCCGAAATCAAAACAATTTTTATTTATAAACTTAAAAAGAGAAATGAAAACACTAAAACTTTATTCAGTTGTTGTACTTTTATTAATGTTAGCTTGTGTAAAAGGATTTGCGCAGGACGGCGATGATAAAATTGTCGGGACTGCCACTGCCAAAGCAGAATCAATGAAGGCGCAGTTCGGCCTTAACGATACACAGTACAAATCACTTTACGATTTATTTGTTACCACTATCAAAAAAGAAAATGCATTATGGACATCAGGCAAATCACGTTTGGATATGGAAGCTGCGAAAGACCAGATTCACTCTGACTTTGTTGCTGGAGTAAAAACTATTTTCACTGCAGACCAGTATGCAAAATTTGATAAACCTCAGACAAAAAAGAGTATAAAAGAAGGCGCAAAATGGCGCTCAGCAAAAATGAAAGATGCTTTGGGACTTTCAAAGAAGCAGACGAAATCAGTTTATAATTTAATAGTAAGCACAACAACAAAACAGAACAAGCTATCTGCAAAAGCAAAAGATAAAACAGAATTGTACGAAGGAAGAATAAAACTTGATGACGCTTTCTATGCAAAGATGCAAAACATCTTAACAGCTGAGCAGTTTGAGATGTTTAATAAAAACCATTATTAATTTTATTTATCAAAATATAACTAGTCTAATTTAAAAATTTTATTAATACCCCAGTATGATTTTTAAAAGAAAACTTTTCAAGTATTGTTCTTTACTTTCATTCTTAATAATTACTGCAGCGATTTCCGGATGCAGTGATTCAATAGTAAATTCAACGTCAATCAATACAGGCAAGTATAAAGCGTTGACAGAAAGCCAGTTCAATTCAAACGCAGTAGCTTATGCAACGCCCGGCGCAGTAGTATATGTTGACCTTGAGAATCTCAACGCACCGCCCGATAGCGTACGTGAAGATACGGGCGCAATAGGTGAGGATGTGATTCCTTACAGATACACGGAGACGGCAACTCACAGAATAAAACTTGATGCCGGCGCAATGTTCAAAGCAAGGCTGGTTAACGAAGCAGGTGCAGTTATTTACCAGCTTAACGCTCCCGGAGATACTTCGCGAGTGAGTATTCCTGCAGGGAATTATAAACTTTATCTTACATCTACTATAAGCAGTGACGGAGCATACGGTTACTCCCAGCCGGTATTTATTCAGCCGGACTCTGCTGCGATTACATCGGGAGCAGGCGCTCCTCCGCAGGGAGGATATGACCCCGACCAGTTGAATCAATTGCTGACTACAAGAAAATGTACAAGCTGTAATTTAAGAGGAGTAACGATTTTATTCAAAGACTTGCAGGGTGCGGATTTAACGCGAGCGTTTTTATCAAATTCAACTTTTGACCATGTAAATTTTGACAATGCGCGTTTTGATAATGTGCAGTGGGATGCTTCAAATATAAGCAGCACTTCTTTAAAAAACGCAAGTTTTGATAAAACTATATTGAACGAAAGCACATTTTTATTTGCAGATTTTAGCAATGCAATATTAACAAATGCAAGCAGCGTTAATTTGAATTTTTTATCATGCGCTTTCAGATATACTTCGTTTAGTTCCACAGGAGGTTTTTACGGCAAATGGGATAACTCTGATTTCAGCAATGCAACATTTTACAGCACAGAGATAAATAATGTAACATGTAAGAATACAAAAATGAACGGGACGGTATTTTCTAATGTACAGCTCATTAAAGTAGATTTCAGAGGTTCGGTTATGGATAGTCTTAAGCTTAACAATTCAACAGCAATTTTAAGATGTGAATTCAACGGCAACCGCATGCGATATGCTGAATTTACGGATATACATCATCAGATTAGTTTTTTTGAAAATTGTGATCTCACCGGCGCAAAAATTATTAATTCCGAACTTCCAATGGCTCAATTCAGAGGAGCAAATTTAAGTAATTCGCTCTGGGATAATGTTGCTTTAGATGGCGCTGACATGTGCGAAACAGTAAGAACAGGTGCGGTGTTCAGAAATATCCGATATGGAAATCCTCCGTCTTGCTGGCCTTGAAACAATTAACAATTAACAATTAACAATTAACAATTAGTAGTTTGAAATTACCTGTAAGAAAATAGCAGTCAGCAAAAAACAGATAGAAATTAAAAAGCCCTCTTGCCTTAGGCAGGAGGGCTGCTTTTTTTAGAAGTGAATTTAATAAAGTTTTGTTCCGAATTCTGTTACAACTATTAACGCAAGAATAGCGGCAATTACGAAGAGGTAGAAATATACTTTGTATTTGCCCTGTTCTTCTGCTTCGTGTCGGGAGTAAACGTTTAACGTTTTCATAATCCCTCCTTGTTTTTTCTCTCTACAATACAAAATTACTTATAGGGAAATTTAATAGAAATGCAAAAAGGGTGGAGTTTATTTACTTATTACAAAGTTAAATAAATATGCAATACATATTAGCCCCGTTGTATAAATTAAGAAAATGTAAAAAGTCCATAAGCTGATGAATTTTATTTCATCGTACTCTATTTTTAATCCAAAAAAAAGAACAGAACTATAAATGAAAGAGCAAGTAATTCTGTAGAAGGTTTTTCGTGCAGTAATTAAATTTTCGTATTTTTCCTGGAAATTGTGTATAAACTTTATAGTATAGATATTACCCATTAAGTAATCAAATTTAACATAAGTAACGATTGTGAATATTAGAAGAAATGCCGCTACCCAAATAAAAATTCTCCATTTTTCATATCCGAAATTCCACCAGTATTTTTGAATTAGGTATGCTGAACAGTTAATAAATCTCTCAAAAATGCTGTTTCCGCAACATGATTTCCACGCTTTGAATTCAAGGTCTAGCTTTTTATAACTTTCGGTCATTCCAGATCTTTTAAATTTTTCTAATAAAGAACTATAAACACTGGATATTTGATCTTCTGTCAATTTATCCTGGGTGCTGTCTTTATTAATCTCATCAAAACATAGTTTGAACTTATTATAATCTATTTTTATTTTGCTTATGTCAGAGTTAAATAGATTAATATAACAAACGGAATTAGGTTTAGTTTTTGCTACTGTTAAGTCAATTTCATTTTGAATGTGATTTATGTGACTAAAATTTAAAGTGTCCGGTAAAGTTGCATTATCAAAAAATACTTCTTCGTTGAACTTCGCAAATCTAAAATCAGCTGTACCAGAAAATATACATTTTCCAAAAAAAGTAGTTTTATCGAAAATAGTATACCAAAAATCTGCAACTCCGTGAAACTCGGTCCATTCAAAATCGCAGCCTTTTGAAAAACATACTCTTCTTAATTTCAAAGAATCAGCAAAAAAGCACCTTGAAAAATCTGCAGTATCTAGAAATTTAGCATAAGAGTAATCTATAATTCCGTTGCAATGTTTTTCTCTAAAATTGTGTATAGCTAAGTATTGTAAGGAATCTTTGTTAATCCGTTCATTTAAAATAACTCTTCCATCTTCGTCAGTAACTTGACCGCATAATATAGAGGTAATCGTAATAAAAAAAATAATTGTCAAAATTAATTGTTTCATGAGGATTTTTACCGATTTTATTTGAAATTTTAAATAGTTTTAAGTTATGCAGAATCCATTTCAAGTGCAGAGAAAAAAAACACAAATTGCTGGTAAGTTTTTTACAATTGTTTTCAAAAAAAATAGAAATCATCTAATTTTCGAAACAATTTCACTACTTTTTGTTAATTTTTGTTGGTAGATTCATACCATAATTAATAAATTTGTTATTCTAACCTAATAAAAATCTTCCTCCCTAAACTTTCCCACTGAAATTCTCGTTAACAAAAAATATTTTGTACATTCCGTTGCGAAGCTGGAGTCACCGCTAAAGCGGGATTTACAACATCACAACGAGAGTAACCCATTCATTTTTAAAACCACAATGAAACGAATCATGAGGCGTGTAATGATAATCGGAAATGCGGGAGCGGGGAAGTCAACTCTTTCTCGTGTGCTCGCAGATAAGCTGAAGCTTCCGCTTTATCATCTTGATAAAATTTTCTGGCTGCCTGGTTGGAAAGAAATTGACAGGAATGTAATGACTGAAAAAGTAAACAAAATTATTGCTGAAGATGAATGGATTATTGACGGCAACTACCGCCGCACAATAACTTACCGCGCTGAGCGAGCTGACACAATTATTTTTCTTAACTTTAATACTCTCACATGTCTTTACGGAATATTTAAAAGAAGATTTTCCGGTGAAATAAGAACTGATATTACTCAAGGATGTCCTGAAAAAATTGATTTGAAATTTTTGAGCTGGGTTCTGAAATATAAACAGACCACTGCTCCGCCAATCAGAAAATTATTGAACGAACTCTCCGCTGAGAAAAGAATTATAGAATTAAAGAACAGAAAACAAGTGAATGAGTTTATGAATCGAATCCAATAAAATTCTATTCATCCCTGTTTCTTAAAATTAATTAAAAAAAACCTCATTATCTGCACTTCTTTAATTATTAAGCTATTCTATCAATAAGTAAATAAAAATATGATTTAACTATTAGATGTTTGTAGTAGTTAAACTATCATTTTTACTGCCGAATGCATTTATCTGCGAAATTTGTATTTTTTGCCTAAGTGTGTAAACTATTTATTTTCTGCAAAACAGGAAAATTGAATTGTTAAACATAGTTTCATTGCTTATTTTTGAAAATATAAGGCTCCCTCCTTTTTGAAGGAGGGGGAAGTATATTCAACTAAATTCCGGCCGGCATCTGTTAACCGGTAACTGACAATTAAAACTACTTATGGCAAAAATTCTTGTTGTTGATGATGAAATTATCTCAGTAACGATTATAAAAAGCGTTCTCGAGCAGGCAGGGCATTCAGTCTCAACTGCAAACGATGGTGAATCTGCATTGGATGTAATTAAAAGAGTTAAGTTTGATATCGTGCTGACGGACTTTAATATGCCCGGCATGAACGGTATTGAGCTTACAAAAGAAATTATAAAGTTTGCTCCTGACTCAGTTGTTATATTAATCACTGCATTTATATCTATAAGAGCAGCGGTTGAATCCATTAAGCTCGGCGCATTCGATTATCTTACAAAACCCGTTGATAAAGAGGAGCTCCTTCTATCCGTCAAGCGCGGAGTAGAGCGCATGGCTTTAATGAAAGAGAATATTTTGCTGAAGCAGCAATTGGAGCGAGTTGAAAATCCCGAGTTTACATATTTAACTGAAAGTCCCGAAATAAAAAATATCCTGAAGGAAGCGATTAAGGTCGCTAAGTCAGACTCCACTATATTAA
The DNA here is from genome assembly GCA_018266835.1 of Bacteroidota bacterium. Classification (NCBI taxonomy): domain Bacteria; kingdom Pseudomonadati; phylum Bacteroidota; species Bacteroidota bacterium. Next base: position 381,172 of record JAFDZP010000005.1, on the reverse strand, counting down.
TCACCGGTTCAAACGGAACTGGTAAGGAAGTCCTTGCAAAGTATATTTATAAGAACTCAAACAGAGCAGATTCACAGTTTGTTGTTGTGAACTGTGCAGCTATTCCCGAGCAGCTTTTGGAAAGCGAATTGTTCGGTCACGTGAAAGGTTCGTTTACGGGAGCAATCAAGGACCACAAGGGATATTTTGAGATTGCAGATAATGGAACAATCTTCTTAGACGAAATTGGAGAGATTGATACAATGCTTCAGGTGAAGCTGCTAAGAGTGTTACAGGAAAGGCAGTTCAGCCGCGTAGGTGATACAAGAATTATCTCTACCAACGTAAGAATTCTGGCGGCAACTAACCAGAATCTGAAGAAGATGATTGAGGAAGGCAAGTTCAGAGAGGACTTGTTTTATAGATTGAACGTGTTTGAATTCCATTTACCTGACCTGAAGGACAGGACGGAAGATATATTGTTCTATTTTAATAAATTTGTATCTGAGTTTGCAAAAAATAATGATAAAGTTGTAAAGAAAATTGAAAATGAAGTGAAGTCATTGCTTATTAACTATCAATGGCCCGGAAATATCCGTGAACTGAAGAACGTAGCAGAGCGCGCCACGATACTTTGCGACTCAGGAACAATAACGGCAGACCTTCTTCCGCGCAGCATAATGGGTAAGATGGAGGACAAGGAAATTCTTTCTACAAATGACTATAACGAGAATAAAAATAAACTAATTAAGGACTTTGAGATAAAGTTTATAATAAAGCATTTAAAGCTTAATAAAGGCAACGTTGCCGCAACTGCAAGAAGCATAAATTTCCATCCGGTGAGCCTAAGACAGAAAATCGCCAAGCTGGGAATTGATGTGGATGAGGTAATGGCAGGAGCGTAACGCTTCGCTTTGCTCCGCTCAATTAATAATTAATAATGAGTAATGAATAATTTTAAAGCCTTGGAGATAGTTCTTCAGGGCTTTTTTGTTTTTATAAAAAATATATGATTATTAATTATTCTTTATTCATTATTAATTAATAAAGCGGGGCATTTTTGTTTAATACTGTAACTGTTCTCCCCCTTACCAAGGGGGAGTTAGAGGGGGTTTAACGAGCTAAGAGTATGGCTACAATCTTTAAACCACCCCTAACACCTCCTTTACAAGGAGGGGGACTGAGGGGGCGGTATCATTCGTATTATTTCTCGCCTCACATTAACAATTATTTTCTCAAAATTGATATTTTTAAATTCCCATATCTTTTGAATTGAACTTGCTTCTTTCTAAAACTACATTAGCATAAAACCAATTCGTTCTTCTTATTCCTATCGGGCTGGGAAATTTTATTCTCTTAAAAATATTACCGCCATGAAAACAGTTAAACAAACTATTTCATCCCTCACAGTTATTTTTTTTACCCTTAGTTTTTTTATCATAACAGTTTTTTCCACCTCAATTGTTAAAGCAGACGGCTTCAACGGACTTAGCTACAGCGGTTCAATGCTTTTTGTTGTCGGAGATAACGGAGCTGTCTTCCGCTCAGGAGATGGAGGATTATCGTTTACAAACCGTTCCGTTGGCGCAACGAATTACAATTCCGTAGCAGCAAACGGTTTAAACGTTTGGGTCGGAGGCAATAACGGCACACTGCTGAAAAGCACAAATCTCGGAATTGCTTTTACATCATCAACAGTCGCTGCCGAAAACATTAAATCACTTTTTTTCATCGATGCATCAACAGGCTGGGCTGCATGCACTGCAGGTAAAATTTATAAAACGACAAATGGTGGAGTGAACTGGACGGCGCAGACAACTCCCGTTACAAATGATTTTAACTCTCTAAAATTTCTTAATTCAAATAAAGGAATTGTTTGCGGCAATAACAAAACTTTGCTTACAACAACGAACGGCGGAACGAGCTGGATAGCATCTGCTATTCCGATTAACAAAAATATTCTGGCTGCCGATTTTGTTGGTGATACAATTTATGCTTCCTGCAATGACGGTTATGTGATAAAATCAATAAACTTCGGTTCAAGCTGGAGTGTGATAGACTATAAAGTAACAACTAAGCCGGATATAACAGGTATAGCTGTTACAGCTAACAATGAATTTTTCTCAACGGGAACAGGCGGCTTCATCCGAAAATCTACTGACGGAGGAGCGACATTCACTTATCTTAATAATCCTGCATGGGTTGATCTATCCATAATTTATTTTTATAATAATCTTCAGGGATGGGCAATCAGCAAAAACTCAAACATGATTTTGCGTACTGTTAACGGGGGCATTAACTGGTTAATGCCTTCCGGCACATCGCAAAGCTTATCGTGGCAATTAAAAATTCCACTTACTTTTTATACCTCATCAGGAAATGTTTTTTATCAAAGCACATGGAATAAAAAAGAAATTTTTGTAACAAACTCCAATAGAATATACCGCTCACTTGATGCAGGAGAAACATGGACTGCAATAGGAAATCCTATTCCGAGAGGAACAATTTCAAATTCTTTCTGCGTATCATCTAAAGATACAAATATCTTTATGGTTGCTATAGATAGCAGCAGTGATGTTGAAGCCTGGGTTTACCGTTCGACAGACTATGGCAATACATGGAATGTAAGCATCTCGGGCAATAGATCCTCCGACGGAACTCCGTTCGGTCAGGATTATAATCATCCCGATACGGTTTATTACGGTTTGCAGGATACAAATATTTTCCGCACAACAAACTTCGGAATATCATGGACTCCGGTTGGCAATTACAAATTTTCAAATGTCTGTTATGTAAGAGTTCTTGAAAGCAATCCTAATATAATTTTAGTCGGAGGCAGAAACTGGAACCCGCCTGAGTATGCTACAATTGTAAGATCAAGTGATTACGGACAAACATGGAATGTAGTGGATTCAAACGGAGGCGATCATCCCGAGCTTCCTGTAATAGCGACTTCATCTTTGAGCACAACTTTGTATGCTGGAAGATATGAAGGGGAAGACGGCGGAGTAATGCGTTCAACAAATCTTGGCGCAACATGGGGACATATAAATCTTGATGAATATGTATGGGGAATGGATATTGCAAAGGACGACCCAAATGTTTTGTGTTATGCAAACTGGGGCGGGGGAATAGGCAACTGGGGAAATGTTTCATATGACAGAGGTGTGCATTTTACACTTCTGCCCGAGCTGGCGGGAGTAGGTAACTTTGCCGTGTATTTTTATAACAGAAAAACTTTGTTCCTGCAGCAGCCGTTAGGATTTTATAAGCTGAGAGCTACGGTGACTGTTCCTATAGGAATTCAGAATATTTCAACAACGGTGCCTGAGCATTTTGCTATGTCACAGAATTTCCCGAATCCTTTTAACCCGACAACAAAAATAAAATTTGATATTGCTTCACGAACAGCTGTAAGAATAAGTGTGTTTGACGGAGCCGGCAGGGAAGTATATGTACTTGCAAATGAAGGTATGAATCCCGGCACATATACGGTTGACTGGAACGCAGAAAACTTTCCAAGCGGAGTTTATTATTGCAAGATGCAGACAGATAATTTTATTGAAACGAAGAAGATGGTGCTGGTGAAGTAGATAGTATAAAGTAGCAAGTATAAAGTATGAAGTAAAAAATGCCTCGCAATGATGCGGGGCATTTTTGTTTCCAATTGTTTTCCCTCTCCCGCGAAGGAGAGGGTAGGGAGGGGGTTTAACGAATAAAAATGGTCAACCACCCCCAACCCCCTCCTTGAAAAGGAGGGGGCTCACATAGCAAAATCTGAATTTCTATACAAATGAATTTAACACACAGGCTTCCCCCGCCTTTGTAAGGAGGGGGACTGAGGGGGCAGTATCAAAAAGTTCATTTCTATTTAACCACCCACAACCTGGGACAAGCACTCCTTGAAAACTATAAGTTATCAAGTCCCGCCAAAGGCGGGAGGAGGGGGCTCACATAGCAAAATCTGAATTTCTATACAAATGAATTTAACACACAGGCTTCCCCCTCCTTTATAAGGAGGGGGACTGAGGGGGCGGTATCAAAAAGTATTGTAAAGATGTCTCTTATTATGGGCATTTTTATTTGCACTATTTGAACGAACTGATACAATTGTATGTTGAGGTTGATACGAGATGTCCTTCCTTTTATATTAAACGGAAATAAGTAAATAAACCTATGTTCACAAGTATAGCCTTTTGGTTCGTAATATTATTAATTGGAGTAGTAATTTATAGTTTTATTCAATCAAAAATGAAGAAGGAAAGAAAGAAAGTGACTTCCGCTCATTTTAAGAATAACTAGAGAACAATCCCAGAATTACTTTTTTAACACTTTGCCTCGTCCACAAGCGGGGCATTTTTGTTTAAATATCTACCTCTGTGATAATCAGTTGCTATATGAGTGTTGATATTAACAAAGTAAACCTTTAGCTTAGTAAGTACTTATACGGGGAAAACTAAAATAAGAATAATATGTTTTCAGAAGCAAATTGGTTTTGGTATGCGTTTATTCTTTTCGCAACAGGTTTTATTGTATTTTCAATTATACAAAACAGTCTACGTAAAAAAAAGAAGCTCGGTAAATAAAAATTACCTGAGTTAGAATTTTATAATGCCTCGCAGAAATGCGGGGCATTTTTATTTTTGTATAAATTATAATTATCTATTTTTTTCCTCACCTTTTTTATCCTTTCGTTACGAAGTATTAATACTCCTTTCTGATTAAAATCGCATGTTTCATTACTATATTCACATTTTTCAACAATATTGAGATAATTTGTTATAATATGTATTTATTCAAATTGTATATAGAAAAATTAATGGCACAGGAATTGAGTAAAGGGCGATTATATACGAATAAATTCAAACGTAAATTTAACCACTTAAATGAGAAAACTACTTTTACTAGCTTGGGCGTTAGCTATTGTAATTCCTTCCATCGCTTATGCAGGAGCGGCGGGAACGAAATTCCAGTTATACGTTCCTTCCAACAATGATAACAACGGACGTAACGTATGTATTATCATTACGGCAATAACAGATTCAACAGTTGTAGAATTAATTGATGACGGCACAGACGGAGATATAGATGACTCCTGGTCAGGCATTTTAAATAAAGGACAGTCATATGTCGGATATATTAAAGACGGAGCGATTAATGACGACGCAGGCGGAAAAGCTGACGGCGATTATTTTTTTGTAAATACAAATAAACCTGCTCTTGTATCCATGTCAACAAATTCTGACTGGCAGCATGACTTTGTTCCATCAGATAGCGGAACAATGCGCGGCAGATTATTTTATGTTTACTCTCCTCCTACAGGTTATACAAACAGAGATATAAATGTTTTTGCATACGAAGATTCAACATTAGTACAGGTATATGATATAACTACAGTGGCAAAAACTACAACAGGTGTTACAACAGTGAACACAGCAAGTCCCGTACAGGTAGTTTCAACAAATTTAAATACAAAAGAAGATTTAATTAATATTAAGACTTCGGGAAGAGATATACTTGTTCCGGGTAGAACTTATTTAATAATGTCATCAAAGCCCGTTACGATGCAGTATGGTTCTTTATGGGGCAATGCAAGAGACGGCGGCGGATTTGTTCCTGGTATTAAAGGTTCATCCGTTGACAGCTTATTTTATTTTGCAATCCCTGCGGATAACACAGGCGAGCAGGAACTAAGAATGGTTAGTTTTAATGATAACGTAACGCTTAATCTTGATTACTTAAACGGTTCAACATGGACATCACTCGGAGTTTATAATTTAAACACATTAAAGAATGCAGACTGGGTTGCGCCTGCAGGAAAAAAATATAATTTATTCAGAGCATATACAAATCACGGTAAAGTTTCTTTGTTTGAAGCTAACTGGCTTGAAACAGGAACAGGTTCAGGAACGGCAGATATGTATTCCTACACTTCATCAGAGAACGGAGACGGCGCAGGAAAAAATTTCGTAATTTATTTAGGACCTCCCGGACTTGAAAGCAATTGCGTTGATCCATTCTCAAATAAAAAGTTCTCACAAATAAGTGATGGCGGTTTATTCTCGCACGTATTTCTATCTGCTTATTATCCGGGAACAACAGTAAGAGTTCAGGATGCAGCAACAGGAACATTTATAGATACAACGATAAACATTGCAGCAGGAAGATACATTGATTTTAAAGTCGGCCAGGCAAAGTTTGATGCAATGAAATCAGGCGGAAGAAAACCTTACTTAAAAATTACGGCTACGCAGCCTGTTGTAGCAGCGTTTGCAAACTGGAATGATAACTGGATGTGCTATGCTACAAGCGTACTTGCAGCAGCTATGACAGTTAATACAAACATTCCGCAGACTACATTACACTCACGCGATACAGTTTCTATTACAACATCATGTACAAATCGTTCAGGTTCTACAATGACAAATACAAAAACAGAAGTAAAGATTCCTGACGGACTTCATTATGAGTCATCGAATCTTTCTTCCAATCATGGTGATTTAGGTGAAGGTGAAAGAGTTCATTCAGGAAATGATGATATTATTAGATGGAAAGATTATCAGTTCAACCACGGTGACTCTATAAAAGTAAAAGTAAAATTAAGAACAGATTCGTTGTATCATGATGGCAGCTACATTCCTAATAATACAAACATACCGGTTACAACAACATGCCACGGTAAAGTCGGTAACGATACAATCATAACACAGAACACAGCAGTAACAAACGTAGTAAATGCAAACCCTAACGGAATATTAGAGAAATATATTCTTGCATACGAAGACTTGAAAAACTCAAGCTGGAATGACTGGGATGTAAACGACTTTGTAACATCAGTAAATGCAAACGTGCTTGCAGATGCAAACTTAAAAATTAAAACAATTACACTTAATTACGAAGCGCTTGCAAGAGGTTCATCATTCGACCATGCATTCAAGCACAAACTTAATATAACAGGTTCATGGACTGCAACATTAACAGTTAAAGATTCTAATGGAGTTGTTCAGAGCGGACTTGGTTTTACAAACAGAGCATTTAATAATTCAGGAACAGTAACAGTGTTCCCTTCAACAAAGCAGGCATTACCACCGAAATCAGGCTTCTTCAATACAAACACAAGTGAAAACCAGCCGGGTAATGTAAAAGGCTATACTGCAACATTGAGTATCACAGTAAACAATACATCAAACTCACTCAGCGCATTCAATGCATCTATTTCAGATCCGTTTATCTTAACAGAAATCGGAAACGAAATTCACATTGCATCACTTGTCGGAAACGCAGGCAATACACAGAACGTTGATAACAGCGCAATCTCAGGATTGCCGCTTTACGGATACTATTTAGATTTATCATACAAGCTTCCGTTCGATTACAAATGGCCGCTTGAAGGACCGAACACAGCAATATGGTTTGCATATCCAAACTTTGATAATTACATCTTATCAGGTAAATCAACAAATGCAAACTGGTACACAACACCTGATACAAGCAAAGTATGGAGAGGAAGAAATGTTGTTACTGATAATCCTTTATTTGCAGTGACTTCACAAAACAGAATTGAACCGATGAATCAGGGACTTGCAAGAATTACATTGCAGGATACAGTATCTAAATTCTTTGCATCACCGAAATTAGTTGATCTTGATGGTGATAACAAAGCTGAAGTTCTTATCGGAGGATTAGATAATAACTTCTATGCATTCAAATCAGACGGAACACAAATTAGCGGCTTCCCGATAAACACAGGCGGAATTATCCGTTCAACAGCAGCAGTAGATAAAAAATCAGACGGAACGAAAGTAATAGTATTCGGAACAGATAACGGAAAGCTTTACGCAGTAAATCAAAACGGAACAGCATTAAGCGGATTCCCGGTACTCTTAAACACTCCGATAAAATCATCACCTATAATAACTGATTTATACGGTGACGGTAATAAAGAAATAGTTGTGTTTGCAGGTAACGGAAAGCTTTATGTTTACGGAATGGACGGATTTATAAAATCAGGCTTCCCTGTAAAATTACAGAATACAGTTGATGCATTCGGAAATCTTTTAATTGTTCCTTCACCTGCAGTCGGTGATATTGACGGCGACGGTAAAAAAGAAATTGTAATCGGAACATCAGACAGCACAGTGAACGTAGTAAAAACAAACGGAACACAGTTAGCAGGTTTCCCTGTAAAGCTTGACGGAATGATTTACTCTTCACCGATAATTTCAAAATTAAACACAACATCTTATAAAATTGTAGCAGCAAGCGCAAGCGGTTCGCTTTACATCTTGAATACGAACGGAACTGTTTACGCTCAGTCAAAACTTGCAGACGGATTCATTTCTTCACCGGTAATTGCTGACTTAAATGCAGACGGAACAAGAGAAATAATTATTGCAAGCACAGACGGAAGAATATTTAATGTAAACGCTAACGAAGCACTTTCATTGAACTGGGAATTCAAATCAGTCTCTGAAATTAATTCATCACCGGTAGTTGCCGATGTAAATAATGACGGATATCAGGAAGTCACATACGGAGCAATGAACGGAGCAGTTTACGTACTCGATAAAACAGGCAACATGGATGCAAACTCAACGATGTTATTCTCACAATATAAATCGTGGATAGTTTCTTCATCTGCGATAGGGGATATAGACGGCAACGGAGTAATGGATATGGTAGTGCCTTCATTCGATAAAACAATTAAATCATTTGAACTCCCGGGTACAGGCAGCGGAACAGAAATCCAATGGCAGTCACTCGGAAAAGATTTAGGCAACTCTAGATTCGACGGAGTTGAAGGGACAGTTACAACAGTTACGGATTTAGGTGCAGTGTTTAACTATCCAAATCCTGTAAGAACTGAAACAACTTTATTCAGAGCTGAACTTCCTGCAGTTATTGATGACATAAAAATTACTGTCTTCGATCTTGGCGGCGAGCTTGTAAAGACTTTCAGTAAATCTGACTTCATACGCAACGGAAATTATTATGAGACTACATGGAACTTAAAAAATGATAAGAGCAAAGATGTTGCCAACGGCGCATACTACTACATAGTAAAAGCTACTATCAGCGGCGTCGAATACACTAAATATTCTAAAATAGGAGTTTTAAGATGAGAAAAATAATATTTATCATACCAATAATAGCAGCAATAGTAGCACTGGCTACAGTAAAAAATTCCTTCGCTCAAACGGGCGAAGGAGGAGAAGCGGGGGCTTTTCTTAAGAACGGATACGGCGCAAGAGCATCTGCAATGAGCAACACATTCACTGCAATTGCCAATGATGTGTCATCGATATTCTACAATCCTGCAGGCTTGAGCAGCAATACAAAACTGCAGTTCATGGGAATGTATTCAAATCTATATGGCAATATGAACGGAGTAAACTACGGTAACTTTGGAGTATCGAAAGGCTTTCAGGCAGGAACTTTTGGACTCGGAGTAATTTACTCAAAGGTATCTGATATCCCGAATGTAACAAGCTTAACAGGCGGAGACGGAACATACTTCTCAGATAACGAGACAGCATTTTATTTATCTTACTCAAGACTTGTAACGGATAACGTAAGAGTCGGCGCTAACTTAAAGCTCATCAGCCATACACTTGCAGATGCAAGCGCAACCGGTTTCGGCGCAGATTTAGGTGTACTTGCAAAGCTGAACGAACAGTTTTCAGCAGGACTTGTATTGCAGGATGTTGTTGCTCCGAAAATAAGTCTTGGCTCGCGTTCGGATTCATATCCCGGAAAAATAAAATTGGGTGTAGCTTATAAGGTAATTCCTGCTCTCACAATTTCTCCTGAAATGAATTACACATTTGATAAGAGCGTTCAGTTCACCGCAGGCGCAGAGTACAATGTTTACAAAGATATAATTTCATTGAGAGGCGGATATAATTCTGTTTCGACCTCGCCTTCATTCGGAGTAGGTATAAATTATATGGACGTACATCTGGATTACAGTTACAACGTGAATAAAGATTTAGGCGGAGTTAATAAATTCGGATTTGTAATCAGTTTAAAATAAAGTAGTAGTAGTTCTCATTTACTAATAAATAATAACGCTAAAGCCCGCGGGGAAGTTTTCCTGCGGGCTTTTTTTTTAACCACCTCCAACTCCTCCTTGAAAACTATCAGTTATCAAGTCCCGCTTTAGCGGGAGGAGGGGGTTATGAAACTAGTAAATTGTAGTTGAGAATTTTGCATCATAACGTTTCCCTTCCTTACAAAAGAGAGCCTGACCCGACAAAGTCGGGAGGGATTAATTGGGTGGTAAAAGGAGGAAGAAAGTAAAACATACTTCTAGCTTATTTAAAAGTAAACCACCCCCAACCCCCTCCTTGAAAAGGAGGGGGCTTCTGTGGCACGGATCATTTATTTTAATTATTAAATATTTGGCTGAGATATTTTATTTTGATTTACTTGAAAATAGTATAATTGTATTGACGTTTATTTCCCCCTCCTTTTCAAGGAGGGGGATTAAGGGGGTGGTTAATGGGAAGCAAAAAATAATGATGGGTTACGGGCGCCTGTCCCGATTCCATCGGGACACGGCAAAAATATTTTCATGAATTCTTCATGAAAATATTTTTGACCCTTTTCGCCTCCGGCGAAAAGGGCGCCCGTGAGTACATTTGCTATGGAGATTTCTTTTTGAATTTCTTTCGCTTACCCGATAAATTAACTTTGTAATACACAAATACCACAACAATGCCGCGATTTATTTCTGAAATATATCGACCCGGCGCCACTGAAAGACGCAACTCAATTTTCTCAAAATTCAAATTCCTATATATGAAACCGAAAAATACTATCTTGATATTCGGGCTTATGATTTTTTGTCTGCTGATTTATTCATGCAAGACATCCATAAAAACTTCAACCACCGTAACGACAGATACGAGCAACTACGTTGGGCTTAATGAAGAACAAATTATTAATAAAATTTCTGAGTTCAGACAGCAGGGTGAAGCCATGCTGCGTGACAATAAATTCACAAAGAAAGAAATTAACCTGCAAGGTGAGAACACAACTCCAAAACTAAAAAAGAACTGGGATAAAGCTGACCTGTATTATGACGGAGATAAGCTGAAACGAATTCAGCTGTATCCGAAGAAAAATTATGGTGAAGACACACAGGAATTTTATGTACAGAACGGAACTGTTGTTTTTGCTTTTTTACAAAAAGGTGAAAAACATGAAGGCAAAGATACGGGTGAAGACGGCATAGAAGTTTATTTCAACAACGGAAAGATTTTAAAGACAGTAATAAGACCTACGGGTTCCCTTGATGATGCAGCTCTGAAAATTTATGAGGCAGTTCTGGTAGCCGAAGTACAGGATATCTTTGAAGTGATAAAAAAAATGAATTAATAATAAGTAGTTATCTGGTATTTGTTTCTCCTTCGCGCCGGAGGATAATGGTCCCGTAGTTCCGGCGCGTTTTTTTATATACTTTTAGTTCATAAAGCTATAAAATATTTTTGATTGGTATTGTTAGTGGCAGGGTGAAACCCTACCTTATAATGGCACTAAATTTTATCAATCGAGATGATACCTGATGATATGAGTTTTATATTACTTGAAGTTGGAATTTTAATCGTGGGAATTATATCTGCAGAAATTATAAGAAATTATTTCAAAAGAAGAAAAATAAGATTAGAAGCAGTTTACAGTGATAATTAAAATTTTCTGAATTAAATAAAACGTTATGTACGTTTACAATAATTCAATTTGGTTTTTCCTGATTCTTATTGGAGTTATAGTTGTCCTCCTGACTGAATTAGTCAGAAGCAGAATCAAAAGGAAAAAGGGGAAGCGAACAACTAATCTCCCTTATAACTGAGATTACAAATTTTAACACTATAAAAAACTCCTGTTGAAAAATATTCAGCAGGAGTTTTTTTATTTGCAAAATATAAAAAAATTATTTCAGTTTTGCATCCATGGTTATATCAATTGCTCCTAAAGCTTTTGATACAGGGCATCCTGCCTTTGCGTTTCCTGCCAATTCCTGAAATTTTGCATCATCTATATTCGGTACGCTTGCTTCTACAACAAGCTTTATTCCTTTTATTGCCCATCCTGCATCTTCTTTCTCCATAGATAAAATCGCGTCGGTATGAATTTCATCCGGCGGAAATCCTGCTCCTGTAAGCTGAAAGCTCAATGCCATTGAAAAGCATCCTGCATGCGCTGCTGCAATAAGCTCTTCGGGATTTGTCCATGTCTCTTCCCCGTCCTTGCTTACAAATCTTGCTTTGAATGAATATGGAGTATCGCTTAATACTCCACTTGGTGTTGATAAAATTCCGTCTCCTTCGGCTCCGGTGCCGTGCCAGACTGCGGTAGATTTTCTTGTCATCATAATTTTTAAAATTTATTTAGGTTGATTATAATTAAGATTAATAAATTTTATTTCAGTTGTTCAATATAACAAATATAACACAATAAAAATTTAGAATTAGAACACCATTATGCAAAGACAATTCAGAATATGGTGACAATAAAAGGCAAGATGAAATACGTTACTTAATAAGTAAGTAAATTAATGGTGAGAAATGAATTGAATAAAATGTATTGTTTTGTTTCAGCAAACTTGCCTAACAATACGATAAAAGAATGATTACATAAAAGACCGGAAAAGTAACCTTTAACGCTTGTGGTAATGTTCTCTTTCCTTCTTCCTCTTCAAATAATTTCGTAAAGTTTCAAATCCTATAATACCTAATACAATAAATAAGACTTCGAATACGATAAAGTTCGAATCATCTGGGAGCATATTATTTAATTTTACATTTCGGGGAGTTTAAAAGTATATAATTGTTTTTCTATTTACAATTCTATTGTAGTGGAAACCATTGATTTTATTTATCATTTGTACCAAAAAAAAAACGGAACCTTCTTTTCAGAAAGTTCCGTTTTGTACTTAGATTTCCATTACCCCAGTCATGGAAATACTAATTTAACTTTTTGTGTTACTGCTGCCTTGTTGAAGGTGACTCAACATTTTGCCGGCTTTCGTCTCCTGAAACACTATTCTTTTCTCTGTTCATATCATCTTGTGAATTCTCACCTCTGCCGCCGCTGCCGTTCGTATTTCCGGTATCTGAACCTTTTCTTTGATTATCGGTTATTGTGTCATTTCTATGCTGTGTATCTTGTTGAGTCTTATTTTGTCCTGATTGATTTTGATTGTTTTGTGTTCCTTGCTGAGTGCCTCTATTTGTGTTTTCCATTTTGATTTATTTTATTTCATTAATAGTATTTATTATCTCAAATCGTATGCCATGAAAAAATAGAGAAATCAATAGGGAAATGGCAATAATACAATGTTGATATGAAATTTTTTGCAATGAAATGACAGGCGTGACAATTTAATAATAAAAAACCCGGAGTGTTTTATCCCCGGGTTCTGTATTACGTACAAATATATTTTACTGCTGATTTTTACTTACGTGATTTTGCAGAACTCTTTTTTCCTTTTGAAGACCCTTTTGAAGCTGTTCTTTTTGAAGATGATTTTTTGCCTGAAATGCTTGAATCATCTGAATCGCTTTCTCCGTTCATTGCTTCAGGATTTAATTCATCTGCAATTGTTGAGAGAGTTATATCAGCATTCTTTTCTTCTTCAAGTGTCTCATTCAATAACTCTTCAACTTCAGTATATCCAAGAAGTCTTGCATATGTTGCTGCGCATCCGTACGTTGCAATTTCATAATGCTCAACTTTTTGCGCTGCACAGATTAATGCAACGTCCATTACTTCAGGTGTTGCATCTTCTTCCATCAGCTCTTTGCCCTCTTCAAGCAGACCTTCGGTAGCAACGCATTTTTTACCTGATAAGCTTCTGCCGCCTGCAAGCTTGGAAATTTTTTCAAGTCTTGTAATCTGATTTTCAGTTTCTTTCAGGTGGTTTAGAAATGTTTCTTTTAACTCAGGTGATGTAGCAGCTTTTGCCATTTTAGGAAGAGCTTTTGTGATTTGTTTTTCTGAACTGTAAATGTCTTTAAGCTCGTCCATTAAAAAATCTTCGAGATTTTTCATTTTAGCCATAGTGTTTTTAATTTTATTTAATTATTAATTAGTTGTTAGTTGATTAATTCTTGGAATTTGTCTTTCTCTTTTTTTTCAAAAGGTTTGAATTTTTATTCATAGGGGATACCGAAACTTTTTCATAGTGTGCTCTCAGTGTTTTCAGATCATCTTCGCGTAAATCTTCAACATCTACTAATTCATTGCTTGCACCGCTAACTGCAATAATTAACTCATTGAGTTTTAACTGTAGCGCCAATGTATCTTTATTCTGACTATGCTGTATTATAAACACCATGAGGAAAGTAATAATGGTAGTTCCTGTATTAATTACAAGCTGCCAGGTCTCAGAGTAGTCAAAGATGGGTCCCGTGACTACCCAAGCTAATACCAGCACAACAGCTGTTACAAATGCGTATGAGCTTCCGCTGAATTGTGTAATTTTTCCGGCAACTTTTTCAAAAGTAGTAACTTTTTTTTCTTTTGGCTTTGCCTTCTTCACCGGAATTTTATCCTTATCTTCTTTTCTTTTTACTGGCATTTTTTATTGACATTATTTACCGCCGAAACTTTTAAATAGTAATGTGATAATACCTATTACAACTACTACTCCGATAATACCAACCCATAATCCTGCTTTGAATATTCCTTCAATTGCTCCGCATCCGGGTAAAATTGTTAGTGCTGTGGCTGCAACAGTTAAAAGACATGGTAATAAATATTTTTCTTTCATGATTTTTTGATTTTAAGTTCACTTAAAAGTAGTTTATAGTTTTTGACTTCTGCTACATTGTATTCCACATTTTATGCCATTAATGACGCAGAGCAGAATGTCATTAAAAATTTATTGTAAGTACTGTAAAAATATAATTATAATTGAAAGGCAGGGTTAAAATGAGCAAGACAAAAAAATTATTAACAACTAAATTACTGCAGGATTTATTTAAAATGACTGATTTATAATGTCACCCTTGTCAGAATAAAATCAAGTTTGTCTAAGTATGAGGATAAAACATATTTGGAATTTTTTAGATGATGTAAAAATTACGAAGCAAAAAAAAATCCCGGCTGAATATAAACCGGGAAATTAAGAAGAAGATAAGAAAGACCTTAATGTACTTTTTAAAAATAAACAGATAAGCCAAAGTTCACCCGTTTGCCAAAAAACTGATACTCATCATAAGTTGATTCACGAACTTCATATTGGTGAGGAACATCATAAACTGACTTTTCAACATTGTGAGAGTATTGCAAACTTACAAAATACTCAGCAATGATGCTGAAGCTTTTCATAGGAAAAAATTCAACTCCTACAGTACCTGTTAATCCGCCTCCATAGCTGTAAGTTCTGTTCCATGCATAGTAGACGCCGCCTTCTGTCAGATTTTGTTCCGACTCCCTCCAGTAATAACTTCCACCTGTAGTTATTCCTGTGCCGAAATAAACATTTACCTCAGATGATGGATTTATATAAAACAAATAAGTAGGATATATAAAAACTGAAAAGTCTGTGTATTTACTAAACTCCGGCTGAGTAGTATCAACCAGCGACCGTTTATTTAGCTCTTGGTTAGAGTGTCCGAATTCTACTGATAAACCCAATCTTAATGCTCTGTTTGGGCTAAATTGCTTTTTCACTGATGCTATACTGCCTTCAAAATTTGACAAAGTGAAATTCTGGTCAATGGTGAACTGCAAAGCCCATTTATTTTTTTCCAAAGAGTTTTTCACATTATCATTTTTTTTAGTAATTTCAGTTTCTGAAACATTCTGAGAAATAGCTTGTTTGAAATTTATTAAAAATAAAAATATTACTGCGAGAAGGAGTATTTTTTTCATTAGGGAGTTTTATTTACAAATTAATGTTTATTTTACGTAAATTATTTTTTTCTGTTTGCTGAAATTTCCCGACTTCATTTCAAGAAAATAAACTCCGCTGGGCAACGACTTTAATTTCGCGATATTGTACATATCAATATAATACGTACCGGCTTCAAAATTTTTATTAATTAACTCTGAAATGAATTTGTTATCGTAATCGTACATTTTAATAGATACATCTGAATTTTCAGGAACATCAAACAAAATATATTTTTGTGGAGTAAGCGGAACACGCGGACTGTATATATCAAATTTATCGGGAACAGGGGAGTTTTGCTTTTCTATTTTCAGACTATCTGAACCGGTATTAATAATATTAAAATTTTTGGAATAACCGGAATTTACTGCAGATATAAGAAACGCCGCTATAATTATTATTTTTAACATAAAATAAATTTGGATAGTATTAATAAAGTCGTAAATTATATTTTAAAAAAAATTATAGCAGTAGAAAAAATTATTAATCTATTTTACTAATATCATTTTCTTCGTCACTGAAAATTTCTCAGTTACTAGCTTATAAAAATAAATTCCGCTTGGAAGTGATGCTGCGTTGAAATCTACGGAGTAAGTTCCCGCATTTTGTTTTTGATTTACTAATGTCTGCAATTCATTGCCAAGAGCATCGTATATTTTCAATTGAACATCGCTGTTAATTGCTAACTGATAACTGATAATTGTAGAAGGATTGAAGGGATTTGGGAAATTTTGATATAGGGAAAAGTTTTCTGGTATAGTAGAATTTATCTGACTTACAAAAGATAATCCTCCGTTTGTTGTTCTGTAAACAACTGTTTGTGAACTGTTGTCTCCTTTTATCCACCCTGTTACGTCATTATTAAATTTGACAAAATTAATATTTCCGTACGAGGGCGGATAAATTCTGTTATAAGCCCAGGAATTGCCGCCATCTGTAGTTTTTGAAATTGAAAAATTCCTTCCGCAAAGCCATCCTGTATTTGCATCTATAAAGTAAAGTGCTCTTGGACCGTCATTAATAGAATCGTGTGTTCTATATTCCTGCCATTTTGTTCCACCATCTATTGTTTTAATAAAAACTCCTCCGCCGGAGGCAGGGAAACCAATTATATATCCGGTACTTTCATTAACAAATTGATACTTTGAAATTGATCGCAATCCTGGATCGGAGAGGAACCAGTTTTGCCCGCCGTTTGTAGTCTTTATCATTTTTGTAGTGCTAGTGTCATACATTACTATTCCCCAACCTGTATTTTCATTAATAAATTGTGTGGAGTAAAAATTGTGATATTCATTAATATAAAATGAAGTAGAATACGATTCACCTCCATTAGTGGTTTTTAGTAAACTTCCCAGATGAGTAGGCGGACCGATAGGGCCATAAATAGTATAACCGGTTGAGAGATAAAATACGTTTTCATTTATTGGTTGTATTCCGGTAATTCCAAATGACGTTTGTGATGTAGAGATTAAACTCCATTGTGCTCCTGCATTTGTTGTTTTGTAAATCCTGATAGGAGAATATAAATCAGAGCTTTGCCTTTCTGAAACATAGCCGGTATTTTGATTCAGAAATGAAATAAAGTTATATGATATTGTAGTATCTGGAGCAGTATTAACCCACGTTACACCTCCGTTAACAGTTTTTAAAATACAGTTTGATCCTGCTAGAAATCCTGTATCTCCTGTCAAAAAAACAACATCTCTAATAAATGAATTTTGCGCAAACTGTCTCACCCACCCGTTTTGTGAATAGCTTTCATTACTAAGCAGGGATAGCAATAAAAATAAAATTAGCTTTCTCATAGCAGGTATTTTTATTTAACTAATATCATTTTCTTCGTCTCTGAAAATTTTTCAGTAACGAGTTTATAAAAATAAATTCCACTTGGAAGTGAAGCCGCATTGAAATCTACTGAATAACTCCCCGCATTTTGTTTTTGGTTTACTAAAGTCTGCACTTCGTTACCAAGAGCATCGTAAACTTTCAAAGAAACGAAATTCGTAATTGGTAATTCGTAATTTATTTTTGTAATCGGATTGAACGGGTTCGGATAATTTTGTGAAAGGGAAAATTTATCAGGCACAACATTTCCTATAGAATTTACAGATGTCAAACCTCCCGTAACGGTTTTCATCAACTTGACTCCGTTAGATGAATATCCCGTTGCCCATCCCGTAAGATTATCAACAAAAATTATTCTGCTTATACCTTTTAATAAACTGTTAGTCATAGTTATCCAGGTGAAGCCGCCGTCAGTTGTTCTTTTTAGTCCCATGGTATCCTGTGAATTGAATGTAAAACCTGCATAACCTGTATTTTCGTCAAAGAAGTGCATTGAATTTATTTGACTGTAAATAGGAGTATTGATAAAATTCCAGTTAGCGCCTGAGTTTGTTGTAACTGCCAGCTTTGAGTTCCTTGCCCATAAATATCCTTTATTTGAATTGACAAAAAAACAACCAAGCAGGCGTGGAGGCTGTACACTATCTTTATAAATGGGATTCCAGTTAGCGCCGCTGTTAGTTGTTTTATAAATTCTGTTATAATAAGGACCCGTATCGGAATCGTAGCACGAAACAACATAGCCGGTAATATTATTTAAAAATTGAAGACCGTAAAATTGCGCTCCGTTTGTATTTACTATTGCCGGATTAAATAATGTTCCGCCGTTAAAGCTGTAAGATAAACCTCCTACAGAACCAAAATCTGAAAAACCTAAACTTGCTACCACTAATGAATCTTTGCCCGTCATGTAAATATCACAGCTAGAAACATCGCCGTCAGACTGACTGCGAACTGTCCAGTTGACTCCGCCGTTAGTAGTCGAGTACATATAATTTCTATTTGGCCAGATAGGGAAGCCGTTAGGTTGATTACCATTCATCCATCCTGTATTCTCATTAATAAAATTTATTGAGCCAAGTGAAATGGTTGAATCTCCGATTGTAAAAGCTGTCCATGTCTGTCCGCCGTCAGTTGTTTTTGCATACTTGCCATATAGCCCGGTTATAAATCCTGTTTGAGAATTAATAAACTGAATATCCGAAATGTAAGGTATAGGAACACTTAGGGCAAACCATCCGTTTACAGCATAACTTTCACTAATAAAAAGGGTTAACAGTAAAAATAAAAACAGCTTTCTCATAGCTTTAATTTTTTATTTTATTAAAATCATTTTTTTTGTCTCAGAAAATTTTTCAGTAACAAGCTTATAAAAATAAATTCCGCTTGGCAGGGAAGCAGCATTGAAATCTACCGCGTAGCTTCCCGCATTTTGTTTCTCGTTCACTATTGATTCAACTTCAATACCTACTGCATTATATATCTTTAATTTTACAAATCCTGAAAATGGTAAATCCCATTTTATTTTTGTTGTTGGGTTGAAAGGATTAGGATAATTATTATAAAGCTTATACTCTTTTGGAATTTCGGATGTAATATTATTTATCCCTGATACTCCTGTTCTGAAATTAAATATAGTTGACCATTGTCCTTCAATTCCCTGAGAATATGACATAACTCTCCAGTAATAAGTTGTTTCATTTTGTAATATACCGGGAGGCATTTGATATGTATTTCCGTCATTAAAATCCCCATAGTGTACATGAAGGATTGAAGAAAAATCAGGTTGAAGAGAAACTTGCAGGACATAGTACTCTCCAACACCGCTCCAGCTGAAAACAGGAGTGACTGAATTATTTGTACTATTATTAGGCGGAGCAGCCAGCACCGGAGCTGCCGCGTACATAAACATCCTCTGATAATAAAATAGTTTTGCATTGGTTGCTGCATCATTTGTATTCACATTGCTTCCCGGAATGCTGTCCCGCTGGAAAGTCATGTTCAGATAATATGTAACTCCTCCGGGCTCTGCGCCTGATACATAATTATTGGGCACAATACTGGGAGCGGTGAAGTCATATCTGTAGGGGACTGTCCCTCCTCCGGCAATTTTAGAGGGATTTGTCCAGTTAACTCCATTGTTTGTAGAGTATGTAAGATAGATATCGTTATAGCTTGTGTTATTGCTTCCGCCAAGTGTAGTGCTTTGCGCAATGAAAGCGCAGAAAATATATTTGCCTGATACGCCGATGCTAGGTCTGCAAAGCGGAGCTTCAAAGTCCAGCGTTCCTTTAGCAGGGGCAAAAGTTACTTTTGAAGTATCAGCGATGACGATAGAACGGTTAGGGTCTGCACCCTGCAAATTTGTTGACCAGTATCTTATTTTGCTCGGAGATTCCGGAAAATACTCTCCGTTTGTTTTTTGTTTTACAGTTTCAAATACAACCTGCGGTAAAGTACCCTGGTATGTAATAGAAATTCCTTTGAAGCCTCCCAACGAATCACCTGAAAAATTTGCATCAAAGATTTTTAACGGGACTGAAAATGTATTTCCGTTATCGCTTGATTCCATAAAAAAAACATCTCCATAGTTAGCAGAATTGTTTCCACCTGCTACATAGGCAATACCAATAAGACCGCTTGTACTTGTTCCTATTGCATAACTCTCACCGGCTTTTGCGTTTAACTGCTTATATCCTTTAAATGAGTTTGTCAGTTTTATATTGTAGAAACTGGAGTCTTCAAAAGATGATGAAGCAAGAAAAACATATTGATTAGGATTGCCGTTTACCGTGGGGGCAATCCGCGGCCATAAGTACTTATTGTTTGCGCCGCCGGGGTTTGCGTTTGAGAAAATTCCTATCTGAGGGAAAAGCTCCTGGTAAATCTGTGTCTGCGCAATGCCATTAGTGTATTTATTTAATGCGATAATAATTGCACCTGAGCTAAGTCCGGTGATTGCAGGGTAATCGCTGACTTCGCCTGATGTAACACTTTCTGCTATTGACCAGTTATCACCGCCATCGGTAGTATAAAAATATTTAACGGACCTGTCATTCCATCCTGTTAGCTGCGATGAAGTTGTATAAACGGTATAAAGCGTTGAAGGATGAGCAGGATCCTGCCAGATAAGCTGAGGGCTGCCGTTAGACTGTAAGTCGTAATAGTTCCTATCATAAGAAACCTGAACTACTTTTGTAAGAATAGGGGAATCGGAAGATTGACTGTATGATTCAGCACTTACAAAAATAAAAATTGTTAAAAAAATAAAAGATAATTTTCTCATAAAACCTCCATCGGTTTTAACTTTTTGGAAAAAGTATTTTGTTATAAAATTTATGAATATAAAGCTCAATTCTTACTTAATTAAAATTACTTTACTCGTGGTATTAACCACTGATTACACTGATGAATCATGATTCAAATGAAAAGTAAATTCTATTTTTGTAAATAATATTAATCATTTCAAATCATCGCAATCTGTGATTTAGTCTTTATTTTATTAAAATCATTTTCTTTGTCTCTGAAAATTTTTCAGTGACAAGTTTATAAAAATAAATTCCGCTCGGCAGCGACGTAGCGTTGAAATCAACAGAGTAACTTCCCGCATTTTGTTTTTTGTTTACCAAAGTCTGCACTTCGTTACCAAGCGCATTATATATTTTAAATTGTACAAAGCTGTTAATTGCTAATTGATAACTGATAATTGTAGATGGATTAAACGGGTTCGGATAATTTTGTGAAAGGGAAAAAGCATTTGGCATCCCATTGCCGGAAATAATATTTGTTACACCACCTGTCCCTGTTATGAAAATTTTTCCGTTACTTCCATAGCAAATTCCATTTACCGAGTCTTTCATAAAAACTGTACCTGTAAATCCTGATAACTGGTTAATCCAGTTAACTCCGTTATTTGTAGTTTTATATAAATTTCCGTTTGCAGAAATCCATCCGGTATTATTATTTATGAATGATACTCCGCTTACAGTAAAACCGAAATTCAGCGAATCGGCAAACCAGTTCACTCCACCGTTAGTAGAGCGTAGCAATAATTTATTTCCTCCTGAAACATAAGGTCGTACAATAAAATCAATACTGTTTTCATTTTGCATACTTACTTCAAAAATCTGATAACCGTTAAACTTTGATTTTGTCTGCCAGGTATTTCCTTCGTTAGTAGATGTCTGAATAAAAACAGAGTCTCCGTTGGAATAGCCTGCATCAGCCCATTTCTGATAACCTAGCCATATTGTTTCACTGTTTCCTTTTTTAAGAAGATTATAAGAGGTTATTGTCTCTGAGGTGTTCCAACTTACCCCTGCATTTGTTGTCTTTGTAACTGCGCCTGTTAAGCTTCCTCCTGAGCTTCCTCCTGCAAGTATAAAGCCGTTCAAAGCGTTTGAAAAATACACAAATTTATTTGCGTTATTATAATTCATTCCGGTACTTACGTTCCAGAAATTACCTCCATCATTTGTAAAAGCCACAACAGTATAACTAAAACCGCTACTGTTCTTTGTCCCCCCAACTGCCCAGCCTTTATTTTCATCTATGAAGAAAATATCGTTGAAAGCATGCGATGAGCCGGATTCGTACAGACTCCATGTAAATCCGCCGTTAGTTGTTTTTACAATTCTACCAGAATCTCCGCAAATCCAGCCTGTACTTTGATTTATGAAGAATGCTTTTTTTAAAGTAAGTCCTGGTTTGCTGTAAACCTGCATCCATCCGTTTTGTGCCTGAATAGGAGTAATAAATAGTAGTGGTAAGAAAAGTAGGAAAAGAAATCTCATAGTCTAGTTTCCTTTTAAATAAATTGAGCTGCAAATGAAATTTAAAGACTAATTTATTAAAGAGATAGGTAAATAATAGGTATAAAGCGTGGATTATAAGAGGGTATTCAATAAAAAAATGCTCCTGCCGGTTCATCAATTAACAAAAAAAAACTCCCGATGGCATTCACCATCGGGAGTTTTTATAAAATTAAAGATGTATTGATCTGTTAATTGTAAATTACTAATTGTTATTTGACTAACATCATCTTCATTGTCTTAACGAAGTTCTGGTTACCGCCATCAGCGTTTATCTGATAGAAGTAAACTCCGCTTGAAAGTACTGATGCGTTAAAGTTTACAGAGTAGAAACCTGCAGGCTGAACCTGGTTTACTATTGAAGCAACCTCTCTGCCTGTGATATCAAATATTTTGATTGCGACCTTGCTATCGAAAGGTAAGTCGTAATTAATATTTGTTGTCGGGTTGAAAGGATTCGGATAGTTCTGAGCTAAATTGAATTTGTTTGGAACTCCGATGTTTACTTCATTTGCTAAATCATAATATTTGAAGTTACCGTTGAAGTCAACTTGTTTCAGTCTGTAGTTATATTTTCCTGTGCTAAGATTGTTATCTGAGAATGAATAGCTTCTTACAGTGTTGGAATTTCCTGCGCCGTTTACATGTCCTGCAGTTGTCCATACTGTTGCGCTTGTTAATTTTCTTTCGATTTCAAATCCTGCATTGTTCTCTTCATTAGTTGTTGACCAGTTCAATGTTACTTTTCTGTTATCGATAGAAGATGTGAACGAAGCTAACTCAACTGGAAGTTGACCGCCGTTATTTTCAACATAATTTCTGATGATATTGAATACAACGCCCTGCGGTGAAAGAGCTCCGCTGACGGTCGGCACATATCCGTAATAAACATTTGAACCGTAGAATACGTTATAGTTTGTTCCGCTGTAAGCAATAGCTGCACAAGAATCTCCGTCGCCGGATTCAGTGACAGGAATTAATGCAGATGTTAATGTACCTGAGCCTGTATTCCATGTTGCCGGTGCTACACAATCCGGATATGGATCGTTAACTCTTTGTCCAGTGATTGATGTGAAAGGTGAAACAATACCTTTTAATGTACTATCTGAAGCTGTGAAGTTATCTACCCAGTCATCAGTCCAGTATTGAGCATGTAAATATTGTCTGTAGAAAACTGTATCACCTGCTAAGGCAGATGCATTTCTTCTCGGGTCGTTAGCATACCCTAAGTCATTACCAAAAATAATAAGAGTTCTTTTATTCGGAGCAGTTGAGCCATCAAGATAAGCTTTTAATGAATCTCTGAATGCAGCAGACCATGATGAACCATTTCCAAATCCTACGATAAGAGTTGTCCAGTTTGACAAACTAATTGATGGAAAGGTTGAGGTTTCGTTATATTGGCCGGAAAGACCGGAAGCATTTAAATGAGTAACAATTGAGTCTCTGCTTCTTTGGTCAACATTATACACCAATGTTGTTTTAGGTGTGGCATATGTTAAAAATCCGGTTAATGTATCATTGGCATGATTTACATCACCTGAAATATAAACTGAATCTTTAATTGTATATAATGTATTTACAGTATAGCTCCAGTTTGTAAAGTTAACAACCTGACTGCCGCCTGATGCTAAATTTGTAATTGTTTGTGTATCTACATAGCCTCCCGGAGAAATTCTTCTTGTTACTGTGAAGGTTGCAGTTGAACCGCCGTAGTTATTAACTGTACCTGAAGGTGTAACAGTATTATTTCCGGTTGAATATACTGTACCTGTGGTTCCAACTGATGAAACTCCGCAATCAACAGATGCAGGCTGTCCTGCTTTTACATCATCAAGCCATACGCCGTTTCCGTCCTGGTCGTAATGTTTGAATGCAATGTAAACCTGCTGACCAGCATAAGCATTTAAGCTTGCAGCTCTGTAACCGAATGCAAGAGGAGCCGGAAGAGTATTAACGTCAATGGTGTATAGAGTTGTAAATGATGACCTTGCAGTATCAGTTGTGGAAATAAGAATTGTTAATGAGTCAGGTACATAATTTGACGTATATTGTTTTCTTGCCCAATAGGAGATTGAATCTCCCGTACTTACAAGAACTTTCGGTGTAATAAGCCAAACTTCATTTCCTGCAGCAGGACCATAGTTCGCAAATGCGCTGGCTGTTCCTGAGTTTTTCTGAGAAGTGCTTCTCACCCATTGAACACTTCCGGAAATATACATCTTTGTTGTCCAGTTTGCCGGAGGAAAAGTAACTCCTTCAAATCCTTCGTTAATTGTATATTGAGCTTTCAATTCCATTGAGGAAATAAAAGTCAGCATCACAATAAAAAATAAAATAATTTTTTTCATTAGAGGACGTTTTAGTTTTAGGTTTTAGTTAAAATTTTTAATATATAAAACTAAAACAAATCCTAACAAAATCCTAACAAAAAACTAATAGGTTTATTTTTTAATTAAATTGCTGATAAAACTAATCAGCCAACTTTTGTAAAATTAACCCAAAATTTCAAACAAATTATGTGAAGAACAAACTCCATATATATTATGAGTTTCAAAACTGTACATTTTGAAATAAAAAAGCTCCTGCCGGTTTCCCGACAGGAGCTTTTTATAACAAATTATTTTTAATAAAATATTATTTGACTAAAACCATCTTCATACTCTTCACAAAAGATTTATTTCCGCCCTCAGCGTTTATAGAATAAAAATAAATTCCGCTTGAAAGTGATGAAGCATTGAATTGCACCGTATAATATCCGGCAGGCTGAGTCTGGTTTACTATCTGACTCATTTCCCTTCCTGTCATATCAAAGATTCTAATTGAAACTTTGCTGTCGAACGGTAAGTCGTAATTAATTTTTGTTGATGGATTGAAAGGATTTGGATAGTTCTGGCTCAAAGCAAAGTTGCTTGGAACACCAACAACAACTTCACCGGCAAGCCCGTAATATTGGAAGTTTCCATTATGGTCAATTTGTTTTAATCTGTAATTATATTTTCCTGTCTGAAGATTATTATCTGAGTAAGAATAATTTCTTGCAATTGTAGAGTTTCCGTTTCCTGAAACATTTCCGATTTTTGTCCATACTTCAGATGTTACAGCTTTTCTTTCAATGTCAAACCCTGCATTGTTTTGTTCAAAAACAGTTGACCATTTCAAGTTTACATTTCTTACATTTACGATAGATGTAAAAGATGAAAGTTCAACAGGAAGAGGATTATCTACATCTCCTGCAATTGCAAATTGTGAAAATCCTGTAATTCCTGATGCGGTAAGAACGTTTCCTACTCTTGTTGTATTTAAGCAAACCCAGGAAGCATTTGCATCTGCTCTTTTTACAATGTATAACTTATCTGCATCTGCTACTCCTGTATAACCGGTAATATCGATGCTCAAATCATAAGTTGCCTGATTGCTGTAGTCATAGGAAAGAGTGTAATATCCGTCCGGTGAAACATGAGTCGGCTGTAATACTGCGCCGCTTGGAGATGTAGCTGCTGCATTCACTGCAATTTCCGGGGAAACAAGAGTTGTTGGAGCAGTTTTGCTTCTTTCAAAGTTTATGTTTCCACCTGCCGGTCCTATGGAAGTCATATTTGCAGTAAGATTATAATTTGTTCCTAAATCAAATGAACCTGTAAATATAACCGGTCCCGTAGCATTTATGGTTTGTGTCTGGAAGTCAGTTGCGTTTGTAATGCTGAAGTCATCAACCCAGCAGTTGTTTCCGTAAGCAGTAATTGCAGAGAAAGCAATTAACACGCAACTTTGTCCGGCGTAAGCAGTAAGGTCAATGGTCTCATGTCTCCATTGAGAGCTTACCGTTGGAAGATATGCTCCTGTAGAATCAGCTACTGTAGAAAGTGATGGAGTACTTAATCTTGATTTACTATATACAGGTGCAGACCATGTATTTCCTGCATCTGTAGAAACAAGTACCTGCAGCGCATCATCATCTCCTGAATATGAACGATAGGCAACATAAAAGCTGACAACAGGTTTTGTTAAACCGGAAAAATTAAAAATTGGTGAAACAAGATTTCCTGTTCCTGATGATACGTTATAAAAATTTGCATATACAGCTGTATCGCCGGTTGCACCGCTCGGATTGATTAATCCGGCTCCGCCGTATGAACCCCACATTGCCGTTCCTGTTGTTGTCCAGCTGGCAGGATTTGTAAAGGATTCAAAATATGGGAAAGATGAAATTGAAGTAACATTTACAATTGTAACTGCTGTATCATTTGAATTATCCTGGTCACCGGGTAAAACTGTATAAAATCTGAAAGTGTTTGTTCCGGCATTCACAACTGCTGCCATAGGTCCTGTGAATGTTACGTTCTCAGTACCGTTTTGCGCAATTGGACCTACGGTTGATACAGGTCCTACAGGGGCACCGCCGTTTAAAGTGTAATAAACAGGAATAACTGTCTGCGGAGCTTCGCCATAGTTCTTAACCGTTACAGTCGGACTGATTGTTGAGCCCGGGCAGAATGGAGGAAGCGGTGATGAATAGGCAGATACTCCTGCGTCATTCAATACTGCATTTCCAACCTGTACATCATCCAACCAGCAGCCGTTACCGTCAACATCATAGTGGTTGAAAGCAACATATACGTTTCCACTGAATGTGCCTCCAAGGTAATATTTAAAATTTACCCATGTTGAGTTTGCCAGCGCGCCGACATCAATTGTTGCAAGATTATTTGTAAAACTTGCTACTGCTGTATCCGTTGTTGAAAGCAAAATATCCATATGATCACCGTAATCAGTAGTATATTGCTTACGTACCCAGAATGATAATGTATCGTTTGAACCTACGCTGAATTGTTTTGTAACCAGCCAGTTTTCGTGCCCGGGAGTTTCATAGTTGATAAAAGCACTTGCTGTACCGCTATGAAACTGACCTGTACTTCTAGTCCAGTTAACAGTTCCGCTAATAGTTTTTGTTGACCATCCTGTTGGAGGAAATGTAATGTTTTCAAATCCTTCCTGAAGTTTAATTTGGGCATTCAAATCTAGTGCTCCAAGTAAAACAATAGATAGTAGAAAAAATAGTAACTTTTTCATTTGTTGTTTCCTTTTTTATAGTTTAAATAATAAATTTAAAATTTTAACGGAATATCCGTTAATTAAATGGTGTATGGTAAATAAAAAATTTTGGAAAGCTGAAATTAAAATGTTCTTTTGACCTGAAATGAAAATGAGCTTCAGTTAACAGAATGGTATCAACGAATTGAAATATAATATCGGCAGATACAATAATGAATTATCTCATTATCAAAATGAATCAGGTAAAAAAGAAATGAAAGTATTTGGTAATCAGACTAAGCTTGCGAGATATTTCGAGAGGGGGAATTTGAAGAAAACAAAATGTCCTTTAGTATTTTGAATTCCGTTAGATTTTGGATAGTTTTTTTTAATTCTAAAATTGAAATATTTGTACATAACTTTTCAAGGTTTTGTTAAAAAAATCTATATAATAAAAGTAAAAAAAATCCTAACAAAATCCTAACAAAAATAAGGAATAATATTTTGTCCATTTATTCCGCAGATAATGTTCACTTATAATACAGTTTTATATCATTTATCGAACTGTTGTTAGAAAAAACTCCTGCCGATTTCCCGACAGGAGTTTTTTTTACAAATTACTTTTTATCAATTATTATTTGACTAAAACCATTTTCATACTCTTCACAAAAGATTTATTCCCGCCTTCAGCTATTATTGAATAAAAATAAATCCCGCTTGCTAAATTTGATGCATTGAAATTTAAGGAGTAATAACCTGCCGGCTGCACCTGATTTACAACTGAAGATATTTCTCTTCCGGTTAAATCAAATATCTTAATGCTTACCTTGCTATCGAACGGCAAATCATAATTGATCTTCGTAGAAGGATTAAAAGGATTCGGATAGTTCTGTGATAAACTGAACTGTGTTGGTATTCCTACATTCACTTCATTTGCAAGCTCATAATATTTATAGTTGCCGTTGAAATCAATCTGCTTCAACCTGTAATTATATTTTCCTGTTGAAATAAAGTTATCGCTGTATGAGTAATTTATCTGTGTGTTTGAATTTCCTGCTCCTGAAATGTTCGTTACTTTAACCCATTCATTAGTTGATACTAATTTTCTTTCAATATCAAATCCTGAATTGTTTTGCTCAAACGTAGTTGTCCAGTTTAGCTTTACGTTATTTCTATCTACAGATGATGTAAAGTTAGCAAGCTCTACAGGCAGCGGGTCAGGTGTCTGCAGCGATACTTTTAATGTTGGTTTGCTTGGATCATTTGTGGTTATATCAAGTGTTGCGTTTTCTGAGTTATCAAATTGCTGTTCATTTCCTTTAACAGGTTTTGGTGCAAGCGGATTACATCTTATCTTAAAGAGCCCGCTGTCTCCCGCAGCAATTGAAGCAGGAGATGAAATCAATGAGAACTTGGATGCATATGTCCCGCTGAAAGTTGTGCCTGAAATTGTAAGTGATGCAGTGCCTCTGTTTTTTAAATAATAATTAATCGTATCTGTTTGTGTTCCGTTAAATGTACAGATGGAATCTGAAGCAGTATTAAATCCTGCTGAAGGGCTTGTAGTTCCTGAAGTTTTATATAAAGTTATTGAACAGCTATCAAAAGTTCCGCCTGTACCTGTAACGCCATCATAAATTAATAGCTTCCATGCTCCTGCCGAACTTGTTCCGTTAAATCCCGCAAAAGAATAATCCGGCTTTACAAGTCCGCTTGTATATGGTTGAGTTAACCCGTTCCAGAATGATGAAGCGGAATCAGTTATTGTTGGATTTGAAATTCCTGTAGTTGTGCCGGAACTGTTTTCACTGAAAAGACACTTCATACCAAAGGTTGCGTTCATGCTTGTCAACGGACTTACAAGAGCAACGTTTATATCTGAGACTCTTGTGTGTCTTAATGATAATCTAACTTTTGTTTTTAAGATTTTAAATGATGCAAATGTTGTTGTTCCGGTGTAAACATACGATGATGTCGGAATTGAAGTCGGTCCCGTTATTTTCTGTGTAACACTCTGAATATTTCCAATTGCATAGTAACATAAATTTGTTGTATCCGGCGCGTGAATAGGGAAGTATGCTGTATTTCCGCTGTTATCTTTTGCTGTTAAATAATATTGCACTTGTGTTTCCCATCCGTAGCCCGGAATTTTAAATGCGAATACGCTTCCTGCCAGTGAACTATACGAAACAGTATCGAATGCAGACCAGCCTGCATTATTTTTATTTGTTCTGTAAATAACTTTTGGTGAAGTGTTATCAACACTTCCGCCGCCTAAATCTGTAATTGCAGCTGTAACTGCAGAAGGATAAGTTGAATTGCTTGACTCTATATTGGCATGTTTTATTGTCGGAGGAATTACATCCACGCCTGCTGCAAGTCTTACCGAGTTGTAAGCATTTACTCTGCCGTAGCCGAAATATTCATTCCATTGACCGTATGCTTTAGCAGAATCGTAACTGATGTTATCAATTTTATCGCAGCCTCTTAATAACGCATCTTTTACCTGTGCAGCAGTCTGCGAAGTATTTACTGAATATATAAGCCCTGCAACACCGGCTGCATTAGGACATGAGCATGACGTTCCGTTAAATGCATAATAATAATCTCCGGCTGTTCCTGCAGCAGTATTATCACCACCTGTTCCCTGAATATCAGTTGTAACTGTAATTGTCGGTGCCACGCAGTCAATATCTCCGAAGTAAGATGATGAGCCGTCTGACTGAATCGCGCTTCCGTAGTTGCCGCCCCACCAGAATTGCTGCGCATTTCCGGGAGCTTTTTTCTGGTCAGATGCTGTTGAAGCGCCGACACAGACAACGTTCCTTAAATAAGATGGATATGACGGGGGATTTCTTCCTTCATTCCCTGATGAAAATAATATTACGCAGCCCTTACCGCTGTTGCCGTAAAGTGCGCAGCTATCAATTGCATTTGAAACTGATGATGCAGGTGAACCGCCTCCCCAGCTATTGCTTAATACTGCTGCACCGTTTGTTTTTGCTCTCTGGAATACTCTTGTTATGTAAGAGTTTGCAGCAGAGCCTGCGCCGTTAAAAATTCTGTATGAACGCAGCTTACATCCGTATGCAATTCCTGTTACACCCAATGCGTTGTTACCGCTTGCTGCTACCAGTCCGCCTGTACATGTTCCATGTCCGTTGGAATCTCTTGGCACGGTGTTTACATTATATGCTCCGTCGTATCCTGCAAGTAAGTTCAAGCGCAGGTCAGGGTGTGTCGAATCGATTCCTGTATCTACAACTCCAAGCTCAAGGCTTGCATCTCCTGTAGTAAAATTCCATGCAAGATTAACTTTCATATCAGAGCCGGTAATTCCTTTGTAAGTGGCTGAGTCAACTCCGTTATATCCGCCGGGGTTTGGAGTAACTGTTTGTGATGTATTATTCAAATGCCATTGTGAAGTATATAACGGGTCGTTGGGTGTAAAATTAAGTAAGCAGTAATCAGGATAAATAAAATTCGGCTCTGCGTATTCAAATAGTCCGGTTGCTAAGTAAATATCGGAAAGCTCCAGTGAAGTTTTAGAGTTACCGTTGAATGTTTTCATATTGAACATTCTGCTTCCGGGGAAGCTTTCAACTATCTGAACTCCGTTTTGAATGTTCAGCAGATCAAGTTTGTTTCTGTCATTTTCACTTTTAAGCTTTACCATAAATTCATCTGCGCAGATAATTGTTATTTTCAGATTATCAGTGTAGTAAGCAGGAGCAATAAATTTTATTAAGTTTTCTCTTCCCGCAAATCTGTTTACAAAGTTCTGAACTTTTTGGGCTCCGAAATTATTTTTGAAAATTACTTCATATGTGTTGTTGTAAGAATTTTTTAATTCGTCGCCTGCATCAAGAACCGATTTAATTTCGTTTTCCATTGAGGCTTTATTCTGTCCAAGCTCATTTGTAACAATGACGGCTTTATCTTCACGTCTGTTGAGTTCAATCTTTTTTCCAAAGTAATAATAATAATCCTGCGGCAAAGCTGCGCTGATGAACATAAGAGAAAATAAAGCAATAAAAATACTTTTCATGTTTTGAATAATAGTTTATAATAAATTAAAAAAATATTTAATCCGGAAAATTGTAGAGTAGTTTAATACATCCTGAACGGACAATGGGGGCTGAGTGCCGGGAAATTCCTTCAAAAAACTATTTCTGTAATAAATCTAATAGAAATCCTAACAAAATCCTAACAATTTAAAGAAAAAGGGAGCCGGAATTTTTCTTAGTGTTTTGCAATGCTGTTGATAACTAAATAAAATACAACATAGAGAAGGAACAAAGTAGTAATAGGGAAGAGCATCTGAATGAATTCTTTTAAAAGTGTTTTCATGGCTGAAAATTTTAAAAGTTTTTAAATATTACTTTAAAAGTAGGGAGTGAGTGTTTCAAAAAAATTCTTAATTGAATTACCAATTTTTTTAAAACGGGACTTAAAACTAAACTCTTTAATCCAAAGTACAACATTGAATGCAAAATAAATCAAGGAGATGAAGGACATTAAAATCCAGACAATTAACTTTCGCATCTTATTTATTTTAGTTTTTTAATCTTTCCACAAAGAAAATGGTGAGATTCTGTTATGTGGAAAATTTAATACCGCCGGTGCAACTAAAAAACTCGCTCCCCCTAAGCGAACCATAAACAGCGGTATTTCCTTTTTCTTAGACTAAATTAATAACTAAAATGAGCATTGGCAAAGAAATTTATTGGCTAAAATCGGATGGAAAAATTGAATTATTTAGTTAAAAGGTGCAAAATATTTATAAATTGGCTATTATTCTTAAGTGATAATCGGCAAAAATTGTATTAAACACTTGCTTATAAGATAGAACGTACCCAATTTCCAAAGTCAATTTCCTTCATTTAAGACAAAAAAAACTCCTGCCGGTTTTTCACCAACAGGAGTCTGAATAACTTGAAACTCGTATCTTGAAACTACTTTACAAGTACCATCTTCATCGTTTTAAAATAATTTTGTTTTCCGCTTTCGGCATTAAGAGTATAGAAGTAAATCCCGCTAGGAAGATTTGCTGCATTGAAGTCAGCTGCGTAGCTTCCTGCATTTTGTACTTCATTACTTGCTAAAACAGAAACCTCTCTGCCTAATGCATCAAAAATTTTGAGTGTAACCTTACTGTTGAATGGAAGGTCATAAACAATTTTTGTAGCAGGATTAAACGGATTAGGATAGTTCTGTTTTAAATTAAATGATTTAGGAATATCAGCAGAAATATTATGCACGTTTATACCAAGCGTATTATACTTTCTTGTTACAATCCAGTGAAGAGTATTTGTCTGGCTTTGACCGTTATCGAAATTGCTGTTTGTGAATCCATAGTTATTCCAGAAAGAAAGAGCAACATCGGGATATGCCATTGCCTGTACACCTACTCCTATTGTTCCCCATTTGGTTGCATCGGGGTCTGTATTGCCCGGAGTAAAGCACTGCGTAAATTTCCATCCGTTGGGCGAAAAATCATACATCGTCTGGTCAAATGCAATATCGCCCCAAAGTTTTTCCGTAACTGGCGTAACAGGGACTATCTGAATTCCCTCAGAGTAGTAATTTTTTTGAACAGGATCACCAAAAAATGTACTGGCATCTATTATTCCCTGATACAAATTCGTTACAGTTTTAAACTGACTTGTATAAAAAGTCGGAAAAGTGGGATTTGTATTTTTTATATGATAATATTTTTGCGCTGCTCTTATTTCCTGTTGAAGCATTACTGCTCCCTGATATTTCATATTATCATTTCCTGAAGCAACACCCAATAAATACAATCCGTACCAGGCATTAGCAGCTTCGGATGAGCTTTCCTGATTTTTTCCGCCGCCATATGGCACCATACCATTTGCCCATGAGTTTCCGTCGAACCAGTCTTTATATCTTTGCAGAGCAAAATACTGGTCAGTCTTACTTGGGTTTGCAATATCTCTTGCAAGCTCAGTTACTCTGTTAAGATAATAATTTCCGTTTGCAGTAAGGAAGCCCGGATTTTTTCTGGCGATTACTGCCGCAGCATATAAATAATATCCGTAATGGAAATGGTGGTCGTTGTACAACGCGCTTCCGAAGTCATTGCCGGGTACATTATATGACTGGCTGGAAATCAAACCTTTAAATTTAGTATCGTACATAATGGAGTCGCGGACATTTGCAGGGGGATTATTTGCAGAGCTGTTTCCGTTTAGCCATCTTGATAAATTTGATGCAAGCTTGGTTCTGTAATTTGCTGCAAGTGTCTGCATTGAAGCGTAGCGTGTATTATCACGGTCATACAATTCATCACAGATTGTTATTACGCGTCCCTGCTTTGCAAGAGTTTTTCCTGCGGCGTAAACATCTGACCATTGATATTGAGCCATAAAATAAACTGAATCGCCTATAGCATATCTTTGAATTGAATCGCACCAGTTAAGCGGAACGTTGGTAAGAGTTCCTCTGTCAGGATTCCAGGTGTATTGCGGAAGATTTTCCGTCATAACCCATGTCTTTTTCTTTACCTCGCTCAGTATTCCTTTTATGACCTGATAGTTCATTAATTGTGTAGTTGAACCTGCAGGAAGCATATCAACGTGATGCGGAAGAGCCATCATTAATAATGAATCATTAGAGCCGAATGAAGCTTCGTTGTATCTTGTAAAATTAAAATTCATAGTTGCAGTTGTGCTGCTGCTGTTTGCAACATTTACCTGCACATCACCCTTGACAGGAATAAACTTTGAATAAGCATTTAAGAGATTTATACGGGCAGTAGAGTCTGATGCTTTAGGGTCACCTGTGTAAGTAACATGAGCCATTCTTATCCAGCCGGTAATAGGCGCAGTTGCAATAAGTCCGTCCTGAGTTGCTCCGTTATATGGCTGCTGATTATAAGTAAGCGTAATAGGGGTAGAGCTGTAAATCATCCATGTCTGCGATCTGAAAAGATTCGGATCACCCTCAAGAGTTTTTATTTTAAATACAGTACCGGTAAACTGCTGTCCCGGTGTTAATAACTCTGTATCGTTTACCCAGTGAACAATAGGAGACGGGAAATAAATAGCCGGAGTTACATTGTTATAAATCATTGTCATGTAAGGCATACCTCTCACAAGAGGCGCGTAATAATACTGGTTGGTATTTGTTGTGTTTGTAAATTTTATCGTTGCAGAAATTTCAGTATAGTTATTCAATATGGCAGGCTTATAATTTGCCGGATTAACAGATGTACCCATTGCGAAATAAAGTCCGTCATCATAAGCATATTTTGGAAATTGCGGTGTGCCAAGTTGTTGTGTACCAAATGGTCTGTAGTTAATACCAAGATACGCATATTTATTGGGATATCGATTGCTATCTAACTGTGTACCAAAACGAATTTGGTAGGGGTATGTGTAAATACTGTTTTGTCCTAAAGGTCCTGAAATATTAGGCCAGGCATTACCATAAAGATAGAACTGATTGAACCAGGCATTTGTCGGGTAAGCGCCGGTTATACTATCTAAAACAAAATTTCCGGCTATAGGCAATGGATTTACCACATGCTGCCATGTTGACTGCTCAGCAGCGGTGGAGAACGGAGAACCGTAGTTCCACTGAGAATAAGAATTGCTTGTTATAAAGAACATCAGAAGAAAAAGGGGGTATAACTTTTTCATAAATATCTCCCAATAAA
The DNA here is from genome assembly GCA_018266835.1 of Bacteroidota bacterium. Classification (NCBI taxonomy): domain Bacteria; kingdom Pseudomonadati; phylum Bacteroidota; species Bacteroidota bacterium. Next base: position 345,921 of record JAFDZP010000005.1, on the reverse strand, counting down.
AGTTTATTGGAATCCATTTCATTTCTAAATACAATGCTTTATGGGGGTTAAGCAGTATCAGGCAATGTAGTCCGAATTAAAATAAATTCACATTAGTTTTTTTAAAAAATTAACGACAATATAAGTGTTTATACCTATATCTAAAATACAAAAGCCTTAGTAAAAAAATTCCAATTGCTGTAATTTAATTTACATTAAGAGCAGAACTTTTTTATGTCATAAACTACTGCAAAAACTAAGGGCAAAACTTACGCCCCCTCGTAAGTTTTGAGATAAATTATTGTTATTTCTTCATGTTAAAAATCATTTACTGCGCTATATTTTTTTCAGCCTATTACTATTAATATGTTGCATCAGGCTTTCTGCCTGCTCCGCAAATCAGAAATTATTAGTAATTAACAATTAACAGGAATACAAAAAAAAACTCCTGTTAGTTTTCACCAACAGGAGTTTTTTAATTATGAATTCAGAATTTAGAATTATGAATTGCCATTTTACCGGCAACTGACAACTAATTACTGATAACTATTTTACAAGAACCATCTTCATAGTTTTTACAAACGATTGATTTCCGCCTGCTGCATTTATCTGGTAGAAATAAATTCCGCTTGAAAGCATTGAAGCATTGAACTGAACAGTGTAATAACCTGCAGTTCTTGATTCATTAACTATCTGCGCCATTTCTTTACCTGTCATGTCATAAATTTTAATCTGAACTTTGCTGTCGAACGGCAAGTCAAAATTAATCTTTGTTGACGGGTTGAAAGGATTCGGATAGTTTTGTGAAATATCGAATTTGCTTGGAACTCCGATTATAACTTCATTTGATAAGTCATAATATTTGAAGTTACCGTTGTAATCCATTTGTTTCAGTCTGTAGTTATATTTTCCTGTGTTCAGATTGTTTTCGGAGAAGCTGTAGCTTTTTGCAGTTGTTGAGTTACCTGCGCCTGCTACGTTACCGACTTTACTCCATGTATTTTCTGTACCGCTTAACTTTCTTTCAATATCAAATCCTGAGTTGTTTTCCTCTGAAACTGTTGACCAGTTAAGAGTTACTTTTCTCTTATCTATTGCTGATGTGAAAGATGAAAGCTCAACAGGTAACGGTGCATCTTTATCTGTTAATGCGAAGCTTGAGAATGATGTTAAGCCTGCTACTGTTACTGATTTTGCTGCATAGTTCAGATTTGACTGACCTGCGCCAACGCCGGGCTGATAATCTGTCCATGTTGCTCCATCATATTTAGCAAGTATTAAGTTTGTGGCAGGAGCAGTTATTGTTCCTGTCTGAGCATCACTGAAGAATACTGTGATATCATAAGTTGCGCCGCCTGAAGGCTGTACATCAGGTGTTAATGTCCAGTAACCGTAACCGTATTTTGCAGCTACAGGAGGATTTGGAGGTGTTGCGCCTGAATTAAATGCTGCTGTCATTGAACCCGGATAAGTACCTGCTGCACCCCATGTAATGGATGCAAAAGTCTTTCCGAATATTGACCATGATGTTGTCTGTCCTGCTCCGATTGTACCTGTTTGTGTTGCCGAAGGAGCCGGTACTGAAGGAGTAATTTCGTAAGCACCAACATCGCAAGGACCTGTTGATAAAGATGTTGACCTTGCTGTACCGTTGATATCATTAGTTACTAACCCGGGATAACCGTTTCCGTTTACTACCCAGCTGTTTGCATTTGTAATATCAATGCTGCCGCTTGTGGAATTTACAAATGACGGATTGCCGTTGAATGAGCCTTTATCTTTTCCTGTTACTGTAGCATAAGCAGAAAGTGTAGAGTAATCTGTTGTTCCTACTTTTGCAATATCTTTAACACCTGAACCTGTCGGGCTGCAATAGTATACATTATTATCAGAAGCTTCTAACTGAGTAGCATCTGTTTGTAAGAATATACATGTAGAACCTAAACCGGTTGCTCCAAGGAGTCCTAAGTTATTAGAGATAACGTTGTTTCTTATATCAGCGGTAGAACCTGTACCAAGTGTAATACCGTATGACATTGCACCTGTCTGGTTAAGAGTGTTACCGTTGAAGTTAATTGAGTTATTATAAAGCTTTACGCCTGTTGTTGTTCCGAAAACATAAATACCATGTGTATTATCACCAAGTGTGGTATTTACCCAGCCGTCACCGGATAAATCGGCTATCTGGTTGTTTCTTACTGTAATATTACATGAAGTTGTTCCTGAGCTGACTTGAACACCGTGAGCCCCGTATCCATTTGTACCTGTATATTTTAACGTATAAATTGAATTTCTTTCAACAGTTGTGTTTATTGTGCCTGTTGCAAGCCAGACTCCGTTATCGTCTTCCGAAGAAGTAGTTTCAAAGTTAGCAATGCTGTTCTGAGAAATTACTGAGCCGTTTACAGCCTGCATGTAGATACCTGTAAATCTTATAGCGTTTGCACCCGACGTTGTAAGGTCATTACCGTTAACATTTGCATATGATGTACTTGATGCATTTGCATTGATGTACATTCCGATATAAGATTTTTGTATTGAGTTATTCTGGATTGTTGTGTTTGCAAAATAACCCGGATTTCCAAGTGTACCTGCATCGCCGACAACTAAACATGAAGCAGTATTTACACCGTTAATCAGAATACAATTTTTTACAGTTGAAGCTGTATTGTAAGTTGTTCCGTTTGAACCTATCTGAAGTACGCTCGGTGATGTAGCAGATATGTTTGTAATTGTCATATCTTTTGTTGAGCCGCCTACAGTGTTTGAACCATCTATAATTGTATAGCTGCTGAATATTTTAATTAAAGCATTCGATGCTAATGTACCTGAAATGGTTGGTGATACACCAAGCGCAGGTTTCATTGTAATTGTTGCAGAAGCGCTTGGCTGTGCATCACTTCCAATGTTGAAAGTAATAGGGAATGTTTCAGACGGATATGAAGCATCTGTTAAAGATAGCTCTGTATTGCCTGATACTCCTCTTAAGTTTACATCTGCAACTGCTGCTGTGATAGTTGCATAAACACCTGCCATATCTGAAGTAATTCCGTTTGAGCTTCTGTCAGACTGAGATAATTCATGATATAATGAACCTCTGTATTCTGTTCCGTTTTCCATTAACACTGAATATTTTTCATCAACGGTAACTGTCTGTGTTTTTACATTCGGAGCGTTTAATGATGCTGTAAATGCTTCTTTATCAGATTTATTTACAACTGCTGCATCTTCAGTTACTGAAACTTCTCTTGTAACTGTTCTTACTTTTTCTACTGAATAAATATTTTTACCTGTAACTCTGTTAAATAAAGCAAGACCTACTGTGTAAGTTCCGCTCATAGGTGCTGCTGCAATTATATAAGAGTTTGGAGCAAGCGGGGCTACTGTTCCGGGAGGATTTATTCCTGAACCGCCGGCAGGGCTTGTAGCTACGTTTGCGTTTACATCCTGAGCAGCAACATAATATTGAACTACATCGTTAGCAGCTAAGCCGCCCATTGCAGCTGCGTTTATTGTAAATGTATAGTTGCTACCTGCAACAATTGGAGCGTCATCAAAATGATATGTTATTTCCGATGATTTTTTGTAATATAATCTCGGACCGTTTGCTCCGCCTGCTACACCTGAAGCATCGGATATTGCAGCAGTAAGAGTTCTGTCTGCTGTGCTTGCAGTATTGCCTAATGCTGTATAAACTATAGAAGGTGCTGTCAGATCTACTATTGTACCTGCAAATTCATCTGCGCCGATATCAGGAGCAGTAGCAGGAGTTAAAGGATTATCAGGATATCCTGCATTCGGATATCTGTTCTGATTATCATAATCTGTTGTTGTACCTGCAACTATTACACCACCTGATTCAAGCTGTGTGGCTGTTAAAGCAGGGATGTGCAAATCTGTTGCTGAAGTAAATGGTGCTGCAGAGGTTGAAGCAATTGATGCATTATCGTTTGTTCCTGCGGCAGATAAAGTGCTTGTGTAGCTTCTTGAGTTTGTTGAAGGTGTTGTTGAACTGGCAATAAAGTTAGAAGCTAAATAGAAACCTGAACCTGCTGTAGTTCCGACCTGTAAGATACCTTGTCTTGAAGCATCTGAGCCTGAAAAGTAAGCATTGTTATTTAAAGTTAAGTTCAATGTGCTCGTTGCTGCCGATGGAAGAAATAATGAAACGTGAGCAATTGAAGTTGTACCGCCTGTCATTACGTTTGAGAAAATATTGTTTCTCATATCAACGCCTGTGACGGAAGTTGTATTAATAGTAGCGCATACAGTCATAATGGTCGTTGTAGAAGTACCGAGCATTGCGCCTGAAAGATGAATTGAGTTATAATAAATCTTGTGGCCTGTACCTAAAATTCTTAAACCAATAATACCGTATTGGGTTGAGAAAGCTGCACCGCCTGTGATATCCTGGTTGATATCATAAATCATGTTGTTTCTGAAAGTAATATTGTTTCCTGCTGCAAGGAATACACCTGCAACACCGAATGTTCCTGCATTTCTATCGTAAACCTGTGAAACAATATTTCTTTCAACAGTTGCTGATGCTGCTGCGGTTGAAATATAAAGACCTGTCGGCTGATTTGTCTGAGTTGTGCTTCCGCAGTTATTCTGAACATTAGAAATTGTATTTCCGGCTACTGTATAAACACCGGCAGAACTTGCAAGAGAGATACCTCTTGCAGGAGAAGTTGTCGCTGCATTATTAACAACAACACCTGCTATAGTATTGTTTGAAATTGTATTGGGACCTGTACCGATTGCAGTTACAACATCTATACCTGCTGCGTTTGTAGTACCAACAGCTACGTATGAAAAGATATTTTTAATTGAGTTTCCGGTAATTGTAAGTACAGTTGTACCTGAAGCATAAATACCTTTTGTATAAACTGTGTTTGTTGGTGTTGTCTGAGGATAAGCAAAAGACTGCGCGCTCTGGTCTCCAATAATGTTATTAGAAATTGTAACACCTGTAGAAACACCAACTGCGGCACCGTTGAATACGATACCTCTTGCGCATGCCATCACTGTGTTGTTATCTACAAGTAAAGCATTTACAGTTGTTCCTGTAGGAGCTGTATTTGTTGTAACGCTTGTGATAGCTGTCGGAGCGTCTGTAGCTGAAGCCCCGCCGTTACCGCCGACGTAAATACCGAATGTGGTATTTTCGCTGCCTGTAACGCTTGTATTTGCAGCAGCGTTTCTGTCTGCTGCACTTCCGTTAAGGATTAAATTCCTGAATATATTGTTATCTGAACTTGTTACTACTGTTGCAGCATTACAGATTCGGATGACCGATGTATATGTAATTGTTGCAGCAGCAGTGTTTGTAATTGTAAGGTTGCGGTTTGTGCCGCCTGTATTCGGATTATCTCCGTCAATGGTAACATTATCTGCACCCTTTAATTCAATCAATCCGCGACCTGTAGTTGTAGGACCCGAAATTGTAACGCCATCTGTGGTGGGACGAATATTTACAGATGTATAAGAGGCAGAACCTGCGCCGCTTGAGTTTAAAACGCAAGGACCTGCTTCTGTTGTGTTAGCAGTGATACTAATTGTAATTGCACCTGTGTGCGTACCGGCATTAATTGCATCAAAAGCTGCTTTTAATGTCGTGTACGTTGTTGGTCCGCCGCCGGTAGATACATCTACCTGGGCAAAGGAGTTTTTCGTGCAGAACAACGCTAAAAGCACTGCGAGAAAAACCAATTTCTTAAAGGGTTTAGCCATAAGATTTTTTTTTGTTTTTTAAATGATTGTTTAAGAAAAAAATTATACAGTAAATTTTCTGATAGAATTTTGGGGTTCTTTCAGAAAAGATTCATCAAGATTATTTTTTATTCTTAGAGGAAAAAAAACAAATCAGTGCTTTTCAGTATTGTTGACAGTAAAAATATCGCATTAACTTGCCGTTACAGAAAGAATTATGAGATATTTAGTCCTGTTTGTTATTTTAAATTTTGATTATGTAAAAAAAAATAGACAGTAAATTTTTTATAAGAATTTTGGTGTACTTATAAAAAAGATTTATCAAGATTATTTTTTTTTCTTAGAGGAGAAAAAAATCAGCTCTTCATAGCTATAATACTTTACAGTATTATTCGCATTAAAATCTTACTGAGCGCCGGCTCAAGTTAGAATTTCCGGAAAATGAAATTTACTTTTTTTGTTTATGAAAAATAATCCGGTAAAATTTTTGAAAGAATTTGGGGTTTTTCAAAAATGCTGTACGGGATTATTTTTTTTTCTTAGAGATTAAATTAACTTTTTACTTTTTCTATAGATACAACAAATTAAAAAAAAATCCTAACAAAATCCTAACAAAAATTGATAACTTTTATTTACAGGCAAAATCGTTCAGAAATCAGCTAAAAACATAACAAATATTATAATAAAAATTATCTGTAAATCCTGCAATTATCAATTATCAATTATCAATTAGCGAAAAAAAAACTCCTGCTAGTTTTCACCAACAGGAGTTTTTAATTATGAATTCAGAATTTAGAATTATGAATTGCCATTTTACCGGCAACTGACAACTAAATAGTTATAACTATTTTACAAGAACCATCTTCATAGTTTTTACAAACGATTGATTTCCACCGGCTGCATTGATCTGGTAGAAATAAATACCGCTTGCTAAAGCTGAAGCATTGAACTGTACTGTGTAATAACCTGCAGTTCTTGTTTCGTTAACTATCTGATACATTTCTCTTCCTGTCATATCAAAGACTTTAATTTGTACTTTGCTGTCGAATGGCAAGTCAAAATTAATCTTTGTTGACGGGTTGAAAGGATTCGGATAGTTTTGTGAAATATCGAATTTGCTTGGCACTCCGATAATAACTTCGTTTGCTAAGTCATAATATTTGAAGTTACCGTTGAAGTCCATTTGTTTTAGTCTGTAGTTATATCTTGCAGTAGCAAGGTTTCTTTCTTCAAAGCTGTAGTTCTTAATAGTGTTTGAATTTCCTGCGCCGGTTACGTTGCCGACTTTAGTCCATTCGTTTGTTCCTGCAATTCTTCTTTCAATGTTAAATCCTGAGTTGTTCTCTTCGTTATTTGTACTCCATCTTAAAGTTACATTTCTCTTATCGATAGATGAAGTGAATGATGCAAGCTCAACAGGAGCGACACCTTCATTCTGCTGTACGAACTGAATAATCTGATTTATCATTGCGCCTTGCGGAGAAGCTAAGCCTGTAACTGTAGGCACATAACTCTTATAAACGTTTGTACCGTAGAACATATTGTAAGTAGGTCCGACATAGCTGACTGCAGCGCAAGAGTCGCCGTCACCGGACTCTGTAGTCGGAATCAAAATACCTGTGGTTGTACCTGTACCGTTATTCCACGTAGCAGGTGCTACGCAATCCGGATACGGGTCATTTATTCTCTGACCTGTGATTGAAAGAAATGGTGAAGCAGTTCCTTTAACTGTACTATCTGCTGCTGTGAATGCATCAATCCAGTCATCTGCCCAGTATTGAGCGTGCATGTATTGTCTGTAGAAAATTGTATCTGCTGCTGTAGCAGATGTATTTCTTCTCGGGTCTAACTGATATCCTAAGTCATTTCCAAAGATTAAAAGACTTCTCTTATCGCTTGGTCCTGTAGAACCGTCAAGCCATACTTTCAGAGAATCTCTTGAATTTGTAATAGCGCTGATATTAGCAGCACTTGCATATAGAGCAAAGATTGTTTTCCAGTTTGAGAGCGCTGCATTTGGCAATGCGCCTGAAGTTGGAGCAACATCATACTGAGATGCATAAACTGAATTGTTCAAATGGATAATAAGCGAGTCTCTGCTTGGCTGGTCGTTCCAGATGATAAGCATTTTCTTTGCAATATTCGGTGTGAAGAATGCTGATAAAGTATCGTTTGAAGGGCTTCCGTCACCAACCATGTAAACTGAGTCTTTGATCTGATAAGTTACTCCGGTTGTGAAACCTGTAAAATCAGCAAAAGTTGTATTTGCTGTTGCACTTACTCCCAATCCTGCAGGTACAGTTGTTGTACTTATGTAAGCTGTTCCGATAATTTGTCTTACAACTGTTACAGGATTTGTTGTTGCAGATAACCCTGAATTAATGATTACTCCCGTCATAGGAATATTAGTTGTTCCGTTTGGATAAAACGAACTTCCTGATGGAGATATTGATTGGGGACCTACATTAGGTGCAGATGAAGCATCTGTTGCAAAACAGAAGTATTCACCGTTTGTTGCAAGAGGAGATATTGGTCCCGGAGCGCCTGTTGCTGTAGTTCTTGTGTAATTTGTATTTGCAGTGAATGAACCGGTGCCGCTTGTTATTGATCTTACAGTCCAGCTTCCTGTTCCTGTTGTTGACTGAGCAACAAATAAATTTTGAAGATTACCAAGTAAGCTGTCGCTTCCTGCGCCTGTACCATAGTTATAATTGTTTCCTATTAAAGCTATAGTTGAGTTTGTCGGAATATCTGAACCGCCGTTCAAATTCATTCTGTAACTTCTTGTACCCATTAATCCCTGTAAAGGACCAACTACAGAACCTGTTGGTTTTGCTTCTATTGATCCTGTAATAGATGTGCTAGCGCTCCATGCAGTTGTTGTAGCCATTACAACTGTTTTCAGAACGTTTGATGTTGGAATAGAATCATTATAACTCGTTCCTGAACCCAATGCAAAATTTCTTGATGCAGTTGTTGTAGGGAAATCCACTCTCATAGGACCTGAAACATAACATCCATGTGTTACAGATGGAGTTGCAGTACTTGGTGCTGTTCCTGCACCCGGTGCAAAAAATGCCGATGTCCTTAATATGTTAACAGCATCAGTCATTATAATACCTCTTGTTAATGTCAAAGCACCTGTTGTTGCAGTACCTACTGTAAGCGGGTAAGCAAGCTGCAGCCTTCCATGTGTAGCAACAATCATGGTACCGGCAACCGTTCTAACTCCGGTAATAAGTTCAACTTCTTCACCGGGTGAAATTGTTTCTTTGCTTGGTGTGTAAGGCTGTACTGCCAGAGTACTAGTAACACCTGTTCCGTCAAGATATGAAACACTTCTTGTTACACCTGCGCCAAATGTAGGAGCTGATGTAAATGAACCTTTTAATCTCTCGATTGTCATCGTTGTGTTAGATGCAGAGCTTCCAAGTGTAAGATTTCCGTTTGGATTTACTGTACCTAATGCTAATACAAATCTGAATGTGTTTACAACAGGGGAGTTGAAAGTAACTCCCTGTGTAACTGCGCACCAGATTGTATTTATTTTACTAAAGCTTATTGTTCCTGTATTTGTAAATGTGTAAGGTCCGTAGCCGAGCCAAATCATAGCGGCTTCCGAAGTAGAAGTTGCAGAGATACCAAAGTTAATTGTACCTGCGTTATTTATATTACCGCCTATGTATGTTCTTTTACCTGTTGCTCCGCTAAATGAATTATAAGTTCCTGTCGCCGATACTGTAAAGTCACCAAAGGTTTGTAATAATATTGTAGTGGTTGTTGAGTTATATTGTAAAATACCGTCAACCTGTAAGTTTTGGCATCTTGCTATATTTACATTAAGGTTTACAGTTGCGCCGGAAGCGATAACAACGTTGTTATCAGAAGAAGGCACTACGCCGCCTACCCATGTTGCAACATCTCCCCATAAACCGCCTGCACCTGTAGATGTAATGGTTGTAGGTGTATATTCTTCAACTGAAACATCGTCCACGAACATGTTATTTGTTCCCCATGGTGAACCAACTTCAATACCGATTTTCATATTTGCCGTTCTGAAAGCAGCAGGTATGGCAACGGTAATTCTTGACCACGGAGTAGCAGATGTTACAGTCGTTGCAGTGAAGTTCGGTGTAATCTGCTGAATGTTAAGCCATGTTGTACCGCCATCTGAAGAACCTACTACTCTTATATGCAAAGATGTACTTCCGTCTGAGTTAAACATCCAGAATCTTAAATACGGAGAAGTTGAAGATGATAGATTTATGGAAGGGGATTCAAGTCTTCTTGAGCCCCAGTTTTGTCCCGAGCCGCCAAAGTCTCTTGTCTGAAGCCAGGCAACGCCTGTACCTGAGATAGCGGAGTTTGGCATTGTTCCCGGAGTTCCCGGAGTCAATGACCAGGTTGCAGTTCCTGTATTGGTATTCTTTTGCCAGTCTTTATCACCGGAAGTTGTTCCAATACCGTCAGGAATACCATTCCCGATTAAAACTTGTCTGGATTGTGTCCAGCCCGAAGGTGCTTCAGGTGAGCCTGACCATGCGCCTTCGAAATCTTGTGTAAGATATTGTGAATAACCGTTAGTGGTCATAAACAATACCAGAGCTAAAAGTACTAAGATTTTTTTCATTTCTTTTCTTTAGAGGTTAAATAAAATATTTCTTTAAAAAAAAATTTAGTCTTTAATAATATGTATTTGTATGTAAGGAGTAGTTAGAAATTAATTAAAATTTTTAAAATGTTTGTTTACGGAAATGGATGAAAGATATAGTTTAATGAAACTAAAAAGTTAACATTAATTTGTATGATTTAGATATAAATATCAGGAATTGGAGGTTTGATATATCTGAATCATTTGAAAAAAATGATTTGTCGGTTTTAAAAAATCCCGCTGCCCGAATTAAGTTTGCTTAAAAGCGAACAACAGGATTTCTGTTTATGGAAAAATTTTCGCCGTATATTACTTTATATATACAATTAAAAAAAAATCCTAACAAAATCCTAACAAAAATCGGAAATTTTTGGGAAATTAAAAAAAAATATGCGGAGAGGTTTATTGCGGGAAAAATCGGTAAAAAAAAAATCCCGGACTGACCATGCTCTCCAATCCGGGATTTTGTAATGGTGTATCTTATTTAACCAAAATCATTTTCTTTGTATCGCTGAATGAATTTGTTTCAATTCTGTAATAATACACTCCGCTGGAAAGTGCCGATGCGTTGAAATCTGTTTCGTAGGTTCCCGCTGCGAGAACAGAATTTACAAGGTCGCTTACAAGCCTTCCGTTGACATCGAATATGTTTATTTTTACAGTTGAGTTCTTTGCTAAATCAAATCTTATCTTAGTTGACGGGTTAAACGGATTTGGATAATTATTGTATAGTTTATATTCTCCGGGAATTCCGTTTGAAATGTTTACTATTCCGGTTATGTATGATAATCTTAAAAAGTAAGGCTTTGCATTGGTTAAAGGATTTGCAAGGTTTACGTTGCTGCCGGGAACTGTATCCTTCTGAACTACTACATTGGCAAAATATACATTACCAACTATATCATTGGATGGTGAAATGCTTGCATACCTCCAGTCATTTCTAGGTGAGCTTGGTGTAATTCTTTCAGGTGCTGACCAGGTTGCGCCTGAGTTATTGGAACGTATCAGGTAAATATCATCGTAGTTTGTAGTATCCGTACTTCCGGTTGCTGAGTTTGCTGCCATGGTCGTTACAAATAGAACGTTGCCTGTTACACCTATGCTTGGTCTGCAAATCGGAGCAAGTACATCGTTTGTTCCTCCGGCAGGTGCATATGGAATATTATTGGAGTCAGCAATTACTACACTTACAGGTGCTCCTGAAGTCCAGAACCTTATTTTACTAGGCGCTCCCGGGAAGAAATTTCCTGCAGTTGTTTGTTTAATTGTTTCAAAAACGACGCAAGGTGTATTTGATTTGTAAGCCATGGAAATTCCGCGTAAACCTGCGAGTGAATCTGTGCTGAAGTTTGCATCGAAAATTTTTGTAGGCGCTGAAAAATTTGAACCTGCATCGGTTGATTCCATAAAATAAATATCGCCGTAGTTTGCAGGGTCATTTGTTCCGTCAACAATGTAAGCAATGCCTATTCTGCCGTCAGCTCCGCGGGCTATAGTATAGCACTCGGCAGGGGATGCATTGAATGCTCTGTAACTGAGAAAATTAGAAGATGTCAATGAAAGACCAATTCCAATAAAAGCTGAGTCAGCTCCGCTTGTTGATGTACAGAATACAAACTTATTAGTTAGTGATACATTTTGAGTAGCTGCTACTCTTGGCCAGATAGTTCTATTGTTTGTAGAAGCTCCGGGGTCCAAAGCAGTGAATGAACCTAAACCGGGAAATGCATCAGCAAAAAAAACTGCTCTTACATTAGTGTTTGCGCCGATTGCAGTATGCGCTCCGATTAATGCGCAGCCGTTACTTGTTCCTGTTATTGTGCCAAAGCCTGCTCTTCCCGATGCAGGAACGTTGCAGATTAAGCTCCAGGTTAGTCCTCTATCGGAACTGAAAAAATACTGAATGGTTCTGTCACTCCATCCGGTTTCCTGTGATGAATAAGTATATACGGCATGTATATTATCCTGGTTAGCAGGGTCCTGCCAGATTTGCAAAGGTGTGCCGTTGCTTTCAAGGTCGTAATAATTGCGCAATGAACTCATTTCCTTCATGAAAACTATGGTTGAAGGGGATTCATTGTAATTTTGTATTATTCTTGAGTCAGGAACTATACCTGTTTTAAAAACGCTTTTATCAACCTCTCCGTCAGAATTAATTTTTACAGAAATGCTCGCCAACATTCTGATTTGTTCAGGAGTGTAATTGCTCTTTGCCTGTAAACCAAGCGTTAATACAAAATATGAAAGTAGTAAAAGAAAAAATTTCATAAAGTTTTCTCCGTTATTAAATGACTTAATAATTACTTCATTCTCTCTTGTGGTAGTGCAAAATAGGATTGAATTTATCAATAAGATAGGTAAATAATAATGGATAATAAACGTTTAGTATAGTTTGATTAAATCCGGCATAAAATTATTTTTATAAGGAAAATCTGAATTAATTAAATTTATGAACTTTAAAATGATTATCATTATTAATAATTTTTGTAGCGCTTTTTTTCACGATTACAATCTGTTTTTAAATTATTCATATCAATTTTTTGTAAAACAGCTAAACACAATAGTGAAAACAAATCAAAATAGTACAGTCCTATTACATTGAATAAAAAAGCTTATAAGTATAACTTTTTTAACATAAAAGTATTCACCAAACAAACAAAGTAAATGCTATGAAAAGATTAGTTTACCTCTTTCTACTAACACTGCTTTTCTGCTCTGCAGATTCATTTGCGGATTCTACCTTCGTCACCACCCTGAAAATAGGGAAGCTCGGCGGCGCAATCCGTGAAATGAAATTTGTCAACTCAACAACAGGATTTTGCTGCGGCGATGACATCAGCTTTAATACAAATATCTTTATAGCAAAGACCACAGATGCAGGAAACTCCTGGCAGACTGTTACTCCTCCCGGACTAACCCGCGGCTTAACTGCTCTTGAATTTATTAATGCCAACACAGGTGTTGTAGTAGGTAATGCAGGACTTATTCTCCGCACTACTAACGGCGGAACTAACTGGTCTACAATTGATATCTCTCCCTATACAGGCGATATTTCCGATATAACTTTTTCAGGTACTGATACAGCCTACGCATGCGGAGCAAGTGTAACCGGCATGGCAACAAACACTGTATTCAAATCCGTCAACGGCGGAGTGAACTGGACAATGCTTAATACCAATTGCACAAGCTCACGCTCAATGATAGAAGTATTTAATAATCAGACATTGGTCTGCGCCGGTAACAGCGGTGTAATTATCCGTTCAACAAACGGGGGAACTACATGGGATTCGCTTCGCTTCGGTACTCAGGCATTTAACGGATTAAAAAAAGCCGGAAGCAGTACAGTTTGGGCAGTAGGAAATTCACAGGTTGTTTATAAGTCAACCAATCAGGGATTAACATTCACCCTTGCCTTAGATAACGGTCCATCGCCATTATACTCAGTAGATTTCCTTGACTCCTTAAGAGGATTTATAGTCGGCTCAAACGGAGTAAACTACATTACATCTAACGGCGGTACAAGCTGGGATTCGCTTGCAGTCTCAACTTTATGTGCGCAGGTTCTCTTCAGCGCATGTTATAAAAGCTCAACTGAAATATTTGCAAGCGGACAGCAGGGAACAATTATGAAAAGCTCTAACGGCGGAACAGTTTGGGACTACGTTGAGTCATCCAATCGTTTTCATTCTATAGATATCAACGGTTCAATACCAACTTTTATGGTGGCAGTCGGCTGGAGAGGAGCTATTATCAAATCAGCCAACTCAGGCAGCAACTGGACTTTCATGAAAGCGGCTCAGGGATTTGAACTTTACGATGTAAAGGTCTTTGATGCGAACAACTTCTATATATGCGGCGGCGGCGGTACTTTCGGAATTACAACTAACGGCGGTATAAGCTTTACCTATAGAAACACACCGGTAGTAGGAGCTACAAACAGAACAATGTACTGGTTCAATCTTAACGAAGGCTACTGCGCCGGAGACAACGGCGAGCTCTATTATACTACAAACGCCGGAACAACATGGACTTCACAGCTAAGCTGGGGAGCATCTAATAACGATATTGAAGATATAACTTTTATTGATAACAATACAGGATACGTCAGCGGACAGCTTGGCAGAATTGCAAAGACTACAAACCGCTCAACATGGGACAGCACAGGCATTACACATCCATCAACTCAATATGTCTGGGAAATGAAATACATAAGCCATACACGATTTTATGCCGGCAGCCAGAACGGTTGCATTTACGGTTCAACAAACGGCGGTGCGACTTGGGCGTTAGTTAACGATACAACAGGGCTGAGTGGTGTTAACGTTTACAGCTTTGACTACCAGTTTGGCAGAGGTATTGCCGTAGGAACAAAGGGAAAAGTATTCAGATTGCAGGACCCTTCATTCAATTGGATTCTCTCACAAAGCAACGTCACAGGACCGAACGGAACTACAATCGATCTATGGGCATATAGAATGATAACTGTAAACGGCGGATACATGTGCGGCTATCAGGGAGGACTATTTTACATAGGCATTAGTCCGCCTGTAAATATTACGAAGGGGACTGAAGTAGTCAGTGAGTATCAGCTTAGCCAGAATTACCCGAATCCTTTTAACCCGATTACAAAAATAAAATTTGCTCTTCCGAAAAATGAGTTTGTAAAAATTACAATATTTGATTTGAGCGGAAAAGAAGTGCAGCAGATAGTAAATGAAAACCTGACTGCAGGTGAATACGAAACCGAATTTAACGCAGCAAATCTTGCAAGCGGTACATATTTTTATAAGATTGAAACGAATTCATTTTCAGATACGAAGAAGATGATTTTGGTAAAATAGATTTTGTTCTTTCTTTGTTTTAACCCTAAACTCGAGGCCCGTATTGCCCTATGCATGCGGGCTTTTTTTATAAAAAAAAATCAGATTTTTGTCGGGTTTGTTTTTAAAAAAATAACCACCCCAACCCCTACTTGAAAACTTTTTAACTGAACTTCCCCCTCCTTTATAAGGAGGGGGACTGAGGGGGCGGTATCAAAAGTTGTTACACCTGCCGCTTTAGAATATGAGGATAAAGCAAAAACATTATAACTCTAAAAGACCTCCCCCTTCCCCCTCCTTCGCAGGAGGGGGTAACACTAATTACTGTACACCTAACAAATAAACTTTTTAACCCCGGACTTCCCCCTCCTTTATAAGGAGGGGGACTGAGGGGGCGGTATCAAAAGTTGTTACACCTGCTGCTTTTAGAATAAAAGGAATAAAGTAAAAATATTCTAATTCTGTATAGAATTTTTTAAAAAAAGTCGGAGTTTTTTTTATTTTCGAAATCTCAATTACGATATGCATATCTTAAATCTTAACTCACCGAAAGGGATTTTTTCCTGAAATAATTTATAAAGAAGGGTGTACCCAAAAAATCAAATTTATTTTATTAGTACTAATTGAGAAATTAATTCAGAAAGTGGTTGATACGATTTTATAAAAAAGTTTTCCACTTAAAATTAACAGGAAATCCTACCCAGCCCGTTTTTCCATTTTATCCAGAACATATTTCACATGATAAAATCTTCCGCTTTTTTTTGCTTCATCAATTAAATATCTTTCAATCTTCTCGTCCTTCTCTTCTGCTTTAATGACTATTCCAAAATATTTCAGCGCATTGGGAATGAGCACTGCAAACATTTCCGGAATCTCTTCCGCTCTATCTGTATAAAATTGTCTGATAGTATTTAATGAAGCCAGAGCGCTTTCATAAGCTTTTAGCTCTATATAGTTCATCATGTAATAAAATCTCACATTAACTTTTTCTATAATATCGTGAAGCTGTAATTTATTGAAGTAACTCAGCGAGGCTTCAAAATCATTTCTTTTAAAACTTAAAACTCCCATAGAGTAGTTCAATTCGTTCTCCCGTTTTTCCTCATTCAGATACTGCGAATATTCATTTACAAAATTTTCAGCCCAGTCATATTCATTTAAAATAATTGCAACTGTAAACATATCGCGGAAGGGACCGATTGCGAGATTTTTTAAAACTTCATTGGGGAAAATCTGCTGCTCACTGAATATTTTACTCAGCTCAAATATTTCCCTGTAGAAAGTTCTTCTGTCTATCTGAACAAGTTTAGCGAGTATTATCTGAATTGTTCTGACAATAAAAAACAATTTATCATTTCTGTGTACTTTATCCATAATTTCCAGAACACCGCTTTTCAGTTCATAATATTGTTCCGGAGTTATAGGATGTTCGGTGTAATAATATATAAGGTAAATTGTTTTGATAAAGGTTTTGTATTCAGGGAAATTATCGCCGATATATTCTAAAACTTTTTCAAAATTAATTGCTTCCAGAAATGATTCTATTTTATTTTTTTTCCAGTCGAAGAGTCTGTTATTTATTGAATTTGTTAAACACATTTCCAGAAAAGATGTCAGAAAAAATATAAGAAGATTTTTTTGTCCGTTTATCTGTATGTTCAGATATTCTTCCGTATCCTGCTGCCTTAGTGAGTCCAGATTATGTAAATAATTTTGGTTTAACCGGTGGAGGCGGACAAAAGAATTTGGAATATAAAGTGAGCCGTCTTCATAACTGCTTAAACTTCTTAAAATGATTTTGTTCGAAATATCATTCAAATCTCTCTTTGTCAGGGCTTCAGCAATAAAAATATCAAGCTCTGATTTTTTTGATTCAATTCTTTCATAACCCATAAATTTTTTAAGCAGTCCGCCAAACTCAGAGTACAGATTCTGAATTCTGGTTTCTTTAAACTCTTCACCGGGATAAAGCTTTTTGAATATTTTTTCGCTTTGCAGAAACTTTCCGTCAAACTCCGGATGCTCTTTTTTTACAGCATCAAAAATCCTGAGAATTAAATCGGAATTATTAAAGTAAGGGGAGGAAAGAAAATCGCCGAAACGTTTCAGCTCTTTTTTATCAAGTTTTCTAAGTATTTCTACAGATTGCAGGGGGAGCATAAGGATGAATAATTGAATAGTTAAACTATTGAAAAACAAAATGATATGAAAAAAATCATGCCGGTTTTACTCGTGAATTTTAAAAAATTTCTTTTTGCACCGAATATAGCAAAAATATAATTTTGATAAAATTTAATTAAATAAAATTTATTAAATAAAATTTTCACCCCTATGAAAAGGACATTTAAAACCCCAAGGCTGTTTGCAGTTTTAGTTTTTTTATCTTTAGTAATTTTCGGCAAAGTTAATGCGCAGGTTTCATTTACAGATGAAACAATTATAGCTTCTGTCCCAAGTATCTTAGGCGTTGCATGCGCTGATTTTAACTGCGACGGGAAAAAGGACATAGTTTTTACAAGTTCAACAAATAATACAATTACCGTCTGTTTGAATACAACAACAGCCGGTTCAACAACTCCCTCTTTTACAGCAGGAACTAATTTCAATACAGGAACAGTACCGCAGCAGGTAATTGCAGCAGATTTTAACGGTGACGGAAAACCTGATATTGTAGTTGCTCATCAAACCAGCACTTATGTAAAAGTTTTTTTTAACACAACAACTCCGGGGGCATCGACTCCAACATTTTCATCGGGCACTACTTTCACAACAGGAAGTTTTCCGGCATATCTCACCTATGCTGATATAAATTGCGATGGAAAGCTTGATATTGTTGTAGCAAACTCTACTGCCTCAACGGTTTCAGTATTAAGAAATACAACTTCCATCGGTTCATCAACACCAAGTTTTGCCACTCAGGTAACTTTTGCAACCGGTTCTCTTTCATCAGGATTAACAACAGCCGATATAAATAATGACGGTTTACCTGATATAATTGTCACCAATCAGCTGAGCAGCACAGTTTCAGTTTTATTAAATAAAACAACAATAAACAGCTCTACTATATCTTTTGCTGCCAAAGTTGATTTCACTACAGGTACAAATCCGATTGATGTAAGCACAGGTGATTTTAATCATGACGGGCTTACCGATTTATTGGTTACAAATTTCACAAGCGGAACGTATTCAGTTTTGCTGAATACTACTGCCGTTAATGCAACAACTCCCGTATTTTCTCCTAAGACTGATTTTACTGCAAGTCCTCAAATTTACTGGGGCAAAGCAGCCGATATAAACAATGACGGCTTGCCTGATATTGTCGGAGGGGGAAGTGTCTTTGTGTATTTAGATACAACATCTCCGGGCTCATCTTCTGTAACTTTTCATACAAAGAAATTTTTAACCGCGTCTTCCGTCCGATACGGGGAATGTGTGGATTTAAACGGAGACGGGAAGTTAGATTTTGTAGGTATTTCTACTACAGATGTAAAAGTAATAATAAACACGATGACTCTCGGCGCTACCGCATCCTTTGGAGGCGCTACTGTAGTTAATTTAACGAGTTCGGCTAATCAGATTGATATTGCAGACTTAAATTTAGATGGAAAACCGGATGTAGTTGTTTCTATGCCAATCTGGGGCATTGCAACATTTTTAAATACTACTCCGATAGGTGCATCTACGCCGACATTTGCAGCTGCATACGAGAAACTTGGGTTAACTTCTCAATACGGAATTGTATTAGCCGATGTTAATCTAGACGGACAAAGTGATATTATAAGCAGCAATAATACGTCAGGTAATTTTTCTGTCTTTATGAATACAATGGCTCCGGGAGCAACAACGGCAGTATTCGGAAATGCAGCAAATTTTACGGTGGGCACAAACCCGCGTTTTCTTACAACAGGAGATTTCAACGGAGACGGTAAACCGGATGTAGTAGTGGCAAACAATGGCTCATCCAATATAACAGTATGCCTGAACACTACAACTCCCGGCAGCAATACTGCATCATTCGGAAGCAAAGATATCGCAACCGATGCATTTCCGAATGATGTAACAGTAGCTGACTTTAACGGAGACGGCAAGGTAGATATTGCAGTAGGCATTAATAATT
This sequence comes from Bacteroidota bacterium, assembly GCA_018266835.1. Classification (NCBI taxonomy): domain Bacteria; kingdom Pseudomonadati; phylum Bacteroidota; species Bacteroidota bacterium. The sequence goes on along the minus strand of JAFDZP010000005.1, from coordinate 326,642 downwards.
TTTTTGAGATGCAGATTTTTCTTAACACAACAACTCCCGGCGCTTCTACTCCTACCTTTAGCGCAGCAACTACAGTTACAACTACTAATAAAGTGGTAAATATAGCAAGCGGAGATATTAACGGCGACGGAAAGCCGGATATTATAACGGTATATCAAACAGGAGTATGCTCAGTATTTTTAAATAATACTACTATTGGCTCAACTACTCCTTCATTTCCGGCAAAAACAGATTTCTTTGTAGATAACGGCAGAATAAAAATTACAGATATCAATGGAGACGGAAAACCGGATATTTTATTAGGCGGGGGCAACGGTTCTCTAAGCCTGTCCTGCCTTATGAACACAACTTCAACCGGCACAACAACACCAATTTTTTCAAAATCAACAATTTCTACGAGCAGCAGCAATTCTGCAATAGGATTTGGAGATATTAACTTAGACGGAACAAATGATTTAATTTCAGCCTCCATAATTACTGCGTTTGTTAGAGTATATTTAAACTCTACTGTAATTCCGCTTCCGGTTGAGCTGACTTCATTCGTTGCATTAACAGATAAACAAAATGTAACTCTTAACTGGAGCACTGTGCAGGAAGAAAATAATAAGGGATTTGAAATTGAAAGAAATTCATTCGGCGCAGGATGGAAAAGGATAGGATATATAGAAGGACACGGAACAACAAACACACCACAGAATTATACTTTCACAGAACGAGGACTAACAACGGGTTCATATCATTACAGGTTAAAGCAGATAGATTATAACGGTAATTATGAGTACCATGAGTTAAACAGCGAAATCATCATAGGGGTGCCTAGCAAATTTGCTCTGGCTCAGAATTACCCGAACCCGTTTAATCCTTCTACAATTATCAATTATCAGTTAGCAAATAACAGCTTTGTATCAATAAAAATATTTGATATCAGCGGAAGAGAAGTTTCATCATTGGTAAATGAAGTTAAGGATGCGGGATATTATTCAGTGCAGTTCGATGCAAAGAGTCTGCCAAGCGGAACATATTTTTATAAGCTGAGCACGGATAAGTTCAGTGATGTGAAGAAGATGGTGGTAGTGAAGTAGAAAGTTGAAAGTTTGTAAGGTAGATATGCCGCTTCTTATTTATAGAAGCGATTATTAAAATTAAAAAAATACTCAGAATAAAAATTTTACCCCTATGAAAAAAATAATATTTATTATAGCGCTCATATTAAGCGCGCAATCTTTGTTCAGTCAGGTAACATGGACTCTGCAGAATCCCTATCCAACCTCAGAGAGCTTATTCAAAGTATCTTTTTCCGATGCAAATAATGGAATGGCAGTAGGGTGGGAGGGAACAGTCATTTCCACAACTAACGGCGGCTCATTCTGGAATATCACCAACATAACAAATAAAGATTTAAATTCAGTGTTTTGTCTGGATGCTAATACAGCATTTATAGTCGGAGATACAGGAACGGCTTTTAAAACAACGAATGCCGGGAACAGTTGGGTTGAAATGAATACCGGGGTAACAACAGATTTGATGGATATTTATTTCGTAAATGCAAGTACGGGAATTATAGCAGGAACTACAGGAACAATTTTACGCAGCACCAACGGCGGAACAAGCTGGGCTTCTGTTTCAAGCGGAACAACTACTTCGCTTAATTCGGTGAATTTTCCTTCGGCAACTACAGGTTACGCCGCAGGAGCTACCACTGTTTTGCGGACAACTAACGGGGGAATCAATTGGACAAGTATTTCGACCGGGGTGTCATTTTCAATGTACAACGTTAGTTTTGCAAGCAATACTACAGGAGTTTTAGTGGGAGTTGGCGGAAAAATATACAGAACTGTAAACTCAGGCGGAAGTTGGACTGAAACTACTTCCGGTATTTCGACTTATTTATACGGAACATCTTTTATCAACGCAAGTACAGGGTTTTCCGGCGGTGCTTCAGGTGGTATGTTAAAGACAACCAATGCCGGTTCTACCTGGAGTACGCTAACGCTTGGAACAACAGAAAATATGTTGAGTGTAAAATTTGTTGATGCAAACACTGGATATGCTGTAGGTATATACGGTTCTATAATGAAAACTACTAACGGAGGAACAAACTGGTTTTCGCAGCGAAATGGTCCTGCTCTGCAATTAGGTGATGTAAAGTATGTGAACAACAGTACCGGCTACGCATCGGGCGGTAACGGAATAATATTAAAAACTACAAACTCAGGTACAAACTGGGTAATACAGAGCACTCCTACAACACAGTTTTTAACAGAAATGTTTTTTATGGATGCCAATACAGGTACCGCTGTAGGAGGAACAGGAACAATATTAAGAACAACAAACGGAGGAACGAACTGGACATCACAAACCAGCGGAACTGCAGTTAGTTTAACTGCCGTTGTTTTTACCGATGTAAATAATGGTATTGTTACGATGTCAAACGGCGGAAGTATTTTAAAAACAACAAATGCCGGAGTGAACTGGACCTCGGTTGCTACAGGAAGTTCAGCCGTATTTTACGATTTAGATTTCTGTTCTTCCGCAACCGGAATGATTTCCTGTTCAGGCGGAACAGTTCTTAAAACAACAAACGGGGGAATAAACTGGACTTCTATTTCCACAGGAAGCTCTGCTGCATTAAATGCAATAACAATGATAGATAGTTTGACTATTTATGCTGTGGGAACAGGCGGAACTATTCTTCTTTCAACAAACGGAGGAACAAACTGGAATACTCAAGTTAGCGGAATTACTTATCCTATGAATGACGTTAAATTTGAAGACAGATATACCGGTTCAATTTGTTCTTCTGCAGGAGTGTTATTAAATACAACAAACGGAGGAACAAACTGGACTATGTATCAGCTTCCTACCTATCAGTCTCTTTACGGTATAGACTTCAATTCATTTTATGTAACTGCTGTCGGAAACGCAGGTGTAATATTACGCTCCGATGTTCTTCTTCCCGTTGAACTTTCCTCATTTACTTCAATTGTTAAAGGAAATAATGTCACACTTAACTGGAGCACCATACAGGAGCAAAACAACAAAGGATTTGAAATTCAAAGAAATTCATTTGTAATAGGATGGAAAAAGATAGGATATATAGAAGGACACGGAACAATAAACACACCGCAAAATTATACTTTCACAGAACGAGGACTAACAACGGGTTCATATCATTACAGGTTAAAGCAGATAGATTACAACGGTAATTATGAGTATCACGAGCTGACGAGTGAGGTCATCATAGGGGTGCCAAGCAGATTTGCTTTGGCTCAGAATTACCCGAACCCGTTTAACCCCGGCACAGTTCTCAGCTTTCAGTTGCCCGTTGCCGGATTTGTTTCACTAAAAGTATATGACATTAGCGGCAAGGAAGTTTCTTCATTGGTAAATGAAGTGAAAGATGCGGGGTATTATTCGGTTCTATTCAACGCATCAGGTATTTCTTCAGGAACGTATTTTTACAAATTAACCATGGATAAGTTTAGTGATGTGAAAAAGATGGTGGTTGTGAAGTAGCAAGTTCGTAAAGTTAAAAGTTTGTAAGGTTTGTAAAGTTTATCATAGTAAGGTTCGTAAAATTAAAGCCTCTTTCCGGAAGAGGCTTTTACATTCTACATTCTACATTCTACATTTTGCATTCTACATTTTACATTCTATATTCTGCATTCTGCATTCTGCATTTTACATTATAAAATCTCTTTCATCTTGCTTATGAGCCATAAGTTTTTTGTCTCTGATATAAATTTTTCCATGCTGAAGTTTAAATCCATTTTTTCCGCTTTGGAGTAAGGCGAGAACTCTGCCTTGATGAGCAGTTTCATTCCTGCAATAAATTCCTTTCCTACGGTTTTATAGCTTTCAGAGACTTTTTTATTTTCTTTGAGGAAATGAGAAAATGCATCAATTGAATAATTAAGACTCTCAAGATAAGCACCCGAACTTTTTGCAAGCTCGTAATAATTTTTGAGCATCATAAGTTTCATATCATAGGTAAAAACCTCGTTTTCAAATTTGAAGCCGGAAATAAAATCAATCGATTTCAGATACTCACCTCTGTAATGCGTAAGATAAGCATAGGAATACAAGCGCATATTTTCTTTAATATCGGGATTGGTTTTTTCCAAGTACTCCTCTATATATTTTTCAGTCCAGTCAGTATCGCCTGCATGAAGACCTGCAAGCATAAAAACTTTATATGAAGAAGGATGGATGTATTTTACGTCATCCGACGAGAAAAGTCCTTGCGAGAGAGCAAACTTAATAAATTCAAATTTCAGAGGTATGATATCTTCATTGAGATTCAGGGTGTAATAATTCAGAACGAATGTAAAATAATTCATTTTATTTCTATCATTCATAGTATCGAACGCATCAAAATAAACTTCATTCAGCTTCATATAAAGATGTTCAAATTTTTTATTTTTTAATAATGAGCAAAGCAGAATTACATCCAGCTTAATTCTTTTATAGTTGGGGTAATCGGTGCGTAGATTTTCGAGAAATACATCTAAATTAAAATTGTTCATTAGAAGTGAAAGCTGCTCGGTTTTCCTCTCTATATTATAGATGATGGAATTTACATTGAGACTATTGAGCAAATGCGATGAAAAATTAAACAGGAAGGAAAGAAGGTCTTCGCTCTGGCTTTCAATCACATTATATATTTCATAATTTTTATTTATTGAGCTTTTAAAATTACTATATAAATTTTTCAGAAGTATCACCTGAAGTTTTTTTGTAAATGAAGAATCAGAATTTTCTTCTTCCAGTAATACCTCCTCAGTTTTCATTTCACCCAGTTCATTTAATCCGCGGTTTGAATATCCTTCAATTAAAAGATACGAGGAATAAAATTTCATACTTTTCATTGCCATCAGAGTAATGTACTCATCAAGAGCTTTACTGAAATCGGAGTTTGCAGCCCTTAAAATTTTCGATTGTTTTCCTTCGGCATCATCTAATTTTCCGAAATATTTTTTTAAAAATTTTTCTTTGTTAATTTCAAATTCCGGATAATATTTGATGATGCAGTCATAATATTTCGTAAGGTCTCTTCCGGTACTGAAAATGGGGGAGTCAAGAAATTTTTTAAAGTTCTTTATATCTTTTTTATCGAATGTTCTAAGGATACTTATAATTTTTTCGTTCAAAAGCTGTTATTTTTTTTGTGCAAAAAGATATTTTTAAATATTATAGAAAACAATCTATTAATTTTGATTAGATAGGATTTAAATTTCAGTTTCCCGTGCTACTTTATTAAACTTCTCTTTGCATTACCTCATTCAGAAATAGTAAATTGCACTGTTAATAAACAAAGTGCGCAAACTGTGCACAATTAATAGAAATATTTTTTAAAATAAAAAAATCTGAATGAAACACTTTACATTACTTTTTTTGCTGTTCGTCTCAATTCAATCAGTCTTCTCCCAGACAGATAAAAAAGCCGGAACTTCATACTCCCAAATAATTGAAGCTCCTGCGCCGGACCCGGTAATAACTGAAATTGTAAAAAATATTGATATAGCCAGAGATAATAATGACGTGGTATCTAAATTATATTGGGAAGGAAAGCTTAATGAAATAACAAAACCGCAGATAATAAAGGAAACTACAGGTGTGTTTAATTTCAAAAGGGGAGAAGAAAACCAAGGCGCTTCTCAGATTATAAATCTATCAACTATAACGGGAAATAAAATTGTGGCTAATGCAATATCGCGTGAGAGGGTGCATGGAGATATTTATGCTGCAGTCGGAGTTTATGGAACAAATACACTTCCTGACACTTTGAAAATTTTCCGTTCATCTGATAACGGAATAACTTTCAATCTCTTGCTTAAATATACAAATCCAAGCCTGGCTATTCACAATAATAGTATAGATATTGAAGCGGTTTCCAATGGTGACTCTTCATATGCATTCGTAACTATGACATACACATCTACAGGCACTTCCAATTCGGCTATTTTACGGGTTCGGCAGGATGGGCATATGGAAAGTGGTATAATTTTACTTTCTAATGCAACAAAAAAATATACCAATATCCGAATTACAAGTGATAATGCCAGGTTTACCACTACAACGTACATTTATATTTCGGCTACTTTAGATTCCACCGGTGGAGGAACAAGAAGATTAAAATCCAAGCTATTAAGAGTCCTGAACCCTTTTTCTAGCGGTCTCTCAGTAACATCATCATATCAACAGCCCGTCACCGGACAATATGGTTATGGCTTTTCAGGCGCAGTACCTGATTCAGCTAAATTTGAAACCGATATTGCATATGTAAGTAGTACGGAGTCTGCTTCTACATTATGTACTGTTACAATTGCAAGCGGTGTTCCGAACGAATTTAATAATGGAAGAAGTTTATATTTTACAAAGGATGCTAATTTGGGAGCATTTGCGCCAATCTTATTTTTTGCGACAACTCCGGTGAGTTTAAAAGAAAGTCCGAGATTTGCTGCTACAGGTTACATGGATAATTCTGCTGTGGTTATATCAAGGAGTTTGTTCGATGGGAACGACTGGGATCCGCTTTATGCATACACTCAGGATATAACAATAGGAGCTCCTGTATTTGATTATGGTTATGTTCAACCTTCAGCATCTATAACGATGGGTGTTTCAGTAGCTGCGAATTACAGAGCTAAGGGTTCCTATTTATTTGCATTCAGCGAAAAATTTGATCAAATCTCAGGCAATATATACATCAGACCTTTTAAAGGCGGGCAATTAGGAGCTCAGTCAACAATGGTGATGGTCAATAATATTGCCGCAACTACTACATTGGGCTTACCGGATGTGGGATTCAGAAATGTGAATGACGATTCATGTTTAGTCATTTGGTCCGGGAGTCAGGGCATGGGTTCTTATGTATCGGGCGGATGCAGCGGACCTGTTATCGGCATACATCCATCTAATACATTAGCTGAGCGATATCATTTATCTCAGAACTATCCTAATCCGTTTAATCCTACAACAAATATTAATTATGAAATTCCTGCCAGAGAATTTGTAACTCTAAAAATTTATGATGTTCTGGGAATGGAAGTAATGGAGCTTGTGAATGAAATTCAGCAGGCAGGAAATCACAGCGCAACATTCGATGCGAAGAGTCTGCCAAGCGGAACATATTTTTATAAGCTCAGCACGGATAAGTTTAGCGATGTTAAAAAGATGGTGGTAGTGAAGTAGAATTTATTAACCACCCCCTGCCCCCTCCTTGAAAAGGAGGGGAGTTGATTTTTGAAAATACTGAGTGATGTTAAGAAGATGGTGGTAGTGAAGTAGCAAGTTTGTAAGGTTTGTAAAAAATATGTCTTTCCCTCCTTTACAAGGAGAGCCTGTCCCGCCTAAGGCGGGAGGGACTGAGGGGGCGGTATCAACCAAGTATAAATTTTTTAAAATTAGTTTTGCAAAGTTTCCCTCATTTACAAGAAGAGCCTGTCCCGCTAAAGACGGGAGGGAGGGATTGAGGGGCTGAAAGTCCGCCGTGGCGGAGCGGTATAAATGTAAGTTGGATTCTAATATTTATTACAGTTATTCTTTTTTTAGCCTTATCCTGCTTAAGCGGGATGAGGTTTTTTTATGAAAAATCTTTTCTAAATCCAATCCGATAATCCATACGTACTTCTATAAGCTACAAACTCCCTCATTTTCTTGAATAAGGAAGATGATATTGCTGAAGTAAGTTCTTTAATTTTTCCCGATATTTTTTAACAGAAATTTTTTACCAATTTGGACTGAAATTTTAATCAGAATTTTATAAATTGGCAAAGTAATTGCATTAGTTATAAGCAATGTTATCCAATTTTTATTAACATAGGGGGATAAACAATGCTGACAAATGTATATAAAATGTCTGGAAGCGCTTACTAAAAAGAAAGCTTCAAAGGCTTCAAAGTACTAAGTACATAGATTGCATTATTTATTTTCTTCCAATACGTTAATTTTATTGGGAAGCGTTTTGGAAGAAAATACTTATTTACTATCCCGCGGAACTATTTTCAGATAAAAGACTTTAATATATAGAATTTATTAATAGTTATATCAAATCACTCATCTTAATATTTCTTTTCCTTCTCACATTTTCAGTAACTGATACTTACTCTCAGACTAATACTGAGGTGAAGCTTCTTCAGGGCATCAACTATATCTATAATGTAAAATTTGATTCCGCGCATAAAGTGTTCGATGAAGTTATTGCCTCTAATCCGAACAAACCCGAAGGGTACTTTTTCAAAGCAATGACTGCCTGGTGGGCAATAAATATTGACCGCGATAATGATGCATTGTATGACGAATTTTACAAAAAGGTTGACAAAGTTGAAGAAGTATGTGATAAGCTTCTTGATAAAAATGATGAAGATGCTGATGCTCTCTTTTATAAAGGGGGAGCAGTGGGCTATCGCGGACTTGTGTACAGCCTGAAGGATAGCTGGCTAAAAGCTGCGCAGGATGGCAAGACGGCTCTTAATCTTTTAGATAAGGCAAATGAGATAAATCCGAACAACCCCGATGTCAAATTCGGGCTTGGAATATACAATTATTTTGCTGAGTTCGTACCCGATAAGTATCCTATAATTAAGCCGCTTATGATAATCTTTCCAAAGGGAGATAAGCTTAAGGGACTTGCGCAGATAAAAGAAATTTCAATGAACTCCAGATATGCCAGAACGGAAGCAAAATTCATTTTAGCTTACCTCTACTCCATATACGAAAAAAATTACTCAGAATCTCAGTTTTACTCACAGGAACTTGTGATTTCATACCCGAATAACGCTTTTTTCAGACAGCTGCTTTGCCGCAGCTTCATAGGACTCTCAAACTGGGAATCTGCAATTAGCGGATGGGAAAAAGTGGTGCAGCTATGTGACTCCAATATCTTTGGATTTAACGAAAAACTCCGCCGTGAAGCACATTATTACTTAGGCGTAAGTTACTTAGGTCAAAGGAAGTTATCCGATGCTGAAAAGAATTTGCTCAAAGCTGAAGAACTGAGCCGGAAAGTGGATAAGGAGTCGACCGAAATCGCTGCGGACGGCTGGCTAAAGCTTGGGATGACTTACGATTTAATGGGAGATAAGGCTAAGGCTGATATTTATTACGATAAAGTGCAAAATCAGAGCGGATTTGCAGGTTTAAAAGAGCAGGCTGAGAGGTTCAAAAGGGATAGGTACAGATAGTGCGATTCCGGCTCAAAATCGCAAAAGTTACGCGAAAATTTTGAAAGTGAAAATAAATAATTATTAATACTTGTATTTATTTCTGCATTATGTAAAGTTGAAAATATTTAACTGATTTTACAATATTTATTTGAACGAAAACCGGACTTTTTCATAATTATTTTAATAAATTCTTACCTTCTTCTTTATCCCCATCTTCCTGCCTTATCGCCTCCATCCTTGCGCGTTCTTCTTCCTCTTCTTTCAGGCGTTTCTGATACTCTTCTTCATCAATTTCAAATTCCTCTCCGTTAGCGTCAAAGCCGCTTATATTAGTTTGCATCCTTCTGGAAATCCTGAAGACTTCAAATATTGAAAACGGAATCAGCGGTATAGAGATATAATAAAAATAAAAATAAATTTCCTGCAGAAGCCAGTTCACAAGAAGGATATTTATAAAGCTCCACCCGCAGACAAGCAAGAACCTCCTGAACGTAATAAGATAAATATATCTGAAATAAAAATATAAGATAACGGCTAAGAACCAATAGACTGATAGAAACGGAATGAGGTCGTATGTCAAGTGAAGCTTATCGGAGAGCGCAAATGCAGTCATGTACCAGGCGTAATAAAGCGATGCCATTACAATATAAATTCTCGTAAGCCAGTAGAGTCGAATCATACATCAAAGATATTGAAAACTTATCACTGATTATACTGATAAAAACTTCAATCGCGGATTACACTGATTAAGTATGATTGATATATCCGGAGTCTCATCATTTAATGAAACTTCGTTTCATTATTCTTTTTGTCTTGATACAAAAAGAACCAAAAAAATCAATCCGCTTAGGCGGACTATAAATTTCCCTAAAAATCACTCCGAAAATCGCGCTCGAAGTAAACTCGCTTCGCTTCGCTCGCTCAAACAAACTTCTCGCTAGCGATTGTTCTCGTGATTTTCTTAATCCCGCATCAAGTGCGGGACAAGCTCCAAATTTATAAGGCCGGATTTTGTTTAAATCTGTTCCCCTCTCCCGCTAAAGCGGGACTTGATAATTGGTAGCTTACCAAGGAGCGGGTACTTGTCCCGCAGTTTTTTTTGCGGGAGGGGTGGTTTAACGTGGGATGTGTTAGTACAAATCTTTATGGTTGTTTTTCAGGACTCGCTAAAGCGGGACGGGGGAACCAACAACGGCGGGAAAAAACTCCTCCCTTGAGGGAGGTGTCGAGCCTACGGCGAGACGGTGGGTGTCCGTTCAAACACCCCTCCCGACCTTCGGTCGGACTCCCCTCAAGGGGAGAGTTTGTTTATCTCATTCCCAACTGCCTGTCCCTACTTGGCGGATCCCCGTAAGGTAAGTGATTTTCATATCCTTGTGGTTGCTGGTCAGGAGACCAACAACGGCGGGAAATTCAGCTTGTAATAATACTCTCCGACTGGCAACGAGCTGCCATTAAATTCATTTTTTGTGCGTAAAAATACTTATTTTTTGAGAAAATTCGCACAAAATTCTCTGTTTGTACATTGTATTAACATATAGGATGTATTACTTTCCGCAAGAAGGGGAAAATTGGGCAAAGAATATCCTTTCGATTATACATCTCGTATATTTTTACATTTATAAACTTTTTGCATCTATCAGTATCCTGCTTCAAACTCTAAATTGAAACGATGCCTCTTAAGAAATTATCCGATCTATATCACAAAAAAATAAAAATTTTATTAGTTGAAGATTCACCTGCCGATGCAGAAATTATCGGGCGTGAACTTAAAAAAAGCGGACTTAACTTTACTATCAGCGTAGTCCATACTAAAGCTGATTATATAAATGAATTAAAAGAACCTCCCGATATAATTCTTTGTGACCACTCTCTTCCGGATTTCAATTCTATAGAAGCTCTGGAAATAGTTCAGGAAAAAAATTTAAAGATTCCATTTATATTAATTACGGGAGCTATCAGTGAAGATTTTTCTATTCAGATAATTAAAAAAGGCGGAACTGATTACATCATAAAGGACAGAATAACAAGGCTGCCCTCAGCTATAGCTAATGCTTTAGAAAAATACAGAATACAGAAAGAGCTTTCAGATTATATCGAAGTAGAAATTTCTAAAGAAAAGATTGAAAATGACAGGGATGTTCTTTCTAAGCTGGAGATGGGAGCCATAATAGATTCCTCACCTAATCATATTGCTTTGCTTGATAGTGACGGAACAATTATAGCTGTAAATAAAGCCTGGAAAGAATTTGCAGAGCAAAACAAATTAGAGGATTTCAATTACGGCTTAGGAAAAAACTATATCCATATTTCACAGAATGCGCTGGGCTCTGATAAAAAAATTGGAGAAAAAGCAGCCGAAGGAATAAAAAATATTTTAGGAGGTTCTATCGATAAATTTTCATTAGACTATCCGTGCAATACTCCAAAAGAAAAATTATGGTTTCGTTTGATTGTTTCTCCGTTAAAAATTGGAAATTCAAACGGAGCAATGGTGATGCATCAGAATGTATCTGAAATGAAATTTGCCGAGCTTGAACTAACACGCACAGAAAAAAAATATCAGACACTCGTTGAAAACGCAGGAGATATAATTGCATTATTAAGCGCTGAAGGAATTATAGAATATGTAAGTCCCTCAATAAAAATACTCGGCTATGAGCCGAAGGAATTGATTGGTAAAAATTTTACATTCAGTACGCATCCGGATGATGAAGTAAAAAAGGGAGATATATTTGATGAACTGCTAAAGGCTCCCGATAAAGAGATAAGCAGCATTCACAGAATTCAGCATAAAGACGGAAGTTATAAATGGCTGGAAGGAATAAAAATAAATAAACTTCATGATGAAAATATAAGAGCAATTGTTGCAAACTTCAGGGATATAACTGAGCGTAAGGAAGCAGAGCTAAAACTTGCAAATGCCTACCGGCTTTATTATTTCATAAGCCATATAAATCAGGCAATTATTCATAATCAAAATGAGCAGGACTTATTTGATGCAGTGTGCGAGATAGCAATCAATCAGGGTAAACTGAAAATGGCATGGATAGGACTGACAGAAAATGAAAAGGGAATTATAAAAATGCGTGCACAGTGCGGGGCATCGCAAAATACCCGCGAAATTTTAGCAAGGTATAAGTACAGTCCGGGCGGCCCTATAGACAGAGTATTGAAAGGCGCCGACTACAGTGTAATAAATGACATTAAGAAAGAATACAAAAGCGCATGGAAAAATTTCGGAAGGGAAGAGCAGTTTAATTCAGCCATCACACTTCCAATAAAAAAATCGGGACAGGTAATAGGAATCTACAGTCTGTATTATCCTGAAGTGAATTATTTTGATGAGGCGGAAATAAATCTGCTCACAGAGGCGGCCGGTGATATTTCTTTTGCGCTGGATGTGATGGAAAAGAAAAGGCTGCATGAAATTGCCGAGAAAAAAGTTGCCGACAGCGAAAAAACTTTGAAAGTGGCGCAGGCAATTGCTCACGTAGGCAGCTGGGAAATAGATGTTGCAAAAGGAATTTCAATATGGTCAGAGGAATGCTGCAGGATTTACGGAGTATCTCCCAAAAATAATGTTCATACATTTGAAACTTGGAAAACATTTATTCATCCGGATGATCTGGAATTTGTGTTAAAAACTTTTGACGAAGTTGAGCCGACTTTAACAAATATCTCTTTGAGTTTCAGAATTGTAAGACCGGACCGAACTGAAAGATATTTATTCTCACAGTTACAGTACACATTGAATGAAGAGGGAGCTATAACTTCAGTGACGGGAGTAGTGCATGATATTACGGAACGCTATATAGCTGAGCAGGAAAAAGAGTTTACCAAAAACAATCTTGCTGCGCTTATAAACAGCACAACAAATTTAATGTGGAGTGTAGATACTAACTTTAAATTAATCACTTCAAACTATACAAACGATGAAGCGGTAAAGAAAATATTTGGTAAGGATTTAAAACTAGGAGAAAGTATCCTGAAGGTTTTTCCCAATGAAAGAATGATGAAACGCTATAAAAAACATTATGAGCGCGCATTTTCAGGAGAGAGATTTACTGAGGTAGAATTTTTTGAAAGTCCTGAGAAAGTCTGGCTGGAAATTTCATTTTATCCGATGCTGGATGCAGGCAAAGTGATCGGTACTGCATGCTTTGCGCAGGATATAACGCAAAGAATTCTTGCCGAGGAAGAAAAGGAAAAGCTTACCAAGGATATTTTTCAGCGCAATAAAAATCTTGAGCAATTCGCCTATATCATTTCTCATAATCTCAGAGCGCCTGTTGCCAATATACTGGGATTTGCAGAAGAGCTTAGCGATGAAACATACGGCGAAGAGGATAAGAAAATCTTTCTGGAGGAAATGCTCTCGGGAGTAAAAAGACTTGACCGTGTTATAAAAGACCTCAATGAAATTCTTCATTTGAACAAAGAAGCAGATTCTCAAAAAGAAGAAATATTTTTATCTCAATTAGTGCATTCAATAAAAACTAGTATTGTTAATCTTTTAGCGAAGGACCAAGTCGAAATAAAAACAAACTTCCATGATTTAAAAAAGATAAATACTTTAAAAAGTTACCTTTACAGTATTTTTCAGAATCTTATAGTGAACAGCATAAAGTATAAAAAGCCGGGAGTTACTCCCGAAATAACAATAACCTCCGGGATAAGGGACGGGAAGGCGATTCTTACGTTTAGTGATAACGGCACAGGAATTGATTTAGACAGGAAAGGTGACCAGGTGTTCGGTTTGTATAAAAGATTTCATCCGGATATAGAAGGCAAGGGAATGGGTTTGTTCATGGTGAAATCACAGGTAGAAAATTTAGGTGGAAGTATAAAGGTTCACAGTAAAATTAATGAAGGCACAACATTTGAAATTGAGCTTCCTTTATAAAAGCTTTCGTTTAAAAAATTCTATTAATAATATTTATGAAGAATTTACAAAATGTAATAATTGTAGATGACGATCCGTCTAACAATCTCCTCTGCAAGACAATAATTAAAAGGGTGTATCCGGATGCGGAGATAAAATCATTTCTGAAAGCCGAGGATGGTTTAGTTTTTATTGCTGAAAATTATTCTGATGCCGCAGCGGTAAATCCTTCAAACATTTTTCTGGATATAAATATGCCGCTGATGAACGGATGGGAATTTCTGGATGAGTTTGAAAAATTTCCGGATTTTATAAAAACGCAGTTCACAATTTATATGCTGTCCTCTTCTATAGATGATTCCGATAAGGAAAGAGCCGCAGCAAATGAACTTGTAACAGGGTTCATTTCAAAGCCGCTCAGCAGAGAGATTATTTCACGTTTGTTTGGGTGAGTGGAGTTATTTCTTTTCTCTTCCTACAGTGGGAATTGATAATTGACAGCTTCGCAGCAAAGGGAAACGCTTACTTAATTAGCATCATCTTTTTCGTTTCAGAAAAATTATCTGAAGTCAGCTTGTAATAATACACTCCGCTTGGTAATGCGGTTGCGTTGAAATTTATTTTGTACTCACCTGCGTTTAAATTTTCATTAACAAGCTCAGATACTTCTCTTCCGTTTATATCATAGACTTTAAGATTGACAAAATTATTTTTCGGAATTTGAAAATTTATTGTGGTATTGGGATTGAACGGGTTGGGATAATTTTGTGATAGAGAGAATTTATCGGGAATACGTGAAGAAATCGGAGAAATACCGATTGCATCTGATATACTTCTTCGAATAAGGCCTGCATTGCCTATTGAAGCAAATATGTATTCAGAATTATTCCAAATATTATTTACGTTTATGTTTGCAGCGGCAGAATAAATTGAAATCCATGTGTTTCCGAAATCGGAAGATTTATAAACAGCTGTACCTGAATTTGCAAAAATGTAATTGTTGTATGAAATAATTTTTGTGAATGGAGAACTATACTGTTCCTGAAAAACTTTTGTCCAGTTTATGCTGTTTCTGTTTGTTCTGTATATTCCGGAATTTGTTGCAGCAAATAAAAAATCGCCTGCAGATGTAACAGCATTTGAATTCAGGTTAGTAAGACCGTTATTTATCTGAGTTAAAATATATGAAGAGGAGCATTTATAAATTCCATCGGATTGTGAGCTTATAAAAAATTCATTGCCGCTTTTATAAATATGGTTTAAGACAGAGTTTAAATAAAATGTAGAGAAGTTTAATGTATTATCATCGTGATAGACAAGAAGATAATTATCGCTTAAAAATAAAATATCTTCGTTATTTATTTCTCCGAGATAAGTGCTATACGAATAAGACTGAAGTCCGTTAAACCAGTTCACTCCGCCATTTGAAGTTCGTAAAATTGTATAATAAGAATTACTGACAGGAATAAATATCCTGCTTGAGTTTTTTTTGATTAATGAATTAGCAGGATAATATCCGTTGTTTGCATAGCCGTCGAAGTTTAGTGTCCATTGGTCACCGTTAGTTGTAGTTTTGTAGATAATTCCGTAAATAGTGCAATACAATTCGCTGCCGTAAATGTTAACAGAGTTAAAAAGAATATTAATGATGTTCTTATTTCTGCTTTGCCAAGTTGAACCTCCGTCAGATGAATACATTATACCATTAGTATTTGCAAGAAATATATTATTTCCATCTGAGCATGAGCTATATCTCGGATAAATATTATTTGTAATCGGAGAAGTTGAAGGAGTAAAGTTCAATCCGGAATTAGTGCTTTTATAAATAAAATTCTGATAGCTTACAAAAAGATTCAGGGAATCAGAAAAAATGGTAATTGGATAATAGGCAGAAGGATATGGTTTTGGCAGAGTAACCCAGTGAGTAGAATCTAAATGGCATTTATATATTCCATTAAAATCCAGAGCATATATATAATTATCTTTGAAACAATAATCGGCATAGTCAGTGTAGGAAGAATGACCAATTCTGCTCCAGCTCTGTCCTTCATTAGTAGATTTATACAAAACTCCGGTCAGTTTAACGTACAGGATATTATTATATTTTTTAATTTCAGAAATATTCGGATAATTTAGTCCTGAAGTAATATCTACCCATTGATTTCCTTGTAGAATAAAAATGCCGATATATGTTCCCACGAGCAACTTGCCGTTTATTGAACTGACACAATTTGCAAATGGAGTTATTAAAGCCGGGCTAAAGGAACTCCAGCTGCTTCCGAAATCAGTCGAACGGAAAATTCCTTTGCCATAAGACGCGGCATAAATGTCGGTTCCAATTTCAGTGATATCAAGTATATTAATTATCGAAAATCCGTTATTAGATTCTTCCCAGTCAAGCCCGTTATCAGATGAGCGGAACAGACCGTTACCATCGGTGACTGCAAATAAATAATGTGAAGTCTTTATTACTTTTGAAACTCTTCCTCCAGATAATCCCGAGATTTTTGTCCATTGCGCAAAAGAGGGAACCGAGGCAAGGAGGAAAATTATTATAATAAATTTTCTCATAAGCTTTTGTATAAACAAATATCAGATAAATTCACTTTAAAAACAAAGACTTTTTTAGCGAAAAAACAACAAAATAAGCTATTGATAATAAAAGATATACAGTGAATTTAGTAAATTGGATTTATGTTCGTTCCGAAGCCGGAGCATCGGAACGAGAGGATGTATGATAACTTTTAAACCACTTCTCCCGCAAAAGAACTGCGGGACAAGTACCCCCTCCTTGAAAACGAGGAGAACACTCATAGCTCATAACTCATAACTCATAGCTCATAGCTCATAACTCATAACTCATAGCTCATAGCTCATAACTCATAACTTTAATCTCCCTTGAATATCTAAGGATATTTGCTTATTTTTACTAATAAAATCTAACTAGAAAGAGGTAATTTCTTTGTTCAAAGTCATCATTCAGGAAGGCGAATCTATCGATAAGGCACTTAAAAGATTCAAGAAAAAATATGAAAAGTCAGGAATCTTAAAAGAATTCAGACGCAGAATGTTTTTTACTAAGCCATCTATTGAAAAGAAAATGGATCTAGAACGCGCTATTAGGAAAACTAAAAGAATAATAGCGGAAGAAAATAATTAATCCAATACGTTGAATTAATTAGATGTAAATTTTTACCCGCCATTACTATTTTGAGTATAGGCGGGTTTTTTTATTTTTGGAAACGAACGGTTCTCATTCCCAAACTCCGTTTGGGAATGCATATTCCGCGAAACTCCGTTTCGCAGTGAAACAGAGTTTCACGGTATAGTTCCGTCCCAAACAGGAGTTTGGGACGGAGAATAATATTAAAGTTAACCACCCCCTGCCCCCTCCTTGAAAAGGAGGGGGTTATGCGGGGATAAATTTTTATCCACGGCTTGAAAGCCGTGGCAATTGAATTCATAACAACATCCGGGGGCAAACAATTTTGGAAGTAAACAAAAAAGCGAAAATTAAACCTTACATAAAAAAAGGAGAAATCAAAAAAAGGATTTCTCAGCTTGCGAAGAAAATCAATAAAGACTACAAGCATAAAAAACCGATTTTCATAGGCATACTTAACGGCTCATTTATTTTTATTGCCGACCTTGTGCGCGAGATTGAAGTCGAATGCGAAATAGATTTTCTTAAGCTCTCAAGCTACGGTGACAGCAAAATTTCTTCGGGACAGGTAACTCTCCTGAAAGACCTTAACTGCGAAGTCGAAGGTCAGGATATTATCGTTGTTGAAGATATCGTAGATACGGGACTCTCTGTAAAGTTTATCCGCGACTTAATCATGACAAAGAAACCAAAATCAATAAAATTCGTTACACTCTTATACAAGAAGGATATAGCCAAATTAGATTTCAAAATTGACTACATCGGGTTCAAGATAAAGAATGATTTCGTAATAGGTTACGGTCTTGATTACGCCCAGAAATATAGGAATTTAAATGGCATTTTTGTGTTATAATAAAAGAATTAAATTTTAATACTAATCAATTTTAATGGATAACAATAAGAACAAGAAAAAATCAGGCAATGATGATTTTAACTGGAGCCGTGTCTTCAGAATCGTTCTCGGCTGGAGCGCAATATTAATTGGGTTCTTTCTGATAATGATTTACACGAAGGGCTCAGAAGGAAAGTATTCCGATGTATCATTTGACGAATACCAGAGATTACTTCGTGACAAAAAAATAGAGAGCGCAGTTATCAAAAAGAATGATAACAACTACGAATTCCTCGGCAAGCTGAAAGGCAATGAGCCGGTAAACGTAGGCACACGCACATTCACAACTGATAAAATTACAGTATTCCTCCCATATACAAATGTAGATGACAATTTTATAAAATCCCTGAATGAAGCAGGCGTGAAATTCTCCGTTGAAAAAGATGACGGCGGATGGCTCGGACCTCTTCTCGGCGCAGTGCCGTGGATACTTATAATTGTATTCTGGATTTTGATTATGCGCAGAATGCAGTCAGGCGGAGCAGGCGGCTCGCGAAATATTTTCTCTTTCGGAAAATCAAAGGCGAAGATGCTGAACGAATCTGCAATCAAAGTTACATTCAACGATGTAGCGGGAGCAGATGAAGCTAAGCAGGAACTTTCTGAAATAATAGACTTTTTAAAATCACCGGGCAAGTTCCAGAAGCTCGGCGGTAAAATCCCGAGAGGCGTACTTTTATTAGGCCCTCCCGGAACAGGTAAGACTTTACTTGCCCGTGCAGTAGCAGGCGAGGCAGGCGTTCCGTTCTTTTCAATCTCAGGTGCAGACTTCGTAGAAATGTTTGTAGGCGTTGGCGCATCGAGAGTAAGAGATTTATTCGAGCAGGGAAAGAAACACGCTCCATGTATAATTTTCATAGATGAAATTGATGCAGTAGGTCGTCACCGCGGCGCTGGTATGGGCGGCGGACATGATGAAAGAGAGCAGACATTAAATCAGCTCCTTATCGAAATGGACGGCTTTGAACAGAACAATGGTGTAATAGTTATCGCTTCCACAAACAGACCTGACATTCTTGATCCTGCGTTGTTAAGACCGGGAAGATTTGACAGACAGGTAGTTGTAGATAGACCTGACGTGAAGGGAAGAGAAGGAATTTTAAAAGTTCATACAAGAAAAATTCCGCTATCGAAAGATGTTAAGATTGAAACGATTGCAAAAGGCACTCCCGGATTTTCAGGAGCTGACCTTGCAAATCTTGTAAACGAAGCAGCGCTTCTTGCTGCAAGAAACAGCAAAGATGTTGTAAGCATGCGCGAACTTGAAGATGCGAAAGATAAAGTTATGATGGGTACGGAAAGAAAGAGCATGATAATTTCCGATAAAGAAAAATTAACGACTTCATATCATGAGTGCGGTCACGTTATAGTTGCACGAATGATTCCTGAAGCTGACCCTGTGCATAAAGTTACAATCATTCCGAGAGGAAGAGCATTAGGCGTAACAACTTATCTTCCGATGGATGAAAAGCACAGCTACTCCAAAGAGCATATCGAAGCAGTTATTGCATACGCTATGGGCGGCAGAGCAGCAGAGAAAATAATTTTCAACGAGCTTACTACCGGCGCAAGCAATGATATAGAACGCGCAACGGGAATGGCAAGAAGAATGATATGTGAATTCGGTATGAGTGAAAGATTAGGGCCTGTAGCTTACGGACAGAAACAGGAAGAAGTATTCCTAGGCCGTGAAATGGGTTCGCATCACAACAGGGATTACAGCGAATCAACACAGATCATAATTGATGAAGAGGTGAAGAGAACTGTTCAGGCAGGCATGACAAGAGCAGAAAAAATATTACGTGATAACATCGAAGTGCTTCATAAGATGTCACATATATTAGTTGAGAGAGAAATTCTTGATGCAGAAGAAATTGATAAGATAATGCGCGGAGAGGAATTGCCTCCGTTCATTAAGGAACCGATTCTTCCTGTAGCAGAGCAGGGAAAAGAAGCTAAGAAAGAAAAGATAATGAAGGACGATCCCGGCTTTTCAGGTAATGTAGCATTGGCGAATTAAAGAAAAGTAATGACAGCTGATAATATTAAAAATATTGATACTGAAAAGATAGCAAGGGAAGGTGAAAAGATTTATGAAAAAATTAAATCTGATTATGAACCTCATCTAATAGGAAAATTTTTAGCTATTGATACGGAAACCGGTAAAGTTTATTTAGGTGATACAAGTCTTCAGGCATCACAAATTGCAAGGAAAGATAAAGCTGAAACAATTTTTTATATCAAGAAAATAGGATTTGATGTTACTATGGAATATCCGGGATTTTCAAGCCGTTATTTGAAGAGCATTAAATGATTAAAGGCTTTTTCCATGGTAATCTTGCTTATATTAATTTAGATGTTTCATGGGGCACTACTTCTCTTGAGGAGACTTTTCTGATTGATACGGGTTTTGCAGGAGGAATTATGATTTCACCTATTCTTGCAGCACAATTAGCTTTAGATATAACTGAAACTAGAAATGTAAGGTTAGCGGATAATTCAGTTGCAAATATGATGGCTGCTTCGGCAGTTATTAATATTGAAGGAGAATTCAATTTAATCGAAGTATTTATATCGGATGGTTTACCAATAGTAGGAATGGATTTTTTTATTTTGTTTGGATATAAATTAATTGTAGACTGCAAGGAAAGAAGAGTTACTTTAGAAAAATAGTTTTCAAAAATGTTTCAAGCGGTTCCGTAATGTATTTTTCGGAATCGCTTTTTTTATGTACTCATTTAAAAGAGTAGCCAAAAAGAGTTGTATAGATAAATGGAATCAGGAAAAAAGCTGGATATAAAAAATGAATTCTTGAGGAAGTCGATTCACATCGGGTATTCTGCTGTTCCTATTTTTTATTTATTCACAACAAAAGAAGTAATAGTTACGATAACGATAATCCTCAGCGTTTACATGATTGCTCTGGATCTGCTAAGAATAAAATGGATATGGCTGCGTGATTTATATCTTAAAGTACTTGGAAAGATCTTACGGAATCACGAAACAGATAATTCAAAGTCGTTATTCACGGGCGGTACGTATATAGTTCTTTCTTCGCTGTTCTGTTTTTTATTTTTTGAAAAACACGTTGCAATAAGCGGAATGCTTATTACAACTTTCGGCGATACGGCAGCAGCTTTGTATGGAAAATATTTTGGCAGGATAAAAGTTTTTGATAAGACGCTCGAAGGCAGCATTGTATTTTTTATTACGGGACTTATAATACTTTTTTTCATGGGGATGCTCAGCGGATTATTTTTAATTCCTGCATTAATTGCGCTGGCAATTACTGTAACACTTGAGCTTATGCCTATTCCTATTGATGATAATATTTTAATCCCTGTTTCGTTTTGTGTAGTCTTTAATGCAGTGAATATGATTCTTGGTCGCGGATGCCTCTGTTAGTAAAAAGTATAAAGTAGTAAGTATAAAGTAACAGAAATAATAATTCATCCCGCTAAAGCGGGATTTCGTTTCACTCAATAATTCTAAATTCATAATTCATAATTATAAAAAATGTCTTTAAGATGCGGTATAGTAGGACTTCCGAATGTAGGAAAGTCAACATTGTTTAATGCTTTAACCTCTTCACAAAATGCAGAGGCGGCAAATTATCCTTTTTGTACAATCGATCCTAACGTCGGAACAGTTATCGTACCCGATGAAAGAATCGATAAGCTTGTTGCATTATATAATCCTAAAAAAATAATTCCGTCAACGATTGAGTTCGTTGATATAGCGGGACTTGTAAAGGGCGCTTCAAAGGGCGAAGGGCTTGGCAATCAGTTCTTATCTCACATAAGAGAAGTTGATGCAATTATTCATATTGTCAGATGCTTTGAAGATGATAACGTTATTCACGTAGAGGGAAAAGTAAATCCCGCCGATGATATTGAAGTTATTGAAACAGAACTTATACTAAAAGATCTTGATACAACTGAGAAGGGAATAGAGAGAACATCAAAAGGTTTGAAGTCAGGCGATAAAAAAATAAAAGCTGCAGTAGATGTACTTACAAGATTGAAAGAACATTTATCCGGCGGAAGACTTGCAAAATATTTTACGAATGAATTAGATAACGAAGACGATAAAATCACAATCCGTGACTTGCATCTTCTAACCGATAAGCCGTTTTTATATGTTGCAAACGTAGATGATTCAAGCTCGAAGGGAAATAAATATTCAGATGTAGTAAAAGAAATCGCTGCAAAAGAAGGCGCTAACTTTATGACGTTGTCAGTACAGATTGAATCTGAAATTTCCCAATTGGAAACCAAAGAAGAGAAAGCGGAATTTTTAAAGGAGTTGGGACTTGAAGCATCAGGTCTTGACAGACTTATAAGAGAAGCATATTCATTATTAAATTTAATCACATACTTCACGGCAGGGGAGAAGGAACTGCACTTATGGACAATCCATAAAGGCACAAAAGCTCCGGCAGCAGCGGGAGTAATTCACACCGATTTCGAAAAAGGATTCATCCGCGCAGAGGTTATAAAATGCAAAGACATTCTTGAATATAAAACTGAAGCAGCTGTTAAAGAAAAAGGATTACTGCACGTAGAAGGAAAAGATTATGTGTTTGAGGATGGCGATATTGCGAATTTTAGGTTCAATGTCTGATTTAGTTGTCCGTTGCTAGTTGTTCGTTGTCAGAAAACTTTAACTCCTTTCGGATTTTTCCGGAAGGAGTTTTTTTTTATTCACAAGTTCCCCCCTCTCCCGCTAAAGCGGGACTTGATAATTGATAGCGTTACAAGGAGGGGGATTAAGGGGGCGGTATCAATTCATAATGCATTCCCGTTCCACACCAAATGCAGGATAAACTCCGGCGAGAATCCAATCATTTATCTATATCTCTTAAACTTAAAATTTTTTGCACTATATGACCGTTTGCAATTAGGATACCCAGAACAACGCCAATATTTACCATAAAACCCATTAGTTAGTTTCATTTCTTTTCCGCAACTATAACAAATCTTTTTCTGTGTAAGTATATTAATCGATATATCATCTATGTTAATATCAAGATTTACAGTATGTCCAAATTCACATACTTTAGAACTTTCAGAGTTTTTAAGATCAAATAAAACAATGTTCCCACATTCTCTGCACATCGCATTATAGTTATAGTTTTCTTTTTCGGGAAATGCGGCGCCCATTAATTTAAGTAAGCGATCAATATTTATGCAATCAATATTTACAGTCGAAGCGTACTCTATTGCAGTTTTTTTGAAATCAGAAGTTGTTACAAAAAACCCTTTTTCTGCTTTTTCTTCTTGCATAGCTGCAAAAAAGATTTGCAGTGCCCTTCTACCAATAGTATTTTCTTTTTTATACTTTTTATATTCTGCTACAAATTTTCTATTATTTTTAAAGAATACGGCATCTTTTCCTCTATCATTTGTATAAGGAGTTTTATTTACTTTGTATCCAAGATTTTCAAACATTTTTGAAACTATGTCTTCAAATTCATTTGGTTGGAGTGATAATAGATATTCTTGTTTTGTCAATTTTAGTTTCAAAAGTCTTTTATATTCATTTAACCTTAAGTCATCTGCCTTTTGGTTCAATTCTTTTTTCTTTTCAATTGCTATCCTCTCATTATTTTTTTTTCTTTCAAGTAAAATTTTATCCCATTTACATTTTTCACATTTTGCTAACGTCTCACCTCCTATAATATTGTGTTTGCATACTTGTCTTGCTTGTTTATAATTGAAACGCTTTTCCTTTATATAGTTTGCAAGCCATCCGATCCCCCAAAATAAAAAAATTAAAATTACTAAAGTTAATGGATATATTAATATCCAAAAAAGATACCAAGGGTTAATTTTTATGTGAAGCCAATTTGTTAATACGTATTGATATCCTTTACCTATTGGATAAGAATATATGAGAATTGCAATTAGTGAAGAAGTTGAATCGTTACGATAATATCCTCTGCCCAAATATAACTTACTTTAATTACTTATAAATTATATTTAGTATTTAAGTTAATCAAGAGTTAATTTGGGAGTCATTTGATTGGATTCCCGCTTTCGCGGGAATGACATAGAGTGTATATGTGAAATTTTTCTAGCAATTGACAGCTAACAACCGAGAACTAACTCACTCCCATCGCTTTCAACCCATTCACAACAATTACAGTCAGAGTATAGGCAAGCGAAGTAAAAACTACAATTTGCAGTATAGGTATTTTCCAGCCGCCGGTTTCCTTGCGTGCAATTGCTGTCGTGGATAAACATTGCATAGCAAAGACGAAAAAGATTACGAGCCCTATAACCATTGACGGCGTAAATAACTTCTTACCCGTATCTTCAAACTTTGCATCCTGCATTGCAGTGAGAAGGCTATTATGATTTGACTCATCGTCATCGGTCACTTTGAAAATAAGTGCTAAGGAGCTGACGAACACTTCACGCGCTGCGAAAGTAGCAACAAGAGAAACGCCGATACGCCAGTCCATTCCCATCGGCTTCATAACGGGTTCAATAAATCTTCCCATCATGGCAGCATATGAGCCTGCGAGACGTTCGGAGTTTTTAACAGAAGAAACTTCCTCAGCGCTTAACTTATCCGCATCCGGAATGGACGGATTGTAATTTGGAAAAGTTGTCAGCACCCATAGCACAAGAGACAGAATTAAAATCACAGGTCCCGCTTTTTTTACATACTGCTTTGCATTCTTATATGAGTGCTTTAAGTTGTACCAGAGCTTTGGTCTGCGGTAAGCGGGGAGCTCAAGTATAAAAGACGAGTCCTCTTTTTCTTTTACAATTTTATCGCGGAATTTATTCATAATAGCAGCAACAACCAGAGAACATACTATGCTGAAAATATAAATCAGAGTAAAAAATATTCCGCCGAGATATGGCTTATCTTTAGGAGTTAAAAAAGCAACGAGCAAAGCATAAACCGGAATACGCGCCGAGCATGACATTAACGGTAAAATAAAAATCGTAAGAAATCTTTCTTTCTTATTTGCAATAGTCCGTGCAGCCATTGTTGCGGGAATAGCGCATGCAAAACCAGAAAGCATCGGAACGAATGAACGTCCGTTCAATCCAATTTTTGAGAGAGGCTTATCAACAAGCATCGCGCCCCGCGCTAAGTAGCCGGAGTCTTCCAGTAATTCAAGTATAAAAAATAAAATTAAAATCTGCGGTAGGAAGACGAGAACTGAACCGAGCCCGGGTATAAGTCCGCCGGAAACTAAATCACTCAATAAATTATCACCGAGTAAATCACCGGAATAATTTGAGAGCCATTCAAATCCGCCGCTTATCCAGTCCATCATGGGCTGTGCAATCCAGAAAATAGCAGTGAACGTAAATGCCATAATCAGGAAGAAAATTGAAAGTCCCCAGTATTTATGAAGAAAAATTTTATCGAGCTTAAGAGTCTTTGAATCAGGCCTTACGAATGGTCTTCTTTGATTTAATATAACAAGCTCTTCGTTGATAGCGTTTAAATCCAGTGCACCGTTTTTTCTAAAACCGTTTTCGGTTATTACTTCATCTTCAATCTCTTCAATCTGTTTGTATGAAAGCAGCAGTTTATCTTTATCAATATGAAATTTTGCAATCGGTAAAATTATTTCTTCTTTTTGTATAGCAACGATTTTATCGCGTGTCTTTTCAAGCAAATGCTTTATACCGTCTGCGTTTCTACCGTCAAATTTCACAACACAGCAGCCAAGTATTGCGCTGAGTTTTATAATATCAATATCTTTTCCGTTACGCTTCAGAATATCAATCATTGTTACAACAACAATCAGATTGAAATTCGATTCCATCAGCTGCTTCACTAAATACAAATGCCGTGAGAGCTGCGATGCATCAACAGTTACAATTACTATATCGGGATGTCCGTACTTGGGATGTTTGTATAGCGTATCGACAGAAACTTTTTCATCGGGGGAAGTGGGGATTAAGCTAATGATTCCGGGAGAGTCAAGTATATCGGCGTTAACTTCGTGCTTGCTGAGAATTTTAGAAACAGAATAATTAACGGTCGAGCCGGGATAATTTACCGTCTTGGATTTTTTTCCGCTGAGGTAATTATACAGCGTAGTCTTGCCCGAGTTTGGCGGACCAACTAATGTTACAAGCGGAGTCTTCTTTTCGTTTAAATGTGAATACAATGCGCCTCTTTTTTTCTGATTGCAATTATAGTTCCTCTTATTGCAAATGCAAGAGGGTCTTTGAATGCCGAGCAATTGAGAAGCTCGATTTCCTGCCCGGGCGTGAAACCGATTTCAAGTATTCTGTGCGCAGACGGGTGAGTATTATCTACGTCTTTTATTACGGCGCGCTCGCCGATTTTTAAATCGTCAGCTCTTTTCAATTAAAAACTTTATTTAGTCTTTGTTTAAATCTTATTAAGACTTTGTATAAATATACAGACAAATTTTTTTAAAACTCTATTGGTGTTTAGTATCGTGCTTAAATTCGCATGCCTTTTCATCTTTACACTCGGCAAAAACCTGTAAAGTGTGGTCAACTAATTTCAGTTCGTTTTTCTTGCAGACTTCTTCCTGAAGCTTTTCAATTTTCGGATCTTCAAATTCAAGAATTCTGTTGCAATGAACACAGATGATGTGGTAATGATTGTTGCGTCCGAATTTCGTTTCGTAGCGTGTACGTTCGCCTTTGAAATTGTGCTTTGTAAGAAGGTCACACTCGCTCATCAGGTCAAGAGTTTTGTAAACGGTCGCTCTTGAAACGTTCAGGTATTCATTCTTCATTTTTAAGTACAGTTCATCAGCGTTAAAATGCCCTGCCATATTTAAAGCGGCATCAAGAATAAGAAATCTTTCATTCGTTATTCTGTGCGCATGCTCTTTTAAATACTTTACAAAAATTTTTCTTGCGTCTTCTGATATCATTTTTTTCGATGTCATCCCGGGCTTGACCCGGGATCCAGTTAAACTTTATGATTGGATTCCTGCCTTCGCAGGAATGACAAAATTATTTTTTAATTATTTATTAAACTATTTTTAAAACGACTTCAATGCTTTATGCAGTGCATCGAAGCCTTCGTTTATTTCTGCTTTGTTAATGTTTACCGGAGGTCTGAATCTTATTGTTCTTCTTCCGCATGGGAGAACCATTACGCCTGACTCAAGCGCTTTTTTGATAACCTGATTTCTTGTTTCAGTATCTTTGCAGCTGAATGCGCACATAAGGCCTTTACCTCTGGGACTTAATACTAAACCGTAAAATTGTTCGTAAAGTTCTTTTATCTTCGCAAGCATGTATTCACCCATTACTTCTGCATTCTTTACTAAATTATCTTCTTCTATTATTTCAAGAATTCTTTTTGATCGCACCATATCAGTTATGTTGCCGCCCCATGTAGAATTTATTCTGCTTGGTTCGTGGAATACGTTATCCGGAACTTCATCAACTCTGTCTGTACATAATAATCCGCAGACCTGCATCTTCTTTCCGAATGTAATTATATCCGGCTGAACAAAATGCTGATGTGCCCACCATTTACCTGTGAGAGCAATACCTGTCTGCACTTCATCAAGTATGAACATGATTTCGTTTTCATCGCAGATTCTTCTGAGTTCCTGGAAGAACTCTTTTCTAAAGTGATGGTCTCCGCCTTCACCCTGAATCGGTTCAAGTATAATCGCTGCTATATCATCTTTATTTTTTCTTAATGCATCATGAATTTCGTTTATACATGCTTTTTCTTTTTCAACTGTTGCGGCTAAATTTTCTTCGTTAAGAGGAAAAGTGATGTACGGATTTGAAACTCGTGGCCAGTGGAATTTAGGATAGTACTTCGTCTTCTCAGGTGAAGTATTTGTTAAAGACATTGTATATCCGCTTCTTCCATGGAAAGCTTCCTTAAAGTGAATTATCTGATGACCTTTTTCTTCTGTGTAACCTTTTGCAAAATTCTTTCTGACTTTCCAGTCGATTGCAACTTTCAATGCATTCTCAACAGCAAGCGCTCCGCCTTCAATAAAGAATGAGTACTTGAAGTAAGAGGGGACTGCAAGCTTCCAGAATGTATCAACAAATTCAGCCTGATCCTGTAAGTATATATCGGACAGAGATGGCTTTGAAACTGCTACCTCGCCAAGTTTCTTTTTGAACTCATCGTTGTTGATTTTCGGATGATTCATCCCGAGAGGATTTGATGCAATGAATGTGAAAAAATCCAGATATCTTTTCCCATGCTTTGCATCGAAAAGATATGAGCCCTGTGATTTTTTTATATCTAGAGTCATATCAAATCCGTCAACGAGCATATATTTTTTTAGAACGTCCTGAACATTAGCTGCATCAATGTGTGGGACTGCACCGACTCCGTTTGTAGCTGTAGATTTTTTTTCCATTGTTTCCATTGTAGAATCCTCCGTGGTTAAGATTTAGTGAATATTACCTATAAAAAGGGGTGTTTCGTTTTGTGATTTTAAAAATTTTCTGAATCTGAGAACATCTTTAGGGGCTACTATAAATATTAAACCGATTCCCAGATTAAAAGTTCTTCTCATATCTTTCTCGTCAACGTTTCCTTTTACCTGTATGATATCAAATATTGCGGGGCGCTCCCATGTATCGTAATCAACTTTTATTTTAAGATTCTTCGGAACAACTCGTCTTGTGTTGCCTTCTATTCCTCCGCCTGTTATGTGCGAGATGGATTTTATCTTAAATTTCTTTAAAGAACTTTGTATTATATCTAAGTATGACCTGTGTGTATTAAGTAACTCTTCGCCTAATGTTTTCGTAAGTCCTGAATATTTTTTATTGAGCTTCGCCTTTGTATCAAAAATTTTTCTTACAAGTGAGTAGCCGTTTGTATGAAGTCCCGTTGAGGGAAGTCCTATAAGCACATCGCCCTTCTTTACATTTTTCTTATCGAGTATTTTAGACTTTTCTACTATACCTGTTATCGAACCAGCCAGATCAAAATCGTTATCATGATAAACTCCGGGCATCTCTGCAGTTTCACCGCCGATGAGTGAGCAACCGTTTGCTTTGCATCCGCGGATAAGTCCTTTTACAACTTCCTGAGCGACTTTGCTTTTCAGCTTTCCAATTGCATAGTAATCAAGAAAGAACTGAGGAACTGCGCCGCATACGGCAATATCGTTTACGCAATGGTTAACGAGGTCTTCACCGATTGTATCATACTTATTTAAAAGAGCGGCAATTTTAAGTTTTGTTCCTACTCCGTCAACACTCGAAACAAGAACGGGAGATTTGTATTTTTTGAAGTCTATCTGGTAGAAGGAACCAAAGTTTCCGATGCCCTGTATAACACCTTTAGTGAAAGTACTTTTTACAAGCGGGCTTATAGCTTTAACAAATTTGTCAGCTTCGGAAATGTTAACGCCTGAGGTTTTATAACTTACTTGCACCATATAAGTTACTCAAAATGCAGAATTTTATCAATGCAGTTTCATAGTGAAAAAACTGCGTTTAAACAGTTTAAAGTTAGTTTTTGTAAAAGGTGAGATTTTATAGTTTCTCCCTCCTTTATAAGGAGGGGGATTAAGAGGGCGGTATCAATGGTATTCTTCACTTTTCTTTGAAATTGTTTCCCTTCTATTCGTTATAAGAAGTTCATTATCAAGTTTGTTAATCAGTTCAAGAATAAATTCAAGAATAGTCCCAATTTACTCTAACATTTGACGGACAATAATTTCATAATGACTGACAGTCCTGCCTTGTAAAATGTTAATTCACTTACGCAATCTTCAAATACAACTAATAATTATAATATTTTCATCATAGGTTTTTGGCACAGGTATTGAATTAATATATAACAAGTTCATTAAAAATAGTAAAGCAGTAAATACATTTTCTGAGGTGAGATAAATCGATATTATGTAAAAGATACAATTACATTTTATGGTGACTATCTCACCTTATTAAAACTTTAAATTGACTTTACACGGACAAAAAGTTTGCGGTGAGTATGATATGTTTGAAAGGATTAAATTCCAATTCCATATCGTATATTACTTGCCGCTTTAATTTTTCGGTGAGACTCAATAGGATTCATATCGTAAATCCTCTGGAGTGATAATTACATAATTAAATTTCATTGCAGATAAAAAATCTCGCCGAATGTTTCCATAGGTGAAGAAGGATATATACAGTGCCGGAAGAGGTTCCGGCTATATATCAATTGTGTAAGCCCGTTGCCCGGAATTAAGTTGTGAAAATTTTTTACAATTATGGCTTCGGATAGAGGATTTACACATTCTTTACCTTTTTTTATTTTAAGGAAAATGTTTTGAGTAATATGGTCAATTATAAAATAGTAGTTCCTTTAAAAAACAATTATAGACTTATTGTTCTAAAACTCTCCCCCGATGGGAGTACTCCGCGAAGCGGAGGGAGGGGTGTATAACTGAACACCCTCCGTCTCGCTTCACTCGACACCTCCCTCAAGGGAGGAGTTTTGCTTTACTATTCCTATAGATTTATAATCAACTTTTTAGAGAAGGAGGGGGAAGAGAATTAAAATGATTTTATTTATCTATTCTCTTCAGCTTTGCGGCGTTAAAATCACTCATAGTTATCCATCCCGCTTTTTTAAATACAACCAACATAATAATTATAATTATTACCATTACTCCTATGCTTGAAAAAAATCCGAGCTGGCTGTGAAGGAACGGCATGTAGTCGAAATTCATACCATATATTCCGGTAATAAGATTCAAAGGTAAAATAATGGTAGCAATGATAGTAAGTCTCTTCATAATGTTATTCATATTGTTGTTCACGATAGAAAGATATGAATCCAGCATACTTGTAACAACATCTCTATAAGATTCTGCGCTGTCAACAATTCTTACTAAGTGGTCATATACATTCCTGTAATAAACAGATTCTTCCTCTGAAATCAGGTCATACTCACCGCGGTATAACTTAAATAATATTTCTTTCTGATAACTTGCAATCCTTCTTATTTTTATCAGCTGTTTTTTCATTTCGAGAATTTTTTGGAGAGTAGTATTTGAAGACTGCATCTTGAAAACAAAATCTTCCACTCTGTCAATCTCTTCCTCAATGTAATCCAGCACGGGATAATATCTGTCAACGAGTGAATCCAGAATAATATGCAGAGCGTAATCAGGTCCTTTTTTAAGAATTGTCTCTCTTAACTGAGCATTTACGGCGGCAAGAATAAAATTTTTCTCCCTCTCATTATGAACCGTGATTATGAAATTATGCCCGATGAAACAGCTTAATGAAAATTGTTTATAGTGAGTGTAGTCTTCTGAAACAGTAATACCGTTAAATACCAGAAAGAGATATGATTCATAATCATCAATTTTAGGAAGATGGACATCTTCATTTTTATTCAGATATTTTAAACAGTCCTCAATTGCCAGCGGATGAAAATTAAAAATATCTTTAAGGATTTTATTGGCTTCGTCTTCTTCCGGCTGCCACATATCTATCCATGCAAATTCCTTTTCATTGCCTGTATCCCATGAATTGAAATCTTTTAAATCAACCGGATGACATCCGTGTGAGTTTTGTGTAAGGATTGTTATCATAAATCAGTTTCAAATTTCAAATTTCAAGTTTCAAGTTTCAAGTTTCAAGTTTCAAGTTTCAAGTTTCAAGTTTCAAGTTTCGAGTTTCAAGTTTCAAGTTTCAAGTTTCAAGTTTCAAGTTTCAAGTTTCAAGTTAATAAACAAATTCATTATTCTAAACTCATAACTCATAACTCATAACTCATAACTCATAACTCATAACTCCAAATTCTTATGCACCTTTCCATCCACCACAATTACAAATTCTCCCTTTAAATTTTCTTCCCCTATCTGAGTTAGAATTTCTTTTGCATTGCCTCTGAAATGTTTTTCACCGGGCATTGTTAAGTCAAAGCCTATAAAAATTTGTGTGTTGGGGAATACTTCTGCAAAGTCACCAAGGATTTGTTTTAATCTGTAGGGAGCTTCAAGTAATGCAAAAACCTTATTGAGATTTTTTAAATCGTAAATTTCTTTTTTTCTTATTTCACTTTTGGGGGAGAGGAAGCCGATATAATAAAATCTGCTGATATCAAATCCTGAAAGGACAATAGCAGCAAGGACTGAATTCGGTCCGTGCAAAAACTCAAGCTTGATATTAAAATCGATACACTTCTTTAAAAGTGTTTTGCCGGGGTCGGCAAAAACGGGAGTGCCTGCATCTGAGATAAGCGAAATGTTTTTCCCGTTAACTAAATCAAGAAAAATTTCTTCCGTCTCTTCGTTATCTTTGTTATCGTTATGCTCATTAATTCTTTTAAGATCTTTTTTTATTCCAAAAAATTTTAAAAGCTTAACGGCTTCTTTATATTCTTCGCAGATTATATAATCGGATTCTTTAAGATATCGCAAAGCGCGCAGAGTGATATCTGCATAGTTGCCGATGGGAGTTGTTATTAGATTGAGAGGCAAGTTATTTGTTAGTTTAAATTACACCTGTGCTGCCGTATCCGCCTTCTGCGCGTTCGGTTTCAGATAAGTTTTCATCTTCTACAAATTCCATTTTTTCATGTTTTGCAATTACAAGCTGCGCAATCCTGTCGCCGTAATTTATTTCGAAAACATCTTCTCCGTGATTTATAAGCAGGACTTTCACTTCTCCTCTGTAATCCGAGTCAATTGTGCCCGGCGTATTTAAAACCGTCACTCCGTTTTTCAATGCAAGTCCGCTTCTGGGGCGTACCTGGGCTTCATAACCTTCCTGCAATTCTATAATAAGATTTGTAGGGATTAATTTCCGTTCGCCTTTTTTCAATGAAATTATTTCAGAAGAAGAAGACCTCAGGTCTGCGCCTGCAGAGCCTGAGGTTTTATATTCGGGTACAAATGCTTCTTTCGAAGCATCAAATTTTTTATAAAGAACTTTCATCAGTTATTGGAAATCCCCGCAAGTAATCCGAAGAACACAGCAATTATTGCTACGATAATTCCAAGCACTGCAACAATACAGTGTGCAATACCAAGCCACATACCGATTGTTGCCATAGAGCGTCCTGCTTCTGAAGAACGTCCTTCATTAATAGCATTAATTTCTTTTCTGCCGATTATCCATGCCGGAATAGCTGTTAAAATTGTACAGCCTATTAACCAAGAAGCTATACCGAGTATCAATGCCATTATGGCATTAGTACTTGCCTTGTTCTGGTCCACGCCTCCAAATTGTGTATTGCCGTAAGACGGTGGAGGTGGCGGCGGCGGCGGTGGATTATAACTCGGCGGCGGCGGCGGTGGCGGCGGTGGATTGTAATTTGGCGGTGGAGGAGGAGGTGGTGGAACTGAGCCTCCGTCTCCTGTATCAGGACTAAGTAGTTTGTAATTTTTCATAGACAAATTAGGTTTAAGAGTTTAAACAAATATACAAATTTAAGAATTAAGAATTAAGATTGAAGATTTAATACAGAGGAGAGAAATAAAAAATCCGTTCAACTCTTATTAGTTAAACGGATTTTTTAAAACAAAGTTATAATTGCTCAATAATTTTCTTGGAAAATTATTTTATAAGTGTCATTGATTTAGTCTGAGTAAAGTCAGGTGTGGTAATTTTGTAGAAATAAACTCCTGAGGATAATTCCATTCCTGAAAAAGTATATTCGTAATTTCCTGCTGAGATATTTTCAGAGACCAGTGTGTTAATCTCTTTTCCCATTGAATTATAAATTGTAAGAGTCACGTATTCAGATTTCGGAATTGAAAAATTTATTTTTGTAGTCGGGTTAAAAGGATTCGGATAATTCTGTTCAAGCTTAAAGCTAACAGGAGCAGTATTTTCTCCTACAGAAGTCACGCCTGAAAGTTTTGCCAGCCATAAAGATGCATTCAGAAATAAGCTTGAGTGGTTTGTACCCAGCTCTGTCCATCCGGGATATAATGTATTTCCTGAGGCGCCCGTTCCGTCATCGCAAGGTGAGCTGTCTCCTATGATGCAGACTCTTCCTGTCCCTAACAATGATGTTGCGCACATTATGCTCACGCTGTTTTGTGAAGCACCGTTACGCCATATAACTCCTTTTGCATTTGCGTTTTGAGTTGTGTTAATTGTCATCGAGGTGCCGTTAGAGAATTTCAATTGCTGGACTGCGCCAACGCTTCCATTAAGAATAGGGCTTCCGCTCCATGATGTTAAAACATTTACCGATGTTTCGGAAATATTGTTGGAGTCAAGGATGATTCCAAATGGATAGGACTGAACTGAATTATTTCTAATCAAATCGTTTATTGCACGCACAGCATCCCAGCCGTCTCCGTCTCTATCTGCGCCTGCGTGGTCAGCTACTAAAAATAATCCGCCGCCGTTTTGAACAAAATGTATTATTGCAGCTTTTTCTGTTGCCGTAAAAGCGTTATTTGGTTCATCTATTACAAATACATCGTAATTGGAAAGATCTTGAGCGTTGCTTGAATTTCCATAGGTAATTGCTCCGCTTGGAGGAAGAGTTTCTACAGTGTTTCCGAGTTTAACAAGTGAAATACCCCATGCCGAGATTGCGCCTTTCCAATAGTCTTCAGTGGTTGACTGTGTAACGGTTGATTGTAACGGTGTAGGATATCTTTGCGGAGTGCTTGTATCTTCGTCAATTACCCAGTCAGCGTTTCCGGCAGTTTCGCCCATCGTTGCATCGAATAAGAATTTTTTAGGTACAGAGTACGAATAAGAAGTACATACGAAAAGAACGACTACTAATAGTAGTTTCTTCATTGTGTTTGCTAGAGGTTTAGTTTTTTGTATTTGGTGAATACCAGTTAAAAATAAGCATTTTGAGTGAAAAAAACAAAAAAGCGAGTGTTAGTTTATGGTATTTATATCAAATATTATGCCGATTGAAGAAGTTGTAAATTGTTATTTCCCCCCTCCTTACGAAGGAGGGGGATTAAAGTATGTCCAGCACTTGATGCGGGAGGGGCGATATCAATTACTACGTAATTTTAAAATTTCATCCTTTATTCTTTCTAAAACTAATGGCAGACTTTCAAATATTTCTTCATTATTAAATCGGATTACTTCTATTCCAAGGTTATTTAAAAATAGTGTTCTTACTTTATCATATTTTATAGCAACTTTTTCTAAGTGGATTTCTCCGTCAAGCTCAATTGCAAGATTTAATTTAGGGCAATAAAAATCTATAACGTATTTATCAACACTAAATTGTCTTTTGAATTTTGCGCCTAAAAGTTTTTTACCACGTAATTCTTCCCAAAGAATTGATTCTGCTTTGGTAGAATTTTTTCTAAGATGTTTTCTTTTTTCCTTTGACTCTGGTTTATTAAATATTTCCATTTTTCTTATTTAACCGCCCCCTCAGTCCCCCTCCTTCGTAAGGAGGGGGAAGCTTGCGTAATTGATAAAGTCGTTTAATTTAATATTGGAGTTATTTCTCAATGAATGAAATAAAAATAAAAAAATATTTTGAGGGATAAAAAGGAAAATAGGAGAAGATTTATGTTAGGACAATCTGATTTCCCCCTCCTTACGAAGGAGGGGGATTAAGGGGGCGGTATAGTTCTACACCCAGACACTTACTAAAAATATTCTGGCTATATAAAAAATTATTAATGATAAGAGGGCATTTATTACCGGTACAGAAAAAGTGAAATAGTTTTGTAAAATGGTTTTTTCAACTTTGAAGATAAATATCGTTACAATAGAAAAAACAAAAATTAATACTGCATAAATTAATGCGTAACCTGTGATATCAAAATCTAATCTGTTGAATGAATTTATTGGCTTATGCAAATAAAAAAATAATAAAATTGTATACAGAATTGAGAGACACAGTATTAGAATATTAATTTTTTTAGGATTCTCATACCTTAAATATTAAATTATACCGCCCCCTCAGTCCCCCTCCTTCGTAAGGAGGGGGAGGCTTAATTCTTAAATCTTAAATAAAGATGTCACATTCTCTCTGAAACTCTTCTTCATTTCATCTTCATTTACATTTTTAAACTCGGCGACTTTTTTTATCGTGTTTACAATATAGGAAGGCTCGTTCGGTTTTCCGCGGTGGGGGATTGGCGAGAGGAACGGAGAATCCGTCTCTGATAATATTCTATTCATCGGGACTTTCACAACAGTATCTGCAAAAGCATATTTCTTATATGTAACATTGCCCGTGAATGACACATAGAATGTTTTCAGTTCCATTACTTTATCAAGCTGTTCAGTCGTGCCGTCGAAGCAATGGAATTGTCCCTTCAGCTTTTCGCTGTAATTATCTTTCACAACTTGTATAGCATCATCGATTGAATTGCGGGTGTGAATAATAACAGGCAGCTCTCTTGCTTTTGCAATTTCTATGTGCAGTCTGAAAAATTCTTTTTGCTTATCGTTGTAAGATGTATCCCAGTAATAATCTAAACCTGTCTCACCGACTCCGACAACCTTATCGTTATCAAAAAGTTTTTCTATCTTCTCCAATTCCGAATACTCATATTTATTTACATCGGTAGGATGAATACCTAAAGCAGCGTAAACCATAGGATACTTTGCTGTAAGCTCGAGCAATTGCATCGATGTTTTGTAATCAACGGCGGGAGCAATGATTTTTTCTATTCCGGCATCTTCCGCGCGTTTTAAAATTTCATCTATGTTGTTTAATATATCTTCGTAATAAAGATGGGCGTGAGTATCTACTATCATTTTAAAATATTTCAGTTTAAGAATTAGTAACGATTGTTCTGAGAAGATTTGAAAAATTCTTAAATGCGCTTAAACCCGCTTCAACAACTTCAGCATGTTCAGTTTTTCCGTTGTTGGAAACTCTCAGCAGATTTGTGATACAGGAAATTCCTATAACGTTAATATTATTTTTCTTAGCGTAAAGAATTTCCGGAATGGTTGACATGCCTATGGCATCCGCTCCCATTTTGCGAAGCATAAGAATTTCTGACTTGGTTTCGTACGCAGGTCCGGATGAAGCTGCATAAGTCCCTCGCCTTAATTTAATGTTATTATCTGTTGCAAGCTTTATTACTTTAGATAAAGTTGGGTGATGGAAGCACGATTTATTCGGCTGGAAAATTTTTCTGTTCATTAAATCAATATGAGAAGTAATAAGCATTAAGTCTGAGACCTTATAATTAAGATTCACTCCGCCGGCAGCGTTTGTTATAATCAGATTTGTGACGCCCAGCTCAATTGCCTTATTCACATTCTGGAAAACCATATCCTGAGTGTATCCTTCGTAAAAGTGACTTCTGCCCTCGAAAACGACAATCGGCTTTTTGTTTATAGTACCTTTTATGATTTTTCTTTTATGAAATCCAGAATCGTCTTTGAGCAAAATTTCGCTGTTTTCAATCTCTTCTGAAAATTTGTTAAGCCCCGAACCCAGTATTACCCCCGTTAAACTCATTTATTTCTCTGTTTCTCTTTTTATATTATGCAAAAATGGTGATTAATTGAATATTTTAAATTTTTATGTAATAAGAAAGTGAAATCACACTTTTTGAAAATTAACCACAGAGAACACAGATTTTGCACACAGAGAGCACAGATTTAATTAATGTCGATTTTTAACCAATAAAACTAGTTTTATTCATATTCTTTTCTGTGTTCTCGGTATAATTTCTGTGTCCTCTGTGGTTAAATCTTACTTCTGCGAAATAATTTTTTTAAACCTTGAAAATACTTTTCATTACTGCTATGTTTGTTCACATGAAACTTTAAATATGCAGGGTTAGTTTATAATATTAAAATACTTATGAAAGAAAACTATTATAAGAATTTAGTTGAACAGTCAAAGGATTATTTTAATAAGGCATTCAAATTTCAGTCTGAAGGATTACTTGAACAGGCAATTGAGAACTATAATTTATCTATAGAATTATTTCCAACCCCTGAAGCTCACACATTTTTAGGATGGACATACTCGCTACTTGGTAACTACGAGAAAGCGATTGAAGAATGTAAAAACGCAATTGAAATAGACCCCGATTACGGAAATCCGTATAACGATATTGGCGCATATCTTCTTGCACAAAGAAAAGTGGAAGAGGCTATTCCTTTTATTGAAATGGCATTAAATGCAAAACGATACGATGCCCCTCATTTTGCTCATCTAAATTTAGGAAGAGCATTTGAAATGAAAGGGCTGTGGTTTGAGGCAGTTGAAGAATACAGAAAATCTAAAGATATTGCCCCTGAATATCTTGCGGCTAAGCAGAACTTCAACAGGCTGCAGGGACTATTAAACTAAATTAAAAAATATTACATAATCATCATTCACCAACCAAAATGAAAAAAGCATTACTTATTTGTTTCGCGGTGCTCGCATTTGCAACATGCGCACAATCGCAGAGTTTTACATTTACAAAATTAGGGGCTGATACTGCGCGTTATGAAAACGGCGGTACATTCGATACATATTATACTTATGCAGTAATGAGAAATACAGGCGCTACAACATTGCACATAAAATTTCAGAAGATGGCTAGAGTTATTCCTTCGGGTTGGGCTGCTGATATGTGTTATGGTTTATGCTATGTGAATACGGAAATTATTCCTCCATCCGGCACAGTTGATTTAGCTCCGGGAGAAGTTGATTCAACTTTTGAAGTTACCTGGACAGTTCCGAACCCTGGTGTTGGTACTCAAACTGTAAGAATGTTTGATAATGATAATCCGTCTCAGTTTCAGGAGGTAACTTTTTATGTTAGAAGAACAACAACAGCTATTACTAATATTTCTTCTACAGTAAAATCATTTGAGCTTAAACAAAATTATCCGAATCCGTTCAACCCTATAACAAATATAAATTTCTCAATCCCTAAAGCTCAGAACGTAAGCTTGAAAGTTTATGATATGATGGGAAGAGAAGTTGCCGACCTTGTAAATCAGTTCATGCAGGCAGGGGAGTACAGAGCAGATTTCTCTGGAGCAAATTTATCATCCGGTGTTTATTATTACACTCTTAAAACAGATGAATTCTCTTCTATAAAAAGTATGGTTTTAGTAAAATAGATTTGTTCTAAAAAATATAATAATCAAATTTTGGTATTATTTATAATACCAGTGAAACAGCCTTCAGGTGCCCCTGTAATTCACCATCTGTCGGCTGTTTTTTTATTATTATAAGTTTTAATGAATTTTCTTCCCCCTCCTTACTAAGGAGGGGATTAAGGGGGAGGTTAAAGGCAAGAATTCAATCGGCTGAGA
This sequence comes from Bacteroidota bacterium, assembly GCA_018266835.1. Lineage (NCBI taxonomy): Bacteria > Pseudomonadati > Bacteroidota > Bacteroidota bacterium. Next base: position 287,365 of record JAFDZP010000005.1, on the reverse strand, counting down.
TGAAGCTTTACAACAAACCCGAAAAAAAGGAAGCGAGAAAATTTCTTCGGAACAATTCTACTAAAGCAGAGCAGTTACTTTGGGATGAAATAAAGAATAAGAAATTTCATGGGATAAAATTCAGAAGGCAATACAGTGTTGATAGATATATTTTAGATTTTTATTCAATAGAACTCCGACTAGGAATTGAATTGGATGGTGAAGTGCATGATGATAAAGATGCAATTGAGTATGATAAAATTCGGACAAATTATTTGAAGCAAAGAAAAATAAAGGTAATTAGATTTTCAAATGAAGAAATCTATAAATCAATTGATAATGTTCTTAATAAGATTAAGAATGAAATAGAAATTAGTCGCAATTTACCTCCCCCTGCCCCCTCCTTATAAAGGATGGGGTTCTATTCTCGTGATTTACATTCCTTATTTAGGAGTTATTCTAGCTTTACTCTACATAAAAGAAGTTATCGTTTCCCTCTCCTTACTAAGGAGAGCTTGTCCCGCCTTGACGGGAGGGATTAAGGGGGAGGTTAAAGGAAGCTCTTTTTTTAAAATAATAGTGTTTCTTATTTCTGGCTAAAGTTGAGAGAGAAATAATTATCAAATCACATCTTATTTTTGACTACAACTATACATCCACCTGTACTATCTTTGCAGTATAAAACTAAACCTAAAATGAAAAAGTACTTACTCTTTATTTTAATATTAACATTCAGCTCGTCTGTTGCATGGGCGCAATATACGAACATAAGAATAGATTCAGGCTCATCATCACCAAATGAACCTTCTATCTGGATAAATCCTAAAAATCCAAACCAGGTAGTGGGGGGCGCTAATATCAGCAGCTATTATTATTCGACTAACGGCGGCACAAACTGGACTAAGGCTAACCTTACTTCATCTTATTCTGTTTGGGGCGACCCTGCATTGTTCACAGATACACTTGGCAATTTTTATTATCTGCACTTAACAAATCCCAACGGAGGATATTTCATTGATAGAATAGTTGCTCAGAAATCAACTAACGGAGGTGCTAACTGGTCTGACGGAAGTTCAGTCGGATATGTTCCACCTAAGCAGCAGGATAAAGCCTGGGGATGTGTTGACCCGCGTAACAATAATTTATATGTAACATGGACTCAGTTTGACAGCTATGGAAGTTCAAATCCTTCCGACAGTTCCAATATAGTTTTTGCGCGTTCAACAAACGGAGGAGCAAACTGGAGTACAGTAACAAGAATTAATCAAAGGGCAGGTGACTGTATCGATGCCGATAACACAGTTGAAGGCGCTGTTCCTTGTGTAGGACCAAACGGTGAAATTTATGTTGCATGGTCGGGACCGCTTGGAATTGTTATGGATAAATCCACTGATGCCGGAAACACTTGGCTTGCCAATGATATTTTTGTAACGGCTCACCCGGGCGGATGGGATTACGGTGTACCCGGAATCTACAGAGCAAACGGCTTACCTATTACGGCCTGTGACTTAAGCAACGGACCTAACAGAGGAACAATTTATATAAACTGGACTGACCAGAGAAACGGAGTGACTGATACAGATGTATGGCTTATAAAATCTACTAACGGCGGCGCAAACTGGAGCGCTGTAAAACGAGTTAACGATGATCCTGCAGGTAAACAGCAATTTTTTACATGGATGACAATAGACCAGAAAACAGGTATTCTATATTTTGTTTTCTATGACAGAAGAAATTATACATCAGGCAATGCTACGGATGTTTACATGGCGCGCTCAACGGATGGCGGCGAGACCTTTACAAATTTCAAAGTAAGCAGCTCACCGTTCACTCCTACGTCGGGAGTATTCTTTGGTGACTACACAAACGTCTCTGCATACAACGGGAAGATTCGTCCTATCTGGGCAAGACTAAACGGTAGTTCAAGCAGTAACATGAGTATCTACACAGCCATTGTTGATTTCCCTACAAATGTAAATCAGATAAGCGGAGTTGTACCGGAGAAATATTCACTTGAGCAGAACTATCCTAATCCGTTCAATCCCGAGACAAAAATAAAATTCTCTATCCCTGAAACGCAGGCGGTTACATTGCAGGTTTATAATGTACAGGGAAAAATGGTTGCAGAGTTAATGAACGGTTCAACTCTGACATCCGGCTCATACGAAGTCAACTTCAATTCAACTAATTTCAATTTATCATCAGGAACATATTATTATACTCTAAAGACTGACAAGTTTACACAGACGAAGAAGCTTACAATAGTTAAATAAAATTTAAACTAAATTTTAAGATCAAAGCCCTGTGGGATTCTTTCCTCAGGGCTTTTTTTAGAGAATAGTCCATCTCCACCACGTTCTAAAGTGAGTTAAGCAGAATTTACTCCTATCATTGTATTTTTCATTTTTTCTAAATTTATCACCTTATATAAAGTAATACTTTATATAAGGGCTCTATATTGTTGAATTAATGTAAATTAAATCAATAAAATAGTATGTAAACTATATTTTTTAGTTTAAATTTCAGATGATAAAAAATAGTGTCAAATATATGTAAAATTATTAAAATAGTGTGAGATAAAACAATTTTTCAGCAGGATTTTAAAAAAATTTCTTTTTGCTAAGGTATTCGCAATAGAATATCTTTGTTGAAATTATTTTAAATCCGGTATAAAAAATATCTCCCTATGAAAAAAATATCCCAAATTGTTCTTTTATTGGCTTTATTAATAATTATGACAAAGAGTTTAAATGCTCAAATTCCGATTTTATATTACGATTTCGAAGATAATATTGACCGTACTTCATTTCAAAATTCAGTCGAAGCGCAAATAAACTCCGGAAGCGGAGCTCTTGAGAAGTTTGGCGGGCACGGCTCGGCTGTGCATATTGATAATATGAATGGAGCAGGACTATTTAATCTTGGGGCAGCAACAGGTCAGGCAATTACTACACAGCAAGGTGGCTGGAGCAGTGAAACAACAGACCCGGGAACAGGCGCAGATTATTATTATCAGTTTGTTGTAAATACATCAGGATTCAGAGGTATAACACTTTCATTCGATAATTCTTCGGAAGAAGACGGACCTGCAAGAACAGGAGTTTTATTCAGCGGCAACGGAATCAATTTTTTATCTGCTACAACATCACCTGTGCTTACGGGCAATGGTACTTTTAAAAACTCAGGCATCTTTTCATTACCTTCCGGAGCAGATAACTGGAGCACCATTACAATCAGAATTTATGCTTATTCAGGCAGCGCATCAGACAGAACAGGTAGAGACGGATTTTCTTCACACGGGAAATTCGGAGTTGATAACGTTACAGTTTTTGCAAATTCAATTATTACTAATGCGGGAGTAAAGACATTGCTTAACGAATCTAACCTCTACACTTGTGTAAAGTCGGGCAGCACCGGAGGAGTAATCTCACGGAACAGCTGGACTATAAATTCAGGATCGGCAGCAGTACTGACAAGCGATATATCTCTCGTAACGTCACAGGCTCTCACAGTTTTATCGGGTGGAGTAATTTCATTCGGTTCATACTCTCTACTTGAATCAGGTGCAGCATCGTTTACGGCAGCATCAGGTTCATATATAAACATCGGCTCGGCAAATGGAATAACAACATCAGGGTCAGCAGGAAATGTTCAGACTACAACGAGAAATTTTAACGCATCAGCAAACTATATTTACAATGGTGAGGCAGCACAGTTTACAGGAAACGGACTTCCTTCCACTGTAACCAATGTTACAATAAATAATTCTTCGGGTGTTACTATGAGTTCAGATATTACTATTTCTGGGGTTTTAACTTTAACATCAGGCAATTTTAACATCGGTGCAAAGACTCTTAGTATAGGAAATGCTATTCAGGGAACGAGAACAAATTTAATTTCAAATGTTAACTCAAATTTCACGGTTGGCGGAACAGGAAACGGAATTGTCATACCATCATCTGTAACGGATTTACATAATCTTACAATCAGCAATAATCAGGCAGCAGGTGTGTTGTTTACAAGCAGCATTAATATCAATAATGGGACGGCAAATATATCAGGCTTTGCAAAACTAAACAATTATAACTTAACGGGAAAAGGTACAAGTACTCTAAAAGGCTCGTCCAGCGGGAAATTAAGCCTGGCAGGAGATCTTACAACTCAGGTCACCGGCTTTACAACTAATTCATTCAGCAACAGTGACGGAGGTATGTATAGTTTTTCAGGGATTACTGCTCAAACAATTCCCGCCGGTACTTATGCAAACCTTCAATCTGTAAACGCTGCAGGAGTAAATTTAAGCGGAACGGTAATAGTAACCGGAGCAGTAACTTTATCGGGACCATTGAATATCGGCCCGGCAACGCTTAATATTTGTAATCCATTATCGGGCACAATTACAAATCTTACAGGTACATCAAGTTCTAATCTTATCGTTTCAGGATTTATGCCGGGTATAACTATACCATCGAGCTTAACTGATTTGAATAATCTCAATATCAGCAACAATCAGATTGTTACTCTTGGCGGTAACTTAAATATTAACGGAACTCTTACGCTTGAACAAAGCGCTGCATTTTTAAATACTGGGGGAAATACAATAACAATCGGTTCAGGTGTTTCTAATCCGGGTGAAATAATCCGAAACGGCGGTTCGATAAGAGGAACAATCAAAAGATGGTTTTCAACCGGAGCAGCGTTGAATAAAATTTTTCCATTAGATAACGGTTCAGGCGCATTTGCCCAGGCAAAGATTTCATTTAATTCAGTTGCAACAGGCGGCACGCTGACTGCTACATTTCATAATTCAGGCTCAGGTTCATTGCCTTCGCAAGGGGACGGTAATTATATTCCTGCACCTGAAATGCATGTGAACCTCATTAATCTTGCGCCGCAATACTGGACAATATCAGCAGGGGACGGGCTTGCAGGATTTAATTACAATCTTGAGCTTACAGGAGATGCAATTCCGAATGTTTCAAATATTAATTATATCACAGTTATAAAAAGACATGACAGTTCAAATCCATGGGGATGGAATTATTCAAACTATATTCCTACCACGGGCACAACAATAAATCCTGTTTTATATTATCGCAACGGAACCTCATTTTCAGATTTTGGTGTGGCCGGAAACGTAGAAAATTTATTGCCCGTCGAACTTTCATCGTTCACCTCAAGTATAAATGGCAGTAACGTAAATTTAAGCTGGGCAACAAACTCAGAGCAGAATAATTCGGGATTCGATATAGAAAGAAAATCAGATGCATTGGTATGGAAAAAAATAGGCAACATAGTAGGACATGGAAACACTAACACTCCAAGCAATTATTCTTTTACAGATGTAAATAATACTTCAGGCAAATATAACTACAGATTAAAGCAGATAGATTTCAACGGCAACTTCCATTACTATGATTTAGCCAGTGAAGTCATAATCGGAGCTCCCAAAAAATTTGTGTTATCGCAGAACTTTCCTAATCCTTTTAATCCAACCACAAAAATAAATTACGAATTGCCGGTTACAAATTTCGTTTCATTGAAAATATTTGATATGAATGGAAGGGAAGTTGATCAACTTGTAAATGAAGTCCAGCAGGCAGGATATTATAATGTCAATTTTAACGCGGCAGGGCTTCCAAGCGGAACTTATTTTTATAAGCTGACTACAGATAAATTTTCAGATGTGAAGAAGATGGTGCTTATTAAGTAGAAGGTTGCAAAGTTAAAAGTTTATAAAGTAATGTCTCTTTAATTTTTAAGAAGGGGCATTGCTTTTATAAATAACTATCATAACTATAATCCATAACTCACAGCAGCTTTTCCATTTTTTCCAGAATATATTGTCTATGGTTAAAATTTTTCCCGTTTTTAGCAATTTCGTAAAGAAAGCCGTCAATTTTTTTCCCTTCCATTTCGCATTTTATTATTTCCTGAAAATATTTTAGTGATTCGGTAAAATTGACTGTAAATATTTCAGGCATATCTTTATTGTCATTATAATATTGTCTTAATGTCTGTACAGAGGAAAGCGCAGTTTCATATGCTTTCAGCTCTATATAGTTCATCAGATAATAAAAACGGATAGAAATTTTTTGCACCAGATGAACGAGTTTTAATTTGTTCAGGTAATTTAACGACTCTTCAAATTTTCCTTTCTTAAAACTTAAAATGCCGAGACAGTAGTTAAGCTCGCTCTCTCTGGTATCTTCTGCGAGGTAAGGCGCGTACTCATAAACAAAATTTTCCGCCCATTCATACTCCTTCAAAATTATAGCAGGCATAAATGCATCTCTGAAGCAGCCAATTGTGAAAACATTGCCTGAGTCATCAGGGAAGATTTTAAGTTCACGAAACAGATTTGCAAAGTCTAATATATCGCGGTAATATTTTCTGTCAGACCTTACCATTTTAACAAGGATTAAATCAATTGTCCTGAATATAAAAGTGTATGCTTCCCACTTCTCAACCTTATGAATTATATTGAAAATCTCTTTCTTTAAATCATATAATTGCTCTTCATTTATATCAGACTTCATATGATAGTAGAGCATGTAATTTATTTTTAAATAAGAATAATATTTATGGTTTTCCCTTTTTAAAGTTTCTAAAAATTTCTCCATGTCAAACACATTCAAGAATGCATCAACTATCATTATTCCTTTTTCAGAACTTATAGCTTCTTCAGTAGCAATAGAATAGGCTTCAGTATATGTTATTCTGAGGAACCTGGTTATCATGGACTCAGAAATTACTGTCAGAACATTCCTGTAATCCTGCTCTTTCGTTTCAGCGCCGGCATGCTGAAAATTATCTCTTTGAATAATATTTATTCTTTGATTGTATAAGAGCTTTATATGATCGGTAATCAGTCCTGTATCATGTTTGGCAATGCTTTTTTTTATAAATTTTGCAGAAGCGTCAAAGAGATTTTTTGCCGATAAGCTTTCAGCTGTAAGAAGGTCCAGCTCATAGCTTTTATTTGCGATCTCTTCATAGCCGATAAATTTTTTCAGGATGATACTGAAATCAGCATACAGATTTTTTATGCGTTTCTCTTTATATTCTTCATGAGGGAACATTTTTTTCCATATGTTCTTATATTCCAGTGCGGGCGATGAATAATCGGGACGGGCTTTCAAAACTATTTTATAAATTTTTTCAAGAGAGGCTGTGGAATTGTGATATGGGGAATTTATAAAATCGCCAAATCTTTTTAGTTCAGCTGAACTTAAACGTTTTAAAATCTCAACAGTTGTAGCAGAAAGCATAAAGCAATTTAGAAGTTCAGGTAATATTAAGAAACCGAATTCAGATAATAGAAATAAAACAGATGTAAAAGAATTCAGAATATAAATAAGACAGTTTAATAAACAGGTGAATATATTTACAGTTTAATGACCAACAAAAGGAATTTTAATTCAATCATTTTTATTTTATCTTGTATAGCTATAATTTGTATAGTTTAAAAAATTAAATTAGATAAACAAACGCACTATATAATCTATGCCTGTGATAAAAAAGAAAGATCTAACTGTACTTGAACAAACTTATTTACCTCAGATCGTAAAAGGTCTTGCTCAGACATTCAAGCAGATGTTCAAGCCGAAGTTTACACGTCAGTATCCTGAAGAGAGATGGGTTTCCCCGCCTTCATTCAGAGGACGTCCGGTACTTGTAGAAGAGAACGGAAAAGAAAGGTGCGTTGCATGCGGATTGTGCTCAAGGGTTTGCCCTGCGCTTGCTATTGAAGTCCAGGCAGGCGAGACACAACTTGAAAAAGAAAGATATCCTGAAAAGTTTGAAATAAATATGCTTCGCTGTATTTACTGCGGCTTTTGCGAAGAGGTCTGCCCTGAAGAAGCGATTGTAATGAGTGATGAATTTGAGCTGGTGTTTAACAATCAGCCCGAGGCAATTTATGGTAAAGATAAGCTTTTATTCCCGAAAGAAAGAGTTCAGAAAAGATTGGACTTTTTAAAAGAAAACAGGTAATTTGATATAATGAAAATCCGGTCCCTGATATTATCCTGTATATTTTTATTTGCGCTAAATGCCTATGCTATAGATACGCCTGAAACAGATAACCAGCTATCAGCATTTTCTGCGAAGGTAAAAAAGGGCGAGGTATCGCTCTCGTGGAAAATTTCCAATCCCAATAATCTTTATAAGTTCAGATTAGAATCACGTAAATCTTCAGAGGCTGCTTTTACAAAAGTAGATGACGTTCTGTTTACGGATTATCTAAAAAAAGACACGAAGGCAGAAGAGACTGTTTACTCATTCTCCTATAAAGATTCTAAAACAGAGAACGGTGTTTATTTCTACAGACTCACATTGCTTAATGCAAGTGATGCTGTTATATCCAATGAAGAGTTAAAGCTTGGCATCAGTGATATACCTGATTTCAAGCTGCATCAGAATACACCTAATCCATTTAATCCTTCTACACTTATTACATATGAGCTTAAGTCAGCTTCCAATGTCCGCCTGAGCGTATTTACTATGACTGGGCAGTTAGTTGCAAAGCTAATTGATGAGCAGCAGAGCGCGGGGAATTATACAGTCGAGTTTAATGCGATGAATTATCCCGAACTCTCAACGGGAATTTATTTCTATAAACTCGAGACTCAGTATTCATCGGATATAAAGAAGATGATATTGGCTAAGTAGAAAGTAGCAGGTAGAAAGTAGAAAGTAATTTTAGAGCCGCGGATAGCGGCTTTTTTATTGGCAAAAGTTTCGCGAAAATTTGGAGAGCGAAAATAAATTATTCTTAAAACATTAAGTTATTTCCAGATTATGTAAAGTCGATTTTATCCTATTGATTTAACATACAAATAATTGAACGAAATCTTAACTTTTTTTACTCAATTTTGAATTTTCATTTTCCCTTGAAATTACTCCTACCGACTCATTCCCAAGGGTGTAAATTTAGATTACTTTACCAGCACCATCTTCTTCACTTCTGAAAAATTCTCACCCGTCAGCTTGTAATAATATACTCCGCTTGGAAATTCAGAGCCATCAAAATTTATTTTATACTCGCCTGCATTTAAGTTTTCGTTTATGAGCTGCGATACTTCTCGTCCGTTTATATTAAAAACTTTCAGATTCACAAAATTATTTTTTGGAATCTGAAAGCTTATAGTGGTTGAAGGGTTAAAAGGGTTTGGGTAGTTTTGGTTCAGAGAAAATTTATCGGGGATTACTGATAAGCTGTTTTTTATACTTACAACTCCGGTTTCATTATATACCGCTAAGCCACCCGCATCTGTTGCAATCCATTTATTATAATATTTATCTATACTAATACTATTAATAAAATTACTCGGTAAGCCAGAATTTAAATCATTATATTTTGTCCAACTTTGATTGTTGAAATAATGAAGTCCGTCGTATTTTGTTCCGATATATTTTTTGTTTAATCTATCAACTCGAATACTATTTATGTCAGTGTTTCCATTTTCGAATAAAGTAGAATTAGAACTATCATACTTTGTAAAAGTAGTATCATTATAACTATATAATCCTCCCGAATTCTCAGACCCAATCCATTTTTTATTATTTTTATCGATTACAATTGTATAAATTTGATTTGCATTAAGCCCCGAATTTGTGTCGGTAAAAACAGTCCAGTTACCGTTAATAAATCTACACATTCCTCCTCCACTTGTTCCTATCCAGACTATTGAATCTTTTTCAATTGCAACAGATCTTACAAAATTATTAGAAAGTCCCGAGTTGGAAGTATTGTAAATGGTCCAATTTGTTCCATCGAACTTAAGCAGTCCCAAGTGCGTTGCAATCCATTTATTGTTATTTTGATCAATTGCTATATCAAAAATTAGATTTGAAGGTAATGGAGAATTAGAACTATTGTAAAGAGTCCATGAGGTCTCATTATATACTGCTATTCCGCCTTCAGTGGCTATCCATTTGTTATTGGAACCGTCTATTGCAATACAATGAATTCTATTGTTAGGAAGCGGAGAATTAGTTACGTTATAATTTATCCAATTATTACTGTATAATCTGTTTAATCCTCCCGAAGCTATCCATTTTACATCATTGGAATCAATTGCAACGCACAGAGGACCATATGAGGGCAAACCTGAATTAGATGGGTCATATACAACCCACTGTTGCGCTTGTGCAGTTAAGAAAATGAATGAGAAAAATAATATCAGAAGAAGTTTAAACATACACTTTTAAGTTTTCTACACGTATTAAAGTAAATTAAAGATATTTATAAATAATGAGTGAAAAATAATATTACTTCACCAGCACCATCTTCTTCACTTCTGAAAAATTATCACCCGCCAGTTTGTAATAATACACTCCGCTTGGAAATTCAGAGCCGTCGAAATTTATTTTATACTCGCCTGCGTTTAAGGTCTCATTCACAAGCTGCGATATTTCTTTTCCGTTTATATCAAAAATTTTCAGATTCACAAAATTATTTTTCGGAATCTGAAAAATTATAGTAGTTGATGGATTGAAGGGGTTGGGATAGTTTTGAGAAAGTTCAAAGGCTGTAGGGACAATAACGTAAGAATTATTAATACCAACTATACCGTTTTTATTAAATTCAAGTAATCCACTTGCTGTTGCTATCCATAGATTACCTAATTTATCTTCCTTTATATCGTAAATGTTAGTTCCATTTCCAATAACGGGTGGATTAGAATATACAAATTGTGTATCTGCAAATTCTGCCAAACCTGTTTCAGTACTATTAAAACCAATCCATTTGATATTTCTTTTATCTATAAATAGTCCTAATGGATGTGCAGAAATTAAATTAGAATTTTGAGGAGTCCAGTTCTGCCATGAATTACTTGAGGCATTATATTTACACAATCCTGAATAGGAAATATTAATCCAATAATTTCCAGTATTATCTTCTCTAATTTTTCTTATTATAGTTCCTCCAATTCCTGAGTTATTAGGACTAAACAAGGTCCATGTATTATCATTTGCCAGCTTATATAACCCATAGAAATCAAGACCGATCCATTTGTTGTTTTGTTTATCGACGTAGATTTCGGATGCCGTTGAGGGTCTTAAGGGAGAGTTTTTTGAGTCGTAAACAAACCAATTAGTCCCATCAAATTTGCTCAGTGAATTATAGATACACCATACAATATTATTTGTATCTATATTAACACTAAATTGATTTCCGTTTTCAATCCCTGAGTTCTGAGAATTATAATATGACCAGTTATTTTTTCTATCAAACTTCATCAATGCTCCTTCATTTCCTGATCCCTGTCTAAAAGCACACAACCATAAGTTTTCAAATTTATCTACTGACATAGACTTAACTAAATTTGATTTCATAGGTGAGTTTCCTGAGTTATAAGAACTGAAATTTATGCCGTCAAATCTTATCAAACCAAAATCACCTGAACCAATCCAAATAATACCGCTACTATCAATGTATAAATTAATTAAATTGTTGGTGGGAATATTTGAATTAGAAGAATTCCAAACTTTCCACTGTTGCGCTTGTACAGTTAAGAAAATGAATGAGAAAAATAATATCAGAAGAAGTTTAAACATACACTTTTAAGTTTTCTACACGTATTAAAGTATATTAAAGATAATTATAAATAATGAGTGAAAAATAATATTACTTCACCAGCACCATCTTCTTCACCTCTGAAAAATTATCAACCGTAAGCTTGTAATAATACACTCCGCTTGGAAGGGCAGCGCCGTTGAAATTTATTTTATACTCGCCTTCATTTAAATTTTCCTTCACAAGCTGTGATACTTCTCTTCCGTTAATATCGAAAACTTTTAAAGAAATAAATCCGGCAATGGGCAGCTGAAAACTTATAGTGGTTGAAGGGTTAAAGGGGTTGGGATAGTTTTGGTTTAAAGAAAAATTTTTAGGAATGTTTGTGGAAGTTTGTTCTATGAAAACATTACCGCCGTTTGTCGTCTTCAATATAAATGCATTCTGATAGTAGCCGCTTACTATAGCTGTATCTGCTCCGAAAAATTTCATATCATTTAGAACGCCATTCTCCCGCGAATAAATAACATTAAAATTTGTCCCCCCGTTTGTAGTCTTATAAATTTTTTGCTCTGATGTAAAGTAACCGATATTTGCATTGGAGAAGTGAATGGATAAATAATTATAATCCACAATATCAGTTCCTATTCTTTGCCAGCTCAATCCTGCATCTGATGTTTTTGCCAATGCCCCGCGGTTCTGATTATTATATTTGATCCCGGATAAAAATCCTGTATTAGCGTTTACAAAAAATATTCTTGCAAAACCTGTGCTATCTAAATTTGTTGCGATGCGCTTCCAGGAATTTCCGCCATCTGTGGTTTTTTCTATTAAATTTGAGTATCCTCCGCATGCATAACCTGTAAGCTGATTTACGAACATTGCATCATAAAGAGTATAGACTGAATCCGTTATGAGCATCCAGTTATCTCCGTGGTTTGTAGTTTTGTATATAGCAGAGCCGATTGCAAAACCGGTATTTGAATTTATGAATGTGTAATTGCAGATTTCCATCGCACCTGACTCCAGGTACTGCCAGTTGTATCCGCCGTTTGTTGTTCTTGCAATCCTGCTTAACCCTGTTGCAAAAAATCCTGTAGTTTCGTCTAAAAAATATAGACCAAGAACATATCCATCGAATAAAGGTCCGCTTATCTGCACCCAGTTAATCCCTCCGTTAGTTGTTTTATGGAAGGTAGGGAAAGCTGAGCCTGCAAATCCGGTCTGATTATTTATAAAATATATTTTATCGAAGCTTGATGCTATGCCGGGATTATACTGAATCCATTGCGCGTGAACGAAATTACATGTAACGAAGAATAGAGTTATTATAAGAATCTTTTTCATATTATTTTATCAGAATCATTTTTTTTGTTTCAGAAAAATTCTCACCCGTTAGCTTGTAATAATACACTCCGCTTGGAAGGGCAGCGCCGTTGAAATTTATTTTGTACTCACCTGCATTTAAGTTTTCGTTCACAAGCTGCGACACTTCTTTGCCGTTTATATCAAAAACTTTTAAGCTCACAAAATTATTTTTCGGAATCTGAAAAATTATAGTAGTTGATGGATTGAATGGGTTGGGATAATTTTGGTTAAGAGAAAATTTATCAGGTAGATTATTCCCGCTTGGAGTAATATTTACCGGCTGGGAGTATCGGATAGTTGCCCCTTTTTCCCAAAATGGCGGATTGAAATCAATTCCTGTTACAATTAAATCATTATTTTTTGCCAAGGCTAAATGATAAGGGAAATATCTAAAATTTAAAAACCCGTTATTTCTTGTAATTCTTAAAACCTGCCCTGAGGAAGAAATTTTCAGTATAACGAAGTCATAAATATTACCGGTGATAATTTCTCCGCAAGCATAAATATTTCCGAGAGAATCAATTACAGAGTTTCGTAAAATCCCATTGCTGCCCGGTATTAAATTATCCACTCTGTTTATCCACAGTTCATTACCGGTTGACTTATCTAATTTAATTATAGCTAACGTATTGGTACTACTGAACTGAGCATCTTTCATAGTGCTTGAAATAACCGGGTTATTATCGTTATCAATCAAAATATGAGGATAATAGCCGTAATATAGAACATCATTATTTATTGCAACAGGTCCGGGCAGTTCTTTTAGCCATTTTAAATTGCCGGCATAATCATATTTATAAATTGAAAGTACTACTCCGTTCAGCGTCTCTTCCCTGTAAAAGCAGACATAAAGTGATGAATCTTTGGAAGATTGCAAAGCGTATGGGTTGCCCCTATAATTTAATTCCTTCGTCCAAAAAATATTATGAGTAGTATCGGCAAAAGATATAAATGAATTTTTAATATCATTTATTGATAATTCAGAAAAAATGAAAACTTTATTATCAGCGGTAAGATTATATCTTTCGATTCCTGCATTCATATTGTTAATTACAATAAAAATTGAATCGATAATTTCTCCGGCCGGGTTAAATTTATAAAGACATTTTCCGTTTGTATAGCTGGCCCCGTTTGAATATATAGTCCCTGTTGAAGTTAAATTTACTTCCTGGAAATACTGATAATCGTAATAGCCTATTCTCTTTTTCCATATTTGATTGCCTTCTGTATTTAACTTAAAAAGATTCATTGTCCATAAGCTGCTATCAAATTGTGAGCATAAAAAATATAAAAACTTATCTGAACTATATTTTATGCTTAGTGGAAATTCCTTCCTGGAAATATCCAATCCGAAATTCTTGATCCAGATAGTTTCTCCGTATTTATTGATTTTTTGTATGAAGGGGTCACGAGGAGGACTTTCTGTGTATGTTAATCTCGCCGCCTCCTCCATGACATAGGTATTAGAACTGTCATCAACCACCATTCCCATAGGAAAAATCCCAAGACTATCCTTTACGCCATAATAATTTTGCCACTGGGGAGTCATCTGAGCGAAGGAGGGAAGGGAAATGAGGAGAACGAGTAATAAAATAATTTTTTTCATAAGTTTTTGCTTGGTTTCCCCCTCCTTACTAAGGAGGGGGCAGGGGGTGGTTATCAATTCAAACTTTAACTATCCGTTATAGACCCCACCCTATCCCTCCCCTTCGCAGGGGAGGGGAAACACTCACTTTACCAAAATCAATTTCTTTGTTTCAGAAAAATTATTTGAAATTAATTTGTAATAATAGACACCGCTTGAAAGTTTTGAAGCATTGAACATTACCGAGTAACTTCCAGCGGTTTGATTTTCATTAGCCAGAGTTTCAACTTCATTCCCTTTTGAATCGAACACTTTAATAGTAACGTGCTCTGAATTTTTTATTTTATATTTAATTGTTGTAGATGGATTAAACGGATTTGGATAATTCTGATACAGTTCAAATTTATCCGGTATTTCGGAGGATGTCTGAGAAATAAAAACAACTCCGCCGTTAGTCGTTTTGAGAAGATTATTAGTGCTTGTTGTAATCCATCCGGTATTTTCATTGGTAAATTCTATATCCATCAGACCGTATGACGGGTCTATTGTAATAGCAGTCCAGTTTATTCCTGTGTTAGTTGTTTTAAATAAATTTCCTGCGCCGCCGCACGCCCATCCGGTTTGATTGTTAATAAACTTAATATCTCTCATAAGAGAAGTGCCCGGATTTGTTTTTTCCCAAGTAATTCCGCTATCAGTTGTTTTGCAAATCATTCCTCCGGTACCGGTAAGGAAGCCTGTAGATTCATTGATAAAATCCATGCCGTAAGCCATAGTAGAAATTGAAGGCGCAAAGTTGCTTTGAGGCAGCCAGTTAAGTCCGCCGTTAGTTGTCTTACATATACTTTTCATTCCTGCAACCCAACCGGTGTTGTCATTTAAAAAATCCATGCAGAACATTGCATATACAGTATCGACAAGATTTACGGTAATAAAATTTAATCCGCCATCAGTAGTCTTTGAAACAAATCTGCTTCCTGCAATCCAGCCTGTATTTACATTAATAAATTTCATTACTAACCCGTTTATATTATTTGGTAGCTGCAACCAGTTATTACCACCATTTGTAGTTTTAAATATCTCACCACTGCTTTGACAAAAATAACCTGTATTCGAACTTAAAAATGAAAGACTGAAAAATGCATTCACATCTAAAGTTGTTGTTTTCTGAACCCAGCTATTTCCTGCATCATTAGTTTTATAAATAGCATTAGCTAAAAGAAATCCTGTATTTGCATCAGTAAAATTTAATCGAGTTGTCTTTGTGATATTAGAGGGAAGAGTCACAACCTGCCACGCACTTTGTGAAAAAGAGATATTTGAGAGTAAAAATAAAACGAGGGTTAGCGTGATTTTTTTCATGTTCATATTTATTTACTCAAATATGAATTAAATACTATTTACAAGCAAAGATTTTTTTCGCAGTTTATTAGAAATATAACATATTGATAATAAATGATTTGTAAGAAAATTGATATTTTTTATTTAAATTGCTGAGTATGCATTTATGTGTCATCTTTGACATTGGTGTCGGTTTAAGTTATAAATTAATTGAATTTTAATAATTTTTTCACAGTCTGTTTTGGCATAACGATTGTTTAACAGGTGGTTAGAGATTAAGAAATAAATCAAACAAAAAACTAATATGAAAAACTTTAAACAAATTATTTTCGCTGCTCTCCTCACGGCGGTAACTTTTATTTTTATAAACAGCTCGCCATTAAAAGCTCAGGATGCAAGCGCTGTGACCGATACTTATATGCAGGACGGTCCGAGCCTTTACGTAGTTGTTCAGCGCTCAGATATGTGCACAATGTGCGAGGATAACTATGACAGATGGAATAAAGAAGTAATAGGATACTACTCAGGAAGACCATCAATTATTTTTATGAACTACGATATCACAAACGATAAGACAATTGAAAACACAAAAGCAGATATTGATAAATACGGACTGACAGACTTGGTAAATGCTAACAAACGCCCAGGAAGAGTTTTACTTATTGATCCGAACACAAAACAAATTGTAAAAATGCTTGATGTTGACCTTGCAACTACTGATATACAGAATTATATAAATGAAGCAGCTCCTATGAAACATAAAGCAACAAAATAAATTATATTTTTTACGAGGTGATAAATGCCGTCTTTGAGTGAAATTGAGGCGGCATTTATTTTTTTGACATTAAAGTTACTACAGGACATCGATGACAAATTTTATAAATGATACACTCAAAATCTGAGTATTTTTATGGAATAATTTCGGCACGCAGGTTGTAAAACATATGAGTAAGAAGGATAATTTATAACATAAAATCACATGGGGTAAAACATGAAGAAGAAACAAATCTTAAGCCTGTTCCTTAGCTTAATCGCACTGATCGTTTTTAATGTTAACGCAAAGGCACAAACTGATGGAAATATCAGTCCACGCCTTTATGTAATCACACAAAGCTCTGCCAACTGTTTAATATGTACCGATAATCAGACACGATGGAATACAGAAGTAAGAAATTATTATTCAAATGATCCAAGCGTAATATTTCTGAACTATGACTTAACAGATGACAAGACAATGGCAACAACACGCGCCGACCTTGATAAGTACGGAATCTATAATTCGATTTCTTCTTATAATACACCTGGAAGCGTAATACTGGTTGACCCGGTCACAAAACAAGTTGTAGGTACAACAACAATAAGCTCATCTACACAGGATATACTGAAATCGATTAACGGAGGAAATCCCTCCCCTTCGAAATAATTGATTTCTCCTTAAACAGAAGAAGACCCGTAAATCATTTGAGAGTGGCTTACGGGTCTTTGTTATTACTAATGTGACTGACATGATATTGACACTGCGACATGATTGACGAAAAAATAAATCCGTTCTGCAAAATTAAACGTATTTTGCATAAATACTTTGGCACAAATATTGGAATTAAATAAAGCAACAGCAAAACATTAAAACCGCAAATGAAAACAATAGAGTATGTAATCCTGACAGTAATTTTGAGCTTAGTAGTTTTCCAGACATCGGCAGCTGCGCAGACACCGAATCCGACTTTATATGTAATCGTTCAGCACACAGATGATAGTCCGGCTTACAATGCAAACTATGACAGGATTCAACAGGATATAATGAGCAGATATACGAAAAATACCAAGGTTGTTTTTATTTCTTATGATGTTACAAACGATGCAATGACTGCAAACTTAAAAGGGGATTTTGACTGGTACGCTGTTTACAATGCTGCATATGCAAATAACGGAGAGGAAGGAATTATCATAATGGACCCTGCAAGCAAGCAGGTAATATCAAGATATAATCTGGACGCCGGTACAAAGGATATATTGAAATCTATAGCTGAGGGTTCGCAAATGATTGCGCGCTCAAATCAGTAAGAAGATTTCCAGTTTTACACAAGAGAGCAAAATACCCGTGGGCTAAGATAGTAGTTCATGGGTTTTTTGTTTTAAAGGGGGTAATTCAAAAATATCTTTTAAATTTAATTTAAAATATCAATGGAAACTACAAAACAAACCGCCACTAAATCAGGATTCACCGAAGCGGGAATAATGACTCAGCCGCCTGATTATATTTTGAGAGATAAAACAGATGAACCAAATGCTTCTGATTATATGAATGATTCCATTGTTAATGATGAAGGACCTGCAGGAACAGATGAGGATAAAGAATGGGTACAGAGAAAAACAAATGAGACAATGATGTAAACCTTAGAATACTTTGGTAAAATTAGAATGACCGGTGGAATTTTATTTCACAGGTCATTTTTTTATGTATTAAATTTTTATATTAAATAAACTAGGGAACGAGGAATTGATTTCGGATTTGATAAGGATTTGTTGGGCAAAAAAAAAAATTGCTTCCCGGCGGAATATCCCTCAGGTAACAAATACAGTATGGGAGCAGTATGCCGGAAAGCAATTAAAATTAATTATATAACGCTTCTTGAAGTATGGTCAAGTGTAGCGCGTTCTTTGGTGTTTTCAGTTATTGTGTTTTCATCGCCGAAGTTTTCAGCTTCGTTAATGCTAACTCCGTGAGAGTCCTTTGCGCCGCCTTCATCTCTTCCTTTTTCTAAATTCTCCTCGCGTTTTTTTCTATCTACTTCTCCGCCCATCTCTTCAGTTTCTTTTTGCTTGTAACCGTTATCTGTGTTAACATCCTTTGAAGATGGCAAACGGCTTGCAGAATCGTTAATAGCAGTATCGCTTTGGTTCTCTAAGCTGTCGTTATACTCTCTTTGTTTTTCCTTAGCGGAGTCGCTGCCGGGCTGATTTGAGTTGTGATTATTTGTTTCCATTTTATTTTTATTTAATTGCTTTTTGTTCAAAATGAACTGAGCCCCGTATTAGCAGAGCTCAGTTCTTTAAAAAGGCATTGGTTAATTAACCTCTTGAGCTTGCAAAAATTACTATCATAAGAGTAAGAATTGCGCATACAACAAACATAACTCTGCCAGAATTAAATAATCTGTCAGGCATTCTGTAATTCCTCGGGTTCGAGTAATGAAGTTCTGTGTTCATGGTTTTGTACGTTTAGTTTTAGGGGCAGAGCCGGGGAGTGCCGAATGCATATACTATTTGCACATAGTGTTCCTATGGCATGGTAAAATTTCGCTGAAAGTAACGTTTTTTTTGATTCTACTTAGACAGGCATGACGATTTATAGTAGTTGTGTCAGAGGTATTTTCCTCCCCTCGTTTACAAGGAGGGGGGATTAAGAGGTGGATTAAGGGGGTGGTTCAAATCTTTACTCCATCACAAAAGCTTTCATAACAACAACAAGTATAAGCAGCATTACTGAGAGGGAAATGAGAAGAAAGTTCAGATGGAAAACGAATGACTGATATCTGAACAGATGAACGTCACGAAATTTATAATAGAAGAAAATAAAAATCGCCGCAACAACAGGTGAGCCGTAGAGATAGTATTTAAGGAAGTCCGAAAAGAAGATTGTCCGCGGCAGATACTCGGTAAAAAATATCCCTCCGAAGAAAATCAGGATGAACGCAAGATTTATGAGTGTGATTATCGGAAGAAATATTTTAGCGTACAGGGGTTTCATATATCACAATGTAACTCTTTTGGATTTGAGATTTAAGAGAGAAAGATTGAGAGTTCTTCTATGATGTACGACATTATAAAACATAAAGCACCGAAATTGACAGTTATGTCTCAGCAGCTTTTTAATTGTTCACTTTACCTGCCATTCTTAACAGCTATATTGGCATATTCTATGTACGTATTAATACTAACGCACCACTTATTAAACTCAAAATGAAAAATTCAAAGCGAACCATTATTGCAAATCTACTTGCTGTAATTTCCTTTTTTACTTTTATAACTGCAAATGTAAACGCGCAGAATGCAGAAACATTTGATGGCAAAGAGCCTAAGACAACCAATTCACTCTATGTTGTTCTGCAGCGCTCAGATATGTGCGAGATGATGAATGATAACTACACCAGATGGAATACAGAAGTTGTAAATTATTACTCGGATAGACCTTCGATAGTTTTTTTAAGCTACGATATTACTGATGAAAACACTATCGATGCTACGAAGACAGATGTGCAGAACTACGGACTTTTGTATCTCCTAAATGCAAATAAGGCACCGGGAAGAGTGTTTTTAATTGACCCGAACCATCAGCAGATTGTTAATATGCTGGATGTACATCTTACTTCAGAGGAGTTGAAGGATGCTATCAGTAAGGAATCTCCGTATCATGAACAGGCAGAGGCCGGGTTTTAAGAAGTTGTATGCGGGGCGAAAACCCCGAGTTGTTTTATCACTACACTGTCATTCCCGCGAAGGCGGGAATCCAGTCATAAATAATAATTTAACTTGAAAAATAATAGTTATTGGTCAGGAAGACCAATATAGGCTGAAACAATCATTTCCTAAGAAAACTGAATGTGGAATAGAAAATTATTTGTTAAATGGGTTTGTCGGCTTAATTTCCTGAACAGAACTCATTAAATACTTTATCATTCTTACTTTTTGAATTCCATCTTCCCAAAAGACTCTTTGTACTATTTTAAATTTAGAAGGAAGATTGTTAATAAAAACTATATAAGAATCGTTTATTCTTATTGGAACTAGAACAACAATATCTTTTTTTTGCAAAAGATTTGCCCTTTTTCGTGTAGAAGCCACAATTCCATTATTAAAAAAATAATCCACAAATTTTGTGATTAAGTCTTCGTCATCCTCAAGTCTGATTTCATTAACTTCTTCTTCAAAGTGCTTTAAGAAGTATTTATTATCTTCACGATACCATTTTGTAAATAAACTTAAATTATCATAACCTTCTCTTTTTGATTTGAAAAGATCTTGCACTTCCTTAAACCAATCTTCAATATGTGTGTAATCATCTTTTGTTAATAGTTGTTTGTCACATAGAATTTTTTGTTTGTTTCCCTCAAGAGCATGGGTTTGAAACCCCATGCTTAAGAGATAGTTCTCGTCGTTTTTTTCGAAAACAAACAGTGCTTCGCTATTAATTTCCCGACATAATTTTCGTATGATGTCATAATTAATTGTTTTTTTACTGTCTATTAAATCATCGAATAGCTCCGCTGTAAAATCAAATATTCTCTTAATTCTAATTTTTGTTTCTGCTTGAAAAATAACAGCAACAACAATAAAAAAAATGGATACAATTATTAACTGCTTAAATGCTTGCCAGTTAGCAAATCCGTCACGTGCCTCAAGGTATTTATTAAAATTACTCGCATTTTTTAATTCATCAATATTAACTACTTGAATATTTTCTATTCGAATAAGATGATAAAAATTTGAAATTGCTTCGAAAACCGGTAAAGTTGAAATTAAAATTATTGATAAAATGCTTATACTTGTAATTATGATAGTCTTAAACGAAAGATATCGCCTAGCGACCGTAGAGATTGGAATTAGGAACAATAGCCAGTTAGGATTTTTAATTCCGCCATAATAAGTAAAAATTACAATTGCAAGTGCAAGGTCAACTAGTATACGAACTCTTCTCCAAGAATATTTATGATAAGAAATTCTATCATAAGTAGTAACTATGAAAACGAAGTATATAAAATATAGTATTGTTGGATATGGTGGATATACAGTTGTAAAAAATACTGTAGAAAGACATAAAGTAAATAAAGTTCTAAAAAGAGCACTTGTAGTTGGACAGTATTTATAGAAATTATACCAAGGCGATTTTATCTTTTTTGATTTATTAATGTTTGTATACTGTAAAAAAAGGACACATATTATGGAGGCATAATAAATCATTACTTGATAAGATCTATCAATACCAGTAAATGATGATATTGTTGCTATTAACGCACTTCCAATAGTACTGAAAAAGCAGAACAATGAAAATGGGGTCCAGCTATTGTTATTTTGTTCAATTTCAGGTGCAGCTTCAGTCATTTTTTTAAAAATATTTTAAAAACATTAACGATAAAGTTTTCAATTATCCTTGGAATGGTAACCCAAAAAAATGGATCAGTTTTTGGATTTAATGGTCTTTGATAAATAGTATAGATTTCAACATTATTAGCTCCCATAATATCAGTAAAAATTCGATCTCCTACCATTGCTGTATCAGATGCTTTTGTTTCTAATATATTTAGAGCTGCCATAAATGCTTTTGGCGATGGCTTTTTCTCATCTGAATATGTAAGCGGAATTCCAAGTTGCCTTTGTATTTCACTCAATCTTTCAAATTTTTCTTTAGTCTTCGGAAAATTGGAAAGCATACAACACTTTGTTGTTTTTGTAATTTCAAGAATTTCATTTTTTATATCTAAATCTACTATTGTTTCACCGTAAGGTACTATTGTTTGATCTACATCAAAAATCACTCCTTTAAAATTTTGATTTTTTATTATTCCCATTACCTCAGAAATTGTTTCTGCCCTATCTTTTGCAATTAAATTTCGGGGTTTTAAAAACAATTTCAGGTTTTTAAAGAAGTCAATATTAAATAAAGCAATACTCATTTGGTTGACTGAACAGATATTTTAATTAGAATTATTAAGAAAATATTGAATTTTAAAACTAAACTACAAAATGAATATTTCATACTTGAACATATGAAAAATAGTTTAATTATACAGAGAAAAAAAACTTTAGATGTTGGTAAATTATCATTGGAAAAATTTTATCCTCGAAATAATCATACAAATTTTGAGTTAAATAAAAGTTTTTTCAAAAAAAAATATATTTTCTGTTGGTAATTGGAGATTGGAATGTGGAATATTTCTTTGAGCACATGATTAATCAGGTGCAAGTGAGCTCTAGCACCTGCAAGGAAGGAAATCCATCCTACAACTCCTTATAAAAAATCAAACTATATATTAGAGAACCGAGGAGGAAGAAGAGATATAGAAAATTAAAATACAGCATCCACTTTGAAAAGCGGGCGCGGAGATATTTTTTGTAAGCGGCATAAACTCCGGCATAAACGATTAACATAATAGGGGAGACGAGCGAGTAAATCCCGATGCCGTACCCGGGCCAGAAGAGCCAGAACTGTGTCTGCGTAAGCAGCACAACAATAAAGCACAAAAGCGTGTAAACGCTTCCGATTGTAACAAGGTAGATGAAAGTATCTACCGCTATATTTTTTTTAGTTTCCATTCTAATGATATTAAACGCAAAGTGCGCAAAGGTTCACGCAGAGACCGCTAAGAAAATCTGTTATACTTTAAATAAACTAATATTTAATTGCTTTGTGTGCTTCGCGAAAAACTTTGCTTATGTAGTTAAACGCAAAATACGCAAAGGTTCACGCAGAGACCGCTAAGAAAATCTGTTATACTTTAAATAAACTAATATTTAATTGCTTTGTGTGCTTCGCGAAAAACTTTGCTTATGTAGTTAAACGCAAAATACGCAAAGGTTCACGCACAGACCGCTAAGAAAATCTGATATATTTTAAATAAATTTATATTTAATTGCTTTGCGTGCTTCGCGAAAAACTTTGCTTATGTAGTTAAACGCAAAGTACGCAAAGGTTCACGCAGAGACCGCTGAGAAAAACTGATATATTTTAAATAAATTTATATTTAATCGCTTTGCGTGCTTCGCAAAAAATTTTGCTTATGTAGTTAGACGCAAAATACGCAAAGGTTCACGCAGAGACCGCTAAGCAGCAATAAATATATAAAAAATTCAATGCAGTACAATGCATGTGCTTTGCGCACTTCGCGTAGAGCTCTGCGTACTTTGCGTTAAAATTCCACTGCAAGTGTGCCTTTTTTTACAAATCTAAATACATTAAATTTGAATTATAATGCATTTAATATGTTTTATATTCTGTAAACATATTATTTCAATTTAAATTAAACAAATAAGCTTATGTACGGCGGCGGATATATCTACGACGATACAAACAACAATAATAACCAAACTGACGACGCTCAGAAGCTGGAAGCTTTTGAAGCGCGCATTGCAGCGGGCGAAAAAATAGAACCGCAGGACTGGATGCCTGCTGACTATCGCAAACAGTTAATCAGAATGATTGAGCAGCATGCTCACTCAGAGATCATCGGCGCTCTGCCCGAAGGCACGTGGATAACCCGCGCACCGGGATTCAGACGCAAGCTTGCTCTGATGGCAAAGGTTCAGGATGAAGTCGGTCACGCTCAGTTATTATATAGCGCAGCTGAAACGCTCGGCAAGTCACGTGAAGATATGATTAACGATTTGATAACGGGAAAATCAAAGTACTCGAATGTTTTCAACTATCCTGCTGAAACATGGGCAGATACTGCAGTGATTGCATGGCTTATAGATGCAGGCGCAATTATAAATCAGGTAGCGAACTCAAAGGGAAGTTACGGTCCCTACTGCCGCGCGCTTGAAAGAATCTGCACGGAAGAAAGTTTTCATTTAAAATACGGTCATGATAACGTTGTGTTCCTTGCAACAGGCACTCCTACACAAAGAGCAATGGTGCAGGATGCATTGAACAGATGGTGGCCACCGATAATGCATTTCTTCGGACCGTCGGATAAGATTTCAGTTCACACTGAAACAATGATGAGATGGAAATTAAAGATGGCAAGCAATGATGACATGCGTCAGAAATTTTTAGATATGTATGTACCGAAAATATGGGACCTGGGATTAACAATTCCTGACCCGAACTTACGCAAAGATGAAGCAACCGGTCAATGGCAATATACTGAGCCTGACTGGGATGAATTTAAAAAAGTAATTAACGGCGGCGGACCTTGCAATAAGGAAAGACTTGCCGTGAGAAAGATGGCTGAAGAAAGAGGCGAATGGGTTCGGAAGGCATTGATGAAAAGAGATGAGCAGTATATAACTCCATTGGCGTAAAAGAATTTTTTGTATAAGTATAGTTGTAAAGCCCCCTCCTTTATAAGGAGGGGGTTGGGGGAGGTAAAGGATAAGTACAAACTTTGGTTTCTTCTTCCCGCTAACCCCACCCTAGCCCTCCCCTTAGTAAGGAGAGGGAAACACATTAACAAATCAAATTGAAATCCGACTCCACCATCAAATCGCTCGATCCGAGAATAACAAGGGCTGATATTCCAAAGGACGAAGAACTAAAAATTGAAATTGCTCCGCTTGACCAGTGGCAGACTTATGAAGTCTTCCATCAGACAAAGAAGGGCGACCATCATGTGCATGTGGGTTCGCTTCATGCTCCGAATCCTGAAATTGCATTTCTCTCAGCTAAAGAACAATATGCAAGAAGAGGCAAGTGCGTAAATATCTGGGTTGTGAAAACTGCCGATATATTTTCCACTGATTATGAAACTGAAGATATGTATGAAAATAATTCCGAAAAAATGTACCGCGAAGCAGGCGGTTATAAAGTGATGGAAAAAATCAATAAATATAAAAAAGAACATAAGAAACCCGAAGCTGCAAAAAATGAGGAGGTGAAGTCATGAGTAATGGTGAACAGCATACAACTGCTATCAAAAATCTTTTGTTCAGAATGGCAGATGATGAACTTATTATCGGGCACAGAAATTCAGAATGGACGGGACTCGGTCCTATACTTGAAGAAGATATTGCATTCTCTTCGATGGCGCAGGATAAGCTCGGTCATGCTCAGGCGTTGTATAATATTTTACATTCAATGGGTGAGCCGGATGCAGATACGCTGGCATTCACAAGAAACGAAAAGAATTTTTACTGCTGTCACTTTGTGGAGTATCCTATTCGTGATTATGATTTCAGCTTAATGAGACATTTTTTATTTGATACAGCAGAGGCGATTCGTTTTGATATGCTTACGAAATCATCATGCCAGCCGCTTGCAAATCTTGCCAAGAAAGTAAGAGGCGAAATAAAGTATCATACGATGCATGCAAATATATGGATAAGTCAGTTAGGGAAAGCTACCGATGAAAGTAATATAAGGATGCAGGCTGCGCTTAACGAATGTTATCCGCTTGCATTGGGAATATTTGAGAAATCTGATTATGAAAATGAATTGATGGAATCGGGAGTGTTTGACGGAGAAGAATTGTTGCAGAAAGTATGGACAGATATTGTGACTGAAGTAATTGAGAAATCGAATTTGAAGATGCCTGATATTAACGATGCTAATCTGAGTACACTAGCCTTTGGCGGAAGAAAAGGATATCACACAGAGTATTTACAACCGCTGCTTGATGAGATGACAGAAGTTTATTCAATAGACCCCTCAGCAGAATGGTAAAAGCATTACAAACGTTAGACGATATGGATACTATAGAAAATGTCACAAAGGATGATGTTATTTCCTTATTGCAAGAAGTAAAAGACCCGGAAATTCCGCGTGTCTCTGTAGTTGAGCTTGGGATGATAACGGGAATAGAAATTTCATCTGATAATAAAGTTGAAGTAAGAATGACTCCGACTTTTGCGGGATGCCCGGCAGTTGAAATTTTGAAGTCTGAAATTAAAAATAAAGTATTAGAGCTTCCTGTTGAAGATGTTGAAGTGAAGGTTGATTATGATATACAATGGTCAACTGACATGATAACAGAAGAGGGAAGAAGACATTTAAAAGAATCCGGCTTTGCATTGCCGGCACATTTGAACAACGAATTGATTTCGATTGACTTGCTGACTAATGTAGAGTGTCCTTTTTGCGGTAGTAAAAAAACACGGCTTCGAAATCCTTTCGGACCAACTCTCTGCCGCGCAATACACTATTGTGATGCATGTTCTCAGGCGTTTGAACAATTCAAACCCGTCTAGTAGAATTACTTTACCATGATTTTAAAGCACGCAGCTGGGGGGTTTTCTTTAGCTGATGTAACTGCATTCTTCTTAATACATCATCCAGTATTTTTACTGCCTCGACTATATATTTTCCTTTATTAAGCATTACACATTCAGCCCTCTCAGACATGGCTGCATCAGTAATTTCTGCTCTTGTGGGAATTCCGTTTTTTACAAGGGTTTCCAATACCTGAGTTGCCCAAATCACCGGAACGTGGGCAGCTTCGCATATCCATAAAATTTCTTCCTGCATTTCTGCAAGCCTTTCATAACCTATTTCTACTGCTAAGTCACCTCGTGCAATCATAATAGCCAGCGGAAATTTCCCTGCAGTCCTTGCAATTATTTCGGGTAAGTTGTTTACGGCAAGCTTGGTTTCTATCTTGGCTATAATACATATATTTTTATTCTTATGGTCGCAGTTGTTTATTTCTTCTTCAAGCAAATCCATATCGCCGGGTTTTTGAATAAAAGAATAACCTAATATATCAGCATGCTTAAGAATAAATTTTATATCTTCTTTATCTTTTTTTGTAATCGGGTCGATATGACATTCGCAATCAGGGAAATTAATTCCCTTATCGTTTTTTAATTTTTTCCCTTCGGGTGATATACTTTTCACCCGCAGTAAAATCCCTTCAGCTCTTAAATCTATAACTTCGGTTATAATTTTTCCGTCATCAATTACAACTCTGTTACCGGTTTTAATATAATCCAGAGTTTCAGGTATTGAGCATCTTCCGCAGAATCCTATATACTCTGCAGGAGGTTTTTCCCGGGAGAGAAGTATAAGTTCGTTTTCGTAAATCTTTTTGTTTTTTTTCTTCGGAGCGCGAAAATCTTTCAGTCTTATTTTTGGTCCGCCAATTTCCATAGAAATCTTTACTCTCAAGCCCGTAGATCTTTCGGCTCTTCTTATATTGTTAATCATTTTTTCCCATTCGTCTTGTGTATCGTGTGAGCAGTTTATTCTGAAAATATTTGTACCTGAAAGTAAAAGATTTTTTACCAGCTTATAATCTTCAGAAGCAGATTCAGGAAGAGTGACCATTATTTTAACATCTCTATCAGTAAACGTTTCTCCGAAAATTTCTAATGAATTGTTTTTTAATACATCTTCTCCTTTGAAAAATTTTTCCAGTGAAGGCCTGGATAAGTCAATATTAATTTTATTTTCGACAATGGCATTAAGGTTCAGAATTACTGAATCTAAAGTTTCCAATAAGCGGGACTCGCTTCTTCCCAGAGAGGAAAGACCGTTTGCAGTAAGATAGGTTTGGATTTTTCTCAGGTCACGTCTTCTTGCAGATAAGTAATACGCAAGATTTAATGCGCTGTATTTGAATTGCTCCCGTGAAATATTCGGGAGATATGTTGAGTATAATTGCAGCCCCTCAGAAATAATACTCTCTCTTAAAGAAATTAATTCTTTAAGAAGTTCATCATTTGAGTACATTTTTTATTTAATACATTAAGTTTAGCTATCGAATATTATCCGAAGATTAAGCTAATGTAAATATTTAACTGAATTAATTTAGGACATTGTTGAGAGACGAAATAAAACCGGAAATAAAAAAGGGCAATTCATAAGAATTGCCCCGTAAAAAT
Organism: Bacteroidota bacterium; assembly: GCA_018266835.1. NCBI lineage: Bacteria > Pseudomonadati > Bacteroidota > Bacteroidota bacterium. Next base: position 259,034 of record JAFDZP010000005.1, on the reverse strand, counting down.
TGAATAAATTATTTTATTAAGCTTTGTTATTTTTCTTGCTGTTTCTTTTTCTGACTGTGTAACCAAACATCAGTCCAAAGAATACTATTACAGGAAGTTCCATTCCGAAGAGTCCGCATTTCTTTCCTGAGCTGCCGCCTTTTACTGTAGCAGTCATGTTAACATCATCTTTTAAGTCTGCAACTGTTTTGCTCCATTTCAAAGTCATGCCGTCTTTTGAAGTAGCGTTTGTAACGATAACTTCACCAGGCATTGTAAATTCATAGTTGAGCTTGAATTCTTCCATACCCATTCCGCCTGCATTAGCAGTATCTTTTAATAATGTGTATTTGAAATCCATTCCGTCTTTTCCTTTTGCCCAGGTTTGTTTAGATTTGGCAAAACCTTTTGCATCGCTCAGTTTATTGAAGTCTTTGAAGTCCACAGTCAGATTTACATGTTTAGTAGAGTCGTCAGTATTTTCCGTAACTTTAATATCAGAAGGTTCGATTCCTGTGGCAGTATAGTTTGTTTTTACGCCCGATTCAGAAAATGAGAAGCCGCCAATTTCATCACCCATTGAGAGATTCTTCATAGAAGTCCAGTAGTGAAGTTTAATTGAGCCCGAGCCGTCTTCTTTCAGGGTTGTTTTCTGGTCTACGTTTACGCATCCATTAACAAATACCAGGCATAGAATGACAAAGATAGAGAGAATAAGAGATTTCATATATCTTGTGGTTAATTTGTGGAAAGACTAAGGTAACTTTTTTGAAATGTAACTTCAATTCAGATATGCTATACAAATATAGAATATCACAGGGAATATGTTATAATATACTGCGTTTATGTACGGAGTTATAGATTTGAAATTGCTTTTTTTTTAAAAACTTTTTATCTTAAAACCGAGTGGCATTTTTAATAACTTTTTATAATTTAAAGTAAAAGGTTGTAAGAAAGTGCAAAGCGGTAAGCGCCTTTTTTATATCCCTTCATAAAATCTCTATCCAAGGAGAACATTCTTTTATATGCATTATTAAAAGATAGCATTGTTCTTTTAATAAAATTTTCCGGAGTCAAATAAATTACCCTAACAGTTATGCTTGTGTAAAATTTATTATGACAATTTTTTGCGTATAATAGTAGTATGTATACTATTAATTATAAATTCAATTAGCTTTTTTAACTTAGCAGTAAATAAATAACTGTAAATCGAAATTTCAGTAGTATAACTACTTTGTTTTATAATTTATTCTTATTTTTATATTTGGTTGTGTAATCTACTGAAGTATTAGTTTAATATTAGAATTTTGCTTTATCGGGGGATGATAAATAAAAAAATTTTATATACCGCATTTGCCTGCGCCATACTGATTTTAATCGGTATATCGTATCTTGCTTATATGAATCTGATTGCGCTTCAGGCTAATGCAAATCAGGTAAAGGAATCATATTCAGATGTAAACCTGCTCAATAAAATCGAAAAGGCAGTTGTTGATGGCGAGACAGGTCAAAGGGGCTATATAATCACAAAAAACTACTCCTATCTGGAACCTTATTTCGGTTCTAAGAAAGAAATAAATTTACTCATACAACAATATCGCGCTGCCAACATTGGCAATCCCCAAATACAACTGTTTGATAAAGTTGAAAATCTTATTAACTCAAAGTTTAAGGAACTGGATTATACCGTTAATCTGAAAGAAAAAGGATTCAGTGATTCAGTAGTAGCAAGAATAAATTCGAATATCGGGAAAAATATAATGGATTCTATTCGGACTTCCATTGATACCCTGCTTTTAAAAGAAAGTGAAATTCTAAAATCGAACGAAGTAAATACACTTGCAAGCAGTTCAGGAGCTGTAAAAAGCTATGTTGCCGGTATTACAATAAGTTTTGCAGTTATTATTTTCGTCTTCTTCTCTCTGTTAAAAGAAATAAATCTGAGAAGCAGACTTGAACAGGAAGCCAACCAGGGACGGTTATTTTTTTCAACCTCACTAATTAGTATTGGTGATGCAGTTATAACCACAAATGAAAAAGCATTCATAACATTTATGAACAAGGTTGCGGAAAATTTAACAAAGTGGGGTAAAGATGAGGCAGAGGGAAGACCAATTGAAACAGTTTTTAATATATATAAAGAGGGAACTAGAGATGCAGTCCTGAGTCCGGTAAAAGTTGCGATTCAAACAAAACAAATTGTCGGGCTAAATAATCACACAATACTTCTTGATAAATTTAATAATGAAATCCATATAGATGACAGCGCCGCCCCGATAATAAATGAGAAAGATGAAGTAACAGGAGCAGTACTGATTTTCAGAGATATTACTGAGAAACGTAAAACAGAAATTGAACTTGATAAGAGCTATGAACAATTGCAGGAGCTTACGAAAGAAATGGACACAAAAATAAATGAGCTTCAGATTTCAAACAGAGACCTCGAATCATTTTCTTACTCGGTATCTCATGATTTAAGAGCGCCGCTGCGCTCCATTGACGGCTTTTCAAAAATTCTTGAAGCGGAATACGGAAATGTAATTGATGACGAAGGCAAACGTCTGTTAAAAATTGTCAGAGATAATGCAGTAAAGATGGGAGTTTTTATTGATGAGCTTTTGAATATTGCCAAAGTCGGCAAGCGCGCTTTGAATTATGCAATTGTTGATAACAACCGGTTAGTTGAAGATGCGATTGAGTTATGTTCGCAGGATTTAGAGAATAAAAATATATTTAAAATAAAACCTTTGCTTCCTTCTTATGCTGATGAAGTACTCTTGTTTGAAGTATGGAAAAACTTGATTTCAAACGCCGTTAAGTTTTCCGGTAATAAAGAGAATCCTTCGATAGAAATAGGATGTGAAGTTGTGGATAGCATTGTAAGATTTTATGTAAAAGATAACGGTGCGGGATTTAATATGAGCTATGCAAATAAACTGTTCCAGGTCTTTCAGCGGCTGCACTCAGAAAGTGAGTTTGCAGGGAACGGTGTGGGACTTGCATTATGTGAGAAAATTATAAGGCTTCATGGGGGAACTATTTCTGCTAAGTCAGTTCCTGATGAGGAGACAATTTTTTCATTCACAGTTCCCAATAAATCATAAAAATATTTTCAAGTTTAATTTATACAATCTTAAATACTGTAACCTTAACGCTGCCCCTAATGGAAAAGATTAAAATACTAATAATTGAAGATAATAAGTTCGATACTGAATTAATTATTCGAGAACTTAAAAAGAACAATCTGAACTTTGAATATAAAAATGTTTATAAGTTTGAGGATGTTAAAAGAGAAATCACCGAGAACCCTCCCGATATAATTTTCAGTGATTATCAGCTTCAGTCATTCAATGGAATTGAAGTTCTGAATTTCAGGAATGAACATGCGCCCTTTACTCCTTTCATAAAAATCACGGGCACATTAGATGAAGAGCGCGCAGTTGAGATAATAAAATCCGGGGCAGATGATTACATCCTTAAACAAAATCTTTCACGATTGGGACCTGCGGTTCATTCTGCAATTGAGAAGATGTACCTGAACAGACAGAAAAATTACGCCGAAAGAAAATTAAAAGAATCTGAAGAAAAATTTTCTAAGATATTTCATTTCTCTCCCGTACCTACGTGCATACTTAACTTTGAATCCGGGCTGATAATGGATGTGAACGAAAGTTTCTGTGATTTCAGCAAATACAGGGAAGGGGAGCTTATCGGCAGCTATATTTATGATTTTGATTTCTTCGATTCACATCATCATGAAAATTTTGTAAAAACTGCCCTGAAGGATAAGTACGTTGTAAAAAATTATGAGCTTGAAGTCGGTACGAAAGAAGGGGAGAAAAAATTTGTTCTTACTAATTTTGTAAAGATAACTCTGGATGGTATAATGTATGTTGTGGTAAAATTTGTTGATATTACTCCGCACAAACTTGCAGAGATAGAATTGAACAAAGCGAAAGAGCGGGCAGAAGAAATGAATAAGCTGAAGACAACTTTTCTTACAAATTTAAGCCATGAGTTCAGAACTCCGTTAAACGGAATTCTTGGATTTTCAGATATGCTTGCAAATGAGCTTGTTAACGAAGAGCACAAATCTTATATAGAAGCAATAAGAACAAGCGGACAGAGACTGCTGGACACATTTAATGATTTAATTGACCTGTCGGTAATTGAATCCGGAAAGATTGTATTGAGAAAAGAGGCGGTGAATTTAGTAAATACAACTCAGAAGATCTTTAATCATTTTAAAGGCACGGTAAGAAAAGAAATAGAACTACAGTTGGAAATTAAATCTGAAAATCTTATATGCACAATTGACTTGGAGGGATATGAAAAAATAATCTATAAGCTTCTGGGTAATGCAATAAAATTTACTCACAGAGGATATGTAAAAGTAGTGCTGGATAAAGTTTTAAAAGACGGACATCAATACATTTTTATAAGTGTGAAAGATTCAGGCATAGGCATCAGCCCTGAGGACCTTGAAATAGTATTTCACAGATTCCGTCAGTCAAGTGAAGGCATAAGAAGAAATTATGAAGGAACGGGTATAGGACTATCGATTGCGCAGAAATTCGTAGAACTTATGGGCGGCACAATAAGCGTGACAAGTAAAGTCGGAGCAGGCAGTGAATTTATAATTGAGATACCTGTCAACAGCAGAAATGGTAACGGCGGCACAGTTAATAATATCAGTCCCGTCGTTTATTATAAAGAGAACGGTGCAAAAGAAATTACAAAAGAAAATTTTTCTGATAAAAATAAAAAAATCCTTTTAGTAGAAGATAATGATGTTGATTGTTTTTATATCAATAAGCTGTTATCCGATAAATTTCAGCTGACTATTGTGAAAGATTCCCTTAAGGCGCAGAAATATTATTCATCGGAAAAATTTGATTTGATAATGCTGGATATACATTTCAACAGCGGTATAAACGGTGTTGAAGTTTTGAAAGGAATTAAGAATGAGTCAATTAATCACAATACTCCGGTAATTGCTTCAACGGCACTTGCTATGGCAGGGGATAAGGAAAAACTTCTTACCGAAGGATTTGATGATTACATTCAAAAACCATTTGATAAGCACGGACTTATTGTAATGCTGAAGAAGTATCTTAAGAAGTGATTGTACAAATGATTATCTGTTTGAGAGACCGATGAGAACTATTCCAAGGATAATCAGAACAATTCCTATGACTTTCTGTTTGTTTATTTCTTCTTTGAGGTAGAATTTTGAAATGAGTGTTACCCATAGATAGCTTAACGAAGCGTAAGGATAAAGCACGCTAAGCTCGCCGCCCTTTAATGCCATGATGTAAACACCTGCTGATATCACCATCATAAACGCGCCGAAAATAATTTTCGGATGTTTAATGATATTGAAGAAAGACATTTTAATTTCATGAACGCCAATCTTCAGCATAATAGGACCAACTGCTCCTATTAAAGTGCTGAGGATAACTAATCCAATTGCCCATAATTCTGTCGGTTTACTTTCCACGTTTATCACCCCCTTTGCCTCCGTAACCTATAAATGAAACTCCTGCAACGATAGCAGCAACGCCTGCAAATCTTAGGACGCTGTATGAATCAGAAGGAAAAAATAATGGTGAAATAATGCTCACCCAGACATACGTAAGACCAATGAAAGGATATAATGTTGAAAGGTCATCTTCTTTTAAAGCTATGGTAAGTATAAGAAAGCTGAGACCGTATGCAATGAATCCTCCTATAAGAACGGGATTCATTACAGTATCTATTAAAGTGTGTTTTTCATTAACTGATGCTACTGAGGCAAGCTTGAAAAGAATCTGCGCTGCTGTTCCGAGAAATGTGCAAACGACGACAAGTAAAATTCCGGTGTAATGTTTCATTAATGCAGCTTAGTATTCTTTTAATAAAAAAAAGACGAACACTATTGTTCGTCTTTTTTCTTAAGGTCAACTGAGATAGGCTCTATAGGAGCATTTCTTCTGTAAATTTCAATTCCGTTATCTACGTAAAGCAAATCGTAAAATTTATCTAAAACTATAGGATCAACTTTATCACGTAATCTGTAGTAGGGATTTTTGTTATCAATAAGAATCCAGTTAGCATAATCCTGCGGACGAGCTAAAGTCTTTGGTCCTACTTCCCAGCTTTCAGGATAAATTCTTTGTTTGATATCAATCTTTGTCCAAGGCTTCAATGAGAAGTTAACACCGTCATAAAAAATTGTTCCGCCTTTGTAATTCATTCTTAAAAATTCTGATGCTCTGTTAATTTCAGGACGTGAATTATTAAAGAAGGCAGTTTCAACAATTACGGGAGCGCCTTTCGGCCAGTTGTAATAATAACTGAGCGGAATTATCAGCGCAAGAACAAAGTATCCTATGTAATAGGGAAGATTGTTATAATATCTGTACTCGTAAATTTTATATGAAAGATAACCTATAAAGAATGCAACACCGGGAATAATAAACACTCCATACCGCGCATTGTAATATCCGTAAGGTTCTATGTTCGGCATTTCAATAATAATCGAACCGGAGTAAACAAGATAAACAGTTACTGGAATTGAAATCAAAAACACATAAGGAGTAATAGCAGAGAATCTGAACTTATTAACTAAGAAATATATTATCACACCGACTCCAAAGAGAAGCAGCGGTATAGTTCCTATTAACTGAACAATATTATTTAAGTAAACTACGAGTGAGAATAATAAATCACCTTTAGCATTAAATCTTCCGCCCTTTTCAAACCATGCGCCTGCTGAGTATTCACCGCGCAAGAATGCAATAGGGTCTCCATAAACGCTCCAGTTGTGATACAGCCAGAAGCCCACAAAGAGAGCAGTTGGCGCAACATATAAAATTGAGTAACGCAGCACCATTGTTTTGTTCTTACCGAAGCAAAGTAGAACAACAGCTATGACTATAAAGACGGCAAATGTCCACCCTTCGTAACGCGAACCCACTGCAAGCGCAGTAAGGATTGCCGAATAAATAAACCAAACTTTTTCTCCCGTTACGTTCCACTTCAGTAGATAATAAACCGAGGCAGTCATGAACATCATCAGAATCATTTCCGACATGGCAGTCGTCTGCAGGTAAAGTATATTGGGATTTATAACAAAAATAAAAACTGCGATGTATTGTGAAAGTCTGTGCTCAGTGATAAGTCTTACCGAGAGAAAAATACAAAGTGAAGTAATTACAAAGCAAGTAAGATTTACTATGCTGCCGGCAAGACCTGTGTACCATAGAAAATCGAAATAAGCAAATGGAAGAATCATTACTGCAGGAATCGGAAGCCATGCAGTACCAAGCTGCTGGCTGATACCCGGAGTAAGTGAATCGTAAAATCTTCGGGCTATATCAACACGGCTGATGGAATCGGGGTATGCATACACATATTCATAGTAGTAGCTAGCAAGCTGCGCAAGAAATCCTACTATCAAAGTAAAATAAAATACGCGCCTGAAAGATTTTATCGTTACCTCATCACTAAAAAATTTATCTACCATGTATTAATAAATTAAATAAAAGGCCGTAAATATTATAACAATGAAAATCCATTAAGGATTTTCGGAAATTCATTAATATCCGAAATTGAATCCGAAGAACAGGCTCGGACCTGTAGAAACATTTTTACCTGCTACAATATATTCTGTGCCGAAGGATAAGCTTGTTGTCTTTGAAATCTTCTGAACAATTGCGCCTGAAAGTTTTGTTGAGCTAGTTGGATTTCCGTTAAGCCCTCTGTTGCTTTCTATTGTTGCATACCAGCTTGTGTATCTGTTGAACGATGAACCGAGTGTAAAGAATATCGAAACTTCTTCGCCTGCATCTGCTGCGCCTCTGAATTTATATTTTATACCTGCGCTGTAATATGAAGGCATTCTGAATAACCGCATTCCGTTTCCGATTGTGAATCCGATGCTGTACGTTGCAAAACTTGCATCGAGCTCGGGATCCTGATCTCTCGGGAAATGGAAAGGAAGATTTGCTTCAAGTTCAAGCCCCATAACGGGTGGACCTGCAGAAATCTGATAAACTAAACCAATACTTGGATTTTTAAAACCAAAGCTGCTTGTTGTTCCCGTAACAGGGTCAACATTTGTCAGTTTAGCTACACCGAATTTAATGAAGAATGCAACACTTGGGCTAATGCCTGTGATGTTGAAAATATCTATATCGAAGCGGGAAAATTTAGAATTGCTGCTTTTTAAAACTCCGGTCGCATCGTATAACTGGTTAAATTCCCCATATTTCATTGTAACGAGTGTTCCATTTTTGCCCTTTGTTGGAATCCACTGGGAATACGATTTCTCTGTACATAACAAAAAAATGCATACTGTTACCATAACGAGCAAAATCTTACTATTTAACGGGGTCTGCAAATTTTGTATTTTTTGGTTGATGGCTATAAATTAAAAGATTAATCGGTAAAAATAAACACTGAAATATATAGTTCTTACTGCCTCTTTTTAACGAATTACTTTATCTGCAAAATTACACAGACAAATATTATAGTTACAAAACTATCATTTTTATTTTTAAAATAAAACATTAAAATTTTGCGAATACTTCCCCCTCCTTTTCAAGGAGGGGGACTGAGGGGGTGGTTTTATTGTGCCTTCCTTTCTACATAAATGAAAACCAGGAAAAGCAAAAAAATGCACATTAAAAGTTTTTTTCGATTTGCAATAATAATTCAATTATTCTACTACTTTTTTTAGACATTCATTTAAAAGGATATAATATTTAAATTATTAAAATGACTGTAAATCTTGATTTAAGCGAGACAGACTTCAGAGAAATTAAATATTTATATTTCCTTTCAAGAATTGAAAACATAGGAAATGTAAAGATAACCTCGCTTGTCAATTTGTTCAAAAGCGCCGAAGCAGTTTTCAACGCAGACCTGCTCAGCATAAAGAATACCGAAATTCTGACAATCGCAAATATTAAAAATTTGGAGAAAGTCAGGAATAGCCAGGCAGCGATGGAAAGTCTTGAAAAAGAGTTTTCAAACCTGATGGACGTATGTGAAAAGAAAGATATAAAGATTACAAGTTTTTTAAGAGATGATTATCCGAAGAATTTAAAACCTATTTATGATGCTCCCGTTCTTTTATATTATAGAGGAAGTCTAAGCGCGACGGATGAGTTTTCAATCGGTATAGTTGGTACCAGAACTCCAAGCGAATATGGAAGACAGATATGCGAACATTTTGCCGAAGAGTTTTCAAAGATGAACATTCCTTTAATGAGCGGAATGGCTAAGGGAGTCGATTCAATCTGTCACAAGACAGCCTGCAAATTCGGAAATGTAAATTATGCATTGCTTGGCTGCGGAGTGGATGTAATTTATCCGCCTGAGAATAAAAAGTTGTATGATGAAGTCGCTGAAGTCGGAGCAATTGTATCTGAGTTTCCGCCCGGGACTTTCCCTGATAAGCCGAACTTCCCAAAGAGAAACAGACTTATAAGCGGAATCAGTCTTGGTACAATTATCATTGAGAGCGCAGCACGAGGCGGCGCATTAATAACTGCGGGATTTGCTATTGACCAGAACAGGGAAGTATTTGCAGTACCGGGACATCTTAATTCAAAGCAATCGGAAGGAACTAACAATTTAATAAAGCGCGGAACCGCAAAGCTTGTGATGAACGCAGATGATGTATTGGTTGAGCTTGAAAGCAAAATGAAAAATTTTGTTAAAGCAAAAAATAAAGAAGAGAAAAAAGTATTGCCGAACTTATCAAAGTCAGAAACTGTTATTTATAATTTACTGGGATTTGAACCGATGCACATAGATAAGATTTACGAAGGAACAGGATTTAATATTTCATCTTGTTTGGTCGAGCTGCTTAGTCTGGAGTTCAAAGGAATAGTCAGACAGCTTCCCGGAAAATATTTTGTAAGAGCGTGAAGAATTCAGAATTCAGAATGTAGAATTTAGAATAAATAAAAAAATGACTCGACTTCCCCCTCCTTCAGAAGGAGGGGGATTGAGGGGGCGGTATCAATAAAAGCAGTTTGTAGCAAGAAAAAAGCATAACCATTAAATGAAAATAAATTTAGACAAGTATATAATAGACGACAGGATTTTCGATGTGAAGTTTTCCTGCGATTTGAATATGTGCAAAGGAGCATGCTGTACAATCACAGGAACAGACGGCGCGCCGCTGCTTGAAAAAGAAATTAATGTAATGAAGCATCTGCTTCCGAAGGTAGAGAAATATTTGCCCGAAAAACATCTTGATGTTATAAAGCGCGAAGGATTTTATTACAGACACGATAACGATTATGCAGTTAGTACGTATAATGATAATGAATGTGTTTTTTCTTTTTACGATGAAAAGGGAATAGCAAAGTGCGCTTTTCAGACGGCATACTTTGCGGGAGAGATTGAGTTCAAAAAACCGATTTCATGTTATCTTTTCCCTATAAGAGTTTATGGCAAAAAAAGAAACATAATGCGTTACGAAAAAATAACTGAGTGCAACGATGCTCTAGATAAAGGTGTTACAGAAGATAAGACGGTTTTTGAATTTTTAAAGCAGCCGATTATTGATGAGTTCGGTATTGATTTTTACAAAGCAGCAAAAGAAAAATTTTTAAATAAGAATTTAAACAAAACAAAAGTATAGTGATATCACAAAGTCAAAATTTAAAACTATCACAAAAACTTTTTCCAAAAGTAATACTTAATCAGAGTGTTCTTGCAGTGCCAACTCTGGCGCTTGAGCAGATGATAAAGAAAGAGCTTGAAGAAAATGTTCTTCTGGAAGAAGAAGCTTCCGATGAGATAAAGGATGAAACCGCTGAGGAAAAAGATCTTGAACTGAAAAAAGACGAAGAGGATATAAAGAAAGAAGATGATGAGATAGAGCCCTCTGAAAATACAAAAGAAGATGAGCTTGACTGGGATGACTATTTCAATAAAGAAGAAATGGATTACGATCCCGCCGAGCACGCATCGAAGGGAACACAGAATGATTACGACAACTCCAATATACAGGCAGCATCATTTTTAAATGAAAGCTTAATGTTGCAGGTTCATCTTATGGGCTTGCCGCCGAAGAAAGCATTTATAGCAGAAGAGATTGTCGGCTCCTTAAATGATGAAGGATATCTTACAACTGATATAATTGATTTAATCCGTGATATAGATGAACTGAAAGTTGATACTGAATTCAAAGATGAGTTCTTTTCAATACTTGAAGTTGAAGAAGTACTGAAAGAAATTCAGATGAGCATTGAGCCTGCAGGTATTGCGGCGAGAAATCTTCAGGAGTGTTTGTCTATTCAGATTGAACGTTCTGCAATAGATACTTTCATTAAGAAAAATGCGCTAAGAGTAATTAATGAATTCTTTGAAGAGCTTCGTTTAAAGAATTATGAAAAGCTTGCAAAGGAATTAAATACATCATTAGAAAAAGTTAAGAAAATATTTGAAGCGATACATAAGCTTAATCCAAAACCGGGACAAACTGAAAGCGGCGCTGCGGAGAGTTATATCTATCCTGATATGATAATCACAAAAGTGAATAATAACTTTGAAGTTTATCTCAATGAAAAGAACGTTCCGTCCCTGCGTATAAATAAATCGTACAGGGAGATGTATCAGAGCGGAGATAAAATTGATAAAGATACAAAAGAATTTTTATCAAATAATTTTAACCGCGCAAAATGGTTTTTAGATGCGATTAATTCAAGAAGACAGACACTGCTAAAAGTAATGAATTCGATTTTACAACGACAGTACGTGTGGTTCAATAATGAAGGTGTGGGATTAAGACCAATGATTGAAAAAGATGTTGCGGAAGATATTCAGATGGATGTGTCAACCGTCAGCCGCGCAGTGAAAGGGAAGTATGTGCAGACTGATTTCGGAATTTACTCACTGAAATCATTTTTCAGCAATGCTCTTACAAATGAAGACGGCTTTGATGTATCTGCGAAAGAAGCTAAAGATAAATTGAAACAGATCATTGAGAACGAGGACAAGAAAAATCCTTTTACCGATGATGCTCTTGTGAAGGAAATGACCAATGCGGGGTATAAGATTGCAAGAAGAACAGTTACGAAATACAGAGAGGCGATGAATATTGCAAAGGCGAGACTGAGACGTTCGATTTAAACAGTTAGCAATTAGTAATTAACAATTATCAGATTCAATGGTGATAAGCAGTTCGTGGGAAACATTTTAAAATTTTAATCAAACAAATTGAGTAAAAATAAATTAGATACAAACAACGAAAATAAAATACGTTCAACAACTGTAATAGGTCTCGTCCGTAACGGCAAAGCTGCTATCGGCAGTGATGGTCAGGTTACGATGGGAAATACAGTTGCAAAATCTACGACAAAAAAAGTAAGAAAAATTTATAACGATACAGTGCTCGTCGGTTTTGCAGGTTCAACATCGGATGCATTTACACTCTATGAAAGATTTGAATCGAAGCTTGAGCAGTACAAAGGAAACTTAGCGCGCGCAGCAGTTGAGATGGCGAAGGAATGGAGAAGCGATAAGTACTTACGAAGACTTGAAGCATTGCTTGCAGTAGTCGGTAAAGATAAGGCTTATATAATTTCCGGTAACGGAGATATAATTGAGCCAGATGACGGAATTGTTGCAATCGGTTCAGGCGGTCCTTATGCATTAGCTGCGGCAAAAGTTTTAGTGAAGTACACAAAACTTTCCGCAAAGGAAATTGTAACTGAATCGCTTAACCAGGCAGCAGATATATGCATCTATACAAATCACAATATTTCAATAGAAGAATTATAATACAATCTATAATAAGAATTTTAATTTAATGACTGAAGAAAAAGAAGTAAAGAAAACAGAAAAGACTCCTAACAAAAACGGTAAAGCTGAAAAAAATTTATCGGGCGATAAAATTAAACAGCTCACTCCATCAGAAATAGTAGCAGAACTTGATAAATATATAATCGGCCAGCACAACGCAAAAAAATCTGTTGCAATAGCATTGCGTAACAGATGGAGAAGGCAGCAGGTGCCGGACAGCATGAAAGATGAAATCATGCCGAACAATATTATTATGATTGGACCGACCGGAGTCGGTAAGACAGAAATTGCAAGAAGAATTTCAAAATTATCAAACGCTCCTTTTATAAAAGTAGAGGCTTCAAAGTTTACTGAAGTCGGTTATGTAGGAAGAGATGTTGAGTCAATGATTCGCGAACTCACCGATTTATCTGTTACGATGGTAAAGAAGGAAAAATCGGATTTAGTACAGAAGAAAGCAGAAGAAAATGTTATTGAAAGAATTCTTGATATTCTCGTTCCTCCTATGAAAAAGAAAGTTTCCATTGATAGCGACAGGGCAGAAGCTGCGCAGGCTGAAGGCGGCGGAGATAATCAAGTAGTGGGATTTACTGTAAATGTTGAGCCACAGGATGAGAAGTCTGAAGAGTCAAATCAGAAGACAAGAGAGAAATTCCGTGAGGATCTGAAATCAGGAAAACTTGATAACAGAAATATTGAACTCGATTTATCTGCTGAAGCACCTATGCTTCAGGTACTTGGACCTATCGGCCTTGAAGAAATGGGACTGAACCTTCAGGACTTGTTCGGAAATATGATGCCGAAGAAATCCAAGAAAAGAAAATTAACAATTGCCGAAGCAAAGACCATTCTTGTTCAGGAAGAAGCTCAGAAGTTAATTGATATGGATGCTGCAATAAAAGAAGCTATAGAGAAAGTACAGAACTCGGGAATAGTTTTTATAGATGAAATTGATAAGATTGCAGGCGGAAGCAAGGCATCGAATCAAAGCCCCGACGTATCACGTGAAGGTGTGCAGAGAGATTTGCTTCCGATTGTTGAAGGCTCTACAGTAATTACAAAATACGGTCCCGTAAAAACTGACCATATTTTATTTATTGCATCCGGCGCTTTTCACGTGGCTAAGCCAAGTGATTTAATTCCTGAATTGCAGGGAAGATTTCCAATAAGAGTTGAACTTAACAGCTTAACTGAAGAAGACTTTTATAATATTCTTACTCAGACACAGAATGCTTTGATAAAGCAATATGTGGCTATGCTGGAAACAGAAGCAATCACACTTACTTTTAAAGAAGATGCAATAAGAGAAGTTGCAAAGATTGCAGCGCTTGTAAATGAGCAGGTTGAAAACATCGGAGCAAGAAGACTGCATACAATACTTACAACACTTCTTGAAAGTATTTTATTCGAAGTGCCGGATAAAATCAAAAAGAAAAAAATTGATATCGATAAAAAATATGTGAACGATAAACTTTCAGCAATTGTAAAAGACAGAGACTTAAGCAGTTACATTTTATAATCTTACTTTTAAAATGAAAACTTTAAAGTTTTTATCAGCCCTCGTTGTTTGTTTTGTAATTATGTGGAGCAATTCTTACTCGCAGATCAAGACAAGAGAAACCGCGCAAGCATATGCAGGAGTAGGGTATTCGTTTGTGATATTTACAAATTCCGATATGACGGATTCTTATCCATTATTCGGAAGCAACGGTGAATTTCTTAAAGAAGTGAATTTCTTTGGAGGAGTAAGAGTTAACAGAAACATTGCTTTGGAGCTATCTCCTTCAATTATTTTCTCGAATACATCTAACAACAAAGGATTTTATTACGGCAATCCCAGTGTAGCAGGTAGAGACAGCTTTTATGTACCGAACACCACTTCGTTCCTCTCACTTCCGATAAATTTGAAAGTGAAGTATTATCCTTTTACAAAGGACATGATTTCTCAAGTAAGCAATTTTTATGTTGGGTTTGAAGCGGGTATGGTTTATGTGAAAGAAGAATTCACAAACTATGTTTATGTTGATAATACTACCAGTCAGTTCGTGGGTTCAAGAAGTGTGAAAAACAGTTTCTGGAAACCTGATTTCGGTATTTCAATCGGGTACGGAAGTACAGCAAAGTTCGGTTACGGCTTCGAAGCATCATACAGATTCATTTCTTTAGACGGAAATAATAAATACCCGTTAACTACTTCGAGATCTAAAGATATGAACAGTATAAATCTTACTGCTAAATTGATCTTTGGTTTTAATTGATTTTGAACTGAAAGGTATAAAAAAAATCCCTCTTTATTATTATAAGGAGGGATTTTTTATTTGTAGTAATTATAAATTTATTAAGCTTTCAAAAGCTCTCTTGCAATAACAATTCTTTGTATTTCAGATGTGCCTTCATAAATTTCAGTTATCTTCGCATCTCTTAAATATCTTTCAACTAAATATTCTCTTACATATCCGTAACCGCCGTGAATTTGAATCGCTTCAAGCGCTGCCTGAACGCAAATCTTACTTGCAAATAGTTTTGCCATTGCAGCTTCTTTGATATATTTTTTACCTTCATCTTTTAATTTTGCTGCCTGGTAAATAAGAAGTCTTGCTGCATCAACATTCACTGCCATATCGGATAACTTGAATTGTATAGCCTGCAGATTTGCAATCGGTGCATCGAATGCTTTTCTTTGCTTTGAATATTTCACAGAAGCTTCAAGACATGCCTGAGCAATGCCTAATGCCTGAGATGCAATTCCGATTCTTCCACCGTTAAGTGTTTCCATAGCAAACTTAAATCCAAGTCCTTCTTCACCGATTAAATTTTCTTTCGGTACTCTTACATTATTCAAACCGATTGAACATGTATCTGAACCTCTTATACCGAGCTTATCTTCTTTCACGCCTGTTTCAACTCCCGCCATCTCTTTTTCAACTATAAATGTTGAAATTCCTTTGTAGCCGAGCTCAGGATTTGTCATTGCCTGCATGAAATAATAATCAGCAGTTGTTCCGTTGGTAATCCAGTTCTTCATTCCGTTCAGTACATAGAAGTCACCGTCTTTTACAGCAGTTGTTCTCTGTGCTGTTGCATCACTGCCTGCTTCAGGCTCTGATAAACAAAACGCGCCGAGCTTCTGTCCTGATGCTAACGGCTTAAGATATTTTTCTTTTATAAAATCACTGCCCCATCTTTCAATGCCGTAGCAAACAAGTGAATTGTTCACTGACATTATAACACCTACCGATGCATCAACTTTGGAAATTTCTTCCATAGCACAAACGTAGCTGACTGCATCCATACCTGCGCCGCCCCATTCAGGCGCAACCATCATTCCCATGAATCCAAGTTCGCCCATTTTTTTCACGATCTCATAGGGGAATTCTGCATTCTTATCTCTTTGTATCTGTGAAGGTGCAATTTCATTTTCGGCAAAATCCCTTGCAGCCATTTTTATTGCTAACTGATCTTCTGTTAGTTCAAAGTTCATTGTTGAGGTAGTTAAATTATTTTATTAAATTTTTTATTTTATTTTTGTGAGTAATCATAAAAACCTTTGCCTGATTTTCTTCCTAAGTAACCTGCGGCAACCATTTTTATAAGCAGTGGACATGGACGATATTTAGAGTCACCCAATCCTTTATGAAGGACTTCCATAATTGAAAGGCACACATCAAGTCCGATGAAATCAGCAAGTGTAAGTGGACCCATAGGATGATTCATCCCCAGCTTCATAACTGTATCGATAGATTCCGGAGTAGCAACGCCTTCCATTACACAATACATTGCTTCGTTAAGCATGGGGATTAAAACTCTGTTAGATACAAATCCCGGATAGTCATTCACTTCAACCGGAACCTTCTCAATTTTTTCAGAGAGAGCTTTTATAATTGAATACGTTTCATCAGATGTTGCAAGACCGCGGATAACTTCGATAAGCTTCATCAGCGGAACCGGATTCATAAAATGCATTCCGATAACTTTATCTGCTCTCTTTGTAACTGCTGCAATTTCAGTAATAGAAATTGAAGATGTGTTTGATGCAAGAATTGCTTCAGGTTTGCAGCACTCATCAAGTGTTGTGAAAATAGATTTCTTCACTTCAAATTTTTCCGAAGCTGCTTCAACTACTAAGTCAGCATCTTTTGCGTCATTAAGATTTGTTGAAGACTTTATATTTCCTAAAGTAGAATTTTTTTGCTCTTCTGTTATCGTTCCTTTCTTAACCATGCGGTCAAGGTTTTTTGTAATAGTTGCAACACCTTTATCAACAAACTCCTGCTTTATATCTATGAACGTAACTGAATATCCGAACTGTGCAAATGTGTGAGCAATACCGTTGCCCATTGTGCCCGCACCTACTACTGCTATATTTTTAATTTCCATTAGTAATTAAATAAAAATAAATTTTTAAATTAAATTTTCTTTAGATCTTTTCTATTATCATTGCGCTTGCTTCTCCGCCGCCTATACATAATGTTGCAAGACCTCTTTTTGCATTTCTGTTTTTCATAGCATGAACAAGAGTTGTTAAAATTCTTGCGCCGCTTGCTCCGATAGGGTGACCTATAGCAACTGCTCCTCCGTTAACGTTTACTTTGCTTGTATCAAGTCCTGCAATCTGATTCACTGCGCATGCCTGTACTGCAAATGCTTCGTTAGCTTCAACTAAATCTAAATCATCAACAGTAAGATTTACTTTCTTCAATAAATTCTGAATCGCATAAGCCGGTGCTGTTGTGAATTTCTCAGGTGACTGTGCGAATGAAATCTGTCCAACAATTTTTGCAATCGGAGTTAAACCTAACTCTTTTGCTTTATCTGCTGACATTATTACTACTGCTGCTGCGCCGTCATTAATGCTTGATGCGTTGAACGCAGTTATCGTTCCTTCTTTTTCAAAAGATGGTTTCAGTTTTCTTCCTTTTTCTGCGTTACCTTTTCTTATGTCTTCATCTTCGCTGATTGTAATTGTACCTTTTTTATCTGTGATTTCTACCGGAACGATTTCATCTTTGAATGCACCGTTCTCAGTTGCTGCCAAAGCTCTCTTATAACTCTCTTCTGCAAAGTCATCCTGCATCTCTCTTGTGATATTCATTTCTCTGCTGCACATTTCTGCTGCATTGCCCATGTGAAAATTATTGTACACGTCCCAGAGACCGTCTTTAATCATACCGTCGATAACTTTTCCGTCACCCATTCTGTAACCGTTTCTTGCTTTATCAAGGTAGTAAGGAACATTACTCATTGATTCCATTCCGCCTGCAACAATAACATCTGCATCGCCGCATTGAATTGCCTGTGCGCCGAGCATCACTGCTTTAAGTCCCGAACCGCAAACTTTTCCGATTGTTAAACATGGAACTGAGTTCGGCAGACCTGCAAATATTGCAGCTTGTCTTGCCGGAGCTTGTCCGAGCCCTGCTGTAAGTACGCATCCCATTATAACTTCCGATACATCTTCAGGTTTTATTCCTGCTCTGTTAATTGCTTCTTTGATTGCTATCGCGCCGAGCTGCGGAGCTGTCTTCGAAGATAATCCTCCGTTAAAACTTCCTACAGGTGTTCTCACCGCTGATACTATAACTACTTCTTTCATTTATTTTCTATTTTATTGACTTAATTATATTTATAAAATTTTCTGATTTCAAACTAGCGCCGCCGATAAGCGCGCCGTCAACTCCACATGTTGCAAAAATTTCTTCAGCGTTCTTATCATTCACACTGCCGCCGTAAAGAATTAATAAAGATACAGCAGTCTCAGAATCGTAAAGTTCGCCGATAGTATCGCCTATTATCATATTCATTTCGCTTATCTGTTCAGTGTTTGCATTGAGACCGGTTCCGATTGCCCACACAGGTTCGTAAGCAATAACTATATTCTTCATGTCTTCTTTTGAAATTCCGTCTAATCCTTTTTGTAATTGTTCAGATACGACTCCTTTGAAAATTCCTTCTTCTCTTTGTGCAAGTGATTCACCTACACAAACTATCGGTTTTAAATTATTCTCTGATGCTTTCTTTATTTTTTTGTTAACTGTTACATCTGTCTCGCCGAAGTATTGTCTTCTCTCGCTGTGCCCGATTATAACATATTCACATCCCACAGATGTAAGCATCGTAGCAGAAATTTCTCCTGTGTAAGCTCCGTCTTTTTCCCAATGAAGATTTTGTGCTCCAAGCTTCATCTTCGTTCCTTTTATCATTGAATTACATACCATCAATGATGTGAACGGAGGACAGATAAGAACATCACACTTATCAAAATAGCTATCGTGAATATTATCAGTCAGCGCTTTTACAAGCACTTCTGAATGAGTAATATCAAGATTCATTTTCCAGTTGCCCGCTATTAATTTCTTTCTCAATTTAATTGTTCTAAGTTTTTTAAAAGTAACTCATTTACAATTTTAGGGTTTGCCTTACCTTTGCTCTCTCTCATAATTTTTCCTACAAATAATCCAGCAAGTTTTTTCTCACCGCCTTTATATCTTTCAACTTCCTTCGGACTCTCATTCAAAATCTTCTTTATTATCTCGTCTATCTCGCTTGTATCGCTGACCTGTTCAAGTCCCAGTTCTTTTATTAAGTGTTCAGGATTTTGTTCTTCTCGTGTTTCCTTTGTCAGCATCAATTCAAATATTTCCAGCGCAACAGTCTTGTTTATTTTTTCATCGAGCAGAATATCGATCAGCTTTGATAGATTTATCTCAGGTATGTTAAATTTTTCTATTCCGATTTTTTTATCGTTCAAAACCTTCAGCACTTCATTCATCACCCAGTTGCTTGCCTGCTTGTAACCTTTTTCGTCTTTATGCTTTAACTCTTTGATAACATTTTCAAAATAAATTGAAAGTTCCTTGCCTGATGTCAATATTTCAGCGTCATATTCAGGAATAGAATAATCTTTTACAAATCTTTTTAATTTTGCTTCAGGGAACTCCGGCAGTTTCGATTCAATTTCATCCTTCATTGCCTTATCTACAACTGTAAATACCAGATCCGGCTCAGGAAAATATCTATAATCATGTGCCTGTTCCTTCGAGCGAGTGGCAGCTGTAGTCTTATCCTTAGCATTGTAAGTCATTGTAGTGAAAAAAACTTTCTCGCCTTTTTCAGTAACTTCTATTTGTCTCTTTATTTCTGTTTCAATTGCATCTGAAACATTCTTAAAAGAATTAAGATTTTTTATTTCCGTTCTGTTGCCGAACTCAATTGCTCCTTTTAATCTAACAGATACGTTCGCATCACATCTTAAACTTCCTTCTTCCATATTTCCATCGCAGATATCTAAATAAACCAAAATCTGTCTTATCTTCTGCATATAATTAATTGCTTCTTCAGAAGAGCGGATATCAGGCTCGCTTACAATTTCAATAAGCGGTACTCCACAGCGGTTGAAATCGACAAGTGTTTCATTGTCGGAAAAATCGTGAATGGATTTTCCGGCATCTTCTTCCATGTGAATTCTTGTTATGCCTATTTTCTTTTCTGATTTGTCTTTCAGTTTTATATTAATAAAACCATCGTAACAAATCGGAGTTTCAAACTGAGTTATCTGATATCCTTTTGTAAGGTCAGGATAAAAATAATTTTTACGGGCAAAGATAGACTTCTCTCTTATTGAACAGTTCGTTGCAAGTCCCATGCGTATAGCATAATCAACAAGCTCTTTATTAAGCACAGGCAAAGTGCCGGGCATACCGAGACATATAGGGCAAACGTTGCTGTTCGGCGAATTATGAAAATTCGTAGAGCATTTACAAAATGCCTTTGTCTGCGTTTTCATCTGAGCGTGAATTTCAAGCCCGATGACCGGTTCATATTTATCGTAGATGTTTTCCAAGCTGCTCAATTAATTTTTATTTATGGTTCGATTTTAAATTCTGTATTCTTTTAAACTCTGAAATCACTCTGTCTTTTATTTCAAAATGATCTACTATTGGCAGGGGATAGTGACTGCCTAATTCAATTCCGTTATTCTCTTTTAAAATTTCTTTATGTTCCCAGGGGTCATGAATATATTTTGCATCAACATCTTTTAATTCAGGAACATATTTCTTTATATAATTTCCTTCTGTATCAAACTTCTTGCTTTGCAGAACAGGATTAAAAATCCTGAAGTAGGGCTGAGCATCGCATCCGGTTGATGAGCTCCATTGCCATCCTCCGTTATTGCTGGAAAAATCCAAATCGATTAACTTCTCAGCAAAATATTTCTCGCCGAGTCTCCAGTCAATAAATAAATCCTTTGTAAAAAACATTGCCGTTATCATTCTCACTCTGTTATGCATCCAGCCTGTTTCATTCAGCTGCCGCATTCC
The DNA here is from genome assembly GCA_018266835.1 of Bacteroidota bacterium. Lineage (NCBI taxonomy): Bacteria > Pseudomonadati > Bacteroidota > Bacteroidota bacterium. The sequence continues at coordinate 237,933 of JAFDZP010000005.1, read as the reverse complement.
GGCATCAACTATCGGATAACCCGTTTTTCCTTCACACCAAAATTTAAAGAGCTTCTCATCGTAACTCCATTTCAGATTGTCGTATTCAGATCTGAACGACTCCGTAACAATCTGGGGATTATGAAACGTTATATTGTAATAAAACTCTCTCCATATCAATTCGTTTATCCATGTATCAACATTTGTCTTCTCATCAACATTCTTTACTTCTTTATCAATCTTATTGAAAGCTAATCTGAACAGCTCTCTTATTCCTATCGTGCCGAAGTGAATATGCGGTGACATCAAACTTGTGCCGACAACATCCGGAAAATCTCTTTGTTCTTTGTATCGAACCAGCTTATCATGGTAGAAAGATTTAAGATGCTTTAAAGCCTCTGTTCTTCCTCCTTTGATTTTACCTGACTCTTTTGCTTGTAAATCTAATTCTTTTAAACTCTTGCTCTTAAACTTCTTTGCATCTTTCAGCTTATCAAGATTGCAAATCTGCTTAGCTGTGTATTCCTTCTTTAACTCTGAAAGAAATTTATTTTTGAACGGAGTGTAAACTGAATAAAAATTTCCTTCACCGTTCTTTATTTCTCCCAAAGGAAAAATTGTATTATCTTTGAATAAATTAAAAGAGGGGATTATCTCTTTTACCTTCTTATCTCTCTCTATACAATACGGCTCAACTTGTTCATTCGCATAAACTTCAATATCATCCGCTTCTTTTTTTAGTCTCTTAAAAACATCAGGACTCTTTCCTTCAGTTATTAATAAATTAAATCCAATTTCTTTTAAATCGTTCTTAAGCTCAGCAAGACATTCGAATAAAAAATTTATTCTTTTCTCTCCGTAATACTCAAATTTATTTTTATTCTTGATGTACAAAAATAAAATTTCATCTGTATCTTCTATATTTTCAACGAACGCTTTTAATGCTGCATTATCTTTTAATCGTAAATCCTTCCTGAACCAAAAGACTTTCAGCATCTATAAATTATATCTGAGGTTTTCTTTCGTTAAACGAGTTACTTGTTAACCTTACAAATGTAGAATTCTTCTGGAACTCTGTAATACTTGTTGAATTCAGATAACTCATCGATGACTGAAGCCCTTCCTGATAATCTCTGATAATTTTCGTTACGCTTCCTTTATATGTTACCAGCGATTCTTCACCTTCGATATAATTTTTCTTATCCTGCTTAACGGCAAATGATGCGCTGCCGCAATATTTTTTCCAGAGCTGATTGTTATATTTTAATACATCGCCAGGAGCTTCTTCCGTTCCTGCGAGCACACGTCCGAACATAACTGCATCACATCCCAATGCAAGTGCTTTGCACATTGCGCCGGGAGTATTAATCCCTCCGTCAGCGATTATTTTTACATCGCTCTTCATTTCATCCTTAGCTGTTAAAGCGCGGATGATTGCATCAACCTGTCCTATGCCTATACCTGATTTAATGGAAGTGGAACACATTGCACCGTTACCAATACCGACACGGATTGCATCAACTTTTAAATCAATTAAGAACTTTGTCGTCTCATAGCTTGCAACGTTGCCTGCAATGATTTTTAGTCCGTACTTCTTTATTATATCCTGAATGTCATTCAGATAACTTTCAATCATCTTCGAGCCGCCGTTTGCAATATCTACACACATTATTTTTATTCCGTAGTCGGCAAGTTTTTTCAGACGGTCGATATCAATTTTTTTATTGATGCCGACTGCCGCTGATTTAAACTCACTGTCCTTCAAATCATAATCTTCAAACTCAGCAATCTGCTCTTCGATTGTATTGAATCTGTGAATAACTCCAAGGCATTTTAAATCAGCTAATGCCTTAGCCATCTTGCCGCCGCAGACCGTGTTCATGGGTGAGCCGATAATCGGAATCTCCAGCTTAACGCCGAGAAACTCTGCGCTCGTATCACAGTTTGAACGATGCTGCACTGCCGAGATCTGGTCAGGCAGTAACGATATATCATCGTAAGTTAATGAATATGTCTCTGTAATATTTTTGTAGGACATTAGTTTAGATTTTCAGGTGTTGGGTTCTCTTCAGAATTATTTTCTTCAGTGTTGTTTTCTACCGGTATATCAATTACTTCGATTGTTTCTACAACTTCGATTACTTCTGAATCAACTGCGCCTGATTCATCTGCGAATTCTGCTACTTCCTTTTCAACTTCTTTATCTTCTTCTGCCATCTTCAATGCCATGTTAACTTTTTCAGCAGCTTCTGTTAAAGTGTTTGCAGGAATGAGATTCAATCCTGAGTTCTCTAATATTTCTTTAGCTTCTTTTGCATTTGTTCCCTGTAATCTTACTACAACAGGAACTTTGATATCGATATTCTTCGCTGCCTGAATTACTCCGTTCGCAACGCGATCGCATCTTACAATTCCGCCGAATACATTAATCAAAATTGCTTTAACGTTCGGGTCAGATAAAATAATTCTGAAACCGTTTTCTACTGTTGTCGGGCTGGCCGTACCGCCTACATCTAAGAAGTTGGCAGGTGAACCGCCGGCAAGCTTGATTAAATCCATGGTACCCATGGCAAGTCCTGCGCCGTTAACCATACAACCAACGTTACCGTCAAGTTTTATATAATTCAAATTGAAGTTAGATGCTTCAACTTCAAGCGGATCTTCTTCGTTTAAATCTCTTAACTCTTCGAAATCTTTATGTCTGAATGTTGCATTGTCATCCAATGTAACTTTTGCATCAAGCGCCATTATTTTGTCATCATTTGTGATAATCATAGGATTAACTTCGATCATGGAAGCATCCATTCCTTCGTAAGCTTTATAAAGATTTTTAATGAACTTTAAGAAATCTTTGTAAGCAGCACCTTCAAGACCAAGACCGAATGCTAGCTCTCTTGCCTGGAAGTCCTCAAGTCCTGTACCCGGATCAACCCAGATCTTTATAATTTTTTCAGGAGTTTCTTCTGCAACTGTTTCAATTTCCACGCCGCCTTCTGTAGATGCCATTATGACATTTTTTGAATTCGTTCTATCAAGCAAAATACCAAGGTACAATTCTTTTTTGTAATCAAGACCTTCAGCAATGAAAAGAGTCTGTACTTCTTTTCCTTCTGCTCCTGTCTGATGTGTTACAAGCACGTTGCCTAAAACTTTTCCTGCGTAGTCTTTTGCTTTTTCAAAATTATCGCCGAAGAATTTTACTCCGCCCTGTACTGCAACTTCATCTCTGTTATGTTTGTGATACACTGTGCCTTTGCCTCTTCCGCCTGCATGAATCTGTGACTTCACAACAATCTGGCTTACGCCGTTTGCTTTAAGTGTGTCGACTGCAGTATCGAAGTGTTCCATTGATTTGATAGGCACTCCGCCCTGAATTGCAACTCCGTATTTCTGAAGTAATTCTTTTGCCTGATACTCGTGTAATTTCATATTCTATAATTAAATTATTTTATTTTTATAACTTTTTTTCTCACAGATACTTCCTGTGGAATTATAATTTCAATTTTTTAAATTTATTTTTTGTCGGTCTTTTTAGGGTCAACTTTCTTTTGAAGCTTATCAATTTCTTTTGAAAGTGAATCAATGCTCTTCATGTTGCTATCCAGACTTTTTCTTTCGCTCTCAATATATTTGCTGGTAGAATCAATTCTTTTTTTAAGCTCGGCAGCTTCTTTCTGAATCCTTTCCTTCTCAAGTTCCTGCTGGCTTTTTCCGCATCCGGCTATTAACAGTAATGATGCAGCTAAAATAAAAAAATATTTCATTTGTTGGTTTTGGTTTTTTCTTTTATTTTGTTAACGTTTTTATCTAATGTTGAGTCTAAATCTTTACCCAGCTTCTTGAGTGAGTCCAGGCTCAGCTTATTCATAGCAGTATCAATCTTGTTTAATGTCTCGTCTATCTTCTGGTCAATTTTTTCATTAACCTTCTGTTCAACTTTCTCCTGTACCTTTGAGCAGCTTAATAAAACTATGCAAACTAATACTGAAAGAATAAATTTAACTCTGTTCATTATAAAAAATTTTATGTAAAGAAATTTATTTTAAGAAATTATATAAAGAAATTTATTTCTTAATTTTCTTTTCGCTTGTAAGCTTTGCCTGCATGAATAAGCCTAAATAATCTCTTCCGCCTGCTTTTGAATCCGTACCGCTCATATTAAATCCGCCGAAAGGATGCACACCGACTAATGCGCCTGTGCATTTTCTGTTGAGGTATAAGTTACCTGCAAAGAATTCCTTTGCGCCTTTATGTAATCTCTTTTTATTTTTTGTGTAAATAGCTCCAGTCAATCCAAACATTGTATTGTTTGCAATATCAATTGCATCATCAAAATCATTTGCTTTAAGAACTGCAAGTACAGGTCCGAAAATTTCTTCCTGTGAAATCGTTGCATTTCTTTCAACGTCTTTAATAATTGTAGGCTCAACAAAATATCCTTTACCTTCAATTTTATTTCCGCCGGCAATAACTTTTCCGCCTTCTTCAATTGCTTTATTGATGTATCTTAAACAATTATCCTGTGAACGTTTGTTTATAACAGGTCCCATAGGAGGATTGTTTGCTGCGTTATCAACTTTAATAGTCTGAACATGCTCAACCAATGCATCGCAGAATTTATCGTAAATATCCTTGTGAACGATAACTCTTGAGCATGCTGAACATTTTTGTCCCTGGAATCCAAACGCTGCTGAGATTGTTCCTTTTACAGCATCGCTGAAGCTATGTAATTCTTTATCAACAACTATAGAATCTTTGCCGCCCATCTCTGCAACAACTCTTTTAATCCATATTTGCCCCGGCTGTGCTTTTGCAGCAAGCTCGTTAATTCTTAAACCGACTTCCATTGAACCTGTGAAGCATACGAATCTTGTTAAGTGATGCTGAACCATTATATCGCCGATAGTTCCGCCGCCGCCTGTTACAAAGTTTACAACTCCTTTAGGAAGCTTTACTTCTTCAAGAAGTTCAAAGAACATTTGCGCAATGGCAGGGGAGTCGCTTGACGGTTTCAATACAACGGTGTTGCCTGTTACAAATGCTGATGTTGTCATACCGACTAAGATTGCAAGCGGGAAATTCCATGGCGGAATAACTGCGCCTACACCAAGCGGTAAATATTCTAAATGATTTTTTTCATCGGGTAATTTTACTAACGGATGGTCTCCGCTCCATCTTAACATTTCGCGTGCGTAAAATTCCATGAAGTCAATTGCCTCTGCTGTATCGCCGTCTGCTTCTGCCCAGTTCTTACCGACTTCATAAACCATCATTGCAGAAAATTCATGTTTTCTTTTTCTCATTAATTTTGCTGCTTTGAATAAGTAGTCAGCGCGTTTTTTAGGCGCTACGTTCTTCCAGGTCTTGAATGTTTCGTATGCTGTTTCAATTGCCTTCACTGCCATTTCAGCAGAAGCTTTCTGGAATGTTCCGAGCTTCATATCTTCGTTTGATGGATTTATTGAATGCATCTTATCATCGGTCCATAATTTCTCTCCGCCTATTACAATCGGATATTCTTTTGCAAATCTTGATGTGACTTTATCTAAAGCCTTTTCAAAAGCCTGTTTATTTTTTTTATTCGTGAAGTCTGTGAACGGTTCGTTCTTAAATTTTGAGTGTGACATTATAATATTATTTTATGATTTATTTTTTAAAAAGTAAAAAAGCTGCTGACTAATTCCCGTTAAGTAACTCAACTGCCATGTTATGAATTTCAGGTCTTATCTCTCTGATACCGTTATTATCACGGGAAGGATAGACTCTGTTTGTTAAAAAAATTACTATTAAATTTTTATCAGTATCGGCCCATACGCTTGTTCCTGTGTAGCCTGTATGTCCGAATGAATTTTCTGAAAACTTTTCTCCGCAGGGAGTTCTGTATGAAGTCGGTTCCGGTTTTGTGTCCCATCCGAGTCCGCGTGAATTATTATAAGCAGCCGTCTCCCATTTTTTTATAAATAAATTTACAACATCTGCGCTTGCAAACTTCTCTTCTTTCAGTCCTCTGCTATATGGATTATAGTATTTTCCTTTCACAAGCATCATTACCATAAACCAATAGAGGTCTTTTGCATTGGAAAAAAGTCCAGCATTGCCTGATACTCCGTCCAGCATTGCTGCTGTTTCATCGTGCACTTCGCCTTGCAGCAATCTGTTTCTCCAGTAAGTATCGTTCTCAGTCGGGACTGCAAGTTTCTTCAGTTCATTTTTAGGAAGATAAGTCGTGCTTCTCATTCCGAGCGGTTCAAAAATATTTATTCTGCAATATTCATCAAGAGGCATTCCGGAAATTTTTTCTACAATAAGTCCAAGCAGAACTGCATTCAAATCACTGTAAACAAATTTAGTCCCGGTTTTATAATCAGGAGTCATGTTATAGATCTCATCTAAAACTTGCTGCTTTGTTGTAAGCGTTTTATAAAATGGAACCCATGCCTTCAGTCCTGAATTATGAAGAAGCAGATTTGTTATTTTGATATCTTCTTTTCCGTTGTTTGCAAACTCAGGAATGTATAGCCATACGTTATCGTTGATGTTGAGCTTTCCGTTATCATACAATTGCATTATAGCGGATGTTGTTGCAATAACTTTCGTGACAGAGGCGAGGTCATAGATGCTTGAGCTTGTTACATCAGGGGCATCGGAATCATAAGTATATTTTCCGAAATTTTTTTCCATTAAAATTCTTTCCGGAGTGCCAATTAACAGCTGCGCGCCAGGAAAAGATTTGCTTACGATACCTCCGTAAACAAGATTTTCAATTTCAGTTATCGAATTAGCTTTTAGGCAAGATAAATGTACTGAAAAAAGGAAAAGAAATATAAGGATACAATACCGTTTCACTTTGGCAATATACCTAATTTAAAAATTTTTAAAAACTTACAAAAAATGCCCGAAGATTTAACCCATACCTACTAATAGGGAACAATTTGTGGAATAAAAAATTCAAATAGGATATATTGGGGAGGTGGTTAAAAGTTTGGAAAGTTTGTAGGGTTTGTAAAGTTTGTAAAGTTAGTAAGGTTAGTAAACTTTGTAAAGAATACATGGTTTTTTCCCCCCTCCTTTAGAAGGAGAGCTTGTCCCGTCAAAGGCGGGAGGGATTAAGGGGGGGGGGTATTAACAAATGTGACAATAATGTTACTATTATATATTCAATTTTAAGCCGGAATTAAAGAATCCGTCAAAAATCCATCATTTGAATGAAAACTTTGAAACTAAAATGTTACAATAATGTAACTATTTAAACCACCCCCTCAGTCCCCCTCCTTGTAAAGGAGGGGGAAGCAAGTGTATAGTTTTTACAAATAAGGCTTTGATTTTACACCTGAATCAAAGAATCCGTCAAAAATTCATCAATTGAGTAAAAATATTGAAACCAAAATGTGACAATAATGTAACTTTGGAATCTGAAATCTGAAATGAAAAATAAATTAATGCACAAGCTCCAGGTAGCCCCAGAGTAATAATGTAACGATTCCATAATAAACCGCATTTCCGGCAATCAGCACAATTAAGGCTTTAATGATACCTGAAAAAATGTTTGCTTTTGAAAATTGAACTATGGCATAGATGTAATAAACAGCTAAAGGGATAAGCCGCAGCTCCCACATAACAGGAGTTATTAGCGCAAGCCCTAGAAAGATAACGGAAATGAGCGCGCCGAAGCCGAGGATATAAAGATAAAAAGCCAGGCGTTCGCCGTAACCGACATCTTTATTTCTGAATATAATTGTATGAAAAAGCGCTAAAATAGGAGGTAGCATGAACATAAGGTAATTCAGCCTTGATACTTCAAGCTGACGGAAATCATTTACGGAAATATTAGAGTCAATCATCTCACTCGTATCTTCTCCGATAAAAATCGGCTTCATGTAGCTGAAATGATTTTCACTTAAAAAATGAAACATAAGAATGAAAAATCCCACGGTCATAAGGAAAAATCCAACGGGTTTAACGTAGTCTTTTCTTTTGCCATTAATGAAATTGAGAACGAAGTTGCCGGGAGCAAGGAATAAATCCCTAACTGTATAAGAAAAACTGGACTCCCAATATATTGACTTATAAAAGTATTCATCGAAACTGTTTCTTACTGAAATTCCGGGAGCCAGCTTCTGCTGTCCGCAGTTGTGGCAGAAATTTCCGACGAGTTCAGTCCCGCAGTTTAAGCATTTTTCCATGACTCAAAATAGGTAATGATAGTTAAAGAGTCAGTTGCAAATTGAGAGTTACTAAATATTAACCCATTCCTACTAATAGGGAACATTTTATGGGATTTGAAATTAAAAAATTATATATTGAATACTATTTTGAATTGAGAGGAAAAGCAGATAATTGATTTCCATCAATGATGAATTTTAAGACGGATACAAATTGAGAAGTGTTGAAAAAACAATACTGAGTTTCAGAAAATTCGTCAAAAATCCATCAAAATTAAAAAATAAAATTGAAGAGTTTTTCGTGCTTAACAAAATGTGACATTAATGTGACAATGGGAATTTATTTTTATGGTACATTTTCATATTTTCTAATAAAACATAGTATTCAATGAAAAAGCCAGTAAAATTAATATTTATTGCCCTCTTGATTACTTCTTTTTTTTCCTGCAACTCCTCAAAAACAGATGACCCGAATTATATCTATTGTGACTTAAAGAATTTTTCATTGAGAATCGAACTAAGTTCAGATACTGCAGTTTATGGAGAGACTGTCTGGGCTAAGCTATTTGTTAAAAATAACTCGGACGAGAAAGATTCAATTGCTTATTTCAATAAATGGGAAATATTAGAATCTCCTATGATTTTAAATTCAAATGTAAAAGATACAAACTGGGATTGCAAAAATCCCGACAGAGCAGGGGATATGATAGTTGATTATTTTAAAGTACCGTATACAGTTTTTAAACCAAATGAAGAGAAATATGAATACATTTATTTTTCAAGATCAGTATACTCTTGTTCAGAAGATACTACTTACAAAACCTATTCACATTATTTAATTCCTGCCGATTATAAAGTATCAGCTCACTTCTACAGCCGGTGTTTTAATTTCCAGGAAAAGAAAAGTGATAATACTTTAAATCTTAAGATTGTTAATATTGATTTGAAGGCATTTAATGAATTGCTGGCAGATGTTGATGATAGAAGTAAATTTTCTTTGACAATATCAAAGGACAGCGTAATTAAATATTATGATTCAAAAATAGAGGAGTATAAGAATTCCCCTTATGAAAATGAATTTTTTTTGAGAAAATTATACTACGCGCATATAACTGCTTATTGGGGAGAAAACGATAGCACAGGATCGCTGAAAAAACTAACTGAGGAAATTAAATATCACGTTTCGGAGAACCCTAATGCTTCACAAGTTCATGCTTTTCTTGATTACTTTAAAATACTCAATTACGGCAGGCAGCAAGATACACTTGGCACTAACCGGTATTTAAAAGACCTTCAATTAAAATACCCCAGTAAGCGAATCGCTCTATGGGCTAAAGAATATTTAGAAAGGGATTATTAATAGCTAAAAATAATTCTGAATTAAATCTATTGCAATCATTTTGTATATTAACAAACTTTAACTTTTTAATGAGGCGAATACTTCCACTTTTAACGACGGGATTTTTATTAATTGCAGCGGCTTTTTATTCTGTATCTATCACTTCATGCCAGAACGTCGTTAAGACTAACGATACTACAATCCATAATAACGGAACCACTATTCAGGGGCACGTTTACGATGCTAAGGGTTTTCCTTTCAGAGGCGTTAAAGTGTACTCCTCAAAAAATAATTATACTACAACTTTAATTGACGGATATTTTTCGCTTTCAAATATAACATATCCTGTCACATTAATGTTATTGAAGGACGGTGATTCAACTTTGAATGTCTATCAGAACCTTAATGCAAACAATACTAACCTTACATATAATTCTTACAGCGATAACACAAACTATCAGGAAGGCGCATTTATCGTTCACTATCCTACTATTCAGCCAAATAAAAATCTTATGATTGCTTTTGCATCTGAAGATATTACAAACTTCAGTTATAATTACTCAATTGCTGATTCAGTTCAGGCAAGAGTACCAATAACTTGGCAGGGAGATAAACAGACAATTCTGGGTAAGCTGATGCTATTAGTTTACCAAAGGAATTTATTTCAACCGTTTCTTATTTCATCCTATGATGCTTACGCCGAAAAAACTGTTTATATAGATACATTGAGAATCATTAATACAACTTTTGTGGGAACCGATTTTACAACCAATCCCGAAGAAGCTGTTGTTGAAGTAAAGAATTTTAATTTCAGTTCATCATCGGATAACAGAATATATTTTAGTCTTGCCGGAAATACGAACTCTGATTTATTCCTCGATAATTATAACTTCAGAGGAGATTTTGATTTTATAGTGCCGAAGATTTTTGCAAATAACAGAATGCATATTACTACAAATGCACCATATACAACGGATAGTTACATTGCAAATAATGCATTCACTCCTGAAAACTCTATAGTGACATTTAACGGAATTCCTGAAATAGCTTTGATAACTCCTCCATTGAACGGAACAAATGTGGATTCCACAACAACATTTTTTGTAAAGGGTAATACAAATTCAGTTGGAGTTTATTGTTATAATTTTAACATCGAAGGGAACTTCCTGTACTCTGTATGGATTTACAATGCGTCGGACACTTTTACTTATCCCGATTTATCTGCATTCGGATTTAATCTTAGAAGAGGCGCAAGCTATAAATGGAGCGTTCAGAAAATGGCTCCGTTCGGAAATCTGGACGACTATTGTTCAGTCCCTACAAATAAAATTCTGAGGAACTTTGATACTCAGGCAAATGCAAGTTACTTCACAACAAGACCGCCTGATACTGTATCCTTCCGTCCGAAAAATAACTCTTTAAAATAGGCTGTAACATTAAAAATCCAAGTTAAACTTATCTGAATAAGCATTGCTCTTAATTAGCGAAACTAACTTATCAGGTTCATCCGTAAGGATTGCATCGATTGGTTTTTCCAAGTCAAGATATTCTTTCATATCGTCTTCATCGTTTACGCACCACGCATGTACAAATTTAAAATCACCGTTATCTCTTAATTCCAAAGCTCTTTGTATTCTTTCAACAAATTTATCTCTGCCGGGAGAAAATACACTTGAGCCCGCTGCAAAGCAGTGATTGAGATTTTTACTTTTGAAAAAATCGTTTACTTCATCCGGCTCTGCATGTTCATCGACTCCGACAAATTCATTGGGATTAGTTGAGTTTAACTTAGCAAGAAATTCCATACCGTTTGGATTACTGACTGTGGTTATAATTTTAACATCGGGAAAATCTAATGAAAAATTATCTCTTATAATTTTATATAATTCGTTTATATCGTAATTGTAATCGGGTTTTAAATCGAATGTAATAATTTTTAAATCGTATTTTTTCTCGAACAATAATTGTTTCAGTTCATTTAGATATTGTGTTAGACTCAGATACTCGCTTCTGAAAATGTCTTCAATAAAATCAGGAATCTGTTCAATGTCTTCATGCACATAAAACTTTTCGGGTTTATCTTTATGATAGCAAATATCAGGTTCAATGCCGTTTGCGCCGTTAGATAAGTATTTATTTACATCTTCGATTGTATTCGGGTTGTGTCCGATTATATAAAAGTTTTTTACCATAAAGTTTTACAACAGTGATAAGATATTTAGAGTTGCAGAAATATGCAGTTTAAAGAAAAGCAAAAACTGATCTGACAGATTCTAATCTGTCTGATCAGTTAATATAAAAATTAATCGCCGGAGCACATTTTAAATTGATAACCACCCCAGGCAAAACCTCTTGTTACTTTGATATAATATGTTCCTGTTGTCAAAGATATTTGTTTAGTGATGTTATTCGTGCCAATTGTATTAAATTCAGTTACAGGTGTTAATCCGTCATTTTTAAGAATTGATACACCGAGGTCCATTTCCTGATTAAAATTAACTTCAGAGCTTTTGTTGATTGTGAATGCATAATTTTTACTTGACGGAATATCTATCCGGAAAAAATCTACCAAATCAGGTGAGTTTGGAGTTTCGCCGTTAAAGCCTATATGTCCGTTTACAATCGTATTTGTCTGAACCAGTATAGAATTTTCTTTTGTATCATTTGGCTCGGTATCTCCTGAGTAAATAGTTCCTATTGTATAACATTTTAAATTAAAATTACCTTTTCCCGCAGTTCTGTTTAATCTGATTATATAAGTGCCTGCTTTAATGTTTAATCCGCCGCCGCCTCCTATAGTGTTTCCAATTGAAGGACCGGAGGTTGAATATATTTTTGTCGATCCGCTGGAATTATAAATTTCCAAAGCTGAGTAATTACTTAAATCTAAATTGACATCTTTAGTTATTCCTAGACTTAACCAGCAGTCTGCATCAAGTGTTAATGTATAATTATCCTGGGGGGTAGTTTCACTTAAATAACCTGCATGGGTTGTTAAGGTTATTAGCCTGCTTTTTTTTGAAGTCGCTTCAACGAAAACATAATATGTATATTTTGTTTCGGGAGAAAAATCATAGTAATCGAAATAGCTGTCATCCTGAGTTGAACCTATGAGAACATCATTCCTGTAGATTTTGTAACTGGATGTAACTCTGGCCAAACTCCATGTCAGTTCCACATGATTTAAGCTTGAGGAACGGGCAATAAGATTTAACGGGGCCCCGGTTTCCGGTGAGGCAAAACTGCAATCAACTGTTTCATTAGTTGTTACTTCCGATTGAGTTACATTTTCTTTATTACAGCCAATTGAGAGGGATACTGCTAAAATGAGAGGACAGATAAGGAGTTTATATAGTTTCATTTTGCTTCTCCGTTTAAATGAACCAAAGTAACGTATTTATAATTAGAAAAAATGGAAAGGTATAAAATGAGTGTTGAAAACCTGACAGGTTTCAAATCCTGCCAGGTTAAATATAATTATTTAATAAGTATCATCTTTTTTGTTTCTGAAAAATTTTCCGTTTTCAGGGTATAGAAATAAATTCCGCTGGTCAGATTCGCTCCGTTAAAATCTGCCTGATATGTTCCTGCAGATAAGTTTTCATTTATTAAACCGGAAACTTCTTTACCTGATAAGTCAAAAACTTTCAGAGAAACGAAAGAGCTTTTAGGTAACGAGAAATTTATTTTTGTATTCGGGTTGAACGGGTTAGGGTAATTCTGTCCCAGTGAATATTGTGAAGGAACATTTGAAGATGTGTTTACAACTCCGGATGTTTGTGAATATTTAATAGTGATTACTTTATTATATATATCACTGACCTGACTGAATCCTGAAACATAAACGTTATCTGCATTATCTAAATTAATAGCTGAACCGAAGCTTTTAGATGTGTTGTCGCCTTTATATCTCGCAGCCCAGAGCTGAACGCCTGAAGGAGAGTATTTTATCGTTGCAAAATCAGTTTCAGTATTTATCCCTTTACTCAGTCCTGTAACATAGACATTTGATAAAGCATCTATGCAAATTTTCCATGCTTTATTCAGGCCATCGGTCATTGAATATGATTTACCCCATTGAAAAATTCCCTGTGAATTATATTTAGCGGTATAATATTGTGTATTTGTTCCGTCGGCTGTGATAGCGCCTGTAGTATAAATATTTCCTGAATTGTCGGTTACTAAATCAAAAACAGAATTCGGCAAAACATTTGAGGGGGGACTGGCTTTCCATTGAAGAACTCCCTGGGAATTGTATTTTAAAATAATACCACGAGCACCCCCGTTCGTGCCTAAACTGTAACCTGTAACAAAGATATACCCATTGTTATCAATCAGCATATTCGTTACATCATTATCAGGGCTTTCAATATTTTGATATATTGCAGACCATTGTAAATCACCGTTGGTATTATATTTTAATAAAGTCAAATTTGAATTCCAGTTTGAATCAACCGTACTTCCGCAAACATAAACATTGCCGGAATTGTCAGTTAGTAATTTCATTGTTTGATCAGCGCTATGCCATGGTCCGTCAAATGTTTTACTCCACTGAAGGATACCGGATGAATTGTATTTTACAATGACCATATCTCTGTTATTGCCGGAAGTGATAGTGCTGGTTCCGCCTATAAAAATATTTCCTGAATCATCACATGAAACTGTATTTGAAATACTTCGTGAGCTTAAAGGAGTTCTGTAAAGATTTGCCCATTGTAATATCCCATCCGGATTGTATTTTACTGTCAGCATGTCTTCACCGCCGTCTCCTGTTATCACAATATTACCTGAATTATCCATGCCCATTGCATACACTAAATCATCAGTATTGGAGGGATTATTATAATGAACTTTCCATAGTTCAGTCCCCACAGAATTGTATTTTATCAGAACGAAATCGCTGCCTTGATTCTGATAATAAGCATCACATGCTACGTACACATTGCTGGCATTATCAATCTTAGAAAATACAATGTCAGTTGTAGATTCGTCAGGTCTTGAAAATGCTGCAGTCCATTCGGGAGTGAACTGAGCGAAAGAACCTGAAACGAAAAGAAAGAGGAAGATGAAAAGAGATAATGATTTGGTGTCCATAAACAAATTTAAATTATCTAATTGAAAAAATAGAAGTGGATTGTTGAAAATTAAGCAGATTAAATTTAAAAGTAAAGTAAAATTTTAAAATTCAGAACCAATTAAACTATTGAAAAAACTATATGCGAAACTTACGCCCCCTCGTAAGTTCTATGCTAAAATATTGATTTAATAAGAACGATGTTTTGGAGTTTATTAATAGTTATTCTTTAATAATAAACTATTTGTATCCGATAAAATATAAAAATTATATTTTCAAAATTAAATCAAGTTTATCCAATTAGTACTAATGGGGAAGTTTAGTTTGAATGGTATTGACAGGTATGGTAGAAAGTAGGGAGTTTATTTCATAAGAAAAATTGTTTAGTTGGAAGTTATTAGATCCATGATTATTTTTACTAACTATGAGAAAGCTAAAAAATATTCATCCGGGAGAAATTCTAAAAGAAGAATTTTTACTCCCACTGGAAATAACGGCATATAAACTTTCGAAAGATATTGCTATTCCTCAGACCAGGATTTCTGAAATTATAAAAGGCAAAAGAGGAATATCAGCAGATACTGCTTTGCGTCTTTCTAAATATTTTGGTAACTCAGCAAAATTCTGGCTCGGTTTACAAAAAGATTTTGATTTGGAAGAATAATGATATGAAAAATGATATTCTGAATGAATAAGAAAGTATTTTAGAGTGAAGATTGAAAGGAAAATTTTGAAATCTCTTATAAAAAACAAAAAAGTAAGAAAGGAGCGTAAAAGAAACCACTACATAATGTAATACATTGTAACACATTGTAACACATTGTGATGCAACGTATTATCAAATAATAACCGATAATAAACCTATGTAGATGGGTTGAAAATCTTTGTAAAGTACAGTATTATATTGTACAATAAGATGCTAGTGAATATTAAAAACTCAAATTTAAAACTTATAAATTCAGTAAATAAATTCCCATGGGATGAGAAATTATAAGTAAATTCTCTAATTATGAGCAAATTTTCAATCTTTTGTATTGCGAAAATAAATTAAATTTTTTTTACCCAAGGTATTGTTTCTGTAAAATAAAAATAGTATTTTTGAAATATCAAATTAAATAAAAGATTATGCTAGAATTTGAGGTTATAAAAATAAAATCTAAGGCAAATATAAAAGCTGCAATTCACAAAACCGGAAAACTGGGCTTTACAAAGGATGCTATTGAGGAGTTGCAATTGGATAAAGGAAAATATGTAAAATTTGCTAAAAACGCGAAGGATAAAAATGATTCTTGTCTTTATATGTTTATCTCAGGCATTAATGAAGAAGGTTCATTTTCAGTAATAAAAGCAGGAGGATATATTTACCTCAATACAAATCTTCTTTTTTCTGAATTAGGATATGATTATAAAAATAAAAAGATTTCATTTTTAATTACTGAGGAAGAACAAGGTGGTACTAAATTTTATAAATTAAGAAAAAGGGAAGAGAACAGGACAAGTAAAAAATAAAAGCTAATGATGTTTGCCCCATCATTAGCTTCATGAATAAAGAAAAAGTTAAAAATTTACGTGCGGGTTTGTCACCCTTTCTCCTCTTTCTTTATTCATAAATTATAGAATTGGTTTAAAAAATACAATTCTAAAAGCAATCTGAATTAACCTTTTAAAAAATTAAATTTGCTTATGAAAAAGCTAATTAAAATTTCAGCCAAGGGAATTGCTAAATTTATGAATTCAACTGGCTCCCAGCAACTAAAAATCCTTCATGACTATAAATATCCAAATCCTGAAGGTAATGCAATGGCGAGTTATTATGCTATAGCACTAAATGTTATTAAAGCTTATCATCGAAATGATAATGATGAGGATTTAATAAGAAAAGAAATTTCTAATTTAAAAGTTGAAAAAGATTCGGAATCGAATAAATCTCGAATAATTAAACTTAGAAGCAACATTTCTTTATTAGAATCTTATAAAGTACATTTTAAAGAGAAAAGATATAGAATTTTAACCATGCTAAGTTCACGAGTTGAGATTGAAGGTGTAAGCTTGTCAATCACTTCCGATATGCATGCTTTTGAAAAAAGCTCGGAGAAATTTATTAAATATATCTGCAACAAAAAGACTTCCGAACTTGAACTTAAAATTATTTCTCAAGTAATTCTTGAGAGTATGGAATTAAGTAAAGTTAATATTCCATCTAACAATATTGAATTAATTGATATACATAGAGGAACCATCTATAAGTTAGCTAGAAATAGAACGCGGTTACGGAATGATTTAGTAGCTGCTTGTAAAATAATTAATATATTGTGGGATCAAATTGAGGAATAAGTGAAATAGTGACTTAATCCCTATTAGAACTAAGAAGTAAGTTTTAAAAAGCAGTTCCTAAATGGAACTGCTTTTTTTATAAATTTTCCGCATTCTATTTCCTACTGAACTTCAATTTTTATTTGCTTATTTTTGTTGTTTACTAATAATTACATAATCTAGATTTAACACCATAATAATGAAATTAGAAGACCTTAACGAACAGCAGAGAGAAAAAATCTCCGAGTTCGGCGTGAATACCTGGTATGTGCTTGACTTGCTAACTCAATATAAAGAGGATGCGGATTCAGTCCCTGAAAAATGGCAGAACTTTTTTAAAGATATAAATATAGATTCGCTTTCATTCAACATAGGAAACGGACATACAAACGGCTCTGCTGTAATGCAATCTGCTCCTACTATAATACAAACTTCAGGCGCAAAAATTACTATGCCTCTTCCGGCTGAAAATGAGAAGGGTGTAGCGCTCCGCGGCGCAGGCGCAAAGATAGTTGATAACATGACGGGCAGTCTTACGATTCCGACAGCTACAACTTTCAGAACTATTCCGGTTAAGGTCCTTGAAGAGAACAGAATAATAATCAATCAGCACTTCAAAAAATTAAATCTCGGTAAAATATCTTTTACACATATAATAGGCTGGGCAATTGTTAAGGCAATTGACTCCGCGCCTGTGATGAATAATTCGTTTACAATTGTGGACGGAACTCCGACACTTGTTGTAAAGCAGGATGTGAATCTGGGACTTGCCATAGATATTCAGAAGAAGGACGGCAGCCGTTCGCTTCTTGTACCGAATATCAAGAAGGCAAACTCAATGAACTTCCAGCAGTTCTTCGATGCATATAATGATATTGTGAACAGGTCAAGAGTAAATAAAATTGAAGTTGCGGATTTCATGGGAACATCTATTACCCTTACAAATCCCGGAACGCTCGGAACCATAGCTTCTAACCCGAGACTGATGATAGGGCAGGGAGCAATTATTGCAACAGGCTCGCTTGATTATCCTGCTGAGTTCCAAGCATCTTCAAGAGAAATTATTACTTCACTGGGTATCAGCAAAGTAATGAACATGACAAGCACCTATGACCACAGAATAATTCAGGGCGCAGAGTCAGGTTTATTCTTAAAGAAAGTTTCTGAATTATTAACAGGTGAAGAAAATTTTTATGAAAATATTTTTGCCGATTTAAAAATTCCGTTAAGACCTGTTGTTTGGAAGCACGATAACAATCCCGAAGATTTTGTAGGCATTAACAACATTGCTGAAATTGAAAAACACGGCAAGGCATTGCAGCTGATAAATATGTTCAGAGTGCGAGGCCACTTGCTTGCTAATATTGACCCATTATTTCCGAAGGTTCAGTATCATCCCGAGCTTGATTCAGCTAACTACGGATTTACAGTATGGGATTATGACAGGGAGTTTATCACTGACGGTCTTGCAGGAAAACGAAGTGCGCCGTTAAGAGAGATATTAAATATTTTAAACGAAACATACTGCGGTTCCATAGGTGTTGAGTACAGACACATACAGGATCCCGATGAAAAGAAATGGCTTCAGGACCAGATGGAATCGACACGAAACAAAGGTAATTTTTCTTTAGAAGAAAAAATGCTGATGCTGAATAAACTTATTCAAGCGGAAAATTTTGAAAAGTTCATCCATACAAAATATGTCGGGCATAAGAGATTTTCACTGGAAGGAATGGAAACAATAATTCCTGTTCTTGATTACTTAAACGATGAAGCAGCAAAAGAAGGAGTGCAAGAAATTGTTTACGGTATGGCTCACAGAGGAAGACTGAATGTGTTAGCAAACATTGTAAACAAATCTTTATACTCAATTTTTTCTGAGTTTGAAGATATAGTTGATACACGTTCTTCGCAGGGTTCTGGTGATGTAAAATATCATTTGGGTGCAACAGGGGAGTATGAAACATTAAGCGGAATAAAAATAAAAGTTTCTATTGCTTCAAATCCATCACACCTGGAATTTGTAAATCCTGTCGTGGAAGGAATTGTAAGAGCGAAGCAGACAAGAACAGAAGATGCTGACAGAAAGAAAACTCTTGCAGTTGTATTGCATGGCGATGCAGCGTTTGCAGGTGAAGGTGTTGTAGCGGAGACATTGAACTTATCTCAGTTAAAAGGATATACAACAGGCGGAACGCTTCATATAATTATAAATAACCAGATAGGATTTACAACTGACCCGAAAGAAGGACGCTCAACTACCTATGCAACTGACGTCGCGAAGATGGTGCAGGCACCGATATTCCACGTAAACGGTGAAGACCCCGAAGCATGTTTATGGGTAACTAAGCTTGCTTACGAGTACAGACAGAAGTTTAAAAAAGATGTAGTTGTGGATGTTCTCGGCTACAGAAAATACGGACATAACGAAGCAGACGAGCCTTCATTCACACAGCCGTTGATGTATAAAGTAATTAAAGGAAGAGCCAGCATAAAAGAAATTTATGAAAGACAATTATTAAAAGCAGGAACAGTAACTGAAGCCGATATAGTAAGGCTTGAAAATATTTATAACGGGAGACTGAACGAAGCATTTGAGAAAGCAAAAGGCTCGCATCAGGAATTCAAACATGAAGACCCGATGGCATTAACGAAAGCTGAAATAAATACAATTCAGCTGGATAAGAAAACGGAAATTACCGAGGGAGATTTCAATAAAATTGTTGAAGCTCTGGTAAAATTTCCGCAAGGATTTAATGTCCATCCAAAACTTCTTAAATTTAATGAATCCAGAAGAGAAATTTTAAATAATGGTGACGCTCCGATTGACTGGTCATTTGCTGAAGCATTGGCATTCGGATCATTGATACAGGAAGGAATCACAGTAAGGCTCAGCGGGCAGGATGTTTCAAGAGGAACTTTCTCGCAAAGACACGTTGTATTTGCCGATGCTGAAAACGGACATGAGTTTATCCCTATAAATGCTCTTTCAACAAAAGATGCAATATTTGAACCTGTGGATAGCTCGCTCTCTGAAATTGCTGTGCTTGGTTTTGAATACGGTTATGCAACGGCTGATCCGATGGCATTAGTTATATGGGAAGCGCAGTTCGGAGATTTTGCTAATGCCGCGCAGGTTATCATTGATAACTTCGTTGTATCTTCTTATTCAAAGTGGAATCTGCATAATAATCTTGTAATGCTTTTGCCGCACGGACAGGAAGGGCAGGGACCGGAGCACTCAAGCGCCCGTCTTGAAAGATTTTTAACTCTCTGCGCAGATAACAATATGTATGTTTGTAACGTTACTACTGCATCACAGTATTTCCATTTGCTGAGAAGGCAGGCAAAGCTTACCGGTACAGACAGAAAACCGTTGGCATTAATGACACCAAAAAGTTTGTTAAGGTCACCATTGGCTGCCTCACATAAAAAAGATATACTTGAAGGAAAATTCTGGGAAGTGATTGAAGATATTAATCTTGCCGGAAACACCAACGATGTTAAGACTATAATTTTAACAAGCGGAAAAATTTATTATGATGCCGATAAGTACAGAACAGATAATAACCGAAAAGATATTGCTATAGTAAGACTTGAGCAGTATTATCCTTTCCCGGAAGACTTGCTGATATTTGTACTTGCTCAGTATAAAAATGCAAAGAGCTTAGTATGGCTGCAGGAAGAACCCGAGAACATGGGTGCATACAATCATTTAGCTCTTGACCTGATAAGACTAGTTCAGAACAAAATGAAATTCTATTCAGTTTGCAGGGAGCCGAGCGCAAGTCCGGCACCGGGCTCTAATAAGGTATTCCAGATTACACAGAAAGAAATTATTGCTGAGGCATTTTCAGTCAGCAATTAATAATTATTTATTTTACTAGTTTGAAGCCTTTTTAATGAAAATTAAAAGGGCTTTTTTATTTTATAATCCAGTAATTATTAAACAATTCTCTCGTAACAATTCCTGCTTATTTTGCAAGAAAACTCAATTTATGTGTTTATTTTATCATCTTTTTCAGTTACATTAAATCCAATACCATGGTTCACTAATGAAAATTTTGCTATGAAAAAACTTTTTACATTCTCCCTAATTTTTTTCGGTTTTTTGGCTTTAAATTTACAGGCTCAGACATACACTTGGAACAGAACAGATTCTGCTGATTTTCAGGTCGCATCAAACTGGACACCGGACAGAACAACTCCTGCGGCTACAGATGTTCTAGTTTTTAATAACGGCGCTACAGGAACAGTAGTTTATAATATTCCAGCTACACAAACAATTGCAGGTTTTCAACTTTCCAATAATACATTTGTAAGAATTACAAATGGCTCAACAACATTAATTACTATTTCAGGCGGCACAGGTCCGCAGTTTTCAATTGGTGCAGGAAGCACATTAGAAGTTTGTGGTGCAGCAACAAAAGATTCTATAGGATTTAACCTTACAACGGGAACAACTGCTTCTATTAGCGGTATTTTTACAATGAAATCTTATGGAGGAACGCCGGGGCACAGGTTTAGAGTAAAAGATGCAAGCGGAGCAACATTTAATAACGGTTCGGTATTCACATTTGGTCCTGCAGTTGCAGGTAATTCTTTCGGTGCGGCTGCAAATGCTTCATCAGGTAATAATTCTGTAGTTTTTGCTAGCGGCTCAAGATATATTTTAAAAGCCGGTGCAAATCCTTTTGCACAATCAACACCAAATTCATTTGTAGTTTTTAATAGTGGAAGTACATACGAACATCAATCTACGGGTGCGCCTTCGTTATCAGGCAGAACATTTGCTAATTTCGAAATGAATGCAGCTGGTTATAATACGGGTTCCACAGGTGGCGGTACTTTTACAGTTGAGAATTTAACAGTAACGGATGCTACTTCATTTGGTATTAATCTTACAGGAAGAATAAATATTAAAGGAAATATTTCAATTGCAGCAGGAAAAACTCTTGCATTCAGCCCGGCAACTGCCGATACACTTTATTTAAATGGAACATCAAATCAAACTATAAACGGTGCAGGTACATTAACATTCGGAACAGGTTCAAGAATTTTGGTAAATAATTCTGCAGGGATAACATTAAACAGAAACGTTATTCTTGGGGGCGAATTAAATATGCAGTCCGGTAATATTACAACAGGTGCAAATATATTAACACTTGGCTCAGGCACATCTGCATTAGGCACTTTAGTTTACACTTCAGGAACAATTATCGGTAACTTTGAAAGATGGTTTGCAGCTTCCACAGTTTCCAATGTTTTATATCCTGTCGGAACAACTACTGACTACAGACCTTTTACAGTTTCGTTCCCGACAGTAGCTCCTGTAACAGGCGGAACAATTATTGTTTCTCATACAGACGGAACAGATGGAAGTGATTTAACAGTACCGATTAACGATGGCGGATTTAACATCACAAGACGTTCAAATATGTTCTGGACTTTAACTGCTGCTAACGGATTAGCAGGCGGCACATACGATTTATCAATTGACGGAAACGGACAAAATGGAATTAACGATGCAAATAATTTAAGAGCAATCTATTCGACTGATGGAACAGTTTTTTCAGTTTTAGGAACTCATGCAGTGGGAACAGGAACAGTTGCTAACAGAACAGGAATTATCGGCGGTCTACCTGGAAGTTTTTATTTAGGCGGTAATAGCACAAATAACCCTCTTCCTGTAGAACTTGACAATTTTGTTGCAACAACAATTAAGAATGAAGTAATTCTTGACTGGGCAACCGGGCATGAATTAAATAATACAGGCTTTGAAATTGAAAGAGCGGTTTTAACAAATAATCAAAACGGAACTGACGCTGATGTAAATTTCCAAACAGTTGCATTTGTTGCAAGCAAAGGAAACTCAAACAATGTTCAGGGCTATAAATATATTGACGGAAATCTTCTTGTCGGCAGATTTGCATACAGATTAAAACAGATAGATTACAACGGAAACCACACTTACTTCTTATTAAATAATGAAGTGATTGTTGCATCTCCTAATAAATTCGCAATAAGCCAAAATTATCCTAATCCATTCAACCCTGCAACTAAAATTGCTTTTGAAATGCCGTTTGACGGTAATGTGAAGATTGTTGTATTTGATAATCTTGGCAGAGAAGTAAAAACTTTAGTAAACGGAAATGTCAATGCCGGATATAATAAAGTTGATTTCAATGCTTCGGGCCTTCCAAGCGGAATTTATTTCTACAGAATAAATGCTGTATCGGGCACAGAAAAATACGAGAAAGTTTTTAAAATGATGCTTGTAAAATAATTTAACAAAATATTTTTTTTAAAAGGTCTGTAAGATTCAATCTTGCAGACCTTTTTTTATATAACTCAGATATTAGAAATCGTCTTAAAATGTTAGGATTTTGTTAGGATTAGTTTTAATTTGTTAATACATCATTTTTAATGTAAGTTTAATATCTAACGAATCTCAAATGAGAAAATTTCTTACTTCAGTTTTTTTATCTTTTGTTATATTGCTGCTTTCTGTTTTTACCCCCGTTAAAACGAATGCAACAACTTATATAATTCAGGTTGTCGATAGTTTTTTTAATCCTAATTCTCAGAATGCTGCAGTCGGCGATACGATACTTTTTCAATATGTCGGACCTACACGTTCACACACCGCAACTTGTGATCCCGGAATTGACCCTACAACTTCTTTACCCGTAGGGGCAGCAACATTTGATGCGCCATTAAATTCAGGAAGCCTTTCTTTCACTTATGTTTTGACTGTGGAAGGAACCTACCAATATAATTGTCAGTTTCATGCGGGCTCAGGTATGACAGGAATTTTAAATGTTGCAGCAGGCGGACCTCCAACATATGTATGGAACAGAACAGACTCAGCAGATTTTCAGGTTGCTTCGAACTGGACACCCGATAGAACTACTCCCGGAACAACGGATGTTTTAGTGTTTAATAACGGCGCTGCAAATACTATTGCTTATAATATTCCTACACAAACAATTGCAGGATTTCAGGTTACCTCCAATACAACTTTAAAATGTTACGATGCTTTTGCAGGTGCAAGCACAATAACTATTACAGGCGGAACTAATCCCAATTTGCAGGTTGAAGCAGGTTCAAATTTAACATTTGCTTCTTCAGGAGCAAATACGAATACTATTGTAATGAATCTTGCTATGGGTACAACGGGATTAATAGGCGGGACATTTACTTTTACTTCAACTCTTACCGGAACCGGTCATAGATTACAGGCTGTTGATGCAGGCGCTGTTGTTTTTCAAAACGGTTCAATATTTAATTACGGACCTTTCGCTGGAGGTAATGCTTATGGCGCTGGTTCAGGTGCTTCAGGTTTGAATTCTGTTGTATTCCAAAACGGCTCTAAATTTGTTTTCAGATCAATCGCAAACGGAGCTAATCCTTTCGGCGCATCAGCTCCGAATACTGTATGTGTGTTTCAGACAGGAAGTACTTATGAACATCAGTCAAATTTATCTCCTGTAGCATCGGGAAGAACTTATGCTAACTTTGTAATGAATTTAGCAGGAGGCACTGCCAGTGTGACAGGCGCAAGCGCATTGACTCTGGATAATCTTACCGTAACTGACGGTACGTTCAATTGTAATATGACAGGAAGAATAAATATAAAAGGTAATATTTCCGTTGCAGCAGGTAAGACACTGAATTTTACTCCTGCAAGTAATCCGGTCGATTCGTTAGTATTCAATGGAACATCACAGCAGTCAATAAGCGGAGCAGGAACAATCAATATAACAAATACTTTAACAATCCAGACAAAAGTTTTGTTAAATAATTCAGCCGGTTTAGTTTTGAATAAAAACATTACTTTTCCCGGCTCCCTAAATCTTTTATCGGGTAATATTACAACCGGTTCAAATACATTAACATTAGGTACAAGTATACTCAATTTAGGCACATTAACAAGAACATCGGGTACCATCATCGGAAATTTTTCAAGATGGTTTGCTCCATCCACAGTCTCCAATGTGTTATTCCCTGTAGGTACTGCAACAAATTACAGACCTGTGCTTTTTACATTAACTTCAAATCCTTTTTCTGGAGGCACAGTTACTGTAGGTCATACTGACGGTACTGATGGTTCTGATTTAGCGGCTCCGTTCTCTGATGGCGGTTATTCAATTGAAAGACGTTCAAACATGTTTTGGACAGTTACTCCTTCTTTTTCAGATGGAGTATATACTGTTTCTGCTGACGGTAACGGGCAGACCGGTATTACAGACATTAATAATTTACGCCTTATTTATTCTCCTGACGGAACTACATTTTCTGCACCCGGTACACATGTTGCCGGTTCGGGCGGTTCAGTTGCATCAAGAAGCGGTTTAGCCGGTTCAGTTGCAGGTAATTTCTTCCTTGGAGGAAATAACAGCAATAATCCACTGCCGGTAGAAATGGATAACTTCGTTGCATCGACGATTAAAAACGAAGTTATACTTGACTGGGCAACAGGGCATGAACTTAATAATTCGGGATTTGAAGTTCAAAGAGCTTCATTGATTCCAAATCAAAATTCAACAGATTTTGCATCAACAATAAATTATACAACAGTGGGTTATGTTCAAAGCAGAGGTAATTCAAATCTGGAACAGACTTATAAATTTAACGATAGAAATCTTCAGGCGGGAAGATATGCTTACAGATTAAAACAGATAGACGTAAACGGAAACTACACATATTTTATTTTAAATAATGAAGTCTTTGTAAATTTACCTGCAAAGTTTTTTATAAGTCAGAATTATCCTAATCCGTTCAATCCTACAACAAATATTAATTATGAAATTCCTTTCGACGGAATGGTAAAAATACTTGTGTATGATAATACAGGAAGGGAAATAAAAACGTTAGTGAACGGTAACGTAAATGCGGGATACCACAAAGTTGAATTTAATGCTTCAGGTTTACCAAGCGGTGTTTACTTCTATAGAGTGAATGCATCTTCAGGTTCACAAAACTTTGATAAAGTCTTTAAGATGATGCTTATCAAATAAAAGCTCAAAGCTAAACTCTAAGTTATATTAAAACCTGCCGTAAGAATAGGGTAGGTTTTTTTATATTAATCCTACAATTTCGTAGTATTTCTAATAAAATAATTATATTTTTGTAGATTGTAGTCTTTACTAAATCTATATAAGAGTATATAACCCTAATTTATGAGAAAATCTTTTACAATTTTTTCAATTTTTGCTGCAATAATAACATTCGTGTTTATCCCCGTAAATACGAATGCCACCACTTATACTATCACTGTTAACAGCAATTTTTTCAGTCCTGCATCTCAGAATGTACTTGTCGGAGATACTGTCCATTTTCAATGGGTGAGCGGTTCTCACACAACAACATGTGACCCGGGAACATTACCGGGAACTTCCTACCCTGCAGGATTTTTCGGATGGGATGCAAATATGAACAGCGGCAGCACAGATTATTATGTTCTTATTACTCAACCCGGAACTTATGTTTATGGCTGCCAGCCTCACTGGCCTGCTATGCAAGGTACGATAACCGCTACCACAGGATATAAATACTGGTATGGAATAAACGGAGGCGGAGATGGTACATCATGGGCAGATCCTCTGAACTGGTTAGACGGAGTTGCTCCTGTTTCAACAGATACTGTAAAACTTACCAACTCATTTGTTACAAGTACATATATTGTCACTTTACCCACAGGCGCTGTAAATACTAATGTAAAAAGATTAATAATAGAACCTACTGCACCTAACTATGTTTATTTAACATTGCCTTCAGGTAATACAAATAATCCCGGACTTACAGTCGGAGACGGTGTAAGCGGTTCATACGATTTTATATTAAAAAAGAACAGCGTATTTACGAATTCTTCAGGAGCAGCAGCAGGAACGGGCTTTGCATTTGCAGCTACTTCGGATTCAATACAATTGCAAGATAGCTCTATGTGGGTTCATAACTGCACACGCGGTACATCAGGTATCGTCCAGCAGCTTTCAAAGGCTACTAATTGTAACAGAGGTATATGGAGGTTTGATGTTCCAACAGCAAGTAGTTTTTCATTGACAGCATCCGGAATAAGTTACGGCTCATTACAGCTTTACGGTCTGGCTGCAGGCGGAGGATTACTTTCTAAAAAATATGTACGCGCCGGCGGAACCGCTTTAACTATACGCGGCGATTATTATATTGAAGAACATGCTTATGATAGTACTGCTATGACAAATAATTTGAATATATGGGGGAATTATACATGCTATGGGAAAATTGTTTATGCATTATCATCAACTCAAACTATAAATTTTAACGGTACGTCATTACAGACAATTACTTGTGACGGATTAACTTCTGCAAGCTTTACAATTTCAAGATCAGTAACATTTAATAATGCAGCAGGATTTTATATCGCTTCGCCATTTTATTCCGATTCTGTAATTATGACTCAGGGCAATATTAATTCAGGCGGTGGTGCCTGGCTCGGAGTTGGGTATGATGCGAACAATCCCGGGTTCTTAAGCAGAACGGGAGGCATTGTTACAGGGCAAATGGAGAGATGGTATTTAGCAGGAGCAGTTTCGGATTCTCTTAGTTTTCCTGTAGGTACTTCTTCAGTTTTAAAAGAAGCTAAAGTAAGGTTTTCTACAGCTCCTACAACTGCAGGAAGAATAGGTATGAAATTTATAGATAACGGAACCGGAGGAAGCGATTTAACTCCATTTGGATTAGTAGATGGCGGATATTCCATAACAAGAAGGTCTGATTCTTATTGGCTGATGACAGGTACTCTTTTAACAGGCGGTTTAATAGATGTTGCGCTTGACGGAAACGGACAGGCAGGAATAACGGACCCTCAGAATATGAGAGTAATCTGGTCAAACGACGGCACAACTTTTACTTTACAAGGAAGCCATAAGGACGGAAACAATTCTACAGCAAGAAGAACAGGAATTAGCTTTTACTTCAGCAATTTTTATCTGGGTGGAAACTCATCATTCAATCCTTTACCTGTTGAGCTGAACAGCTTTGCAGCTTCTACTATTAAAAATGAAGTTATACTTGACTGGGTAACAGGACATGAAACAAATAACAATATGTTTGAAGTTCAGCGAGCAAATGTTAACTCAGGAAAGACAGGTGACTTTACAACAGTTGGTACAGTCCCGAGCAGAGGAAATTCAAATTTGCCGCAGGCATACAGATATTCAGATAAAAATTTATCCATCGGAACTTATGCTTACAGATTAAAACAAATTGACCACAACGGTAACTTTGAATATTTTGCGCTTAACAACGAAGTAAATGTAGGTCAGCCAAAAGATTTTATTGTAAGCCAGAATTACCCGAATCCTTTTAACCCAACAACAAACATTGATTACGAAATTCCGTTTGACGGATTAGTAAAAATAATTGTGTTCGATAATTTGGGTAGGGAAGTGAAAACTCTGGTAAACTCAAATGTAAACGCAGGATATTATAGAGCAGAGTTTAATGCTGCGGGACTTCCGAGCGGAATTTATTTCTACAGAGTAAACTTAACATCAGGCTCTCAGAAATTTGAGAAAGTTTCCAAGATGATGCTTGTAAAATAAAATAATTTAGTTTTAAATTTTAAAAGTCCGTTTCAGAATCTGATTCAAGTTCTTCTTCTTCAGAATCTAAACGGGCTTTTTTTATTTCTCCTTGAATCTCTATAATAACTTCTTTAATTGATTTTTGTTTTATCCCATAGCTTTGGAGTTTAGATGTATCCATTGAAACATTTGCCACAAAAATATCTCCAAGCATTTTTTGTCCGTCAGTTTTTACTAAGTTGTTTTTATCGAATCCGAAAACATCACAAACCAATTCTCCCATAGCATAACGCGAAATTTTTTCTGCACCGCCGAAGTTTATGATTTCGTTTGAAATATTTTTTTCAATCAGCTCAGAAATAATCCTTGCACCGTCTTTTGCTTCGAGCGGAGTTCTGTACTGATTAAAAAATAAATTTACTTTTTCATTGTTCTCTAATGCTTCCAGCATATTCTGAAAGTGAGTCCGTGTATGGCTTAAACCCAATCCGTACAATAAAGAAGTTCTGAGAATTATATAATCTTTGCAATTTTCTTTTAAAACTTCTTCTGCTATAACTTTTGTCTCAGCATATAAAGATTTTGGTTCAAGCGCGCCACCTTCATTAATTAATACATCATTACTTTTATAAACTAAATCAGTAGAAGTGAAAATTAATTTTGAGTTGTATTCGTTAGCTTTCTCTGATAAAGTTTTTAACAGATTTATATTAAAGTTTATAACATCTTCTTTTTCAGTTTTATTGCAAATATCGGGAGTGGAATATGCGGCAGTGTGTATTATAATTTCGGGTTTAAAATTTTTGAAAAGATTGGATAATGCAGACTGATTTCTTAAATCAATCGAAGCACTTCTATAATTAAGACAGTTGCCGGGGTTAGTTCGGAAAGTGGTCATAATTTCAAACTTATTATTCAGTTCAGTATTTAGATATTGTCCAAGAAATCCGCTTCCGCCGGTTATTAAAACTCTTTTTCTTTTCATTTTAATTTACTAGGTATAATAACAAAAAAGCCCGGCATTTTACAATACCAGGCTTTTGGCTCGACGAGCAGGATTTGAACCTGCAACCCTTCGGTTAACAGCCGAATGCTCCACCATTGAGCTATCGTCGAATAAAATTAAAAATAGTAATATTTGATATTTTAAGCAATATAGAATTCACTACATTTTAAGAAAAATTTAATTTTTTTCTGCAAAATTTTGAATATAAGATTATTTATTAGGTTGAACAGTTGGAAATATTTTACAAAATTCAATATTTGAACATTTTTAGCAGAATTTGCTCCATTTAGAATTTTCACAGAAGATAATTGTGCCGGAAGTAGCGGATACTTACTATTCCCGCACGCGGCTAATGGAAAAGCTTGCTTCCTTTAAAAAGAAGAAAGTTATTCTCCTTACTGCGCCTGCAGGCTACGGCAAAACTTCGCTATCTGTTGATTTTTATCATTCTTTGAAAAAAGAACAGAAGATGTGGATTTCATTATCTACCTATGATAATTCTATAGAAAATTTCTTCATTCTGCTATCCCTGGCATTTCAGAAAGCTTTTCCTGATTCTCCATTTGGTGATAATCTTAAAAATGTTATTTCAAAATCGCAGAACCTCTCATTAACTGAAAAAGTAAACTACATAATTTCATCTTTTGCCAATGACCTGCATTTTTATCTGGAAGAACATAAAAAAGAGTTGTACATATTCTTTGATGATTTTCATAATGTAGATAATTCTGAGGAAGTATGTGAATCATTAAATTATTTACTGGACTATCTTCCCACAAAACTACACCTGATATTTATATCAAGACGGGAAGCAACTAAGATGAACTATCCTAAATTCCTGGCAAAGAACTGGCTTGGAAGAATTAAAAAAGATGAGCTTGCATTCGATGCAAAGGATTTAAAAAGTTTTCTTAAACTGAATAAGCAGCTTGCTAAGTTCCTTTCCCAAAATACAATGGAAGTTGAAAAATTTCTTTCAGCTACTGAGGGATGGATTACAGCAATTCAGCTGCTGCTGTTATCAGGAAATTTTTCATCTGTTGCAAAAGCTAATATTTTACAGACGAAGTATGATATTTTTAATTACTTCACTAATGAAATTTTTAACAGCTTTACACGCGAAGAAAAATCATTTTTAATAAAGACATCATTCCTTGAATATCTGGATAAAGAGAATATAGAAGAAGTCCTTGGCATTGAGAACGGTTATGATAAGTTAATTTCTCTTTTCAATAATAATATCTTCATAACGAAAGAAGAAGATTCCTACAAGTATCATGAACTGTTCAAAGAGTTTCTTATCAAGCAAGCAGATGTTCTTCTGACACATAGCGAAACAGAAGATATTTGCCGTAAGCTCGGAAATTATTATTTGCAGAATAGTGACTGGCGCAGTGAATACATAGGGCTGAACTATATGATTGAAGGAAAAGATTTTGAAACTCTGAAAAGCTGGATAAGAATAAATGCTACTGAGAAGCTGCTGCTTATTCACTCTTCGGGATTGTTTCAGAAAATTCAGGATATAGAAAATCTCGATTTTAAAAATTCGCTTGAGTATATACTTCTGAATGTTAATACATTTATATATAAAGAGAAAAATCTGGAGAAGACTTTAGATTATCTGAACAATATAATCAAATCAAAATTTGTTCAGACGGAATCGAACAATTATATAATAGATAAGAGATATATCAAGAAAAAAGATCTGAATTACTACGTTGAGATACTAATGCTGATTTGTAACTGTAATTTTTTAAGAGAGGGAATTTCAAAATCCAATATTGCTATAGCTGAACACATATTAAAATTTGAACTGACTGTCGAGCAGGAAATACAATTCATTGTGCTTCTTATAAAATCCTATATTTCAACCGGTGAAAATTCAAAAAGTAAAAAATATATTACACGCCTTAAAATTATTTTTGAGGATTTAATAAACAAAGCTGAGAAAGGTGAAATATCTTTAGACGATAATATGTTCATCGAAGATATTTTTTCTATGATGATATTTTTTGACTATGGTGATTTTAAAACGGGTCAGAAAGTCATCAAGTTTATTTATAACAATATTGATATAAGTAATTTTGATATAACAAATTACTCGCAGATTTGTTTTGCTCTTTTTGCCAGCTACAACGAAAAAGATTATGATATTTTCTACGGGCTGCTTTCGAAAAAGAATAAAGAAAAATCGAAGACAATTTTTCAGGCGTATAAAAATCAATATGAGTTTCAGACGGTACTTAAGGGATTTTTCAGAGGAGAGTACAGGGAGACAATCAATCAGCTTGAATCAGTTAAGAAGCATACATTTTTAAAAAATTATATCTTTTTTATAGACGCTCTTATACTTTATTGTTACAATTTATTGAATCTTCCTCATAAGACTTTATATCTTTTAACTAACGGAGGATACAGCGTATCTAAAACAAGAGGCTTAATACTGAAGCTTGAGGCTTATCTGCTCCTGAAAGATATTAAAAACGCCAATGCTACGATTAAAGAACTTAACACTTTAAATGTCTCAAACTTTACTTTGTTGAATCAGGCTAGGATTTATTTTTTTGAATCCTATATGTACACATTGAGCAATGATTTGAATAAATTTAAAACTACGTTTACATCTTTTATAAAATTATGCAAAGAGTATGAGTATGATAATTATATAATTTTCAGGACGAAATCTTCTAAATTTTCCGATGTATTCCGTTTTGCTTTGAAAAATAATATAGAGCAAACTTATCTGAAGAATATTTTCCTTAAGGAAGATATTAATTTTAAGATGGATGATAATCTTATTTTAGATGTCAAAGTCAGGTTCCTTGATAATACAAAAATATATATCAATAATACAGAACTTGGAGATACTTTATGGGAAAGGCCGCGCTCGAAATTAATTTTTCTTTACTTCCTTTTGCAGACAGTTTCTAAAAAGGAAATTACAAAAGAAAAGATTATGGATGATATTTTTGCAGATACACGCAGCGCCAATTTAGTAGCAGTTATCGATGTGGAAGTAA
This sequence comes from Bacteroidota bacterium, assembly GCA_018266835.1. Taxonomy (NCBI): domain Bacteria; kingdom Pseudomonadati; phylum Bacteroidota; species Bacteroidota bacterium. The sequence goes on along the minus strand of JAFDZP010000005.1, from coordinate 205,467 downwards.
ATAAAGTACGTAAGGTTTTACAAAGTTTTCTTGGTAATCTTTTCGGGGGATTAAAAGATAAGGAAGTGCTTTTTATCAAAGATAAAAAATATCATTTAGTATCAGATGTTTTCAAGCTTAATATAGAATTTGATATAGAAACTTTCAGAAAGTATGCGGAGAGCAAAGATATAAATGAAAATATAAAAGCATTTGATTTTTATAATAACAATTTTCTTGAGGATTATTATTTTAACTGGGTTGAGAGCGTAAGAGATAACCTGCAATCAATTTATTTTAACAATTCAAATAAGCTTGTTAAGTATTACGATAAATTAAAGAACGATAAAAAGATATCAGAAATACTTGAAAAACTTTTCGCTTTGGACCCGACAGACGATGATACGGTTTTAAGACTTCTTAAAATTTATAAATCAGTGGGGGATAAGAGAAGTTATAAATCTACATTTAAAAAATACGAAAAAACCGTTAAGGCAGAACTTGAAGGAAGCGCTGACGAAAAAATTCTAAAATATTACAAGGAAAATATTTTTTAACGAAAAGATATCATGTCAGAATTAGTCGGAATCATTGGAGATATTCACGGATGCTATTTAACTTTCACATCTCTTTATAATGAACTCATAAAATATACTGATGAAGTTTATTCAGTAGGTGATTTAATTGACCGCGGGAAGAAATCGAAAGATGTAATTGATTTCGTTATAGAAAATAATATCAAAACTATAAGAGGAAATCACGAAGATGTTCTTCTTAAAGCATTTGATCTGATTGGAAACTCGGACAAGAGCTTAATAGAAATTTATCAGCATCATTTTAAAATTGGCGGCGAAGCAACCTTTGAAGCATACCGGGGAAACAGGAAACCATATATACTCTCCGATTATAAAAGCGCAGTTGAAGATACTGGGCACACAGAGTTTATGCGTAACTTGCCTGTAATGATTGAGCTTCCCAAAATTGTAATTTCACATGCCGGCATTGTAAAAGATGCGACTATACAGGATATAATCTGGAACAGAACAAAGCCGCTTTTAAAGCTTAATAAGTTTCAGGTTATCGGTCACACACCGCAGGATGAAGTGCTCTATGAGAAAAACTGGTACATGAATATTGATACAGGATGTATATACGGCAACAAACTTACTGCCGTTGTTATGAATAAAAATACTGCCGAAGTTGTGCATGTTTTACAGCTGAATAATATAGATGTTCACGAGTAAAAAATACTCTCAAAATCTGCAAAATACCTGCAATAAATAACTATTCTTACATTGATTACCCTCTGCAAAATTAGTATTTTCCATAATTCCAAAGGGGTTATAGCTTAGCTGGTAAAGCGTTTCGTTCGCAATGAAAAGAGCGCCGGTTCGATTCCGGCTAACTCCACAAAATCACAAATCCCTAAAAATTATAAATAAAGAAAGCGTTAAAAATTAATGGCTAACGAAAAAATTGTTCCCGTAAATATTGAAGATGAAATGAAGTCATCTTACATAGATTACTCTATGTCTGTTATCGTTGCGCGCGCACTGCCCGATGTAAGAGACGGTTTAAAACCGGTACACAGAAGAGTGCTGTATGGCATGAATGAATTAGGACTTGCTGCAAACCGAGCTTATAAAAAGTCAGCGAGAATTGTCGGTGAAGTTCTTGGTAAGTATCACCCTCACGGTGATAAAGCAGTTTACGATACTATGGTTCGTATGGTGCAGGAATTCTCATTGAGATATCCGCTGGTTGACGGACAAGGTAACTTCGGTTCGGTTGACGGTGACTCTCCTGCAGCGATGCGTTATACTGAGGCAAGGCTTTCAAGAATTGCAGAAACATTGCTTGAAGACTTAGAAAAAAATACGGTAGATTTCACTCCTAACTTTGACGATACATTAAACGAGCCTTCTGTTCTTCCATCCATACTTCCTAATTTATTAGTGAATGGTTCAAGCGGAATTGCAGTTGGTATGGCTACAAATATTCCTCCTCACAACTTAACTGAAATTGTTGATGGTTTAATTTATCTGATAAAAAAACCTGAAGCGACTCTTAAAGAGTTAATGAAGCATATTACAGCTCCTGATTTCCCAACCGGAGGAATTATCTACGGTTACGAACCTGTAAAGCAGGCTTATGAAACAGGAAGAGGTAAAATAATTTTAAGAGCAAAAGCATCGATTGAAACTGAAAAGAATGGAAGACAGGCAATTATAATTTCTGAAATTCCTTACCAAGTAAATAAAGCTACATTGATTGAAGCAATAGCTGACCTGGTAAAAGAAAGAAAAGTTGAAGACATTGCAACAGTAAACGATGAAAGTGACAGGGACGGAATGAGAATTGTTATCGGCTTAAAGCGTGAAGCTAATGCTCAGGTGATAATGAATAAGCTTTATAAGTACACACAGATGTCAGTGACTTTCGGTGTTATTATGCTTTCACTAGTTGATGGTGTGCCGAGAATTCTGGGCTTAAAAGAAATGATGGAATATTTCTTAAAGCACAGACTTGAAGTTATCGTCCGCAGGACAAAGTTTGAACTTGAAGCTGCAGAAAAGCGCGCTCACATACTCGAAGGTTATATTATTGCATTAGATAACATCGATGAGATAATTAAGCTTATTAAGAAATCTGCTGATACACCGACTGCTAAGGCAGGATTGATGAAGAAGTTCAAGCTCTCTGAAATTCAGGCGCAGGCAATTCTTGATATGAGACTGCAAAGACTTACAGGACTTGAAAGAAAGAAAATTGAGGATGAATATAAAGAGTTGCTTAAAACAATCGAAAGATTGCAGGCAATTCTTAAAAATGAAAATTTAAGAAAAGATATCGTATCAAAAGAGCTTAAGGAGATTAAAGAAAAATACGGTGATGAAAGAAGAACTGCAATAATTTACGATGTTGCAAGCAAGTCAGACGATGAAATGATGAAAGAGCTTGTAAAAGAAGAAGACGTTGTAATCACAATTTCCAATAAAGGATTTATAAAAAGAATTCCTGTTGCTTCTTACAAGTCACAAGGCAGAGGCGGCAGAGGAATAACCGCTGCAAGCACAGGCTCTAACGATGATGATTTCGTAGAGCATATGTTTATCGGTTCAACTCACCAGTACATAATGTTCTTTACTGATAAGGGTAAGTGCTACTGGCTGAAAGTTTATGATATCCCTGAAGGCACAAGAACTTCACGCGGGAAAAATATTGTAAACCTTATTGAAAAAGAGAACGATGAAAAGGTAAGTTCATTCGTAATGGTGAAAGATTTTGCTGAGCCTTTATTTGTAACTATGATAACAAGAATGGGTACTATCAAAAAGACAACGCTCGATGCTTATTCCAATATCAGAAAAAACGGTATCAATGCAATCAATATAAACAAAGGTGATGCATTGGTTGATGTTAAGCTTACAAACGGAAGCCAGGAAATTCTTATCGGAACTCACAACGGACAGGCGATCAGATTCAATGAATCACTCGTCCGCGAAATGGGAAGAACTGCTACAGGCGTAAGAGCTATCAATCTTGCAAAAGGTGATTACGTTATCGGTCTTGTTGCTGTACAAAGACAAAGCGCAACTATACTTGTTGTTACTGATAAGGGATTCGGTAAGAGAAGTGACTTAGGCGATTACAGAATAACAGGCAGAGGCGGTAAAGGCGTTATTACAATTAAGGCAAATGATAAGGTCGGAAAATTAATTTCTATTAAAGAAGTTACTGACTCAGATGACTTAATGATAATTACAAACAAAGGAATTCTGATAAGACAGAAGATGAAAGATATAAGAGTGATGTCACGCGCTACACAAGGTGTACGTTTGATAAAGCTTGGTGAAGGCGATATAATTTCTTCGATTGCAAACGTAGTTGAAGAAGATAAAGATGCCGGACAGGAAAATATGTTTGAGAAATAAATAATTCTTAACCCCTCCTTGCAAAAGGAGGGGAATTGTATAAACTGAAAAATTCCATTAATGAAATATATTGATTTAAGAAGTGATACGGTTACAAAGCCATCTAAAGGTATGCTTGCTGCAATGATGAAAGCAAAAACAGGCGACGATGTATTTGGTGAAGACCCTGCAATAAATGAATTACAGGAAAAATGCGCTAAGCTTACAGGTAAAGAAAAAGCTCTTTTCGTTCCAACGGGAGTAATGGGAAATCAGCTTGCAATAAAAGCTCATACCATACAAGGTGATGAAGTTATAGTTGAAAGTGAATCGCACATCTTGAATTATGAGACTGCCGCTTCTTCAATTATTTCAAATGTGCAATTACTTCAGTTAAAAGGTGAGAACGGGATTCTTGATGTTGAAACTGTAAGAGCTCATGTCCGTTCCAATGAATATTATTTTCCAAAGACAAGATTAATTTGTTTAGAAAATACTCACAACCGCGCAGGCGGGGTGATACTTCCCATAAAAACAATCAAAGCAATTTCAACTTTTGCGCGTGAATACGGAATTAAGATGCACCTTGACGGCGCAAGAATTTTTAATGCAATTGCAGAGACAAAAATTTCTTTGAAGGATTACGCATATAACTTTGATACAATCTCATTCTGCTTTTCAAAAGGTCTTGGCTGTCCTATTGGCTCGATTTTATGCGGAGATGCAGAAACAATTGATTTAGCGCACAAGTGGAGAAAGATTTTAGGCGGCGGCATGAGGCAGGCAGGTATTTTAGGCGCAGCGGCAATTTATGCGCTTAATAATAATGTGAAGAGATTAAAGGATGACAATGCAAGAGCAAAGAGATTTGCAAAAGCGCTGGCTGATACGGGCAACTATAAAATTGATGTTGAGAACGTTCATACAAACATTGTTGTCTTTTGTTCTCATAAGCACAGCAAGGAAGAGTTCATGAAACTTGCGAAGAAAAAAGGTTTGTTGTTTTCATCGGGCAGTTATGATTTGATACGTGCAGTATTCCATATGGATTTATCAGAAGCAGATGTAACAAAAGCGATAAACGTATTAAAGAATTTGTAAGTTTTAAAACTTAAATTCACTTCATACATTTTTTATAAAATATGATATTCGTATCTTTGCGTAAGATTTAATGCGGACCCCTAAAAAAATATCATATTTTTTATTACTGTCATTTCTATTTCTATCCGGAAAATTATTCTCGCAGCAAAATAAGTTACAATTTGAAAACATTTCATTAGAGAATGGTCTCTCTCATAATGCTGTTTATTCCATCACACAGGATAAATCAGGTTTTATGTGGTTTGCCACACAGGACGGTCTTAATAAATATGACGGTTACAACATCACAGTTTATAAATTCAATCCAACTGATTCGACATCACTTCCCAATAACAACGTAAGCAAAGTTTTCGAAGATAAAGAAGGTAATATATGGGTTGGTACATGGGGCGGAGGTCTTTGCCGATTTGACCCAATTCAGGAAAAATTCATAATTTATAAATATAATCCTTCTGTTCCTTCTTCAATTTCTTTTAATCGTGTACCGGTAATTTTTCAATCACGAAGCGGGGATTTATGGATTGGAACTGCCGGCGGAGGACTTGATAAGTATATTAAGGATAAAGATGCATTTGAAACGTATAAGCATTTCAATGACGATGATAATTCACTTTCAAATAACAGAGTCTGGGATATTACGGATGATAATAATGGCAATATCTGGATCGCAACAGATGAAGGCCTGAATAAATTTAATCCAAATACAAAAACATTCAATCATTATAATCCTAATGCATCATCAAACAGAATCCGTTCAATTCTGATTACATCAAAAGGAGATTTTTATGCAGGCGGTGAAACAGGATTGTATCTATTTGATGAAACAAAAGGTGAATTTGCTAAAACGTCTTTGAGCCAATACACTAATGATCAGGATGTTGTTAATACCATTTTTGAAGATAGAGAAGGAAGAATTTGGGCGGGCACTTACGGCAACGGTTTGTATGTTAAGAGCAATGGAATGTTTGAGAATTATGTAAATAATCCGAACAATCCGTTAAGCTTAAGAAGCAATGATGTACGATGCATTTTTGAAGACAACTCTTCGACAATTTGGGTAGGCACTCGTGGGAACGGAATAAGTAAATATAATCCTTCTACTATAAAGTTTAATATTCTTCGTAATATTCCCTATGATAGGAATTCTTTAACGAGCAATTCTATCCGCACTATCTTTGAAGATTCCCAAAAAAATATCTGGATAGGAACCAATGACGGGGGTTTAAACCTTTATGACCCAAGGACGAATGTATTTAAATCATTTACATCTCAGCCTGGAAGAAATGTTGTAAAAGGTTATGAGCGTATTACAGGAATACTGGAAGACTCACCCGGAATTCTCTGGCTTGGAACCGATGACGGTCTTGTAAAATTTAATTCAAACTCCGGAACTTATGAATTAATCAAGAATGAATTTATAACTTCATCGACATCAAACAGTATTATTTTATGTTTGTTTAAAGACAGGGATGGTGATATATGGATCGGAACATACGGTGTAGGGTTGCAAAGATACGACGCTGCTACAAAAACATTTCAGGGTTATAAAAATAATCCTAATGTAAAAAATTCATTAAGCCATAATGAAGTCTGGAGTATATGTCAGGACAAAGAAGGATTTCTTTGGTTAGGTACTGGTGAAGGATTAAATAAGCTGGATAAAAAAACGGGACAGTTTACAGTTTATAAACATTCAGTAACTGATGTAAACACAATTAGTGATAACTCAGTAAACTACGTTGCGATAGGTTATACAGGAAATATATGGGTTGGCACAAACACGGGATTGAATTTACTGGATAGGAACAGCGGAAGCGTAAAGAGATTCGAAAATATTTATGAGTTATCTGTAGAAGCGATTTACGGAATTCTGCAGGATAATAAAAGCAACATATGGGTAAGTACCACAAAAGGGCTGATAAAGTTTAATCCCCAGACGAATGATTATAAAACATATAACGTACTTGATGGTTTACAATCAAATGTGTTCACGCAAAACGCATGCTATAAAGCATCGGACGGCAGATTATTTTTTGGAGGTATTAATGGCTTAAATTATTTTTATGCAGATTCTATTCCTGAAAATAAACACGTTCCTAATATTGTTGTTACAGATTATAAACTCATAGAGCAGAATATTCCTGAATCTGATTTAGAAAAGTACTGGGAAATGTTTAAAACTCAGAGCACTTTGATTTTACCCTATGACCGGAATTTTGTAACATTGGATTTCGCATCATTAGATTATGCACGACCGGAAAAAAATGAATTTGAGTATAAGCTTGAAGGTCTTGATAAAGACTGGATAGATGCAGGCAACAGGCGATATGCTACCTATACAAGTTTAAATCCAGGGACATATACTTTTAGAGTCAAAGGTTCAAATAATGATGGAGTATGGAATGAGAACGGCGCCACAATAAAAATACAAATCACTCCGCCATTCTGGAAAACCTGGTGGTTCATTACAGGAATCTTATTAATAATAGTTTCATCAAGTTACACTGCTTACAACTATAGAGTAAATAGGTTAAGAAAAAAACAAACGGAACTTCTTAATCTTATCAATGAAAGAGAAATTGCTGAGGCAAAGTTAAGAAAGAGCGAAGAAGAAATTCGAAAGATAAATTCTTTTCTTGAAGAGAGAATAAAAGAAAGAACTGCAAAGCTTGAAAATGAAATTGTTGAAAGAAAAAGATACGAGCGTGTGCAGGAAGCAATATACCAGATTGCAGAAGCTATTCCGGTATCGGAAGATATGCCTGAACTGTATTCGAAGATTCACGGTATTATTGGAATGCTTATGCCTGCAAAGAACTTCTACATAGCTTTGTATGATAAAAAAAATGACTTCGTAACTTTCCCTTATTATGTAGATGAATTTGATTATGTCCCTGTACCGAGAAGAGCTAAGAAAGGAATAACTGAATATGTCATCAAGAGCGGTAAAGCTCTTTTATCTCCGAGAAGTGTAAGTGAAGAATTGATCCGTTCAGGTGAAATAGAACAGACGGGAAGACCTGCTCCGCTTTGGATGGGTGTACCTTTAAAAATAAAAGGTGAGACTATTGGTATCATGGCAATTCAGGATTACCACAGGGAAGATACATACGGTGAAAATGAAATGCAGATATTAACGTTTGTATCTGAACAGATTTCAATTGCAATCGAAAGAAAGACACGGGAAGAAAATGATAAGAAAAATCTTGAGGTAATTCTACAACATAGAAATGTGTTACTTGTTCTTTCGCAGATTGATAAGTCCGATTTCAATCTTTCACTTGAAAAAATTCTGACGGCTACATCGCAGACGTTAAATATAAGCAGAGTAAGTTTCTGGATTCTTGATAAAGAACAGAAGAAGTTAAGATGTAAAAAGCTTTACATACAGAAAACAAATTCATTCGATAAAGTTTCAGAGACTACTGTTCTTCCGGCAACTTTTCCCGGTGTAGCAGATAACTTTGATGATTATTACTATGCGTTAAGGAGCAATAAAAAGCTTCAGTCAAATGATGCTCAGGGAGATGAAAATACAGGCATAGTTGATAATTATCTTAAACCGCTTGGCATTAAATATATAATGGATATTCCCGTATGGCTGCGCGGAGATATTTACGGAATAATTTGTCTTGAAGAAACAAATCAGATCAAAGCTCTTTCAGTTGCGGAAGAAGATTTCATTGCATCGATTTCAACAATGCTTACACTTAGCCTTGAAGCATCATTCAGAAAGAAAGCTGAAGAAAGTTTAAGCGCAAGTGAAGAGCAGTATAAGCTGCTTGTTGAAAACGCAAGCGAGGCAATACTTGTGCTGCAGGATGGTTTGATAAAATATTCTAATCCCAAGACTTTTGATTTACTCGGGTACTCTCAGGAGGAAATTCACTATGCAAAATTCCTGAATTTCATACAGGAAGAAGACAGAGAGCTTGCGCTGATAAACCACATGAAGAAGTTAAAAGGTGAAATGGATTCCAATGTTTATACCTATGGTATTATAACTAAACGAGGACTTGTAAGATATTTCTCAGTTAATGCAGTTCTAATTAACTGGGGCGGTGACAGAGCAGTGCTAGCATTTTTATCTGACGTTACTGAAAGAAAAAGAGCAGAGCGTGAAATACAACTCTCTTTTGAAAAGCAAAAAGAATTATCTGAGCTCCGTTCCAAGTTTGTAACTATGGCATCGCATGAATTCAAAACTCCGCTTACAGCTATATTAGGCTCTGCTGAGATACTTGAGAAGTACGGAGAGACTTTAGCCGAAGATAAACGTCAGCGAAATATTTTCAGAATACAGGAAAGCGTGAAGCGTATGAATCAGATGCTAAATGATATTATTATCATGGGTAAATCCGATACAGGTAAGCTTGAATTGAAATCTGCTCCGATTGATTTAAATGTGTTCCTTCAAAATCTTATTGATGATTTGCTACAGAGAGAATCTAAGAAATCGCATCCAAGTCTGAAAATTGATATTCAGGGTCTTCCAATGGATGCAAATGTTGATGCTGAAATTATTCGACAGGGAATTGAAAATATATTATCCAATGCTTTCAAGTTCTCTGAACCAAATACTGAAGTTAGCTTTAAAGCTTACATGGAAAAAGGTAACATAATAATAAAGGTCCGTGATGAAGGTATTGGAATTCCCGATAGCGATAAGCAAAGATTGATGGAGCCGTTCTTCAAAGGAAGCAATGTCGGAAATCTTTCGGGTACCGGATTAGGTTTAACAATTGTTAAACGCGCAGTTGAAATGCATCAGGGCAAAATAGAAATTCACTCACAGGAAAATAAAGGAACGGAAGTTACAATATCTATGCCATACCGCATCAGTTAAATTCTTTAACGTCAATTAATTCAATCAGCTTAGTTACATCTTCAACAGTATGCATCGGGAAATTTGCAATCCTTATCTGGTTGCTAACATATTTCCCGTAGCCTGAGCTTACTATAAATCCGTTATCAGATAGATATTTTTTAACAGCATTCTGCTTATCAAAGCAGTCGATAACTATAATTGTTTTAGAGCGGTCAAAAGGGTTTTTCACAAAGAGCTGCATATCCTTTCTTGTGTAAAAATAATCATAGAGCAATCTTGCTTTCTCTTCCGTTTCAAATCTTATTTTATCTTTTCCGATTGTATTAAGGTGATTTGCAACTTTGCCCAGAAGATAAATTCCTAATGTGTTCGGAGTAACAGTTGTCTGATTTTTATTGAAGTATCCCGCAGCATCAATATAATTATTGAACGTGCCGATATTGTAATTCTGCTCTTTAAGAGAAATAGTTTTTTCTATGCAGGACTTTCTTATGATAGTCACTCCAAGTCCGGGAGGTAAACCGAATCCTTTTTGCACAGAGAAAAATGCAACGTCAACTTTGGCGAAATCAATTTTCTGATAAGGTGCAGAAGTAACAACATCTATCGCTATTAGCTTATCGGGATATTTATCTTTAAGTTCGCTTATCCTTTTCATAGGGACTGCAACCCCTGAGCTTGTCTCGTTTTGTGTGATGCATATCAGCTCTATATTATCAGGAATATCTATGTTATCAAAATCAAATCCTTCGCCAAACTCAACTTTATGTAGTATAGGATTCTTTTTTAATTCCTGAGCTGTTTTGTAAAATCTTTCTGAGAACGAACCGTTAACAAAATGATACGAAGACTCTTTAACTAAGTTCTCAATAATTCTTTCCATACATTCAGTACCTGAGCTGGAAAAGAAAATCATAAAATCATCAGGTATCTCCATTAACTTTTTTAACTCACTGACAGTAAACTGAAAGATAACTTCAAAGTCTTTGCTTCTATGAGAAATCGAAGGAAGCTTTTTATCTAACGCTTCAATCATGTAGTCACGCACTATAGAAAATAACTCAGTAGGTCCGCATGTTAAATATTTTTTATTCTTTTGTTCCATAACGCTTAATATAAAACTCTGAATTTAATTGTATGCTTAATATCTTTTAAATCGTTTATTAACTCGGGATTGTACTTTTTTGAGATGTCAGTTATTACATAGCCGATCTTCTCATTTGTTTTTAAGTACTGCCCTATGATATTTATGTTGCGTTTGCTGAATACTGTATTTATCTGTGCCAGAATTCCCGGCACGTTTTCATGAATATGAATTAGCCTGTGAGCATTTTCAAAAGAGGGAAGTTTCAGTTCAGGGAAGTTCACACTGAATACTGAGTTACCGTTGTTTATGAAATCTATAATTTTAGTCGGGACAAACTCACCGATATTTTCCTGAGCTTCTTCAGTGCTTCCTGCAATGTGCGGAGTAAGGATTACATTCGGAAGATTCTGCAGCTCGCAATAGAACTTCTCATCATTGGATTCAGGCTCGTAAGGGAAAACATCAATTGCGCACCCGCGTATTTTTTCATTCTTGATATTTTTTATAAGAGCATCAAGATTAACAACGTGACCACGGCTTAGATTTAAAAATATAGTGCTCTTCTTCATCTGCTTAAACTCTTTTTCATCTATGAAGTTCGTATTATGCTTGCTGCCGTCTATATGAAGAGTTACTACGTCGGATATCTTTAGTAAATCCTTAAGTGAGTTGCATTTCTTTGCATTGCCAAGTGCAAGCTTATCTGAGTTATCATAAAAGTAAACATCCATTCCTAAATCTTCTGCAAGTATTGAAAGCTGCGAACCTATTTTTCCGTAACCTATTATACCCAGCTTTTTACCTCTTACTTCATTGGAGAAATTAGCGCTTTTATCCCAGAGCCCCTGATGAAGTGAATTACTTTTAGGAAATATGTTACGCATTAAGATTATTATCTCGGCTAGCGCAAGCTCAACAACGCTTCTTGTATTGCTGAACGGAGCATTAAATGCAGCAACTCCCTTTATCAATGCTTCGTCCAAATCAATCTGATTTGTACCTATACAAAATGCACCTATGCTTAATAATCGTTTTGCATTAGCTAAGACTTTTTTCGTTACCTGAGTTTTTGAACGTATGCCTAAGATCGAGACATCTTTTATTTTTTCTGCAAGTTCATTTTCAGATAAGCTTTTTTTAATATGCTCAACCTGATAGCCTTCATTTCTGAATATCTTAACTGCATTCTGATGAATGTTTTCCAGGAGTAAAACTTTAATTCTGTTTTTGGGGTATGATATTGCCATAGGTAATTTATTTAAAAATAAAAATTCATCAAGAGACGGGGTAATATGGTCTGCGTTTTTTGTGACTGAATTTCTTGAAATATTTTCCGTGTAAGCAAAAAATTTATCTGCAAGTCCTGCCTTCTTTAATTCAAAATCAGTATAGCCGTCTCCTATAACGTAAACGTTACCGTTTACATTTATTTTCTTTAACTGATTAATCTTTCCTTTGTCTTTTGCAAGAATATTGCTCTTATCAAATCCGATAATTTCATCTTTGCTGTTAAACTTAAAATCGTTGGCATACACATTTTCTTCTTTAATGCCGTAACTCTTTACAACAGGTATAATAAACTCTTTAAATCCTCCGGAGATAATGTAAACAAAATCCTTATTCTTTTTAAAGAATTCTTTATTGCGCTTTACGGAAACAGAAATACTTTTCTTCAGAACAGATACGAGTTTTTCAAGATGGTTTCTGTTTGCATTAAGTAATTTAATTCGCTGCTCAAGCGCCTTTGAAAAATCCATCTTGCCTTCCATCGCCTTCGTAGTAATGGAAGAAATCTCATTCAGTATTTTATCTTTCTCCGGATTTCCTTCCAGTGAAATTGATGCAAGAACTTCAAGCGCTTCTGAATTTGTAAACGTGCTGTCGAAATCGAAAAAATAATAAGTATCCATTGATTCTGTAAGATGTCAAATTCAAAACTTAAAGTAAAATTCAAAATTAATTACTTGAAATTATACCATATATTACCCTCTAAAAAGACGATTAAATTTGATAAATTAACACTTTCAATTATTAAATAAATCTATTGGCAAAATCTTCACCTTCGTTCGGCGGACCTATATTAATTATCGGCGGCGCCGAAGACAAATTCAACGAGAGACATATCATCCGTAAATTCGTTTCACTTTCCGGAGATAAGAAAGCAAACATCTTAATCATTCCCATTGCATCTGACTTTGCAGAGATTGCAGCTAAGCTTTACACAACCATCTTCAGCAGCCTTGGAGTTAAGAAAATCTCAGTTCTTGAAGCTACTTCGCGTCAGGATATCTTAAGTATAAATGCAGATAAGCTGCTTAAAAATCTTACCGGAGTATTTATAACAGGCGGAGACCAGATGCGACTGAGCTCACTTCTCGGCGGAACTGAATTCATTCAGAAGCTTGCTAAGAAAGTCCGCGGAGGACTTGTAGTCGCAGGCTCAAGCGCCGGCGCTGCTTGCATGAGCTCCGAAATGATTGTAAGAGGCGATGCAATGACTCCAAATCAGAACAGTGTTAAGATCGTTCCGGGACTTGGTATTCTAAAGAACATAATCATTGACCAGCATTTTACTCAGCGCGCGCGTCTTAATAGAATCATTACTGCCGTTTGCTACAACCCAAAGAATATTGGAATAGGCATCGATGAGGATACAGCCATATTAATACATAAGAACGGAGTGCTTGAAGTTCTTGGCAAAGGTACTGTTACTATTATTGACGGCTCAAATGTGAACTATATAAATATAGCTGAGGTGAAGGAAAACGAACCGTTCTCAGTCTTCGGGCTGCAGCTTCATATCCTATCCAGCACTATAAGGTACGATGTAATAAAGCGTAAGCCGCTTGAAGTGGTCGGGGATTATATGCAGGTTTAATAATAATTAAAAATTAATATTGAATAATTAATATTTAATTGATATTTTTAACCGATTTTATATTTTCAGATAGTAACATTTTTGTAACATTTTTTTCAAAAATTATTTTGAAAAGTCGGAAAAAAGTCGGATTTTATTTTTGCTCAGTATTGTTTTTACAGTGCCGAGCTTTTTTATTTTCTGAAAAAGTCGGATTCTCATAATTTCAATTTTCAGATTTTAAATTTCAAATTTAGTCGGAAAAAAGTCGGATTTTATTTTAGTATAAAGTCGTATGCATAAAGTAGAAAGAGATATATAATAAAACTAGACTGTTTAACTTTTCCCTGTTTAATATTTATAGTGTCACATTATTGTCGCATTTTATTTTGACTGATTTCTATACAAAACTCAGAGCAATGAAAATTTAGTTAGAATAATTTTAATTACAAATTGGTTTTAACCTATTAGTAGTAATAGATAAAATAAATTCCTCTATGAAAAAACATAAAATATTTTTTGCAGTTGTTTGCTGTTTAGTATTTATAAGCAATATTTCTTACTCGCAAAGCGGATGGGTATGGCAAAGCCCAAAAATTATAGGAATAAAACTCAATAAGTCATTTTTTGTTAATTTACAAACCGGATGGGTAGTTGGGGATGGAGGTACTGTTTTAAAAACCACAAATATGGGAATTAATTGGAATGTCAGTTCTTTCAATCCAGCCAAAAATTTTTATTCAGTTTATTTTAGGAACGACAATACAGGGTGGATAGGTGGGACAAATGGTTTTGTAATAAAAACTACTAATTCCGGTAATAATTGGCTGCCGGTTTCATTTGGGACAAACGCGAGTATTTTTGATATATATTTTACGAATGAAACGACAGGTTTCGCCGCTTGTGACAGCGGTAAAATTTTAAGAACAACAAATGACGGAGTGACTTGGTCGTCTCAAACTTTTTTTGGTCATTATCCAATGAAAAAAATACAGTTTTTTAATCAACTAACAGGTTATGTATGTTATGGATTTGATTTTCATAAAACTACTGATGGTGGAATTACATGGAGTGGTACCTTGACAAGTTCTCCTAGGTCCGGTTCAACCTGGCGTTCCTCGTTTTTTATAAACTTGAATACAGGCTGGGCTGTAGGAAACAATTATATTTCCAGGACAACTGATGCTGGAGCAAATTGGATTGCTCAGTCAGCAAATTTTTCAGGTTATGTAAATTCAGTAAACTTCATAAATGCAAATACAGGTTTTGCAGTAGGTGAAACGGGAAGATTATTCTATACAATCAATGGCGGTACAAATTGGAACATGCAAGTAAGCAATACAGTGAGACATTTCAATAACGTTATGATGCTCGATTCAGCTAATGTTTTTGCATTTGGAGATAATGGAATGGTCTATAAAACTATAAATAGCGGAACAAATTGGAATAATCTTTCATTGCCACTTACTGAAGGCACAGTTAATTCAGTTTTCCCTTTAAATCAAAATTTTGCACTTATCGTTGGGGAATTCGGAACATTTGCAAAAACTACTGATGGAGGAACAAACTGGACTAACTATAACCTTAATACAACTGCAAATTTTAAAAGTGTATTTTTTTTGAATGACTTAACAGGCTGGATTGGGGGAGATTCCACGCTTATTAAAAAAACTACAAATGGCGGGCAGAGCTGGATAACGAGTCATGTAGAGGCATCTACTTCTTTTACCTCTATATTTTTCATTGACAGTCAAACAGGCTGGGCAGCAAGCAATGGTTATGGTTCTATTTATAAGACGACTAACAGTGGAGGCAGTTGGTTTTTAAGTTATGATCATATTACAGCAAACTATAACACAGTTTATTTTGTCAACTCTCTGACAGGATGGGCATCAGATTATTTGGAATTATCTAAGACTACTAACGGGGGTACTAATTGGTTTTTAGCCAGTAATGTGGCAGCTGAAAGATTTAACGATTTACAATTTTTCAATGATCAAACGGGCTGGTGTTGCGGAGCAGGAAGAATTGCAAAAACCACGAATGGCGGGCTTAACTGGGTTACATTTTTTACAGGAGGATTCAGTTCTATTAGTTTTATTAATGGCTTGATAGGATACGCTGCGGGAGCAGAAGACGTATATAAAACTATCAACGGTGGAAATAATTGGACATTCATTACAAAAATATATTCACATGCTATTACTAAAATACGGTTTGTTGATGAAGCGAACGGGTGGATTAGCTGCACTGATGGTGCTGTTCTCAAAACTACAACGGGCGGCCTGACTTTCATCTCACAGACTTCCACCGAAATTTCTGAAAAATATTCATTGCATCAGAATTATCCAAATCCATTCAATCCAACTACAAATATAAAATTTGATATTCATAAGTCAGGTATCGCAATTCTTAAAGTTTTTGATTTGCTTGGTAAAGAAATTGAAACTTTAGTTGATGAACCGTTATCGGTAGGAAGTTACGAAGTTACATTCAACACAGGCTCACTCCCCAGCGGAATATATTTTTATGTTTTGAAGACGGAGGAATTTTCAGAGAGTAAAAAGATGATGCTGGTGAAGTAGTTATGAGTTATGAGCTGAGGACAAGTTAATAAATAATAATTGCCACGGCTTTTAAGCCGTGGTTAACAAATTCACTTCAGTTTTCCCCCTCCTTATAAAGGGGGGGGGGAAGATTCGAGAGATACCGTTCTGACATCGTACAAGATCATAACCGCAATTTTATACTTACTTTCAATTCTTATATATCCTATTTTACAACTCATCCATAAATTTTTTAATCTGGCACTTTATCCATGAAAATTCTTGAAATCAGAGCGCTCCGCGGACCAAACTACTGGAGCATCAGAAGAACTAAATTAATTGTAATGCGTCTTGACCTCGAAGAATACGAGAACAAGCCATCCAATGAAATTCCCGATTTTCTTCCCAAGCTTAAAGTCGTGCTGCCTACATTGCAGGAGCATCGCTGCAGCTACGAAGAACCGGGCGGATTTTTCAAGCGAGTAGAAGAAGGTACATGGGCAGGTCACATAATCGAGCACATGGCTCTCGAACTGCAGACACTTGCCGGAATGGATACGGGTTTCGGTCGCACACGCGAAACAAATACTAAAGGAGTTTATAACGTTGTCTTCAGCTACATAGAAGAAAATGCAGGTCTTTATGTTGCGCGCAAGGCAGTTGATTTGTTCAAACTCATGGCGGAAGATGGTTCCTATGAAGATGTAGTGAAATTCAGAGATGAGATAATTCAGACCTTAAGGGAAATAAGAGAAGATGTACGCTTCGGTCCAAGTACAGGTTCAATAGTTGAAGAAGCCCGTCAGAGAAATATACCGCACATAAGATTAAATCAGAATTCGTTGGTTCAGTTAGGATATGGAATTCATCAGCAGAGAATTCAGGCAACTGTTACAGGAAAAACAAATATGATTTCAGTAGACCTTGCATCAGATAAAAATGCAACGAAAAAATTACTCGGAGAGATGGGTGTACCTGTTCCGAAGGGCTTTACATTAAGAAATGAAGATGAAATAGAAAGTATTGTAAACAGAATCGGTTTCCCTGTGGCGGTAAAACCATTAGACGGAAATCACGGCAAAGGTATTACTGCGCATCTTACATCGATGGATGCAGTGAAGACTGCATTTGCAGAGGCGAAGAAGTTTTCGAGAACGGTTATTATTGAAAAATCGTTAACGGGAAGTGACTTCAGAGCGCTTGTGATTAATAATAAATTGATTGCAGTAGCGGAAAGAATTCCTGCCTGCTGTAAAGGTGACGGGAAGCACACGATAAAAGAATTAATTGATAAAGAAAATCAGGACCCGCGCAGAGGCTACGGTCATGAAAAAACTTTAACACAGATAAAGATTGATGACATGACTATGAGAGTACTTGAACTGAAAGGATATAATTTAGAGACTGTATTAAAGAAAAATGAAATCTGTTATTTGAAATCGACGGCAAATATTTCTACAGGCGGTACAGCAATTGACCGCACAGAAGAAGTTGACCCGCAGAATATATTTTTATTTGAGCGCATTGCAAAAATTGTCGGACTTGATGTTGCCGGAATTGATATCGTTGCGCCTGATGTTTCTACTCCGCTCAGTGAAAATGGAGGCGGCATAGTAGAAGTTAATGCTGCGCCCGGATTCAGAATGCATCTTGAGCCTTCGGAAGGAATCGGCAGAAACGTTGCCGAGCCGTTGGTGGATATGTTATTTCCTCCGGGAGCTCCCGCAAGAATTCCTATAATTGCAGTTACAGGAACGAACGGAAAAACTACAACTACACGATTAATTGCTCATATTATGAAACAAGTTGGTTATACTGTAGGCTATACAACTACGGAAGGTGTTTATATAGGAAATACTATGATTGAGCCGGGAGATAACACCGGACCTATGTCCGCTAAGATGGTGTTGATGGACCCGACTGTTGAAATTGCAGTGCTTGAAAGTGCACGCGGAGGAATTTTGAGAGCCGGTCTTGGATTTGATTATTGCGATATTGGTATCTGTACTAATGTAACAATCGACCATCTTGGACTTAAAGATATTAATACTCTTGAAGATATGGCGCGAGTAAAAGCAGTTGTGCCTGAGAGCGTTAAGAAGAACGGCTATGCAATATTAAATGCCGATGATGATCTTGTTTATAAAATGAGAGAGGACCTGGAAAGCAAGGTTGCGCTGTTCAGCATGGATGAAAATAATAAAAGAATAAAAAAGCATACTGCCAAAGGCGGTATAGCTGCAGTCTTTGAAAATAATTACATCACAATTATAAAGAGCGGCTGGAAAGTAAGAATTGAGAAGGTTATAAATATTCCTCTTACATTCGGGGGACGCGCTGCGTTTATGATACAGAACGTTTTAGCTGCTACGCTTGCAGCTTATTTGCAGGGATTAACAACGGAAGATATTAAGTTCGGCTTAACTACGTTTGTGCCGGGCACTGCACAGACTCCGGGAAGACTCAATCTCATTGAGGTTGGTGAGTTCAAAGTTCTTATTGACTTTGCGCATAACCCTGCCGGTATGGAAGCTCTATCGAAGTTTGTTGATAAATTCCCGAACAAAGTTAAGATAGGTGTTGTTGCAGGAACGGGCGATAGAAGAGATGAAGATATTATCAAGCTCGGAACTGTAGTAGGTAAAATGTTTACAAAGGTTGTTATCAGGCAGGATGATAATTTAAGAGGAAGAGCTTCGGCAGATGAAATTTCTGATTTGTTACTGAAGGGAATTCTGAAAGCAAATCCTGAAATAAAGCATAAAGTTATCCCTGATGAGGTTGAGGCTATTGAGTTTGCATTAAGTCATACTAAAAAGAACGAACTGCTTGTGCTGCTTCCGGATGATATTCCGAGATGTATTCAGATTGTGACGAAGTTCAGAGAAAGTTTGAATCCTGTTAAGGTTGAGCATAGTGATATTCCGAATCAGTAGGTTCAAGTTGCAAGTTCCAAGTTCCAAGTTTCAAGTTTCAAGTTTCAAGTTTCAAGTTTCAAGTTTCAAGTTTCAAGTTTCAAGTAGAAAAGGCGTCGGAACGGAATATTTACATTTTACAAAAAAATAATTTCCAATAAATTTATATATGATTGTTTGCGGAATAGATGAGGCAGGCAGGGGACCCTTAGCGGGTCCTGTAGTTGTAGCCGGTTTTATAAATACGAATAATTACTCTAACCAATTTATAACTGACTCAAAAAAAATTGCTGAGCCGGACAGGGAAGAGCTATATTCGGAAATTATTTCATCAGGCTGTATTTATTTTATTACAAAAATTGACCACCTGACTATAGACAGAATAAATATTCTAGCCGCAACTATGAAGGGAATGGGAATTATTGCAAAGACATTACATGAGAAATGCGAAAAATTTTTAATAGACGGAAATTATTTTAAGCTGTACGGCAACAGACAGAAAAATTATAATTACGAGACAATAATTGACGGTGATGAGAAGGTCTTTGAAATATCCTGCGCATCTATTTTAGCAAAAGTTACGCGTGATAGAATAATGCGTGAGTATTGTAAAGAATATCCGAATTATAATTTCAGCAGACATAAAGGATATGCAACTAAGGAACATATTGCAAATATAAGGCAGCACGGATTATGTCCAATTCACCGCAGGTCATTCTGCAAAAATTTTATAGAGCTATCTATAATAACTGAACAGCCGAGTGAACAACTGTTTTTATAAAAATCGTCTGGGTAAATCAGGTGAGCTGCTTGCAAAACAATTCTTAATTGATGAAGGTTATACATTTTTAAAAAGTAATTACAGATTTGAAAGAGCAGAAGCTGATTTAATTTTTACTGGGGGAGAAGGCAAAGATAAAGAGATAATTTTTATCGAAGTAAAGACAAGACGAAGTAAGAAGTTTGGTGAAGGTGAAGAATCAGTTGATGCAAAGAAACAGGCACAGATAAGAAAAGCAGCGGAAGGATTTCTGTATGAGAACGAAATGTATCAGGATTATCAGATAAGACTGGATGTGATAGTAGTTTATTTAATGAATAACGAAAAAAACATAGTTCATATAAAGAACGCATTTTATTAATTTATAAATTAAAATTATGGCAGACACATACTCATTTGATATTGTATCGGAAATCGATTTGCAGGAAGTGGATAACGCAATGAATCAGGCAATAAAGGAAATCCAGCAGAGATACGATTTAAAAGGGAGCCACAGTGAAATTACACTTAACAAAAAAGACAAGAAGATAAACGTAACCTCGGCAGATGATTTTAAAGTAAAAACCGTTAACGACATTCTTCAGAACAAGCTGATCAAAAGAGGAATTTCTATCAAAGCATTGAAATACGGCACGATTGAACAAGGCAGCGGAATGGGAACTGCCAAGCAGGAAATAACTTTGCAGGCAGGGATAGATAAAGAGAATGCAAAGAAAATAACTAAAATGATTAAGGATATGAAGATTAAGGTTAACGCATCTATACAGGATGAGCAGGTGCGTGTGCAGGGAAAATCGAAGGATGATTTGCAGGAAGTGATAAAGATGCTTAATGCAGCGGATCTGGATTTTGCATTTCAGGTAACGAATTATCGGTGACCAATTAATAATTAATAAAGAATAATTAATAATTATTAAAAAATACTTTTATATATTACTATCTATATTTATTCTGACATCGCTTTTTTATTTTAATAGCGGCGAAAGTCAGGTTAATGTCCGGAAAGAGGGAAGCAAGATTGATGTTGTAATAATAGATGCAGGACATGGAGGCAAGGATCCGGGCAGCATGAGTATTACAAAAATCCCTGAGAAAAATTATAATCTGCTGATTGCTAAATATCTTGCAGAGATGTTACGCAAAGAGTACTCTGATATGCAAGTTTACATGACTCGCGATGATGATACATTTCCTGAGCTGAAAGAACGCGGACGATTTGCTAACTCAAAAAAAGGCAAGCTGTTCGTGAGCATTCATTGCAATTCAAAACTGACGGAAGAAACTGATAAGTCGGGCTTTGAAGTTTACGTAATGTCACCTACCAAAACAACTGATGCTGTAAAGATAACTCAGGGAGAGAATCAGTTATTAAGAGATAATATAGATTCAACAAGAGGCAAACCCACTTTTCAGAATGATTTCATTCTGTCATCCATCCTCACAAACGTCTACAGAAGGTATTCAGAACGATTTGCTTCAATTCTTGAAACAGAACTAACTAAAACAACTCAGCTTGAAAACAGGGGAGTAAAAGAAGAAGAGTTTATTGTAAACTTCACTTCATCAATGCCTTCCGTGCTGGTTGAGTGCGGCTACCTTTCAAATAAAAAAGATGAAGCATATCTCCGTTCAAAAGACGGTCAGTACGATATAGCCCGCTCCGTTTATAAAGCCATTAGGTATTTCAAGATGGATTATGAATGGGAGAATGCTTATTAGTCAATTAAGAGTTTCAAATTACGAATTACGAGTTAATGGTTGCTATACCTCGGACTGAAACTTGTAATATTAAAATTTTCTTAATAAAACAAAAAAGCCATCCTGATTCGCGCCAGGATGGCTTTTTTAATATTATTTAGTTAAATCCTATTTTAACGATTTTCGGTGATTGTTTTAAATCAACTAAAACGTTATAGTCTTTGATGGCACCTTCATAGTTATCGTAGTTACCGGTCAAAAGACGGAATTTAACAGAGTTCTGATTATGAATTTCTTCAAAGTACAATGTAGTGAAGTTTT
This sequence comes from Bacteroidota bacterium, assembly GCA_018266835.1. Classification (NCBI taxonomy): domain Bacteria; kingdom Pseudomonadati; phylum Bacteroidota; species Bacteroidota bacterium. Next base: position 183,440 of record JAFDZP010000005.1, on the reverse strand, counting down.
CAGACTCTAATAATCCTATTAGTTTTTCCGCCTCAGTTTTATCTGAGAAAAGTCCCAAGTCTATTGTGTAGCCTGTTAGAAACTGAACTCTGTTTGTTATATCTAGGTAGTTGAGAGATTTCTCGTCTTTTACTTCCTGATAAATCTTTGAGTTAGCGGTTTTAGCATCAGGGGTCAGAATCTTGATTCTGACTGTTTTGAAATTTTTAAAGATGTTGTTTAAGTCCTCACCCGAGAGTCCGGTCTGATTTCCGTTATTAGCATCTTCAAAGTATTCAATAAATACTTTTGATTTACTTGCAAGTGTTTCCTCGAAAAGATTTAGAGGGGTTAGATCTGCTGGGTTTTCATCTTCCGCTTCAGGTGTGTAGACTTCAAGTCTTACCTGTGCGGTGCCACCCATATCAAGCGCGTCTTTTGCTGCTTTGGATAGATCGATTATTCTGCCTCTTACATAAGGACCTCTATCGTTAACGGTTACCAGAATGGTTTTTCCGTTGCTGAGGTTGGTTACTTTAAGTACAGTTCCAAAGGGTAAAGTTTTGTGAGCTGCCGTCATTTCATATGTGTCAAATCGCTCTCCTGAAGCGGTTTTCCTACCATGAAATCCTGGGCCGTACCACGAAGCTTCGCCTTCCTGTACAAAGTCCGGATCAATTTTCGAAGTTCTTGCGAATAAACTGTTGCTGCCTGTGCTGCTAATTGGATTAACTAAAACTAATGCGATAAAGAAAAAAAGTATCGCGTTAATTTTAAGTTTGGTCAAGTGTCTCCTTTTTATGTTATCTGTTTGTATCAAACACTCAGGGAAGCGCGCCGACCAAGCGGCTTAAAATTGTAGTCTTAATTCTCCGTTTTGTGCAGAGATATTTGTAAAGAACGATATTAAGAAAAAATCTTTATTCTGTTTTAAGAAGCAGTAAAGTACTGATTTTAGATTTAATAAGCAAGGCGGTTGCATCTGCACTTCGCTGCTATTTTTCGGCTTTAAAGCTTATTTTCAAAGAAAAAATTTCGTAAAATACTGATAAAATGAATTAATCTAGAACATATTGATTATAATATAGTTATAAACGAAAATTTTTTATGAAAATTTCTCAAAAGTCATCAAAAATCCTTTAACACCTTTTTTGTTGAGTTATTTTGCAGGTCAAATGTATCTTATAATTTTCTGCAGAATAAATAAAACACTTGACAGCTTCTATCATATTCGTATTTCTAATGAAAAAGTTTTGATGAGCTTAAAGATAAAGAAGTTAAGTTGAGCAGATTTTTTTTCGCTCATTGTTCCACTTCAAGAATTCGATTTCAAATAATTCTGTGAAATGATGGATTTTTGACGGATTCTTTAATTATAGATTGAAATTGGGGTTTTCAAGTAACCTTTACCTGTTTTTAATTATGAACAGACAGGAACAGGTTAAAATAGCAACTTTATATTTTATATCAAAGAAAAGTAAACCCATTACTACTAATAGGGGAGATTTAAAAACTCGGAAGCTGATTTTTGAACTTTAATGCCTGTTTTTCAATAAGATGCCAGGATAAATAACCAAATACGATTGAGATGAGGGAAGCATATATTGTCAAAGAAAACTGCTCAATTTTGAAAAAATGAACAAGCGTCTGCTGGATAACAAATGCGTAGATATAAATTCCGTAAGACATGTCACCAACCTTCTTTGATATTCCCCTTATATATTTTGTAGCTGTTATGCCAAAAAGGATAATTGCAACCGGCATGGCAAACTGGTGGACGATTCTGAAAACTCCGAAATACAAAGAAATTAGTAGAAGCAGGTTGGAAATCACAAGCAATAAATTCCGGTTCTTCCATTTTTCAATTTTCAGAACTGCCAGCAGAGAACCTGCAAAGAAGAACGTACCGAAGTCAATTATATTCTCTGCAAATATTACAAATCTTAATTTTGAAAAGACATCAAGAAAGAAGATGTTAGAAACGAAAAAGAATAAGCAAACAACAGATAGAATTATCAGATGACCCCTTTTAATAAAGAAGAGTAATGAAATTAAAACGTAGCATATGAACTCATAGCCGAGCGTCCATATTGAGCCGTTTATATCATCTTTATAAGGATTGTTTTCAAAGATTCCCTGAATTGTACCTTGAAGTCTGAAGAGCTTAATATTGTTTGGAAAATAAGTCCATACGGATTTATTAGTGATGTAGCTGTGGAAGTCTCCGGCGTAAACAAAATATCCCAGAATGACTGTGAGGAGAAGAACGACTATAAGTCCCGGGAAAATTCTTAAAATCCTGTGCCAGTAAAATAAATAAAACGACTTGCTGCGAAGAAGACTTTGGTATATCAGATATCCGCTTATAATAAAGAAGCCCCGGACACCAATATATGAAAAAAACACCTGTCCGTTAGTGAGTGTATGCAGCCAGTCAGTCTCCGCCGCTCCGGTGAGAGTATATGAATGAGTTATAATAACGCAAAGCGCAAAGACGAGCCGTAAAAAATCGAAATTATTTTTATGCATCTGCTGTTGGTATCAAGGAAAATAGAATATAAAAAAATTAAGCGGCTTTTATTATTCAATAAATAATTGGATGAAACTTTCCCCCTCCTTTATAAGGAGGGGGATTGAGGGGGCGGTATTAAGTCGAACTTTTCTTTACATTTTGACTATCTGTTTCTCAACTGCCTGTCCCGCTAAATCGGAATCCCATTGGGAAACTTACTTAGATAACATTCCCAACGAGGACGTTGGGAATGAGACTGGATTTAATCCATGATAGAAATGAAAGCTATTTCTTTACATTTTAACTTTATTTTTTTTAGTCTAACTTTGCTTATATAATTCTACTACTGATGAAAAAAATATCTTTTTTATTTTCAATTCTAACTCTTCTTTTTTTATTCTCAATAAATTCATTTGCACAATCCGATACAACCATAAAAGTCCTTATAGTCACAGCCCATCCCGATGACGATGCTTTATTCTCTGCAACTGTTTATAAAATAACTCATAACCTCGGTGGAAAAGTTGACCTGTGCCTTATCACAAATGGTGAGGGCGGATATAAATATTCAACTCTTGGCGAGCCGATTTACGGACTCGAACTTACAGATGAAGCTGTAGGTCGTGAATATCTTCCTGATATCCGCAAGAAGGAGCTTAAAGCCGGATGCGCTATTGTCGGCATAAAAGATTTTTTCTTTCTTGACCAGAAAGACCATCGCTATACAACGGACGTTCACGAAATTATGGATAGCACGGTATGGGATATTCCATTTGTAAAACGCAGACTAAAGGAAATTATTGAAGCTGGGAAGTACAATTATATTTTCTGTTTACTTCCTGTTCCGACAACACATGCTCATCATGCTTCATCTGCCATTTTAACTCTTCAGGTTGTAAATGAAATGCCATTATCAACCAGACCCGTAGTCCTTGGTGGTACTATGAGTTCAAAAGGCGATACAACTAAGTTTACTTTTACAGGACTTGAAAAATATCCCGTCACGAAAATAAGTCCCGACCCGCTGATGTTTACATTTGATAGAACAGCTCCATTCGGTTTTCAGGACAGGCTCAACTATAAAATAATAGCTAACTGGGTAATTGCCGAGCATAAGTCACAGGGCACAATGCAGCTGCTAATGAATATGGGAGACATTGAAGAATACATATGGTATGATTTAAATGATAAAAATAAAATAGAACAGACTAAACAGTTATTCGATAAGCTGGCAATAAATTACTTTAAGAAGAAAGATTATGATTTAACGAAGTGATTTTCAGTAACACTGATGTTAATGATTATTATGATGTCACAGATAAAAATTTGTCAATTTTTTTTTGCATAAAGTAGAGTATAACAGTAACCCCATCCTTTAGGATGGGGACTAATACATTTGTATAATCTCCCCTCCTTAATAAGGAGGGGCAAGGGGTGGTTAACAAAAGTTTAACCCTAAAGGGTATTCATTTCATCCTTACACCCCACCCTAAAGGATGGGGTTACTAAATTATAATAAGTTTATGAAAATATTTTTTAAAGTAATTCTATTGGTAGTTCTTTGTATCGGTTTTTCATCCTGCTCTAAAAATAACAAACGAAAACTCGTAGTCTATTCTCCTCACGGAAAAGAAATGCTGGGAGAATTTGAAAAACAATTCGAAGCAAAAAATCCTGAGATAGATGTTCAGTGGCTGGATATGGGTTCGCAGGAAATTATAGACAGAATTAAAACTGAGAAAGATAATCCTCAGGCAGATATCTGGTGGGGAGCGCCGGCTACTCTATTTATGCGTGCAGATAAAATGGGTTTGCTTGAAAAATACACTCCCACCTGGGCATCAAGTGTAACTGCTGCGCATAAAGGAAAAAATGATACCTGGTACGGAACGTTTTTAACTCCCGAAGTGATTTCATTCAATAATAAAGTACTTAATAATACAAACGCTCCGCAGGACTGGGCTGATTTAGTCCAACCCGTATGGAAAGATAAAATTGTTTTAAGAAATCCAATGGCATCGGGAACGCTTCGTGTAATTTTTTCTGCAATCATTTCCATGTCAGTAAAAGCAAACGGCAGCGAAGATAAAGGATGGGAATGGCTTAAAGGTTTAGATGCAAATACGAAGGATTATTCCGCCGATGCAACTCAAATGTATTTAAAATTGGGCGGCGACCAGGAACCTGTAACTCTTTGGAATATGCCTGATATAATATTACAGGCAAATGCATATCAGTATCCGTTTGGATATATTTTTCCTAAAAGCGGAACAGTAGTGCTCACTGACGGTATAGCATTAGTAAAAGGAAGCAAAAATTCAGAAGATGCAAAAAAGTTTTATGAATTTGTTACAAGTAATGAGGCTCTGAAAGTTCAGGCAGAGAAGTTCTATAGAATTCCGGCTCGTACTGATATTGCAAAAGAATCATTACCTGATTGGATAAAAAAGGCTGACTATAAAGAGCTTGAGCTTGAGCTTGACTGGGAAATGATTTCCGAAAAAGAAGGGGACTGGATGAAGAAATGGGATGCGGAAATAAAGGGTAAGAAGTAGTTTTCGTTGTTCGTTGTTCGTTGTTCGTTATTCGTTATTTGTTATTCTTTATTCTTTTATAATTCATAATTTATAATTCATAATTCATAATTCATCATTTATAATTCATAATTCATCTGTGTTTCTTAAATTAGATAACATTCAAAAAAAATTTTCTGAACAGACTGTTTTAGAAAATATTAATCTTGAAATTGAAAAAGGTGAGTTCTTTTCTTTGCTCGGTCCCAGCGGATGTGGGAAGACCACTTTGCTCAGAATAATTTCAGGATTAGAGACCTCTGACTTAGGGAAAATAATTCTTGAAGGAAAAGATGTAACAAATTTAACTACACAGCAGAGGAAGGTCGGAATTGTTTTTCAGAATTATGCATTATTTCCGAATATGAATGTATCGAAAAATATTTCATACGGACTGGAAATAAATAAAGTCAGCAAAGATGAGATAAGTAAAAAAGTTGAAGAAGTTTTAAAGAAAGTAAATCTCTCTCATAAAGCAAACTCTTCTGTAAGCGAACTCAGCGGCGGTGAACAGCAGAGAGCATCACTTGCACGCGTTATTGTAAACGAACCAAGTTTAATTTTATTTGATGAGCCGTTATCCAATCTTGATTACGCACTGCGACTTGAAGCAAGAGGGGAACTGAAACGCCTGCAACGAGAAGCAGGCATTACAAGTGTATATGTTACTCACGATCAGGGCGAGGCACTGGCACTTTCCGATAGAATTGCAGTAATGAATAAAGGCGTGATTCAGCAGGTTGGCACTCCGCAGGAGTTGTATAATAATCCCGTGAATTCATTTGTAGCTGAGTTTGTTGGCCATTACAATATTTTCAGCGGAAGTGAAGCGGATGAAATCTTAGGAATCACTGATGTTGCAAATGATGAAGTGTTGATTATTCTTCCTGAGAATTTAAAAATAAAAAAATCTGAAGGACAGACAGAATTAAAAATAAAAGAAATTTTATATAATGGTTCTTATACTGAATTTATAATTGAGCATAAGCTTAAAGAAATAAAAAGTATTTCGTTCTCGAATGAGAAAACTACTCATTTCAATATAAATGACTATGTGAATTTTGAATTCAATACAACAAAAATAAAACTGATAAAGAGATAAAGCAGAAAATGAAAAGGAAGTTTTCCATATTTGAATACGCTTTGCTTTTTATTGTGCTGTTCTTTGCAGTCGGCTATATCATTTTTCCTTTAATAAAGTTAGTAAAGGAAAGCTTCAGATTTAATCTTGACTCATACAAAACACTGGGCAGCGCAACAGTACTTGGCTCAGCGATGAATTCAGTTTTACTCTCAGTTGTTACCGTAATTGGCTGCGCAGCCATAGGAATATTACTGGCATATTATTTTCACTTCTATAAAATCCCTTTTAAAAAATATTTATCAGTTATTTTTTTAATACCGCTCGCTACACCTCCGATAGTTGGAGTAGTATCGTTTTTATATTTGCTGAGCGATAACGGGATTTTATCGCGGATTTTATTTTTAATTTTCTCAAAAAATCTTTTAACAGGTTTTCAGGGATGGACGGCAATAATAATAATTCATTTGTTTTCGTTTTATCCATTATTCTTTTTATTCGCCTCTGCCTCATTTGAAAAACTGGATTATAATGTTATCGATGCATCAAACTCGCTTGGAGCATCTAAGTGGACTACATTCAGAAAAATAATTCTGCCGTTTTTACTCCCATCAGTTGCAAGCGCGGGTATTATTACATTCATGGCAAGTATGGCTTCGTTTTCTGCTCCGTTTGTATTTGGCGGCTCGATTCGATTTTTAACGACTGAAATTTATAATTCTAAGATTAACGGAGATACTTCTTTAACTGCAGTCCTTTCAGTATTTCTAACACTTATTTCTGTGGTGTTTTTATTTTTGTTGAGGAAATTCAGAACAGCAAATGAGTATTCATTAAGAATGAAGGGAAGTGTAAAGAAAATTGATGCTTCTAAACTTTATAATCTAAGCGTAGTTGGAAAAATACTATTTCCATTAACAGGATTTATAATTCTTTTACCTGTTCTTACTTTATTGTATCTCTCATTAATTCCTGAAGGCTCTTTGATAAGAAATTATTTCGGCGATGCACTTACGTTTGTAAATTATCAGAATATATTCACGACTGATTCCGTTGCAATTCCTTATTATAACAGCTTGATAATGTCTTTGATAGCAGTCGCGGCTACTATAATCATTGGACTCCCAGCATCGTACTTCACAGCAAAGAAAAAAATAAAAGGCGGGAATTTGCTTGAGAGCATAATTACTCTGCCTTACGGAATTCCGGGAACGGTAATAGCCATCACATTAATTTTCAGTTTTAATTCCGGTAACGTTTTTTCATTCGGAGAAATACTGGTTGGGACTTTTGCAATAATGCCATTGGCATATACAATAAGAAACATTCCTGCTATAACGCAGTCACTCAATTCAGGATTTAACAATATTGACCCTTCGCTTGAAGAGGCATCTTATTCACTCGGCGCAGGGAGATTTAAAACGTTCAGAACAATTATTCTTCCTCTGATTGTTCCTGCAATTATATCGGGAGCTTTAATTGTGTTCATAAATTCATTTGGAGAATTTGTTTCCTCAATACTTCTCTATACTTTTTCCACTAAAACAATTTCTATAGATATTTATTCACAGCTTAGACTTTATAATACTGGCGGCTCGGCTGCATCGGGATTTATAATGTTCTTAATTGTACTCATCGCTCTGATATTTTCACGAAGGAAAATATCATGATAAAATACATACTAATCGGGCTTCTTTTCGTTTTTACTAATACTTATTCACAATATAATCAGCAATGGGTCGATAGATTAAACGGTTCAGGAAACAGCTTTGATATAGCTAATACCATATTGCTTGATGAGCAAAGTAATGCATACGTGTACTGTACACTTTATGATAGTCTTTCATCAACGGATATTTGTGTAGTAAAATACTCTCCATCCGGAAATGTTCTATGGAAGTATGTTTACCCTTCACCGGGGATTGACCAGATGCAGGATATTTATAAAGATGCTCAGAATTTTTCTTATATAACAGGATATACAGCTGATTCTGGAAGAATAAAACTTTTAACTTTCAAACTGACTCCTACGGGTGATACAGTCTGGACAAAAGTTACAACAATTCCAAATCATGAGACATTAATCAGCCATTCAATAATTTCAGATAAGTCGAATAATATTTTTGTATTGTTTGATGGAAGAAATGTTGCAACATCCCGAACAGATTTTATGATTATAAAATATAATCAGTCAGGTGTTATTCTTCAGCAAAAGATATTTGAAGGCAGTCCCGGCGGTGATGATAACGGAATAAAGCTTGTATGCGATGCGCAGGGAAATATTTTTGTTGGAGTAAATTCGCAAAATACAGGAACTGCTTACGATATCGTTTTATATAAATTTGATAATGATTTAAACCAGATTTACACTAAGACAATTAACGGCACTGCAAACTCAGATGACGGAGTTATAGATATGAAAATCGCGAGTGATAACAATATTATTTTGACAGGAAAAATATTTAACTCGGGCACTCAGCAGGATATCGGGACATATAAAATCAATAACAGCAACGGAGATATTATATGGTCCAAAATTTATAACGGTATCGGCAATGATATTGACCTCCCGTATGCATTAACGATTGATAATGAAAATAATATTTTAGTAACCGGTTATGCGCGTAATTCAAATCAGATAGAGAGCGAAGATATAATAACGTTAAAGTATAATTCTGCGGGCAATTTATTGTGGAGCAAAATATATAATGATTCTACTAACGGAACGGATGAAGGATTTTCTATCTGCACTGATTCGCAAAATAATGTTTATGTCGGCGGCATGGCAGACCATGGAAACCGGCGTGTAGGATATATTACTTTAAAATATGATGCCTTGGGAAATTTACTCTGGAAGGGGACTTACAACTATATTGCCCTATCTGAAGATTTCATTTATAAAATTGCTGTGAATAACTCGCAGGATATTTTCATAACGGGTATTAGTTTTTCGAATACAACAGATTACGACGTAACTACCATTAAATATGCCAGACAAACGGGGATTAATAATAATTATGAAACCGTAAAAGATTTTAAACTTTATCCAAACTATCCTAATCCTTTTAACCCTTCAACGATAATCAGATTTTATAATCCGAACAAGGAATACACGTCAATAAAAATTTATGATATTAGTGGTAAAGAAATTACTGAGCTGGAAAATTCAGTTTTGAATTCAGGTGAGCACAGGTACATTTTTAATGCAGGTGATTTATCTGCCGGGACTTATTTTTATAAAATTTTCCATGGTAATTCAGAAGAATTTGGCAAAGTAGTATATGTCAAATGAGTGATTTGTGCTTTCTTCAATGAAGGCAAGAAGACTTGTTTGATTTAAAATCCTGCAAAATAGCTATCAAAAACCGAATTGATTATACTATGTAATTTTAATAATTTGTTGAATAAATAAAAAAACGATAAAAAGTTTTAAGGGAGATAAAGCTCTTCGATCATGTCTTTTCAAATAGAAATAATTTTTCAGGCGGCCAGTTAAACGGCAAAGTGCTGGTCCTTAACCAGAACTACGAACCTCTCACAATTTGCAGTGTGAGGCGCGCCATAATTATGACTTATTTGGAGAAGGCTGAAATCATCAGTGCCATCGATGACAAGGAAATCCGTTCAGTGTACAGGAAGTTTCAGTATCCAAGCATTGTAAGACTTGTTTTCTTTGTAAGAGTTCCTTTTAAAAAAATAATTTTATCGAGAAAGAATATATTAAGAAGAGACGGGCACAGATGCCAGTACTGCGGACATACTTCAAACTTAACGGTTGACCATGTAATTCCGAAATCAAGAAAAGGCGAAGACACCTGGGAAAATCTGACAACAGCTTGCGTAAGATGCAATAATAAAAAAGGGGACAGGACTCCCGAAGAAGCAAAGATGCATTTGAGAAATATTCCTAAGCGACCTTCTCATATAACTTTCATAAAGAACTTTGCAGGCAAGATAGACGATGACTGGAAGCCGTATTTGTACATGTAGTAAAATGTTTTTTAGTTTTTAAATTCAATGAATCACATCAGAGTTATTTCTAGCATATCATTTTTTCATCCCATAAATACAATTTTAATTTTTTTAATAATACTAATTAATGGATAAATATTTATTATACATAAACGGTGAATTCCGTGAAGCGCAAAACAAAGAATATTTCGATTCTGTAAATCCTGCCGATGACAGCGTTAACGCTCAGATATCGAAAGGCACTGTTGAAGATGTTAAAGATGCAATTGCTGCAGCAAGAGAAGCATTTGATGACGGACGCTGGACAAATCTTGCAAGAGAAGAGCGCGGCAGAATGATAAAGCAGATCGTTGACAAAATTAATGAGCATAAGGATAGACTTATCGAGCTTGAAGTAAAAGATTCCGGCTCAACAATAAGAAAAGCAACTGAAGATATTATGCTCGGCGCAAGGACTTTGAATTATTATTCAAAGATGGCTTCGACAGTATTTGAAGAAAACATCGAAGGACTTTCAAAAGAAGGTATCAGCAAAAATTTATTAGTAAGAGAACCAATCGGAGTTGTTGCTTCAATAATTCCATGGAATTTTCCTTTCAAGATGGCGATCTGGAAACTCGGTCCGGCATTAGCAGCAGGATGTACGATTGTTTTAAAGCCGTCATCTGAAACATCGCTTTCAGTTGCAGAGCTTGCAAAGCTCATTGACGAAACTGATATTCCAAAAGGTGTAATAAATATTGTAACAGGCGGTTCGGATATCGGAACAGAAATGGTATCTAATAAGCTTGTTGATAAAGTTGCGTTCACCGGTTCTACAGAAGTCGGCAGAACAATTATGAAAAACGCTGCACCGACTTTGAAAAAATTAACTCTTGAGTGCGGCGGAAAATCACCTAATATTATTTTAGATGATACGGATATGAACATGGCAGTTGACGGTGCTATCTATGCAGGATTTTATCATCAGGGACAGTGCTGCGAAGGCGGTACAAGATTACTTGTACAGGAAAGTGTATATGACGAGTTTACATCAAAGCTGAAAGAAAAAATTGAGAAGATGAAAATAGGCGACCCGATGGATAAAGGTAATGATAACGGTCCTGTTGTATCAAAGAAGCAGTTTGAATCAGTAATGAATTATATTGATATCGGTAAAAAAGAAGGCGCAAAGATTTTAACAGGCGGCGAGAGAGTTGGTGATAAAGGATATTATATTAAGCCGACAATATTTACAGACGTGGATAATAAAATGAGAATTGCGCAGGAAGAAATTTTCGGACCTGTAGTGGTAATCATAAAGTTCAAAGATGACGATGAAGCTGTGAAAATTTCAAATGATTCTGAATTCGGACTTGCAGCCGGAATCTGGTCAGGCAACGATGAAAGAGCATTGGCATTGGCAAAGAGATTAAGAACAGGAACAGTGTGGATAAACGAATATCACCTGCTTGCGGACAGAGCTCCTTTTGGCGGATATAAACAAAGCGGTGTTGGACGTGAGTTCGGCGTTGATGGCTTGAAAGAATATACTGAAGCAAAACATATTCACATTGACGAAATAAAAGACAGAAGCAAAAAATTCTGGTATAACACAGTTGTACCAAGAGGATAATTTGCTGAGCATAATTTGATTGCAAAAGAAGTTGAATGAAAAAGATTATCAGAGGTAAAAATTGTTCTTTATTAAGATTCGAGGCAGGCGACGAGAAACTTGTTGATTTAATTCACAAGCTTTTTAATGATGAACATATAACGGGATTATTAAATCCTGACTATCCGCTGCACAAACCCAAATCCGTTATAAAAAAATGGGTGAAGGAGACTGCAGAAAATCCATATGGAGTATGGTATGTGATAAAGAGCAAACAGAATTATATAGGATATGTCTGTTACAAATGGAGAGAGAATTACACTGAAGCATGCGAGATATCAACGGCTATTTTATTTGAATACAGAGGATTGAAGTTAGGATACGAATCATCCAAGCTTTTATCAGATTATGTAAAAGGATTAAAGAAGTTTAAATATTTAGTTGCATACGTCCATCACGGAAACAAGAGGGCGGAAAACAATTTAAAGAAGTTCGGTTTAAGCAAAGCAAACCGGTTGCAAAAAACAATAACAATGGCTTTGTATAATGAAGACGGTTCGAGCGGCGAGTATGACTTATTTGCATTAAAATTAAGTTAAACAAATTTAATGGACATTAGAAATAAAACAGTATTGATTCTCGGCGGATGGGGATTGGTGGGCTCCGCAATAGCGAGAAACTTAATAGCAGAGGAACCGAAAAAAATCATCTTAACATCTCTTAAGAAAGAAGAAGCTGAAGATATCTGCAAAGACTTAACAAAAGAATTTAAAAAACCTAAAGGATTTTTTGTACCGTGGTATGGTAACGTATTTGTAAGGAACGAATTCAAAGATAAGAACCGTGAGCTTATTTTAAAGGATGCCGCTGAAAGAAAAAAGCTTATGCACGATATAAGCGATGAGCTTAATGATGATATACTGCACAACTCTGCATTGTATAAAATGATGCAGCAGCATAAGCCTGATATCGTTATCGATTGTATCAATACAGCAACTGCTATTGCTTATCAGAATATTTTCAAATCGTTTACTGATATTCAGAAGTTCATGGAAGGCGCAGATAGTGATTATGAAAAACTGAAAGAAGCTGTTGAAAAATTTATGTGTGTCTCATACATACCTCAGTTAATAAGACACATTCAGATTTTATATTACAGTATGACTGAGTTTAAGACGAAGTTCTATCTTAAAATCGGTACAAGCGGAACAGGCGGTATGGGTCTTAATATTCCATATACCCACAGCGAAGAGAAGCCGTCAAGAATGCTGCTGAGCAAATCATCAGTTGCAGGAGCGCATACATTGTTGTTATTCTTAATGGCAAGAACTCCAAACGGTCCTGCTGTAAAAGAATTAAAGCCAACTGCATCAATTGCATGGAAAAAAATTGCATACGGTGAAATTAAAAAAGGCGGAAGACCAATTGCTTTGATTGATACAAAAATGGAAGATGCAGAACCGCTTGAAAAGAAATTCCACAGAGTCTCTGCAAAAAAATATAAAACTAACGGCAACTTAAAAACTGTATTTATTGATACCGGCGAGAACGGAATTTTCTCCGCTGCCGAATTTGAAACAATATCTACAGTCGGGCAGATGCAGTTTGTAACTCCCGAAGAAATTGCAGAGAATGCAATTCTTGAAATCAAAGGACACAATACGGGACACGATGTTATCAACGCAATCGACAGCGCTTCAATGGAGCCTTCGTACAGGGCAGGATTTATGCAGCAGTACGCAACTAATCAGATAAAGGCATTAGAGAAAAAGCATAAGACAAACTCAGTTGCTTTTGAGATGCTCGGACCGCCCAGACTTACAAAACTTCTTTTTGAAGCAAATTTAATTAGACTTATATATAAAAATTTCAATCAGTATATTAAGGAAGATTATAAAAAAGCGGCAAAAAGAATTTACGAATATCTTAAGAAGGATTCAAAAGTCAGAAATGAAATCATTTCAATTGGTATTCCTATTATTTTGCCTGACGGAAAGAAATTATTAAGAGGACCTGACATTAAATCTCCTTCAGTTTTAAAAGGGGATATATTCGATGTAAACCCAAAAACCATAGATAAATGGTGCGATGCCGGCTGGTTTGACTTACGTGAAAAGAACTGGAAACTATGGAACGAAAGATTTAAAGCAATTATGAAACAATCAAAGGCAATGACGGATGAAAATTTCAGCTCAAGATATATTTTCAATGATGATTACTGGGATAACTTTAAAGAAATAAATATCGGAAAAGTTGTCGGCTGGATATTCATCAACGAAGAACAAGGCGTAAGAAACAAAGGTTAATACAACAAAATTTTTAGACATATAAACAATAAATTAAAGAAAATTGATACCTAATATTCTTTCTTTAACAATTTTTGCTCCGATAGTTCTTGCATTTCTGATTTTGTTCATGAAAAAAGAAAACGAGACTATGATAAAGTGGTATGCAATGATTGTCTCATTGATACCTTTTGTATTATCACTGGTGCTTTTCTTTACATACAATCCTGCAAACCCTGAATATCAGTTCGTTGAAAAATGGAAATGGGTCACGGCTCTGAATTCCTATTATTATCTTGGGATTGACGGAATTTCTATGCTGCTTGTAGTGCTTTCCACTTTCATTATTCCTATCTGCATTCTTGCTTCATGGAATACAATTAAAACAAGAGTGAAGGAATACTTCTTTCTTATTTTATTGCTTGAAGGAACGCTCGTTGGTGTATTCTGCTCGCTCGATTTAATATTATTCTATCTCTTCTGGGAATTCATACTTATCCCGATGTATTTCATGATAGGTATCTGGGGTGGTGAAGAAAGAATTTATGCTACGGTTAAATTTTTCTTATATACAATGTTCGGAAGCGTGCTGCTTCTTATCGGAATTATCTGGCTCGGATTCTTATGTCAGCCGATGATAGGGGAGTTCACCACTGACCTTACAAGATTGATTCTTGTATCTCCAAGCATCGCTGCCGATAAACAGACATTTTTATTTATACTTTTCACACTAAGTTTCTTAATAAAGGTACCGCTCTTTCCGTTCCATACATGGCTGCCAGATGCACACGTTCAGGCGCCGACTTCCGGCTCAGTTATTCTTGCCGCCATTCTTTTGAAGATGGGTACGTACGGATTAATAAGATTTTCATTGCCGCTTTTCCCGTCGGGATTTGTTGCGATGACTCCTTACATTGCAGTACTTGCAACAGTAGGTATTATTTACGGAGCGTTAGTTTCCATAGTGCAGAAAGATGTTAAAAAGCTTGTTGCTTATTCATCGGTTTCTCACATGGCATTTATAGTGCTCGGTACATTTGCTCTTACACAGGAATCAATGCAGGGCGGCGTTATTCAAATGATTAACCACGGACTTTCTACAGGCGCGCTCTTCTTGATTGTCGGTATGCTTTATGAAAGAAGACATACAAAACTCATTGCAGAGTACGGCGGACTTATGAAAGTTATGCCCGTGTTCTCAGTTATTTTTATGGTTGTCGTATTTTCTTCAATCGGATTACCGGGACTTAACGGATTTATCGGTGAGTTTCTTGTATTGATCGGTGCTTATAAATCTGCAAATCTTGGAACACCTGTTTACTCTATATTATCAACTACTGCAGTAATTCTTGCAGCGGTTTATTTATTGTGGATGTTCCAGAGAGTTATGCTCGGACCTATTGAAAATGAAAAGAACAAAGACTTAAAAGATATTTCAAAATTAGAACTTGCAACGGTGCTTCCATTACTTGTTTTCATAGTCTGGATTGGTGTTTATCCAAGTACATTCTTAAGCAAGACTGAAACATCTGTAAAACGAATTATAGAGAACTTTGAAAAGTTTAAACCTAAACCGGTAAACGAAACGGCACCTAACACAATGCCGAATAACACTCCTCCTCCGACACAAGAAGGAACTCCTCCGGCAGGAAAATAAAAATTATTTTTAATTGAACCCCGCATTTGCGGGGTTTTTTTATACCCCTTAAGTATTGATTTATTATATATCAAAACTTACGCCCCCTCGTAAGTTATCTGTCAAACCTTTGTTTTTCCAATCCAGGCATCATTTAAATTCTTTGTTCATTTTTACTCTCAAAATGAGAATAAGAATATCTCTTGCGAAAATAATTAATATAAAATTTGATTTGAAGTGAAGTGTACCAATTAGTACTAATGGGAGAGTTTTATATTTTTTGCTTGACAGGGTTTGTTAATTAATAATTAATAAAGAATAATTAAATATTGTAAGGGTGAATGTTAATTAATGATCCCCACAGTGCTCCTCCTTGAAAAGGGGAATCATATTTGATAATAATTTCTAAATTTAAACCACCCCCTCAGTCCCTCCCGCCTTTGGCGGGACAAGCTCTCCTTGTAAAGGAGGGGGAAGCCAGCTCGATTTTATCTCTAATATAGAATGTAAAGATTTTAATATAAATCTTCCCCCTCCTTTTCAAGGAGGGGGGATGTTAGTATTTTAAGAAATCATATTAGGTAATTAGTACTTCATCCTATAAAGGGCGGAATAATGAATTTTTTTGTGCCCCCTCCTTTTCAAGGAGGGGGCAGGGGGTGGTTAATAAAGAATTTAGTCCTTAAGCATTTAAAGAATTTGTAAAACCAAAGTGTTAAAATATTTCACCAAAATTCTTCCCCTCCTTTATAAGGAGGGGAACTGAGGGGGCGGTATTAAAATTCAAAACAGCTTTTTTACTCCGTCCCAAACAGGGGTTTGGGACGAAGAGCTGAGCTCCAAATGAGGATGAGATTTATACTTCGTTTCGCATCCTAGCTTTCTAATCTCTTCTCTCATTTATTATTGACTCACATTTACACAATTCTATCCGTAACTTAATGCAGGGTAAACGGGCAAATTAATTTACTTAATTGAATTAATGAATCAAATGTTACAGAAGATGAAACCTGAAAGCCTAATGATGTCCTACGGATATAAACCCGCCTTATCTGAAGGGGCAGTTAAATGTCCTATATTCCAGACCTCAACTTTTTGTTTCAAAAGCGCGGAAGAAGGCAAGGCTTTCTTTGAAGTTGCATACGGCATTCGTGATAAAAAGCCGTCTGAAGAGCTTGGGCTGATTTACAGCAGAATAAATAATCCTGACTTAGAAATATTAGAGAATAGATTAACACTCTGGGATGAAGCTGAAGACTGCGCAGTGTTTGAAAGCGGTATGTCTGCGATATCGACAATGATGCTAGAATTTCTTTCACCCGGAGATATGATAATGGTCAGCAGTCCTTTGTACGGAGGTACAGACCACTTTGTAAATCATTTTTTGAAGAAGATAAACGTAAGCGTGCTTGAGTTTAAGCCGGGACAATCGTATGATGAAATGATTTCGCTGATAGAAAATTCAGAGAGATTCGATAAGCTTAGAATGATTTATATTGAGACTCCCGCAAACCCCACGAACGCATTGATAGATATTGAAATGTGTAAAGCCATTGCTGATAAATATTCAAACGAAGACAATAATGTTTACGTTGCTGTTGATAATACTTACATGGGACCATTGTGGCAGCATCCGTTAAAACACGGAGCGGACTTTGTGCTTTACTCCGCAACGAAATATATCGGCGGACACAGCGACGTTATTGCAGGCGCATGTCTTGGCTCGAAGGAAGTTATGTCACGGGTAAAAACACTTAGAACTTTTTTAGGAAATATGGCGGGACCGTGGACGGGATGGTTATTGCTCAGAAGTCTTGAAACACTAAAAGTCAGGATGGAGCAGCAGGCAAAGAATGCAGAGGTGATTGCAAATTATCTTAACAATCATCCGAAGGTAGAGAAAGTTTATTATCTTGGATTGTTGAAACCAACCGATGCACAGTATGAAATTTATAAGAGACAATATTCTTCACCCGGAGCGATGGTATCGTTCGATATTAAAGGCGGGGAAAAAGAAGCTTTCAGATTTTTAAATAATCTGAAGCTGATAAAGCTGGCAGTAAGTCTTGGCAGTACGGAATCTCTTGCCGAGCATCCTGCATCTATGACTCATGCAGGAGTTGAACCGGAGCACAGGGAAGCAATGAATATTACGGATAAATTGATTAGATTATCGATAGGTGTTGAGAATGTTTATGACCTGGAAAACGTAATCGGTGAAGCTTTAACTCACGTATAAGCGTGAGCATTTTATAATTTTGATAAAATTTTTATAAAACAAATATGACTGATAAGAAAAAAGTCAGAGGAATATCTTTTAATAATTCGTATAAAGTCGTTCTTCATACAGAGGGACATACTGTAATATCCGATGAACCTGTAGAAGAAGGTGGAAGCGATGAAGGGATGAACCCTTATGAGCTGCTTTCGGGCTCGCTTGCAAGCTGCACTGCTATTACAATCCGTATGTATCTGGAACGTAAAGGCTGGAAAATTGAGGAGCTTATTGTAGATGTGGATATGAAAACTGAGACTATTGAAAAAACATCGAAGAATATTTTTTCAAGGAATATAATCGTTAAAAGTCAGCTTGATGATGCGCAGCTTGACAGGGTAAAATATATTGCGAATGTGTGCCCGATTTCAAGGATTCTGGAAGCGGGGAACAATTCCATAATTACGACATTAGAGAAGAGAAAGTGAAACTTTATACTGATTTTAATAGTATTTCTTATAAATAGGTTATATGTTATTTTTATCAAAATAATTTAAAATGAATAAAAAACTTTTAATAGTAGTTTATGTTTTAATAGTCGGTCTGGCGTTTTTTGTAGGCACAAAAATACAGAATGCCGTATCAGATGACAAGACTTCAGCACAGGTGAAAAAATTCAGCGACGCTTTGAATATAACTTCCAGATATTATGTAGATGAAGTTGATTCACAGAAGCTTACTGAAGCAGCTATAAAAGGCATGCTTGAAGAGCTTGACCCTCACTCAGTTTATATAAGCGCAGAGCAGTTGAAAAGAGTTAACGAAGATTTCCAGGGAAGCTTTGAAGGAATCGGAGTTGAGTTCGACATCATAGCAGATACGATTACAATTGTCTCTCCAATTTCAGGTGGACCATCAGAGAAGCTTGGCATATTAGCAGGAGATAAAATCGTTAAGATTGACGGACAGTCAGCAATAAAATTAACACGTGAAGACGTTCCGAAAAAACTCAGAGGAGAAAAGGGAACAAAAGTAGTGGTAACAATTGCAAGACCGGGAAGTAATAAGACGATGGATTTTGAAATAATAAGAGATAAAATTCCGTTATACAGCGTCGATGCATCATTTATGTACAATAATGATATCGGTTATATAAAAGTATCAAAGTTTTCAGCAACAACTTATGATGAATTCTCAAAAGCATACTTGAAACTGCAAGGCGAAGGTATGAAGAAGCTCGTTCTTGACTTACGCGGTAACCCGGGCGGATATTTAGACCAGGCATTTAAGATGGGAAGTGAGTTTATTCCAAAAGGCGGAAAGATTGTATATACAAAGAGCAGAATTGCTGACTTCAACGAAGTTTATAATTCAGAAGGCGGAAAATTAAATGATGTTCCGTTAATAGTATTAGTTAACAGCGGTTCAGCATCTGCAAGTGAAATTGTTGCAGGAGCAGTTCAGGACTGGGACAGAGGCTTGATTGTAGGTGAAACTACATTCGGTAAAGGCCTCGTTCAGAGACAGTTTGACTTGCCTGACCAATCAGCATTCAGAGTAACGACTGCAAGATATTATACTCCGGTAGGGCGTTCTATTCAGAAACCTTATGAAGGCGGTAAATATAAATCTGACTTAGCAAGAGACGAGAGCGAAGGTGACAATTTGAATCATACAAAAGATAAAGCCGATTCTACACATCCTGAGTTCAAAACAATGGGCGGCAGAATTATATTCGGCGGCGGCGGTATTACTCCTGATTATATTGTAAAGCTTGATACTCTTACACCTTACACAGTTTCGTTGAGAAGACAAAATCTGATGTATCTGTTCACAGAAAATTATATGTCGAACAACAGAAAGAACATTGAGGGAACATATAAATCCTACAATGCATTCAGAGACGGATTCAATATTTCATCTTCAATGATGAATGATTTTATAAAATTTGCTGAAAGCAAAGGTGTTGCAATGAACCAAAGCGAATTTGATAAAGATAAGAGCTTCATAGAAGTCTCCATAAAATCACAGATTGCAAGAGATATCTGGGGCAATGAGGGAAGCTATGCAGTTTTTGTAACATCAGATGAACAGTTCTTAAAAGCGATCACTTTATTTGACGAAGCAAAAGATTTAGGAAACCTTAGAAAATAAAATTTCAAATGAAATGGTTTATCGCGTATATTTATATAGCGGATAAACCATTTTCATTTATATAAATTGAAACGATTAGCTTTAATATTATTGTTAACCGGATTTGCCTGTAGCGCTTACAGTCAAACCAAAGTTCTTGACCAGGGTGAAGAGCTGAAGTATATCGTTTATTTCGGATTTATAAAGCTCGGTGAAGTAAAGATAAAGATGACTAAGATAGAAACCGATGAAGGAAAAAAAACGTGCAATGCTATAGCTTACATTAAAAGTTATGACGGTGTGCCATTTGTTACTCTGAATAATATATTTGAATCAGAAATGGAGCAGAACAAAGAGCAGCTTTACTCAAAGAAATTTTTTGCGACTGAATTTAAGAATAAGGATATTGCAAAGACTGACTACAGATTTAATTATGATTCGAATAAAGTAAAAGTCCTGAAAGAAACGAACAATAAAACGGAAAGAAATGAAACTATTTCATTCAATAAAGGTATAAGATTTCAGGACGGGTTATCTATTTTTTATTCTGCGAGAATGAATTCTTTCGCAAATAAAAATTATAATATCCCGATATTTATAAATGAAGCGCAGAGCTCGGTAAAGTATTCATTCAATATTAATAAAGATGTTGTTTCGGTTGGCGCTGTAGATTATGATATATCGGTTATTAAAATTGCAGGAGTAGCGGACTTTACGGGGATATTCGGATTAACAGGGGAGTTTGTCGGCTGGTTTTCCGATGATGAATACAGAGTTCCGATAAAAGCACAACTTAACGTTTTAATAGGAAGTATCACACTTGAACTTGCATCATACAAAAAAACAAACTGGAAGCCGCCTGTATTCAAACATTAATTTCTACATTTTACATTCAAAGCTTTACAACCCCATCCCATTTTTACTAAATTGAAAACCAACTAAAATATAGCTATTTTAAGAATTATGAAAAAAATAAACATACTTAAATACGTATTAATAGCTGCAGCACTAACAATAGGAATAAAAGATTCCTATTCGCAAACTGCTCAGGACATTATTAAAAAAACACAGGATAAATACGAAAGTATTTCCGATGCAAAGGCAACATTTTCTCAAAGCTATAAAGGCTCAGGGGGAAAATCACAATCTGCTTCAGGAACAATCTATATCAAGAAAACCAACAAGTATAGAATTGAAACCGGCGGACAGGTAATTATTACTGACGGCACAACTTCATGGACTTACTCACCTAAGAAGAAACAGGTTGTAATAGATAATTATAAAGATGACGGCAGCACTTTTTCGCCGAACAAATTTTTATTTACATATCCTGAAAATTTTTATTCTGATTTAGACGGCGAAGATAAAGTCGGTTCTATTGACTGCTATGTATTAAAGCTTTCACCAAGAAGCAAAGGGAATATAAAGTCGGCAAAGATTTGGATTGATAAGAATGATTACATAATCAAAAAAATTACCGTAAATTCCAAAGAAGGAACAAATACATATACATTGAAAGATGTAAATCTTGATGCCGGTGTTGCTTCATCAAAGTTTACTTTTTCACCGCCTGCTGATGTTGAAGTAATTGATATGAGATAAAATTGGAATTATTTTTGAAAGATTTTTATTTAAAAGTTAAGTGTAAATCTGCACTTAACTTTTTTTATTTTAGCTTTTTACTCTGAATCCCACTCTTAAAAAAATATTAAAGTTTGTTATTATAACAGCTCTGCTGGCACTATTTCTGTGGCTTGCATTGCGTTCAGTCAATTTTGATGATCTTGTAAACGAGCTTAAGAAAACAAACTATTTCCTTGCCATTGCAGGGGGATTAGTGGGAGTTTTGATAGGCAGCTATTTCAGAGCTTTGCGCTGGAGGTATTTTTTAAATCCCATCAAGGAAAATATCTCAATGAAAAATCTTTTTCCTCCGATTATGATTGGCTACATGCTTAACTCAGTTATTCCAAGAGGGGGAGAGTTTACCCGTCCGATTATTCTTGCGCGTAACGAAGATATTTCAAAGGCAGCATCATTCGGCACAATATTAGTTGAAAGAATTTTTGATGTGCTTAGTGTACTTGGCGCATTTGGGATTTCATTGTTTGCCTTCAGAGATAAACTTGGGGCTGCTTTCCCGGAATATAATGTTGAAAAAATCGCGCTAATATCTTCACTGGGCACTTTAGCTGTTATTGTTTTTATTATTGTGGTAATTTTTAACTTTGAGAAGTCAGAGCATATAATAGAAAAAATCACATCTAAATTTTTTCCTGAAAAATTTCAGATAAAAATAAAAAAATTCTTTAGCTCAACAATGAGCGGTTTCTTATTTATCAAATATCCAAAAGATTACCTGCCGATATTTATATATACCGTTCTGATATGGATAATGTATTTGCTTTCAGCATATATTACATTTTTTGCATGCGGAATAAACAACCTGAATTTAGTCGATGCAAATCTTGTTCTGACAATGATAACATTTGCAATGTTTTTACCGCTGCCCGGGAATTCAGCAGGGGCATTCCACTACATTTGCACAGGTACACTGGTAAATATTTTTGGAATAGACAGGGAAGTTGCATTCGGTTATGCAACGGTAAATCACTTAACAGGGTTTATATTACAAATATTAATCGGCGCTTATTATTTCTTCAAAGAAAACTACAAAGTAAAAGATCTGCAGAGTTAAGCTTTTGCTGCTTTCTTTTTCTTTCTTTCCTTAAAATATCCGATAACAATCGGCAGCACTGATAGCACAATCACAAGTATTACTACTTTTTCAAAATTTTGTTTTACAACAGGAATCTGTCCGAAGAAATATCCTGCAAGTGACATTGATGCAATCCACAGAATACCTCCTGAAATACTGAATGTAACATATTTTTGGTAAGGCATTTTTGCAACGCCTGCTACTATAGGAGCAAAAGTTCTTGCGAAGGGAACAAAGCGCGCGTATATAATTGCTTTGCCGCCATGTTTTTCGTAAAATTCTTTCGCGCTGGTAAGATATTTTTGTTTGAAGAGTTTTGAATCTTTCCTTGCAAATATTTTTTCACCTGTTAATCTTCCAAACCAGTATCCGCAGTTATCTCCAATTACGGCTGCGAGCACTAACGCAACAATAAGTGTTGTAATATCTACTCCGAGAAAATTAGTTGCTGTGAGTAAGCCTGCTGTTAATAATAATGAGTCACCCGGTAGAAAAAATCCGATAAGCAGTCCTGTTTCAGCAAATACAATAGCTATTACGCCATAAAAGCCCACCATTTTAATAAGTGCTTCGTAATTGTAGAGGTTCTTGAAAAATTCAATTATTGCGTCCATTAAGTCTTAAAATAAGTCTTTAAAAATTTGATTAAGCCCATAAATTACAGATTAAAAAATTCAGAATAAATTTATAAATTAATCTTTAATCTTTTATTATTTATTTTATATAATCGAAAGTTCTGATATCCATATTAAGTATTCTAAGAGAGTATATTTAACTTTTTTAATAGCCTCAATTGTCTGGTGCTCTGCTATTATACTTGCTCCTTTATTTATGGAAATAGGCGGAGTTTTTGCAAAAATTTCGGTCTTCATATATTATTTTTTTACACCCATTTGTCATCAGCAGGATGCGCGTTCGTTTCATCTGCTGGGGTATAAGTTTGCAGTGTGTTCGCGATGCACAAGCATTTATTTGGGATTTTTAATCGCAGTTATTTTTTATCCTGTAAAGTTTAAATTGAGTAATACAGAACTCCCCTCAATCTGGTTCTTGATAATTCCGGTTTTTCTTATTGCAGCAGATGCTCTTTTAGATGTTTTCGGTTTAATGACAAATTCATTTTTGACAAGAAGTCTTACAGGCGGTATTGCAGGATTTATGCTTCCGTTTTTCTTAATTCCCGGATTTGTAAAATTAGTAAATGATATTTTTAATTCCTTCTATAAAAAAATAAAAGTATAAATGAATAACTCACCCAATAAACTTACTCCTGTTATTTTAAGCGCATCAATAATGGTGATTTTATCATCAGTGCCTTTATTGAATCTTGTAAATACATTTTGCTGTATGGGAATAATATTAGGAGGATTTATCGGAGTAACGTATTACTCAAGGCAGCTGATAAGCAATAACTTACTGCTGACTCAAAAAGATTCAATTTTGATAGGACTGCTTTCAGGAATTATTTCTGCTGTTATTAACACAGGTGTAACTCTCGTAATAAGTTTGTTTTCAAAAACGAATCCGATTGCAGAAATAATGGACATGATGAGTCAGATGGGAAAAGAAATGCCGCCTGAAGCAATGCAGATAATGGAAAAACTTTCACAGGAGTTTACCAAATTTGGATTTTCACCGACGCTTATAATCATAACATTTGTTATGAATATTATTCTGTATCCTTTGTTCGGTATGCTGGGAAGTTTCATAGCTTATCAGATTTATAAAAAGAAAAATTTACAGCAGCCAAATATACCAATACAGTAAATACAAATTAAAGAATAAAGATATTTTATGTTCGAGTACTCCGGCGCAATTCATATACATTCAACTTATTCCGATGGGACAGGTACTGTACCGGATATTATGCGCTTTGCAAATGAAACAAATCTTGACTTCGCAATTCTGACTGACCATAATACAATGAAGGCGAAGGATGACGGTTACGAGAAATGGTACAATGATTCCATGCTGATTGTCGGATATGAAATGAATGACTTGCAGAACAAAAACCATTATTTAACATTCGGGTTGGAGAAAGTAATCGGGTCTTATGAGAAATTAGATGACGGAGAGCTTGGTTCAATCCTAACTGCTGAAGAATACGTTAAGAAAATAAATGAAGAAGGGGGATTTGGTTTTACTGCCCACCCTGATGAAAAAAGAAAATTATTACCTGACCATCCTTCTTATCCTTGGCAGGCTTGGGATGCAGAGTTTACGGGAATAGAAATATGGAATCACATGAGCGAGTGGATTGAAGGTATGAATGAAAAAAATAAACTGCAAAGATTTATCCATCCTTTGCGTTCTATTGTGGCTCCGCCTGAAACAACTTTAAAGAAATGGGACGACCTTAATACAAAAAGAAAAGTTGTTGCCATGGGAGGAATTGATGCACACGCACACAAACAAAATATTATGGGATTTTATGAAGTTGAAATATTCCCTTATAAGGTTTTGTTTAAATCAATAAGAACAAACGTTCTGCTAGAGACTGAAATTAAAAAAAATAATCCTCAGACATATCATCATGACAGGAATAAAATTCTTGAAGCATTGAAGAATGGAAATTCTTTTATTGTAAATACATATCATGGCAGCGGTAAAGGATTCAGATTTTTTGCTGATTACAACGGTAGGACATACATTATGGGAGATGAGATAATCTATGATAATCCCGATAAAAAAATAATTCTTCGCGCATTAATTCCGGAGAAAGCAAGAGTAAGATTAATAAAGGACGGAGTTTGTATAGATGAGTTTGAATCCATGGAATGTATATGGGACTCCGATGAAAAGGGATGCTACAGAATTGAGTGCTGGAAACAGGATAAAGGATGGATTTTTTCAAATCATATAAGAGTACTTTAAACTACATTAACTTGATAAAAAAAGTAAAAGAGTATAAAAAGAAAGAAAGCGCAATTAATTCGAATTGCGGAGTATTTGGAATTTATAATAATCCTGAAGCGGGAATAATGACTTACTACGGACTTCATTCACTTCAGCACAGGGGACAGGAAGCAGCAGGAATTGTCTCTTCTGAATTTCTACCCGACGAGAAAAGATATAGGTTTAATATTCATAAAGATCACGGACTGGTATCGAATGTTTTCCGCGATGAAAAAATTCTCACGGATGTATTAAAGGGAAATGCTGCAATTGGGCATACGAGATATTCTACTACAGGTGCTTCCGATAAGAGAACAAACATACAGCCCTTCAAAGTAAATTTCAAAGGCGGTAATCTCGCATTATCTCACAACGGAAACCTAACAAATACAAAAGAACTCCGTAATTATCTGCAGAACGAAGGAACGCTGTTTCAGACTTCAACGGATAGTGAACTTTTACTTCACTTAATTGCGCGAAGCAAGAAGGAAACTATCGAGGATAAAATACTTGATGCAGTTTCGTATATAAGAGGTGCGTATTCAATTTGCATCTTAACTGATGACAAACTTTTTGCAATAAGGGACCCGTATGGCGTGAGGCCGTTTTGTATGGGAAAGCTTGGCGATAGTTTTGTATTTGCATCGGAAACATGTGCGCTGGATATTATTAATGCTGATTATGTAAGAGATGTTATGCCGGGAGAAATGATTACGATTGATAAGGATGTTATTGAAACGCAGAAAGAGAAATCTATAATATTTAAGAAAGTTGACCAGTACAAGCACTGTATATTTGAATATATATATTTTTCAAGACCTGACAGCATAGTCTTTGAAGAAAAAGTTGATAAGGTAAGAAGACGTATAGGAAAAAATCTTGCTCTTGAAAGTCAGCCGCCAAAAAAAGAAAGCGACCCGAAAAGAGTAGTTGTTATAAACGTTCCTGATTCATCGAACACTGCAACGCTCGGCTATTTTAGTGAAGCAGTAAAACACAATCAGGATATAAAAAATGAAATAGGATTGATAAGAAGCCACTATGTCGGAAGAACATTTATTCAGCCCGGTCAGGACAAAAGAGAAATGAAGGTAAGGACTAAATTTAATATTGTTAAAGGTGTGCTTGCCGATAGAAAAGTTGTGATGATAGATGATTCTATTGTGAGGGGCACAACTTCAAAGCTGCTTGTTGATTTACTAAAGAAAGCGAATCCTAAAGAGATACATCTAAAAATTACTTCACCGCCGATAGTTTCTCCATGCTATTACGGAATGGATTTTCCCTCTAAGGCTGAGCTTATTGCAAACCAAAAAAATCAGAATATAGAGGAGATAAGAGATTCTCTTGGAGTAACTTCGCTGGCATATTTAACAGAGGAAAAGCTGTTGGAAAGCGTTCCTAAAACTCACCCTGAAACAGGGTTTTGTACTGCCTGCTTCACAGGAAATTATCCGATTCAGATAGAAGGATTAGATGAATTTTCGAAGAGCAATTTAGACGATTAAAATAATTTTTAACTAGAAAAATTAAATGAATAAAGAACAACTGGAGTTTCACAAATCAAGAAGAGACGAATTCGCAAAACTGATGGGAGATGATTCCATTGCAGTTATATTCGGCAATACGCATATAAATAAATCGTACGATGCGAATTATAATTTCAGACAGCACAAGAATTTTTATTACCTGACAGGTTTTCTTGAACCGGATTCAGTCCTCATGCTTTCCG
The DNA here is from genome assembly GCA_018266835.1 of Bacteroidota bacterium. Classification (NCBI taxonomy): domain Bacteria; kingdom Pseudomonadati; phylum Bacteroidota; species Bacteroidota bacterium. Next base: position 156,114 of record JAFDZP010000005.1, on the reverse strand, counting down.
GCGGCGGGATAAAATATTATGATTATGATTCGAAAAAAGAAAGCACATCGAAAGAAATATTGTTCGTTCAGGAGAAAGATGAAACAAAAGAAACCTGGACAGGTGTTCGTTTAGGCAAAGATAATGTGAAAAGAGAATTAGGAATTGCCGACGCAAAAGAAAATTTTGACTTACCTGATTTTCTGAATTATAGTTTATTTAAAGGTTATAAAAAATTATATATAAATATTGCTGACCTTATCAGTCTTACAGGTGAATTAAAAGAATTTACAACTCAGTTTCTTGACGGAATAAGAAGTCTTGCACCCTCGTTACAGATTCTTGACTCAACATATTTACTCGGTAAAATGCGAAGAAGAAAAACCACTTACGAACTGAAGATGATGCAGGCAGCAGCCGATATTTCTGCAAATGCATTCAATGATACGCTGAAAAAAATTAAGTCTGGAATGAAGGAATATCAGGTTCAGGCTAATCTTGAGTACAATTATAAATTCAACGGCTCATCAGATAATGCTTACCCGCCAATATGCGCATCGGGAAATCATGCAAACATTCTTCACTATGAAGAAAATAATGATACGTTAAAAGAAGGGGAGTTAATCCTGATTGATTCGGGCGCTGAGTACGGATATTACTGCTCCGACATCACCAGAACATATCCTAACTCAGGAAAATTTTCAAAAGAGCAGCGCGAAATATATGAAATCGTTCTTGATGCAAATAAAAATTGCATAAAGAAATCCAAAGAAGGTGCTAGTATGGATGAGCTGAAAAATTATTGCGACAGATTTCTTGCAGATGCAATGGCGGCAAAAGGAATTTTAAAAAATAAAAAACTTTACAAGAAATATACTATACATGGTGTTGGACATCACATAGGATTAGATACTCACGATGCAGTTCCTTACAGAATAAATAAAGATATGGGAGATAAATTAGTCGTTGGAGATGTGATTACAATTGAACCGGGATTGTATTTTCCAATCGGTTCAAGAGATGTTCCCAAAAAATACTGGGGAATAGGAGTCCGCATCGAGGACGACGTTGTCATAGGAAAAAACGGCTGCCTTAATTTAACAAAAAATGCCGTCAAGGAAATTGACGACATTGAAAGATTAATGGCTGAGACCAGAAATTAATAAATTATACTATTGCAAAATCTATTTTCTTCGAGAACATATTCACTCTTGAAACTGCAATTCTGACTTTATCACCGGCGCGGAGAACTCTCTTAGTTCTTCGCCCGATTGCAATGTGCCTCTTATCATCATACTCGTAATAATCGTCTTCAATATCTTTAAATCTTACCATACCTTCAATCAGAATATCATTTATCTGTACATATACTCCGAACTGAACGATACCTGAAATAATACCGTCGTACTCTTCACCGATTCTGCTTTGCAGATATTCAATTTGTTTTATCTTAATTGATTCACGCTCGGCAGCGACTGCATTTTGTTCGCGTTCGGAGCTTCTTTTGCAAATATCAGGAAGAATCTGGTTATAATGCTGAACAACTTTATTTATATTTTTCTTAGCTGTAATATAATCAAATAAAACCCTGTGCACTATTAAATCCGGATATCTTCTGATAGGGGATGTAAAGTGTGTGTAGTGGTCAAAGCCAAGTCCATAGTGTCCGATATTTTTATGCGTATAAATTGCCTTTGCCATGGAACGGATTAGCAAATCATTTATAATATATTCTTCAGGTTTTCCTTTTACTTGTTCAAGAAGTTCTCCGAGTGAATCTTTATTATTAATGTCTACTTTATATCCGAACTGATGAACAAACTCAGAAAGATTTTTTAATTTTTCGATATCGGGATTATCATGCACTCTGTAAATAAAAGGATACAGCATCTCAGAATCCTTCTGCAAATTTTTCACATACAATGTTGCGCAGATATTTGCAAGCAGCATAAACTCTTCGATAAGGCGCATCGTACCCAATCTTTCTTTCGGAACAATCTTTATAACCTTTCCTTTTTTATTGAAAACAAATTTCACTTCGGGGGAATCAAAATCCAGTCCGCCACCTTTTATTCTGTTCTCTGTAAGGCATTTTGATACCTTGGACATTAATTGCAGCTCTTTAGCAAAGTCACCTTTTTTTGTTTCGATTATTTCCTGCGCTTCTTCATAGGTAAATCTTCTCTTACTATTTATAATCGTCTTCTTTATCTCAAAATTTTTTATTGTATATTTTTTTGTGAGATTTATAAAGATTGAAAATGTTAAGCGGTCAACGTTCGGCTTTAACGAGCATATATCATTTGATAGATTTTCAGGAAGCATCGGAATAACTCCATCAACAAGATAAACACTTGTTCCTCTTTTTGATGCTTCTTTATCCAACTCACTTCCTTCTTTTACATAGTGAGATACATCGGCTATATGAACACCGAGCAAAAACCCATCTTTCGTCTTTTCAAGCGAGACTGCATCATCAAAATCTCTTGCATCAAGAGGGTCAATTGTGAATATAGTTTCTTCTCTTAGATCTAATCTTCCTTTAGTTTCGGAAACAAATTTAATCGACTCTGCTTCTTTAATTACATTAGGAGGGAAATCCTTTTCAAGATTAAATTTCTTTGCAATGGAATTAAGTTCAGCTTCCGAATCGCCGGACTTACCTAAAACTTCTTTTACAATTCCTTTTAAATCGGTAAACTCATTTGTTATTGCATCGGGATTTAAAATTTCTACATAAACTTTATCGCCGTCTTTTGCTCCGTTAAACGAGCTCTTTTCAATATAAATATTCTTTTTTATTGTGCGTGAATCCGGAAATACTGTTCCGTAGCTCCTGTTATTTTCAAAATCACCAGTAATGAATTTTAGTTCTTTTCTTTGAATATTTACAATCTCTGCAAATGTAAATCCATCCATATCTTTAAGTTGAAACTCTACCTTATCGCCAAGGCTCATATCTTTATTACTGGTACCAATAACTTTGTATCGAACTTCATTTCCCTGAGTATCAAAATGTTTAATTTCGAAACGACCGTCACTTCCAAAATCAATTACTCCTTCAAGGTTAGCAAACTTAGGTGCCTTATTAAAAAAGTATAGTTTGCCGTCTTTGGAAACAATTCCTTCATCCATTAAATCATAAAGAATATTTCTCAGTGCTTCCAGTTTAAATCGCGGGAGATTTAGATTCTTTAAGAGCGCATGAAGTTTGAACTTCTGTTCCTGATTCTTCTTAAAGAAGTGCGCTATTTGATTTTTGAGTTTGATAGGCGTTTAGAATTTAATTCTATAATAAATTGTAGCTCCAGTTCTGATATCTGATGAAACCAGAGACAGATTTGAACTTGTTGAGTTTAAAGGATCTACAGTTCTTTCAATTTGAATAAATAAATTACTTGAGATACCCTTAAGATTTAAAAGTTTTCCCAAAGGATATTGTATTACAAAACTTGTATTACCAACATTATCGAATACCTGACCGCCGACTCTGACTACTGCATCACCGAACTCAGCAGTAATTCTTATATCCGTATTTTGAGCAATTGAACCTGACTGAGAATTTACATAGTTGATATCAGTATTTACAATGAACGGTAAAATATTTTGTATGAACGAAGAAAAATAATTCGATAAAATTACTGAACCAACATTCGCGCCAACAGTTGAAGCAAGTGTAACCTGTTGTGAGGCATTTAAATTTAATGTACCAAATAAAATAAAACTAATTGCCTGCTGAGAAGGATCTGCCGAGTTATCCAGAACTCCTGCTTTATATAACTTCCATTCCAATTTAGGATTCGTTGCATCTCCGGTAACAGCTAGTTGCAAATCTACATTTATAGGAGCTTCAGTAGGGTTATCAGAAGGAACTGTTCCGGAATATTCTGCCTGAATATCAAGCTCCGGATTTTTTATTGGTCCGTTGAACTTAACTGTTCCGCTTGCTTTAAAGTTTTTATAAAATTTATAATAAGAGTTGTCTCCTAAAATCACATTGCCTCTAGCTTCCATGTTTCCGGTACTTCTATTATCAACAAATAAATTCATATTAACGTCACCGAAAAATTCCTGTTTGTACTTTGGGTTAGTAATAAATCTCAAAAATATCGGTGTTTCGTTGGTAACAACTATATCATAAATAAATGAACTTCTTGGAATCGGTTTGTTCAAGCTCGAATCTTCCTGTGCAATAATGTAACGTTCGAAAGGATTCCATTCCTTTTTATTTTTTTGTTTTATACTGTCAGTCAGCTTTGAAACATAATATAATAAACTATCAGCCATAAATGAAGTTGAATCATATACAAGCTTGTAATTAAAATCATCTGCGTACAGATCAAGAGTTTCCTGCTGGAAAGGATTTATTGTTATGTTTCCTTTTTTCAATGTAAGATTTCCATTTAGCAGCATTGACTGATCATTGCCCTTTAAGTGCAGCTGGGGAGTACCGCTTCCCCCGTATAAATCTCCCATCAAACCTAAATCTGTATTACCGTTATTTTTATCAAATAGTTTTACATCACCAGTCATATATAAATCAATATCACTTAATTTCAGATTACTGAAATCAATATAACCTGTAGTAGTTATAAATCTGCTGTCTTCATCGGGAGTATAGAGTTTTGAATTATTCAACAATAGTTTTTGTCCTTCAGTTGACATATCTGCTTCAAATCTATAATACATTTTAGTGAGGTCGACATTAAATGAACCGTTTCTTACAGTCATAGCTCCTGTAAGCTGAGGTTTAGAACTTGTTCCGCCGATATCAATTTTTCCGTTAAGCGTTCCGGCAAGATTTGAAGTGAAAGGAAGTATCTGCTCTATAATTCTTATCTGATAATTGTTTGCTGCAAGATTCAATTTTATAAGGTCAGTCTGCATCTTCTCTCTGATAATTGCAGTATCGGCATCTGTGAAAGATAAATAGATAGGGAAGTTTCCTGTTATCTTTGCATTACCAACGTTACTCTGATTATAGAAGGCAATATCAGGAATCAGTTTATATTCTTTGTAATCGGCAAGAGCATCAATTCTACCAATAGAAGTATTACCCATGCTTAACATGTCTGAGTTAGCTTCGAAATGGAAAAGGGGATTTTTCAAATCACCTTTAAACACAACTTCAACACGTCGGAAGTTACCTCTTATTTGTTCTTCAGGTTCAATACCAGGCTTAATGTATTTTTGAATTTCTGCAATGCTTAGATTATTTAATGTTACTTTTATATCACTGCTGCCGTCTAATGAATAAACTCCTTCAATATTAGCCCGCTGCCTTCCTTGCTCAAGCCTGAAATGTTTTACATCAAAATATCTTTCCCCATTGTCATTTACGAAATAGAAGAGCAATGAGTCTGTATCTCTGAATAAATATTTTCCTGCTTTGAAAGCAAGACTATCAACAATGAAAACCGATTGTATAGGGTCAAGTGTGAATCTCCCCTTTGAACCAAATTGTAATGTAGAATCTTTTACAAGACGCGTAATAAAAGTATTATTGTTATCTCTGTAGTTCACGAATAAATACGTGCTGTCGAATTTAGTACCGATAACTCTTAGTGAATCAGAAACAAAATTTATCCGTGCATTTACTCCGTTAATGTTCTGTTTATTATTGCTTGAGATTCTCATTGATAAATTCGCCTTGGAAACTCTCAGCAGTGAATCCTGATAAACTAATTTCGTAACTTTCCCTGTATCAACTGCAAATACAAATCTATTATTTGTGTTTGCAACTCTGCCTTTCATATCAATAATAATATCTAAATCATTGTACTGAATTAAAGATGCAATCGGTTTGAAGTCAATTATTTTTATATCATAAGTAAATCTGAAACTATCGGGAATTGCAGTAACCTGAGTATTGAATGAGCGCCTGATTGTACTATCAATTTTTATTGAGACGTTTTGAGTAACAGAATCTTTTGCAAAAATTTGACCAATATTCGATGAGACTTTTTCAATATTAGATGCAACAACTATAGGCAAAGTGGCTAATGAATAAAGTCCTGATGCGCGTAGTTCAAGGAAATTAGATTTTAAAGAAATATCAGTCGAGTCTCCATTCTTATGGATGAATCCCGTCATTGGTGATTCCGGTATCTGGTATTTAGCATAGTAAGATTTTGAGAAATTCAACTGAAAGTCACCGGTAATTCCGGCTAATGTTGTACCGTTGCCTTTTATATTATAAGTAAAGTTCAGGTTACTTTCCTGCGCGCTGTTTTTTGTAATGCCGGCTATATTAAGATTTTGAATATTACCTTTTACATCATATTGCAAATTCTTAAAATCTCTGAACACTACTTTACCATCTACAGAACTATTCCCGTAATTTGTATTATAGATAACATTCAAATCAGCAGTGCCATTATTTAAAATAATTGTACCTGAGGATTTATTTATATGCTGCTCGAATATATTGCTCTCGCGGATATCATACACCAGCTTTGTACGCATTTTTTTGTAGTCGAAGCTTACACCCTCAGCATTTATCTCACCGGTTATATTTCCTTCTAAACTTTTTTCTTTAAGGACCTTTCCTAAGTTGAAACTGTTCGTTTTAAAATTGCCTTTATAAACTGCTTCGTTAGGTTTAAGATTCAATGAACCTTTACCTGAAATATTTCCTGCCGATGAATTGATATCAATATCAGCAGTAAAATCTGTCGGCTCACCTACGAAATGAAAATCAGCGTAAACTTTTCCTAAGTGGCTGTAGTCAGGGACGGGAAGTCCGGGAATAATGAGTTTAGTATCAATAGGGTCAATTTCAGATTTGTTGGATGTTATATCAAGATAAAGTTTTGACGGCTCATCTAGGTTTTTTATAGTACCTGCAAAATCATAAACAGAATTATCCGTTTTCAGATAAAGTTTATCCAGAGCAAAATTGTTGTACTTTCCTTTCGCTTTGAAGTTTAAATATACGCGTCCGTCAAGGAAATCTAAATCAGGAAGAAAAAATTTCAGATCATCAAAATCGAACTTATCAGTTAATAAATCGATTGTCATTATTCTGTCATCGAATTTTTCGTATTCAACTTTCTGTTCAAGCGGGTCAAAGTCATCAAGCTGAACAGTCTTTATATCAACTTTAGTCCGCGGGGTGGTAAGATTTAAATTTGTAACCTGAGTAAATTTATTCTTCTGAAGCTTTGCCTGCAGGCTTAAGTTCTTTACCGTCAGTGCTGAATTTGTTGAAAAATTAATTTTCTTAATATCTACACTCTTTACATCAGGATAAATTTTTGCTGCAAGCTCTAAGTTAAAATTTTTAACAAAAAGATTCTTTATTCCGAAGTGCTCAATGTTGGTAACGGGAATTTGACCGATAGGCAGAGTTGAATTTTTATTCTCAAGAATTCTGAAGTTACCATTAACGATCTCAATTTTATCTGCAGTTATCTTCCAGTCAAATGGTTTTTTAGTAGTATCTTCGGGTTCTTCTTTATCGCTTCTTAAAATATAATTAAGATTCCACATCAGGCTATCTTTTGTGAAATTTACCTTGGTAAGATTTATTGTAGGATTATTAAGAATAACTTTGCTTACATAAACATTCTTGTTAGGGATTCCCCATAAGTCATAGCCGAGCTCGATGTAATTTAATTTTAGTAATGTATCACTTTTTACAATGACGCTAGCTTTATTTAATCTGAGTCCACTGATGATGCTGCCTTCAATTGACTCTGCATCAATGCGGCTTTGCTTGCTGACTAATGATTCATTTACTTTATCTATTGCGTAATGAAGTATCCAGTTCTTTGCGAATGAAGTCTGAAGGAAGAAAAATAATCCGATTAAGAAAATAAGAAAGCCAAGAAAAGTATATAAGCAAAATCTGAAAAGCTTTCCTAAGAAGCTTCTCTTTTTTTTAATAGGTTTCTCTGATGACTCAATTTTTTTAGACTCTTCTTGCTTCGGCTCATCAGGTGGCTTAGGGTTTGTGATATTTTCTATATCGTTATCTGACATTCAGCTTATATTCTATTAAAGCTTGATTATTTTTTCTATTATTCCTGTGGTTGAGTAGTTATCTATAAACTTAAGGCTGAATACTTTACCGCCGTTTTGTTTTACAATATCACTACCGACGATCTGGTCTTCTTTCCAGTCGCCGCCCTTTACTAGTATATCGGGAATGATTTTTGAAATTAAATTGAACGGAGTGTCTTCAGTGAAAATTGTTACGTCATCAACTGCTTTAAGATTTTCCATTACAAATTTTCTGTCCTGTTCTTTATTAACAGGTCGTGAATCTCCCTTTAATCTTTTCACAGATGCATCTGCGTTAAGTCCGACAATTAAATAATCACCAAGCGCTTTCGCTTCATTAAGGTATGCAACATGTCCGCGATGAATTATATCAAATACTCCGTTAGTGAAAACTATTTTCTTTCCTTCTTTTTTCAGTGCTGCAATTTTTTCAAATACTGAGTCCATTAATTTCCGTTCTCCGAGATATGCTCTATTAATTTATTTTTTTCAATCGGAACTATACCTACTTCTTCAACTACAAGTCCCGCAGCAATGTTCGCCGTTATGACACTATCCTTTACTGATGCTCCGCCTGCAAGGCAGACTGCAATTGTAGAGATAACCGTATCGCCTGCGCCGGATACATCTGAAACTTTTCTTGCTTGTGTCGGCACTCTTTCTATTTCAATTACACCGTTATCATTTTCAATAAGTAACATTCCGTGTTCGCCTAAAGTCAGAACTAAATTTTTGCAATTTAATTTTTTTATAAATTCCATAGCCTGTTCAATAAGCTCTTCGATATCTGATGTTCTTTTTAAAATTGCATCTTCAAGTTCTTTTCTGTTCGGCTTGAATAAGAAGACATCTTTGTACTCAAAGAAGTTTTCAAACTTAGGATCGACAAGAATTTTTTTGTTATTCTTTTTTGCAAAATCAATAATAGAATGTATTAGAGATTTTGTTAATACACCTTTGTTATAATCTTCAAGAATAATTATTTCAAATTCATTTTTATTTTTTTCAAGAAGCGATAAAACATTTTTATTTGATTCATCTGAAATACTTGTTCTGCTTTCGCTGTCTAATCTTATAAGATGATGCGCCGCTGCAATTACTCTTGTCTTGCAAGTTGTGTTTCTGTTCTCTTCACAGATTATTCCGTCTGTGTTTATTCCAAGTCCTTTAAAAACATTTTTTAAAATTTTGCCTTCGTCATCGTTTCCGCAGACGCCGATTAAAAGCGGTTCTGCTCCTAGAGTTTTAATATTGTAAGCAACATTTGCTGCGCCGCCGAGTTTGTTTTCCGATGTACCGATATCGAATACCTGCACGGGCGCTTCCGGTGAAATGCGAGTTACGTTTCCAAGCAAATATCTGTCGAGCATTATATCGCCGATAACGACAATTTTTTTGCCGTTTGCCTGTGAAAATATGGAGTTTAAGTCTTTTAAATTCATTCGGTAAAAATACCTTTTATACTTTGCTTATTCAATGTAGTTTGCAATGTAATCCAATTGATTAAACCGCTTATGAAATTATTACTTATAATACTAATAACATCTGTATTTGTTTCCGGTTTTGCTCAGCAAAATACGCAGGAAAATATTCATTCCAAGCTTGATAAAACTCTTTCTTTCAGAGGACTGAGCGAGAAGGATATTACCATTCCTATTACGACCGATAAAGATAAATCACCGACGAATCAATCGAAGTTATTATTACTGAAAGTAAAGGAGATTATGGAGTCTCCGTTGAAATCTTTTGAGTTTATGGAGGAGATGAAAGATATGGATAAATTTAATTTATCAAAAATTTTAGATAACTTTTATTACAAGATTATTCAAAATTATCAATTACACACTATTAGGGGACTCAGGTCACTTAAAACTATTGATTCAAATGAACCACAAATTTTAAAAAATCTTTTTGGAGATGCAGTTAGAAATGTTTATGATTACAGAGCTGGTGAAATCTTTTTTTTAAATGATAAATTTAATTCTGAGGAACTTAAATTCTTAAAGAAAAATTTGTTTTCAATAATCGAAGACACCGAAGATGGAACCGATGATAATAATTCGGACATTTTCAAATTTAATACATCAAGAGATTCTTCTTGGAAAATATCTCGCCAAACTTTAGACCTGTTATCCAAACTTGATTTAGTAAGAATACTTGAAAATTCTATTTGGGCTTCAAATGATTTTTTGAATATATATGAAAATGCGAAGGAGAAAATTTCTCTATTAAAAAATCTTCCTAAACAATACATCTCCAATCAATACGTTGATGGAGATTTTTATTACTATCACGATGACGGAGACGTTCGTATTGCAATTGGCACGGAAGGAAAAAATATTTACAACGGACACTTTGATTTAATAATCGATATCGGCGGTGATGATGTTTACAATATGAAGAATGAAATCCTTACAGGAAATAATTTTCAGTGCATAATGGATTTTGCCGGAAATGATTTTTATAATACATACGATGACTTCGGCTTGGCAGGAGCAGTGTTTTCCACTTCAATGATTTTTGATAAAGAAGGCAATGATGTTTACAAATCAAAGAACGGTTCGCTCGGCGCAGCCATCGGCGGCATTGGTTTACTTTACGATGAAGCAGGTGATGATATTTACGAGGGAAATGCGTTCTCACAGGGAGCAGGATGTTTCGGCATTGGTTTGTTGTATGACAAAAACGGAAACGATATGTATATATCAAATACATGCTCGCAGGCATTTGGAATGACTCAGGGAATCGGCGCAATTATAGATGAAAAAGGGAATGACTCTTATTTAATTTCTCCTCACTCACTTGATATCGGAAGATATGAAGACCATTATGTTTCAATGTGCCAGGGATACGGACTCGGTCTTCGTCCTTACTATGCGGGAGGAATCGGTCTGCTGCTTGACTGCGAAGGCAATGACGTTTACAATACAGATATTTTCGGACAGGGCGGCGGTTACTGGTACGGTCTAGGAGTTCTTATTGATAAAAAAGGCAACGATAAATATAACAGTTATCAGTATGCGCAAGGCGCGGGCATTCACTTGGCTGTCGGCTTGCTTGAAGATGATGAAGGCTGGGATTTTTATCAGTCGGACGGAGTTTCGCAGGGTTGCGGACATGATTACGGCTTCGGTTTACTGTATGACAAAAAAGGAAATGATAATTATTCAGCTTACTCGCTTTCACAGGGAGCAGGTAATGCAAACGGAATAGGAATGTTCATAGATGAAGAGGGAAGGGACGGATACTTAAATAAAGAGCCGGGCAATTGCAGAGGATATGGAAATCCAAGAAGAGAGTACGGCAGCCTTGGAATATTTCTTGACGGAAGCGGAACGGACTTTTATTCACAGCCGGGATATGACAGCACAATAAGCAATGGGTCGTTATGGGGTTCATTCAATGATTATCCTTCTCAGGATGAAATTCCAAATCAGGTCAGCGGAGATAATTATAAAGTAGAAGTGAACACTTCAAAAAATTATTCGCTTGAAGAATATTTTGTAATGGCAAAAACAATCGAGCCAAGATTTTCTAAATGGCAGGAGTACGGATTTAATAAATTAGTTGAAGACAGCATTAACACCGCAGAATATATTTTAAAATATTTGGATACAGATGACCACAGGGTAAGTCTTGTTTTAAGAAATCTTGCTTTTAAAATTGGTTACTCTATGGCAGAGGTTTTTAAAAGTGAAATCAGGAAAACATTAAGGTCAAAATCAGGAATTCAACCTAACATGAGAGTTAAGTTAGCATCGCTAAACGATAATCAGCTTTCATTTATCTGTTATCTTTTTGGCGAGACCAGGAATTCATCTGCTAAAGAAGAATTGTATGAACTAACTTATGATGAAAATGTAAGAGTAAGATCTTCTGCAATAAATGCATTAGGAAAAATTATACTTGATACAACTTATGATTCAGGGTTTATCAATCAGATGTCAGATAGACTTTTGCAGTTAGTAAACGAAGATTCTGACAACAAAATTTTATATAAAGATATTGCCCATGCATTGAAGAATTATAAATCACCTCAGAGTTTTGAAGCATATAAAAAACTTTTGTTCAATGATTATTACGGACCAAGATTTATTGCATCTGAAGCATTGAAAAGTTACTGGAATCAAAATGAAGTAACTGATAAAGATATATCGGGATTCACATCTGACAGGCTTGCCTTCCAGCAGTTTGTGTATTCAATTTCTGCACTGGAAGAAAATAAATTTAAAGAAGTTTTCGATAAAATATTGAATCAGAATATAAGTTACGAAGAAGTAATAAAGTATAATCTGATAGATGTATTGAATCAAAGAGAAAAATCCGCAAATGGTTTATTCCTGGAATGGATTAAAAACAGAAAAGAAATTTTGTCTGCAGTACTTGATGAAAAAATAAAATAAGATATAAAAATTTTTTACCCCGCACTCATAATACTATTGAATATGTAAGTGAGCGGCAATAATTTGTACACGGAGATTGCTTGCCAAATAAATTCAATTAATTCAAAAAACTAAAATGCAAAAATTATTTTTCCTTGTACTTGTATTGCTGTATTTACCTGTGAGTTCTTACGGTGAAAATTTACCGCTATTCACCAAAACTGCCACATCAAAGGCTCAGAACTTATCAGGTAAGTATATAAAAGAAGTAAGCGCTCCGAAATTTCTCACAGTAAATAAAGACGCTATCCGTCAGATATTAAGCTCATCTTCAAAATTTTTAAATCTTACAATTCCCGTTGATGAAAATATAAGTGCAGATTTGAAACTGACTGAGTATAATATTCTTACTCCTGATGCAGTGATAAACGAAATGACTGAAAACGGAATGAAAACAATGAAGGCAGACGTTCCATTCAAATGTTACAAAGGAATTTATAATAACGATATGAACTCAATGGCAATCATTTGTGTGTCGGAAACTTTTGTGAAAGGAATTCTTATTACAGATAATAATACTTACGCGCTTTCAACACTTGATGAAAATAATTTATCTGATGACTGCATTCTTTATGAGAACAGCAAGCTGCTTGTGAAAAATGATTTTCATTGCGGAAGCGAGGCGTTTGGAATTCCTGAAAGAGTTAAGCACGAAATGGAAAATCTGAACCCCGATATAGTGAGCAATACTTTTCTTCAGGCAAATATTGCTGTTGAAATAGATAAAATAACATACGCAACTTACGGCTCATCAATCCCGAATACCACTGCAAATACACTTGCGCTGTTCAGTGTTGTCTCTGCAATTTATAACAGGGATATAAATGTAAAAATTGTTGTGCCATTTATAAATATATGGACTACAACTGACCCGTACACAGGAACAACTTCCAATGCGCTTCTTACTCAGTTTACAAATTACTGGAACGGACACTTCTCAAGTGTGAACAGAACACTTGCGCATTTTATTACACGCAGAACAGGCGGACTTGGAGGCATTGCATTTGTTGATGTTCTTTGCAATTCACCAACTAACGGCAACGGTTACGGTTTCAGTAATATTATTGGGGCGTACAGTCCGCTGCCACTGTACTCATGGGACGTAATGGTTGTTGCACATGAAATGGGACATAACTTTGGTTCATCGCATACACATAACTGCAGCTGGCCCGGCGGTCCGATTGATACTTGCTATACTATAGAAGGCAATTGTTACAACGGTCCTAACAAGCCGCGAGTAGGTACAATTATGAGTTACTGCCACCTGACAGGCAGCATTGATTTAAGATTAGGCTTCGGTCCGCTGCCTAAAGCGCTTATAAGAACAAGCGCAGAAAATTCTTCGTGCATATCTGCTGCTCCTAATGCTTTACTTTTATCTTTTCCACAAGGCGGGGAATCATTTGCTACAAGCACTCAGCAGTACTTATACTGGGGGACTTCTTCAACAGCAAACTTTAATATTGACCTGACTACAAATAACGGAACTTCATGGACTTCACTTGCAACAAATGTTCCTGCTCAGCAGCATTATTATGTATGGACAGTGCCTTATATTTCTACAAGCTCAAATTGTAAAATAAAAATTTATGATGCAGGCAATCCTTCTCTTGCAGATACAGTCGATAATGTCTTTACCATTAAGGCAACAATGACAGGTGTGAGTTTAATCTCTCCTGCTAACTCAACGGCATTTACAACAACTCCAATAGATACATCGAAGATTGTTTTCAGCTGGACTCCTTCAGGGACTCTTCCTGAGATAAATTATAAATTCAAAATTAAAAAAATCGGCGGGCAGTTTGTTTCTCTTCCTTCAGATTCAAATGGTAAAGCTGCTCGGTTTACAGTCACGAAGAGTAAGCTGGATTCGCTTGCTGCATTATTTGTAGTAACAGGGGATTCAGTTCTTTGCGGATGGGCAGCGACTTCTTATCTTAATGCTGATTCACTCACAAGCGAAATAAGAATTCTTACAATTAAAACTCATACCGTCGGAGTAAATAATATTTCATCAGTAATTCCAACTGAGCATAAGCTATATACAAATTATCCGAATCCTTTTAATCCTGTTACAAAAATAAAATTTGAAATACCGAAGGATGAATTTGTGAAAATTACTGTGTATGACTTATCAGGAAAAGTTGTTTCTGAATTAGTTAATGAAAGACTGCAGGCAGGAGTTTACGAAACCGATTTCGATGGCGCGCGATTAGCAAGCGGAACATATTTTTATAAAATTGAGACAAACAGTTTTGTAGAAACAAGAAAGATGGTGCTTATAAAATAGATTTTTTATTCATAAGTATTTAGTAATTTTAAACCTGCCGTGTAATTTCTAAGGCAGGTTTTTTTATAATAAAAATTATGCATAAAACTCCAAAGGAAATATTAGAGTCAGAAAACTTTCAGTCATTTTTGAAAAGTGTTAAGGATGTTATTGAATTTTTTGAAAGAGGTCATTATGGAGATTATGAAATCTTTGTTTTTGAAGTTAGAAAAAAACTCTTAACTTATTATTCGGCTGCTATTGATCTAGAAGAAGTTGAACAGAATGATGAAGCTGAATACTTTCATAGTTTTAAGATAGAAAAAGAACTTACAAAAGCAGTTCATGAAAAATCCGAAGAAGTTCTCAAAGAAAACCAGTGGTACATTGATACTTTTAATCCTGTAGAAGTAGATGGCCAAAAACCTACAGGAGGATGGCTTGTGGATGATTTTGAGGATATTTATAAAGATTTGAAAGAGAATATTGTTCTTCTAGAGGATAAAAAGGAAACAGCTTATGAGTATGTAATATGGAATTTTAGATACTCCTTTTTAATTCATACTGGACAACATTGTATAGATGCAATTAGAGCATTACATTTTTTAATAGAAAGAATATTAAATCAAAGAGATTTAGATGCTATCGTACCATTCGAACCAGAAGAATTAGAATAACATTCCCATCCATTTTTTGCTTTCAAAACAATAATAAAACAGGTAATTTTATTGATAAACCTAAAAATCTATTAATGAAAAAGTTACTACTATTTTTATTAATTCTTCTCTCACAAAATATTTTCAGCCAGACATTAGTTTCATCATATCCTTTTCCCAATTACGGTTCATATAATTTTCTCTGGGGAATAACTGCTAAGAATGATACACTATGGGTTGGTTCAGATTATGATAATGCAGGAGCTTCTATACCTGCCAAGATTTATAAAATTACAAGAACAGCTCAGATACTCGATAGCATTGCAATGCCTTACGGATTTAATCACGGTATGGCATGGGATGGCAGCGGGTTCTGGATTGCTCAGGATTTTACAAGCAACGGAGCAAAGCTTTATAAAATAAATATGTCAGGTGTAAAAGTTGACAGCATTGTAACAGGAACATATGCGCAGGGCATCGGCGGACTAACAATCAACAATAATAAAATCTGGTTCACAGTTTATTATCCTGAAGTTACTACTTATCCATTCACATGGGCGTATGCTATAGACTTAACATCAAGATTGAAAGTTGACTCAATTCCTCTTAGATGTAAACAGGCACAGGGTATTGCATTTAAAGGTGACACCATTTTATATGTAAACGATAATTTCAGCAGCGAGCCTGAAAGAATTTTTGCATTCAGAAAAGCTGTAGGGGATACTATATTTTCTTTCCCGGGACCTGACCCTGACGGTTCAGACTCTCCACGGGGAATGTATTACGACGGACAAAATCTTTATCTCTTGGCGCAAAGAATAGGGAATACCGTTGGTTCATATTCAACTCTTTATAAATACTCTTTATCCGGGGCCGGCAATCCGGTTATAGCTGCTCCTGCAACTATTAATTTTGGAAACACAATTTTAAACACTCCAAATCCGCAGACTCTTACTATTCAGAACACAGGTACAGCTACTCTGAAATTGAATTCATTTAATATTTCAAATCCGAGATATACAATTTCTCCTAATGCACCTGATTCTATTTTAGCAGGTCAGCAAAAAAATTACACAGTTACATTTACTCCGACAGTTTACGATACTACTTCAGGTATATTATATATCGCTTCAAATGACGGCGGTACACCTGTTAAACAAGTTCAGCTTAAGGGTAAAGGTGTTTACAGCGGCGCTTACTTAACATTAAGCGCAAATACTTATGCTTACGGTACAAGAAGAGTTGGATGTACATCAGGATATTTATTTAATGTAACAAATACAGGAAGCCAGACATTGAATATAACTTCAGCATCTTTTGCAGGTGCAAGATTCAGACTTGATACCGTAGGACTTACATTCCCGATAGTTATCGATACACAGAAAACGAAGCAATTAAGAATCTGGTTTAATCCTACAACAGCTACAAGCTATGCAGATTCTATTTCAATAAATTCAAATGCAGTTAATGGTTCAGTTCAGAGATTAAAAGTTACAGGAACAGGAGCAAACTCAACCGGTACACTTGGTGAAATTTTATGGGAAGGAACTGTACCTGTAAATCCTTACTCAACATCTGCAGATCTTAAACCTATTTCAATTAAACAAATAAACGATGTTAATGCAGACGGTATAAATGACGTTTTAGTTGCATCGACGAACTATCTTGTAACATGTTACAACGGCGGTTCATCGGTTACGACTGATATATTATGGACATTCAATTCAGGGTACAATAATAATAACAGCGGTTCTGTTCCTTATGAGCAGGCAATGCAGGTAAGAAGCGATGTTGACGGCGACGGGATTCCTGATGTAGTAATAGGAACAGGCGGCGGCAATGAAGAAGTTTATACTATCTCTGGAAGAACCGGAAAGAAAATCTGGGAGTTCGGAGATTCTGTAAGTTTCAGCGACGGCGATGTTAACGTTGTAAAAGTTGATAAAGATTTTAACGGTGACGGAGTTAACGATGTACTTATGGATGCAAACGGAACAGGCGGAAATCCTCCCGGAAGAAAAACAATTTTTATTCTGAATGGATTAACAGGACAATCGATGTTAACAACATCAATGCCTCAGACATTTTCATATGACTTAGTTACAACGTCAGCAGGATTTGCAGTAGGTATGGGAGAGAGCGGCGGACCGTATTCAATAAGAGGTTATAATAATTCAGGTTCACAAATATGGTCTTACACTTCGCCTGCAGTTATCTGGGGAATGACAAGTATTCCGAGTGTGAATGCAGATACAATTCCTGATATAGCTTGTCTTGTAGGATTTACTTCTACAATTACAGTCCTAGATGGCGCAACAGGTAATTCAATTTACTCTACAGGATTTGGAACAGGTATAAACGGAATAGTAAAATACTATAAAGGTATATGGCCGGACCCCAATGTAAATCTGGGTGAGATTACAATTTTCAACGGAGCAAAGCAAATGGTGAAAATAAATCCGAGAGACGGAGTACCGATCTGGAATAATAATCTGGATGCTACTTATGTTATGGGCGCAGACATTATCGGACCAACAGGTCCCGGATCATTAACGGAAGCATCTGTTGCCTGCGGTACACTTGGTGATAATTTTTATATCTTAAATGGAAATACAGGCGCGGTAAAATTCACTTATTCTTTCGGAAGCGGCAGCACTGATTTTGCATGCGAGAAAGTTTCAAGATTAGATAATATAAACAGGCTGGAAAATGTTAACATGGGCGCAAACGGTAACGAAGTTATTGCCGGCTGCAGAGATGGAAGAATTAAATGTTTTTCCGGAGGGTGGTATACGTTAGCAGGTATTTCTAATCTCTCGAATGAGATTCCGGGTAAATATTCTCTTGAGCAGAATTATCCGAATCCGTTCAACCCACAGACAAAAATAAAATTTGCCTTGCCGAAAGATGAATTTGTAAAAATTACAATCTTTGATGTATCGGGAAGAGCAATCGATAATATTGTTAATGAAAAACTGACAGCAGGAACTTATGAAGCACAGTTCAACGGAAGTAATTTTGCCAGCGGAACATACTTCTATAAAATAGAGGCAGGCAATTTTGTGGAGACGAAGAAAATGATTCTTGTCAAATAGTTTAGAAAGTTTGTACCTATTAGTAGTAATAGGAAATTAAATCTTGTCCCTGCTAAAAAAATTTATTATTTTTAGGCAGGGATTTTTTTTTTTTTTGAGTATTGTGTGAAAAGGATTTAGTTAAAATAAAATGCGTCTTTTTTGCGACTATTTAATTTTCCCTCCCCTTATTAAGGGGAGAGTCAGGGAGGGGTTATTGGAAGAGAAAATTAAAATTTGTTCTTTACTTAACCTCCCCCTCAATCCCCCTCCTTAGTAAGGAGGGGGAAGAATGGACGAAAAAATGAATAGAGAAAATAAAATCCGTCAAAAATTCATCAATTCAGTGAATTAATTTTGGGGTGTATTGAAAAAACTATATGATGGAAATAAAATGTGACATTAATGCGACTTTATACTTTGTACGTTTGACTTACTACTAAATAAAATCCGACTATTTTCCGACTAATTTCACTAATGAATAATTATAATTAATAATGAATAATAAAATGTGACATTAATGTGACAATTTTATTTAATGTATAGAAAATGAATCCTTCTAAAGACAGGACTGAGCTTCGCTCAGAATGTTACAATAAGGTAACAATTTGAAACTTGAAACTTGTAACTTGAAACTGTAAGAGAATGCGACAAAAATCCGACTTTTAAAACGATAATAATAAAGCTAATTTCGACAAACTTAGAAAATTTTAGTTTATGGAAACTGCAATTGAAAATGAAGTAACTGCTGCTAACGGTTCTGCCGCAGTTGATTTTCTTCCTCTTAAACGAATCGACCATTTAGAATTCTATGTAGGGAATGCAAAACAATCTGCATTCTACTATCAATATGCTTTAGGTTTCAAAATGACAGGTTACAGAGGACTTGAAACCGGAGATAAAAAAGTTACCTCTTATTTGTTAGAGCAAAATAAAATCAAGTTCGTACTTTCAACAGCGCTAACTCCCGACCACGAAATTTCAGACCATGTTAAAGCTCACGGTGACGGTGTGCGTGATATTGCATTTGAAGTTGATGATGCCACCAGCGCTTTTGAAGAGACGACAAAGAGGGGAGCAGTTCCGCATTTAGCTCCAACAAAAATTGAAGATGAGAACGGCTATATAATTAAGTCAGCTATAAAAATTTACGGCGATACCATTCACACGTTTATTGAAAGAAAAAATTATAAAGGACTTTTCCTTCCGGGATTTGTACCGGCCGGAACAAGAGCGGTTCAGGGGATAGACGATACAGGCTTAAAAGCAGTTGATCATATTGTAGCAAATGTTGAGCTCGGCAAAATGAATGAGTGGATGAAATTTTATGCTCACACAATGGGCTTCAGCCAGCTTATTTCTTTTGATGATAAAGATATTTCAACTGAATATACAGCTTTGATGAGTAAAGTAATGCAGAACGGTTCAGGAAAGATTAAATTTCCGATAAATGAGCCTGCTCAGGGAAAGAAGAAGTCACAGATAGAAGAATATCTTGATTTTTACGGCAGTCCGGGCGCACAGCATATTGCATTGATTACAGGTAATATTATTGAGACTGTAAATGAACTGCAAAGAAGAGGGGTGGAATTCCTCAAAGTGCCGACAACATATTACAGAGAACTTGAAAACAGAGTAGGAAAGATTGATGAGGATTTAACTGAACTGGAAAAACTTGGAGTCCTTGTAGATAGAGATGAAGACGGGTATCTGCTTCAGATATTCTCCAAACCTGTTGAAGACAGGCCGACATTGTTCTTTGAAATCATTCAAAGAAAAGGCGCAAGAAGTTTTGGTAAAGGGAATTTCAAAGCTTTATTTGAAGCTATTGAAAGAGAACAGGAACTAAGAGGAACTTTATAATAGAAGCTATAACTATCTTGTATATAATCTGGTTAGGCTTATTTTTTAATGTAAAAAATAGGATAAAGTAATAATGGAGTTAATCAACAATAACGCATTAGATGAATTGAGAATGATGGATGAAGAGGGCGGGTTTCTAAAGGAAATCGTAAACCTGTTCATTACAGATTCCGTTAACACGCTGAATGATATAAAGAACCATGCGGCCTCGGGCGATATAGGGGCAATGAATAAATCAGCTCATAAATTGAAAGGTTCAAGTCTTAGTATAGGGGCTCAGGCACTTGGCGAATTGTGCTTTAAGCTCGAAAAGACTGAATCATTCAGCAGCGATGATGAAAAAGAGCAGAATATGAAAGATTTGCAGAGTTTATATGACCAGTCAGTAGAAGCCTTGCAGAAGATAATAGCTTAGAAGTAAAATAGTTTTCCCTACATATAGGTAATTTTAGAGCCGTTCCGGTTAATCCGGACCGGCTTTTTTTATTTGGCACGGTTTTTCTAAGTATAATAGTATGAAATTGAGTATAAAGACTTAATTCTAGTACAGTTTTAGGGGATAGTGTGTGCAAACTATAGTATTAGTGTATCCTTTTGATACCTAAAAGAAGTGAGATGACTATCTAAATGAAAGCAACACATATAAATAAAGAATCGGACAAGAAACGAACACCGCTGAAAAATGCTAAAACTGCGGAAAATGACGATGTAAAAACCGGTAAAAATGAGCCGGAAATCACTAAAAATCAAATGTCAGAAATAGTAAACAGAATAGATAATACATACGATAGATTTCAAAGATTGAGCTTGAATTCAGGCAAGGATTCTTCTCATTTGAATGACTTATCAAAGAAAACTCTGGAAGAGGAAAAGAAAGTGTTAATTGATGAAATAACGAAAATGAAGAACGATTTAGCAGCAGCAGTAAACGCTAAGTCTGAGTTCTTATCAGTTATAAGCCATGAGATACGGACACCTATGAATGCAGTAATTGGTATGTCAGGATTATTAATGGATACAAATTTAACTCCTGAGCAAAAGGAATATGTAGATACTATTCGTTCAAGCGGAGATAAGCTTCTTACTCTGATAAATGACATTCTTGATTATACAGATATTGATTCGGGCAAACTCGCATTGGAATATCAGCCGTTCTCATTGAGAAATTGCATTGATGATGCGATAGGTTTGATATCAAACAGCGCCTGGTCAAAATCACTTGAGGTTATTTATTATGTGGATCCTCAGGTACCTGAAAATATATTCGGAGATATAACAAGGCTGCGTCAGATTATTGTGAATCTATTGAACAATGCAGTGAAGTTCACCAATCAGGGAGATGTGTTTTTATCAGTAGTAAAAATAGATAAGCCCGGTAAAACTTCAGATGATATCGAGCTTGAGTTTTCAATAAGAGATACAGGAATAGGTATTAAGAACACTGAAGCTGAGAAGATATTTAAAGAGTTTTCGCAGGTAGATTCATCACTTACGAGAAAATTCGGAGGTGCGGGACTTGGTTTGGCAATCTGTAAAAAGCTTGTTGATATGATGGGCGGAAATATATGGTTTGAAAGCAAGGAAGGAATCGGAACTACGTTCTATTTTACGATAAGTGTAAAGAAGTCAGAAGTAACAGAGGTAAAAGAATATCTTCTATCGGATATACCAAATCTCAAAGGAAAGAATCTTCTTATTATAGATGAGAACAGGGTATTGAGACAGATACTTTCATTGCAGACTCAGATGTGGGGTATGAAGCCGAAGACTACACCAAGCGGATATGAGGCAATTGACTGGCTGAAAAAGTATAAGTTTGATACAGTGTTATTGGACTTAGTCCTCAACGAAAAATACAATGGAGAGATAGTAAAAGAGATAAGAAGAGTTAAAGGAAATGAGTTTCCTATTATAGCTTTACAAAGCGGAAAGTCAGATATGTTTGTAAATCAGGATTTGTTTTCTGCTTCAATAACGAAACCGATAAATCAGGAAGAACTGTTCGATGTATTTAATCTGATGTGTACGGATAACAAGACTTCAATCGTAAAACCTGAAGTCACTGAAAAGAAGCTATCGGAAAAACTGCCTTTAAAAATTCTTATCGCTGAAGATAACATTATCAATCAGAAAATAGCTTCACGAATTTTAGCTCAGATGGGTTATGTAGCGGATATTGCGAGTGACGGACTCGAAGTTCTTGATTGTCTGAACAGACAGCATTATGATTTAGTGTTAATGGATGTGCAAATGCCTGAGCTTGATGGAATACAAACAACAGGTAGAATTCTTGAAAAATGGATTCCTGCAGAGAGACCAAAAATTATTGCTATGACGGCAAATGCCACTCAGGGAGATATGGAAAAATGCTTATATGCCGGTATGGATGACTTTATCAGCAAACCTATTTTATCTGAAGAGCTTAAAACTATGCTTGAGAAGTGGGGAAGTAATCCTATAACAAAAGTTACAGGAGCGTTGACATATAATAATGATGATTTGATTGATACATCAACTGTGGAAAATCTTAAACAGATAACAGGTATAGATAATTTATCATTCCTTAAAGAAGTTGTTAACTTGTATTCAAAGCAGACTCCTCAGTTGATTTCTGATATTAAGAAACACTGGAAGAATAATGAAATTCAGAAGCTCATTTTAGCTGTGCATAATTTAAGAGGCTCAAGCATAAATATGGGTGCAAAGCTTATTCAGGAGATTAGCAAAAACATTGAAGCAAAATGCCGTAAAGGCGATATGGGTGAAATTGGAAATGATATTGAAAAGCTTGAATATGTTTATCAGAGAACAATTAATGAGTATAAAAAATTAGTATAATTTATTAAATTCAATTTATTCCAGAAACTTTGACCTGCCGGGCTTGCCTGACAGGTCTTTTTTATTATTTTTATGAGCTTTAAAACGAGAACTAATACTTGCGGAGATTTAAATATATCCAATGTAAACGAAAGCGTTACACTTAACGGATGGGTTGCAAAAAAGCGTGACCTTGGCGGAATTTTATTCATAGATTTAAGAGACAGATACGGAATTACACAGGTAAAAATTGATCCTGATAAGAAAGAATTATATGATATTGCTTCTAAAGTCGGAAATGAATTTGTCATTTCTGTTTCAGGAAAAGTTATAGAGCGCTCAAGCAAGAACAAGAATATTCCTACAGGAGAAATTGAAGTTGATACAGAAGAGTTTCAGATTTTGAATGAAGCTGTCACTCCTCCTTTCGTAATTGAAGACGATGTTAAAGCGTCTGAAGATTTGCGTTTACAATACAGATATCTTGATTTAAGAAGAGGTAAGCTTCAGAGAAATCTTATGGTAAGAAACGAAGTTTATCAGATAGTTCATAAGTATTTTCATAAGAGAAATTTCGTTGAAGTTGAAACACCTATACTAATGAAATCCACTCCCGAAGGAGCTAGAGATTATCTCGTACCATCGAGAGTCCATAAAGGAAAATTCTATGCATTACCTCAATCACCCCAGACTTACAAACAGATTTTAATGGTGGCAGGATATGATAGATATGTTCAGATCTGTAAGTGCTTCCGGGATGAAGATTTAAGAGCAGACAGACAGCCTGAGTTTACACAAATCGATATGGAAATGAGTTTTGTTCATCAGCAGGATGTATTTGATATGTCAGAGCCATTGTTTAAAGAAATCTGGAAAGAGATTTTAGGAGTGGAAATTACTACTCCCTTCCCGCAGTTAAGCTATGATTACGTAGTTGAAAATTACGGCTCTGATAAACCAGATTTAAGAATATTCGGCTTATCAAAAATCATAAACATCAGTGAGATTGTCAAAGATTCCGGCTTTGTAGTTTTTGAAAACGGACTTAAAGAAAAGAACGGTATCGTTGCCGGAGTAAAATTATCATTTGCAGAAAACAAGATTGACGTTACCCGTAAAATCATAGATGGCTTAACAGACTTTGTAAAGAAACTTGGCTTCGGTGGACTTGGTTACATTAAATACAATACAGACGGGACCGTTCAATCACCACTACAGAAATTCTTAAGTGATGATATTCAGGCTCAAATCAAATCAGCATTTGAAGTCAAAGACGGTGAAATAATCTTCATCCTTTCAGGTGAAAAGAAAAAAGTATGCACATCTCTTGGAACACTTAGAAATAAAATTGCAGCGGAGCATAAACTCATCGATGAAAGCAAATATGAATTCCTATGGGTAGTTGATTTCCCTCTGTTCCATTACGCCGAAGAAACTGATTCTTATGCGGCAGAGCATCATATGTTCACAGGTCCCCAAAATAAAGAGCTGCCAAAGTTTGAATTAGCAAAGAACGAGACTGATAAACGCAAACGCGCCGACATCATTGAAAGCATGAAAGGGGATTGTTATGATTTAGTCTTAAACGGGAACGAAATAGCCAGCGGAAGCATTAGAATACATCAAAGAGACATTCAAAAGAAAGTATTCGATATAGTCGGATTCACTGAAGCAGAGCAGCAGGAGAAATTCGGATTCCTCCTCGATGCTTTCAAATATGGCGCGCCGCCTCACGGTGGAGCAGCATTTGGCTTTGATAGAATCGTTGCAATACTCTGCGGACTTGATGCAATACGCGATGTAATAGCATTCCCTAAAACGGTAAGCGCAGCATCTTTGATGGATGAATCTCCAAGCAACGTTGCGCAGCAGCAGCTGGATGAATTAGGAATTAGATTAGCACCTAAAGAAATTAAGACTGAATTTCTTGAAGGAATTAAACTCTAATTTGTTTTGAATTTCATTAAAATTTAAAAAATCGTATCTTATACATTACTCAAAAATTAATTAAACGGAGCACAATACAGTGGCAACAGCATCACTAACAAAAGAAAAATTAAAGTACAAAGTTAAAGACATATCACTCGCTGAATGGGGACGCAAAGAGATTCGTTTAGCAGAGGCTGAAATGCCCGGCTTGATGGCCATTCGTGAAGAGTACAAAAAAACAAAACCGCTCAGCGGTGCAAGAATTGCCGGATGTCTTCACATGACAATCCAGACCGCAGTTCTTATCGAAACCCTCGTAGATCTCGGAGCAGAAGTTACATGGTCTTCATGTAATATCTTCTCTACCCAAGATCACGCCGCAGCAGCTATAGCAGCAGCAGGGATTTCTGTTTATGCATGGAAAGGAATGAACGCAGAAGAATTCGACTGGTGTATCGAGCAGACACTATTCTTCGGCGATGAAAACAAACCGCTCAATATGATTCTCGATGACGGCGGTGACCTCACCAATATGGTTTTCGATAAGTACCCTGAATTAATCGCAGGCATCAAAGGCTTATCAGAAGAAACCACAACCGGTGTTCACAGACTATATGACAGAATGAAAAACGGCACTTTACATATGCCGGCTATCAACGTAAATGACTCTGTTACAAAATCAAAATTCGATAACAAATACGGCTGTAAAGAGTCCTTAGTTGACGCTATCCGTAGAGCAACTGACGTAATGATGGCAGGTAAAGTTGCCGTTGTTGCCGGTTACGGAGACGTGGGTAAAGGCTCTGCCGCATCACTCAGAGGCGCAGGCGCAAGAGTTCTCGTTACAGAAATCGATCCTATCTGTGCGCTTCAGGCAGCTATGGACGGATTCAAAGTTACAACAATGGAAGAAGCTGTTAAAGAAGCCGATATCCTTGTAACTGCAACAGGAAACCTTAACATCATCAACGGCTCACACTTCAAAGCTATGAAGGATAAAGCAATCGTTTGTAATATCGGTCACTTCGATAATGAAATCGATATGGCATGGCTCAATGAAAACTATGGCCACACTAAAGATACCATTAAACCTCAGGTTGACCTTTATAATGTTGACGGACATGAAGTTATCGTCCTTGCAGAAGGCCGACTTGTAAACCTTGGCTGCGCGATGGGACATCCTTCCTTCGTTATGTCAAACTCGTTTACAAATCAGGTTCTTGCCCAGCTTGAGTTATGGGAAAACCACTCAAAATACGAGAACAAAGTTTATGTATTGCCAAAGCATCTTGATGAAAAGGTTGCAAGACTTCACCTGGCTAAAATAGGTGTTAAGCTTGAAACCCTTACAAAAGAGCAGGCAGATTATATCGGCGTGACTGTAGAAGGTCCTTACAAATCCGATATGTACAGATATTAATACAGATGTTCTGCTAATGTAGCTCAGTTGGTAGAGCAATTGATTCGTAATCAATAGGTCGCCAGTTCAACTCTGGCCATTAGCTCTTTTTTATAAAATAAGCCCGTTTCTGATTCAGATTCGGGCTTTTTTTATGTCAATTTTTTGAATTACCCTTTAATTAATTGATTTTTCACATACCAAAACTTACGCCCCCTCGTAAGTTTTCTGCTAAATTAATGTTAATACAACTATATATTTCAGGCATTATGAAGTAATTATTGAAAAAATATATGTTTATTTTCCTTACCTATATGTACTAATCGGTTGTTTAAATTAAAACGGGGCGTTGGCCCCGACTACTTTTTTAAGCTTCCAGCACATCAAACTGCACCAACAGCCATTTATTCAAAATATGGTTATGTGATATCTCGCAGCAGATTCCCTGCCTTTCGCAAATCAATGAATAATGCGTTATAATATTATCGCCAATTCTTTCAATCCACGGCTTCCCGTATTTCGTTACAGAGTACTCTGTATTGCCCCTTTTGAATTTTATTATTTCTATTGCTGATGCTTTATATTTTACTATCACATCAACTTGTTCATTTACCACTCTGTTCATTAATACCTCCCGATGCCTACACGGATACTGCTCTCTCCGTATTTGGTTTTAATTGTATCAAGAGCGTGATACGGTAAAATTTTCTGTTGATTAAAAAGGTCGTAGTTCTCACTTTGCAAATCGCTGCCAAGCTCGCACACCATAATACCGAACATCTGCACTTTCAGCTCCGCTGTCGGATGCTGCATATTTTTATACAGCTCAAGCGCGCATTCATAGAGCGTCCTGTCGTTATTTGTAAACTGAGTTAACTTATACTCAGCTACATCAAACTGCAGATTTGTGAACCGCTCAATGAGGAACAATCTTTTACAAAGTAAATTTTTACTGCGGAGCTTCCTGCCGATGTATTCCACTCTGCGCCCGATCTCTTCTTCACATGCAAAGCGCTCATAAATAGGATACGTTAATGAATGCTGATGCATTAAGCTTTTCTCATGCGTTTCCTTTCTGAAAATCTCCGCCGTC
Organism: Bacteroidota bacterium; assembly: GCA_018266835.1. NCBI lineage: Bacteria > Pseudomonadati > Bacteroidota > Bacteroidota bacterium. Next base: position 128,589 of record JAFDZP010000005.1, on the reverse strand, counting down.
TCTTCTCCTCGCGCCATCCGTTTATAGCAGATGCCGTTAATGCCGAATTCTTTCCGCAAAATATTATCGGGACAGTTTGCAAGGTCTTGTATAGTCCATACATCATGAAAATTCAGACGCGGTTTTATTTTATTTCCTATGCCCCATATTTTATCTACTGCCATAGGAAAAAAAATTCCTCTGTCCCTTTGAGTTATCAAAGTAAAGCCCGCCGGCTTGTGAAGCTTCGTTGCCATTTTTGCATAGCTCTTATTAAATGATAATCCCATCGAGCAGGTGAGGTCTTCTTCTTTTAAAATAAAATCTTTGAACTCTCTTGATATTTTTTCCGCGCTTTTAAAATCTTTACAAACAGAAGTGAGGTCTATAAAACATTCATCTATGCTATATTGCTCAATCGCTTCATCGGGGACATATTTTTTTGCAAACGTTAAAATGTTAAAAAGTATTGCTTCATATTTCTGTCCGTAGCAGGGTACAAGTATTAGCTGCGGGCAGATTGTCTTTGCCTGGTAAGTAGTCATTGCAGTATCTACTCCAAGCGCGCGCGCCTCATAGGAAGAAGTCATAACAATTCCTTTAGTGAACGTATCAGGAAGCGATACAACTCCGACAGGTTTGCCTTTGTAATTAGGATTATCTCTTTGTTCGACCTGCGCATAAAATGCATCCAGGTCTAAATGAAGAAAGAAACGGTTAGAGTGTTCCTTTATTCCAAGGTTATATTCTTTGAGACAAGGAAAACGATATAAGGGCATCATCCGCACTCTCTTAAAAACCGAGTGTGCTTTATCCTTATCTACGGGGTTGAAAAACGCGGAGCTTGCCAGGTCCAGGGGATTCATATTCCGTAAATTTAGTTGCCATAAAGATATAAGGTTATTATTTAATAATAAAGTTATTTCTTTTTTTATTTAATACTACTGCGCTCTTCTTTATATTAAATGCTTATATTAAAAAAATGTGCACAAGCTTTGATGTAATTATCGATACTGAAAAACTCGTAGATACCTTCAGAAAAACAGGTAAGGGCGAGCTTATAGTAAGGTCAACTGTATCACCCGGAAAATCGCGCATGCGGCCGACTGACCTTGTTCCTGTTATCCGTAAGATTGACGATGAATATTATATGGATACAATGCGCTGGGGATTTAAGCTGCAGATAGGACCTATGGTAAACTCACGCATCGAAGAAATTACCTCTGGCAAAGCAGCCGATTACTGGCAGTCGCTTTTAAAGGAGAATCCGTGCTTATTTGTAATGAGCGGATATCACGAGTGGAAAAATGTTGTTATAGATACCTTCACTCCAAAAACAGGAAAGCCCACAAAGAAAAAAATAAAACAGCCTCACAGGTTTACAATCAAAGAAAAAGATACATTCTTCTGCGCAGGATATTACAGGAAGGAAGGAAATGATTTCGCCTGTACGCTTATAACTACAGTCGGTAACATGCTTACAAATATTGTCCATGATAAAGGCCGAATGCCTGTTATTTTGGATCTGGAAGTCGGCCTGCAATTTTTAGAAGCCTCGCTTGAAGAGAGAATTGCCCTATGCCAAACCTACCCGCCCGATAAAATGAACTCCGAACCAACTACGTTGGAGTAAAATTATAATTTCATTCATTTACCGCCCATTTCAAGTAAAATGCAAAAAATGGATCTGAAATAAATAGTTTACTATTTTCATTATCCCAATCAATAACAGGTTCACCTTTTATCTCCTTTTTTGCAATTTCATCCATTTTTTTCAATACTCTCGTTATTTCATGTCTCTGAGGTGCACTTTCTGAATCATCTAAAACTTTTCTCATAGAACTTCTTAAGTCTTCATAAACAATTTCAGTTTTTGGGCCAGTTGCAGCAATTGCATGTAAAGTTGCAGTATAAATATCAACTTGTTGACCATTTTTTAATTTTCTTTTCATTCTATCTGTCCTTTGTCGAGGTCCAACTGCTAGACGATCGAAAGCTGTTTTTGACGCAATTGTGTCAACAATTTCTTTGAAAAATTTTTCATCAGTTGTTTTAGTTAATTCCTTAGTTGGTCCAACAACTGTTGAAGTTATTCCGTTATTAATACAAATATAATAACAGAATTCTTGCATTAAATGAGGACTTCCAAAACTTTCAGTTGCTAATAATTCCACTTCCGTTGGTTTGCAATAAACATTTAAAGATTTGAAACCTTTATTTGCAATATCTTTAAGCTCAGTTTCGTTCCAAAAAGGAATCTGAAGTTGAGCTACGCGTCCAGTCATCTCAGACTCAGCTCGTGTAGAATCTTCTGCTCTATGAGGGACAGCTAAAACCATAACTTTTAGACCATTAAAAATTGGTTGCTTCAGAGCTCTTATTATTTGAATTTGAATTTTAGAATCTATATAATGAAAATCATCTATTAGTAGAGCCCTTTTTTGTTCAAGTAGTTCTTTTAATGCCAATAGTTTGACATTAGTAACTTTGGTAGAGGTTTTAGAAATACCAGTAGTTGTACTTTCTTTTTCTCCTTTCTTCAAATCTATTTTAATTACTCCTACATTTAATCCACCTCCCGTTCCGGCTGAATCTTCCGTTGTAGAATTAGAATTTTGCGTGGAAGAAGAATATATTTCTGCATCAATATCATGAAGTATTGCTTCCCAAAAATCATCTTCACTTGTAATTGATCCACCAGATATTTTTATTAAATTCTGATTAGAAAATAATTTCGAACAAAGAACAGTCTTACCAGTTTTAGTTGGTCCAGTAACAGATATAAGTTTATTACCAATATCAAAAAAATCAGTCAACTTTCTTTCTAATTGTAAATCTTCTCTAGGATTATAAGTAACAGTAGGTAACCCCCCAGCTATAAATATTTCATTAACTTTCATTTCTATTTGAATTTTTACTAAAGTTAATTAATTAATTATTATCTAAAAATACTTTATGTTACACCAAAATATAAATAATACTTCGAACCCCTCTAATACGATAACTGAAACGGTACCTTGATTGTGAAGACTATATTTCTGCCGATGTTGTTGGCGTAGAATGTCTGCCCGTCGTAAACGGCGGTGAGAGTTTTTATGCGCGACATGAAATCTATGTATGTCTTATCCAGCAGGTTGTTGCAGGCAATCGTCATATTAAAAAGCTCCTTCTCAAAACTTAGGTCGCAGCCGAAGCCGAGGTTCAGCAGAGTGTATCCGGGAAGGGAAGTTTCATTTTCGCCGAGCCGCGTTTTTTCAAGAGCAGTATTTGCAGAGAGCTCGAAGTAGGGATTATAAAAAAACTTCCAGTTCTTCAGCTCGATATGAGCGCTTGCAGAAAATTTATCGGAGGGAATGAGAGGAAGATTCACTCCGTCGCTGCGCTTTGCAATAACGGTTGAGTAAGTCCCGCGAAGCGAAAGCCAGTCAGCGGGGTTTACAACAAGGTCAGCCTCAAAACCCTTAAGCGTTGCATCTTCCTGATAGTATCTGTAAACGGGATAGCCGCGGTAAGTATCGGTGGTAAGCCCGAGGTAAATATAATTATTTATGCTGTTGTTGTAGGCGGAGAAATCCAGCGAGACGTACTTGCTATCGATAACAAATCCGATATCGCCCTCCACACTTTGCTCATTCTTAAAATCTTTGTTGCCGATCTCATACTGGAACGTGCCTTCGTGCAGACCGTTGGAAGTAAGCTCGGCAAGGTTTGGCGCGCGGAAGCCTGTAGAGAGATTTGCCTTAACAAGAAAATTTTTATTGAAGCGGTAAGTTGCGCCTGCAGAGCCGTTGACTGAGTTGTAATTTAAATCCAGCGGCGGAAAATAATTTGCGGAATCCAAAACTCCGTACTCAGTTGTTTTGACTTTGAATAAATCGAAGCGTCCGCCTGCCTCGAAACCGAATTTATTTTTCTGATATTTTAAAATACTTGTGAGCGAGCCCGAGCTTACATCTGCATCGGGGATAAGTCTGCGCTGTCCGTTATTTTTATTTGACTGGATGAACTCCTGCGTGCCGACGGTTATATCAAAATCTTTTTTGAAAGTGTAGTTCCAGCTTGCATCAAGCGAGGCAGTATTGAGAACCATATCGAGATTGCCGAACTGCAGGCTATCGGGAAGAAATCGCTCATCGTTGCCTTCGCGCTCAACGCGCTGATTGTAAGTGTAGCCGAGATTTACTTTGAACTTGGACCTATCTGCATTGAAGGTGTTCTGCAAAACCATGTTGTGGACTTTCAGCTGGTGATGCGCGCCGTTAAAACTTCTATCGAAGCGTGTTTCTTTTGTGTTGCGAAACTCTTTCTGGAAGTCACGCTGCTCAAGGATTCCATAGGTATAATTTGTATATGCATAGTTCAGGTTGCCGACCCATATTCCTTTATTTGTGCCGAGCGAAGTTTTCATTGTGTATCCACCGAAGCGTGTCGAGGGCATTCTGTCTCCGCTGCCGTCTATGTAATCGCCGTGAGTTTCACCGCCGAAGCGGACAAGCCAGTTGAATTTTTCTTCCGCGCCTTTGAGTCCGATATCTGCTAGTATTCCGATGGTGTTTGAAAAATATTTTAAGTTGAGGTCTGCAAGATTTGTACCTACTGCAGCGGGATGCTCATCGGTGATGCTGACGACTCCGCCGATTGCTTCGGGACCGTAAAGAAGACTGCGGGGACCTTTGATGACTTCGATGTTATCGATGCCGTCGCTGCTGAGAACGAGTCCGTGCTCATCCTGCCATTGCTGGTTGTCAAATCGAATGCCGTTAATCATTATGCCGATGCGGTTGCCGTAGAGTCCGCGGATGACGGGCTTGGAAACACCTGTACCGGTGGATAGCTCCCATACTCCCGGAATGCGGGCAACTGCTTCGGAGATGTTCATTGAGCCCATTCGCTGGAGGTCGCGCGAATTTATTTTATCAGCCTGGTACGGCTTATCGGGATTTGTTTCGTTGACGATGATATCTTCCGTGGTGAATTCATTTGGCAACAGAGTGATTTGCAGCGGCGCTGTTATTTTATCAGTTTCTATTGTAAGGGTATAGCTTCTATATCCTTGCAGTGAAAACTGTAATTGCACGAACGTGCCGGGCAAATCGGAGATGCTGAATACACCTGAGCTATCGGTTGAGATTGTTTTTTTTAAATCGGCGATGTAGACTTTTGCATGAATGAGTTTTTCATTTGTGATAGCATCTGATACAGTACCTGTAACTTTGTATTGAGCGTATGAGTTGAGACAGAAGAATAACGCTATGATTGTGAGAAGTGTTTTCATCGTTTCGATTTTAAAAGAGAGAGTCCGCAGAAGCGGACTCTCTTAATATAAATTAAAATTAATTTTACAATATTATTTCATTAGGCCGAAGTAGAAAGATACACCGGCATAAACGTTAACTGAGCTTACTGTTCTGGCAGGGAAGTAATTGCCGTCTTCTGTGTGCTCCATATCGCCGAGGTCGATTTCGTTTGGTCCGATTTCTGATGGATCATCTGCGCCTTTTCCTAATGGATTAATGAAGTGATATTTAACTCCAAGAATTGCGCCGACTGTTCTGCTTAAACGGAAGTCTGCGCCTGCATCTAAGATAACGCCGATTCTTGTTTCTGATTTCATATCCATAGGTCCGCTTCTTTGCGCGCCCTTTACATAAACTGACTGACCGAATTCGAATTTACCGCTGAAGAAGTTAGCTGCAAGACCTAAGCCGACGTAAGGATTTACTTTTTGAGTCGGAGCAAATGCCCATTCGCCGCCTAAAGCAATAGACATAACGTTAACTTTTGGTTTGAAGTTAACAGCAACACCTGCTTGTCCTTGGGCAGGTCTTAATAAAGCAGTTACATCGTTGCTGAACATATTGTATGTTGCGCCGAGAGTTACTCTGAAGTTTCCTCTTGTACCTAATGCTAATTTACCGTCAGCACCAAAATTTATTAATTGTTTTGTATAGTATGGAAAGTAATCAGCATCTGCTCTAGAATCTGTAGGAACGTCCTGTTTGAAATTGCCTGTCGGCATACCGTAACCGCCTGTTACATGAAGTGTTACTTTTGGAACAGGAAGCATTTGCGAATATGATTGTGATGCTGCAAATAAAATTATTACTGCTAATAAAATTGTAATCTTTTTCATTGTCTGAAATTTTTAAATTTAAAATTATTTTGAATGTCTTTATCCATAATAGAACTATAAAGCTTCAGTAAGACCGAAACTTATTCTTATGGATATAAAATTATTAACTACTAACTATTAATTATTAATTAAAAAACGGGCGGCGCTCTGTCTTTCAGGCATGAGAAAAAATTGTTTTGAATTGTATGTGTAGATGTAAAAGAAATGATTCCGATAAATTGAAAATCAACATTAGCATCAAGCGGGGCATCAAGAATAGTAGAATCAATTGTGTTATCCAGTACGGCTGCAACAGAAGAAATTTCGTCCTTCTCAATTGCCATTTCAGTCTGTAAATCTATTGTTACTACAAGGTACGTGATAAAAGCTAAAGCTAATATCAGATTTTGTTGAAATGAATTTCCCTTCAGCAGTGGTATCCGGTTAAAAATATTTTTTATTTTACTTAACACCAGCATTTTTATTGAATCAATAAAATAATTTTGCCAAGGGGATATAATACAAAAAAACTTTTACAGTTGTAAAGGAAGATTAGAATTATTGTATAAGATAAAATCGTTAAAAAACACTTTGAAAGCAATTCAGATTAATATGTGAAAACTATAAATTCCTGTTTAAATTTCATAAATATACTCTCTGCATTTAAAAATATTTTCAAATCCGTGATGTAAATAAAAACTGTGCGCATAGGAATCAGTATCAACCTGTAAAGTTACTGTCGGAATTTTATTTTCCTTTGCATAATCCGACACAAACTTAATAATTTTTGTACTAATACCTTTTTCCCTGAACTCCGGAATTGTTGCAAGCATGTTTATTCCAATTATATTTTCATATATAATACTTAATGCCGCACCAGTAGGTTTATCGTTGTAATAAGCAGTCAGATATAAATGATTTGGATTCTTAAAATTCATTAAGTTTTTCTTTCTCAGCCATTCAAGTTTTTTCTGATATTCAGGTGAGCTGCCATAAAATCCTTCTGTCTGTGCAATTGTAAAGTCTTCAAGTTCTTCAGCTGAGCTTGCAATTTTTACCACTATGTCCTTATTGGTATGGGGACCCGGAATATATACTTTCAAAGTCATAAAAGTTATTGACCTTAGGAGTTTTCTATGAGGTAAATTTAAATCTGCGGTAACCCAATCAGGTAAACAAATTTTAAATTCATCAGGAACTTCGTAACATTTTTCCAGGGAAGAAGGGAAGGCAAGCTTGTATCTTGCATCGTCACTATCAATGTATTCGATTCCATCAACCGATTTTTTACTCCCTCTGTGAGTTGAAAGAAATTCAATACGATGCTGCAGCAGTAACTCTTTATTCATTAAAATTTTACAAAATCTGTTAATATAAAATTAAACTTTTTTACATCAAGAGCAAGCCTAAGATTTACTATCTTTCAAAATTATCTATATGCTTTGTCACAAAATTTATTTTATAATCATCTTCCGGTTTAGGTATCAGCCCCCAGGTACTCATATAATTTCCCGCAGCTCTGCATCCTCCATATATTATATCAACATGGACTGTAAATATTTTCTGATTCATATTCTTATCTGAAAAATACCGGAATCTTGCATGACAATCGCTTCCATGATAGCTGAATAAAACTAAAGTATTTTTTGAAAAATCTATCTCATCAAATCTGAATGGTGATGTTGACCGGGTTGTATCTATAAATTTTTTGGCGTCTGCTCCTGATTTAAAAACAAGTATATCTCCATTATTCAAATAATAAAATTTAGTATGGCTTTCTCCCATAAGCATGAGATTAGTATCCTGAGTTCTGTAGTTAAGAAATGAATTTCCGCCTTCGATTTGAGAAGAGGCAGTATGAGTAATTGATGCTATGATTAAGAGGGTAATGATGTAAATTTTTATAACCATAATTCAGATTTTTTCTTTTTAATGCTTTACATATTTGAAAGTTCCAACATAGTTTAGAATACTGCTGTTTTCACAATAATAATATTATCTCGAGATAATACTATAATCATTGAAGATATTTACGGTTTCATTTATGTTTTAGAAACTAACCACTTTTAACAAACTAAACCGAGGCAAATGTTATGAAAAATTTCTTACTGATATTTTCAACGATAACATTTTTTCTAACTGTTTCTGCAGTTCGTTCACAGGAAATAAGAAGTGAAGTTTATAACCCGCCATTACCTTATCATTCAAATGTGGACTGGGGAAATGATTACACAGTTTCCACAACTGAGCCTTTGGGTAAAGTCACAGGAGTTTATAGAAATTCGAACAATACAATTTATACAGCTATTCCCGATACAAGTATAATTCCGGGAAAAAGCATTGTTGTGCTTGCTTCCTCCAATAACGGAGCAAACTGGGCTGTGACGGGTTCTATATCTCCCTCTAATGTAATCAATAAAATAAAAATGGTAGGCAGAGCTGACAGCGATTCAATTTTTTGTTTCTTTCAGCTTGGAAGTCTGGTTTATTGCTGGAATGTTATAACTAATAATCTTAATCAGTTTACCACATACACAAATGTAAATAACTTTGATGCATGTATTTCGTCGACTAACAGTTTGTATCTTATAATTGATTTGAATACAAATAATGAAGTGAGGTTTTTCGGTTCAGCAAACAGCGGCGCTTCATGGGGAGGCGCAGTATTTTTAAGCAATACAGCTGCAAACCCTAATATTTATATGTCAGGTACAGGAGACACTTGTTTGATTTCTTATTTTGGCGTTGCCATTATTCCCGATACAACGGCGGGCGCAGTCAGAACAGTTAGATACAGAGAATCAGCACCCGGTACATTAACAGTCGTCGGAGGATTTTTAACTACGATTCCCGCAGGTACACAAAAGCCGCAAGTTAAGGGAGTTATCAATGGCGGCAAAGCCTGGTTATTTTTTTCCGGAGGAACTCCCGGTTTTTATGAAATGTACTGTATGCAAAGCAATGATAACGGAGCAACTTTCGGAGCATCTTTTACAATCGGCTCTTCAACGGGCAGATCAAATTTCTGGTTTGATGCTACACATTACAAACTCGGCGCAGGAGGAGTTGATTTAGTTTATCGTTCAGATAGCACTGCTGCTTTTCCTCAGACAAATCAAAGTACGAAATTAGTTTATACACTGGCAAATAATAATAATCCTTCAACTTTTACAACGCCGATACAGATAAGTCAGCATATACCGGCTGTTGGATTTGCATTTTATACTCCTTCAATAATTGAATATTACAATACAGCCGGAGATCTGGGAGTTACATGGGTTGGACTAAACGGAACAGCGCGCAATGTTTTTTATGACAGATACGCTGCAGTTACACATGTTTCGAATAACGGAAACTCAGTGGCCGATAAGTTTATTCTTGAGCAGAATTATCCGAATCCTTTTAATCCTACGACAAATATAAATTTTACTTTGCCTAAGGATGCAAATGTGACTCTTACGGTATTTGATATAGCAGGGAAGGAAGTTGCAAGATTATTGAATGGTGAATTAAAAACCGCAAACAGTTACTCAGTTAATTTTAATGCAATGAATTTGCCTTCGGGAGTTTATTTCTATAAACTTGAATCGGAAAATTTTGTTGACAGCAAGAAAATGATTCTTGTAAAATAATACTTTTAAATAATCAGATTTAGCAGAAGCCCGATGGAATTTCCACCGGGCTTTTTAATTTATTAAAAACATTTTCCGATATTTTTCCTTTAATTCAAATTCCAAATTCATTTTATTTAGAATATGTAAATATTATTTTTAAGGCTTAAACTAAATCCCCGGATGTTATTTATAAGAACAGCTGTAATTTTTTTACTGTTAATTTTCTTTTATTATATTTCGCCGAATCAAAATAATTCACAAACTCCAAATCCTGATAACTTTCCTGTCGGGTTCTGCGATGAAAAATCAAGCGAATCATTTGAAGCATTAAATTTTGTAAATGATTCCCGCGCATATCCGTATGCAGATATTCCATCGGATAAATATACCGTCGAATACGAGAAATCAAAAAATATACCTTCCTTAACTTCCAATACAGATGCCTCTAATACATGGACTAATATAGGACCCGAAAATATCGGCGGAAGAATGCTGTGCATTACAATTAATCCTGCTGATACATCAATACTCTGGGCAGGTTCTGCAGGCGGCGGATTATGGAAAAGCACGAACGGTGGACTTGGAACAACTGCCTGGGTAAATGTGCCGACAGGATTTCAGACAGTCGGCGTAAGCGCAGTTATACTGGATTCAGCAAATACAAATTTAATGTTCATAGGCACAGGAGAAGTTTATGGCTATACGGCAGCATTGAACGGACTCAGCACGAGAACAACACGCGGCAGTTATGGAATAGGAATTTTAAAATCGACTAATGGCGGAGTTAACTGGACGAAGTCATTGGACTGGACCTATGCGCAGAACAGGGGAGTTGCAGATTTGGTTTTCAATCCAAGAAACTCCAACACAGTTTATGCGGCAACATCGGAAGGGATTTACAAAACTATAGATGGCGGAAGCAGCTGGAGTCAGGTTTTTACAGGCCAGATGGTTATGGATATTGAAATAGACAGAATAGATACAAATATTATCTATGCAGGAGTAGGAAACTTATCAAGCTCAACTCAGGGAATTTACCAATCCACAAACAGCGGCGCAAACTGGACTGAGCTTACAAACGGACTTCCCGGTACAAACACAGGAAGGGTAACTCTCTCATCTTACTATCTCAATCATAATATTGTTTACGCTGTAATAGGAAGCAGAACATCTTCTGCAGGAACTGTTGGTATTTATAAAACAACAGACCAGGGAGCGACATGGACACAGACTTCCGGCGGAACTCCCGATATGCTTGAAGACCAGGGTTGGTACGCTGCAGGTGTGAAGATAAAAGATAACGATTCTTCGCAAATGCTTTTCAGCGGAGTAAATTTTTATAAGTCAACAAATTCAGGTGTTACAATCACACAAAAGAGCAGCACAAATACAAGCGCGGCAAATTATATTCATGTTGACCATCATCAGATAATTTCAAATCCTTACGATGCAAATAAAATTTACGTAGCTACTGACGGTGGAATATACAGGTCGTTTGATTTCGGAGAAAATTATACAAGGTGCAATAATAAATTAGTGACGGCCCAGTTCTATGGAGGATTTTCGAATTCGGCAACGGATTCAACTCTTGCCATAGGAGGATTGCAGGATAACGGTATTGCAAGATACGATGGAAGCAATAGCTGGTACAGACCTTCGGGCGGAGACGGAACGTATTGCAGTATAAATCCGCTGAATAATAATTCGATTATTATGGGAGATAAATATATGGAAGTAAATTACTCTTCGAATAAAGGCGCGCAGAATACGATGACGACTACATTTACTTCAAATAGTGTAAATGCGAATTTCATTTCGCCGATTGTCAGAAGTCCTTCGGATACAGGAGTAGTTTATGCGGGTGCGAAGAAAATATTTAAGTCAACTAACGGCGGTATTAGTTTTGATTCACTTGCAGCGGCATTAGACGGCAATAAGATTTTATCTATAGCAGTATCAAAGACAAGTTCAGATACATTATATGCGGCAACAGTTCCAAACTCCGGCGGTGCGAATCAGATGGGATTTTTTAAAAGTACGAACGGAAGTACAAGCTGGACTAATATTACTACAGGATTGCCAAACAGGTATCCAAACAAAATTGCAGTTGATCCATTGGATAGCAGAATTGTTTATGCTGCGTTCGGAGGGTTTGGTACTTCTCATGTTTACAAAACAACTGACGGTGGAAGCAGCTGGAGCGATATAAACGGAACATTGCCCGACGTGCCGGTGCAGTCAATAGTTGTTGACCCTTCAATATCGCATAATGTTTATCTTGGAAATGATTTAGGAATTTATATCAGCACAAATTCAGGAACGACGTGGTCATCTTTCAGCGACGGAATGCCAGAAGCAGCAATGGTCTTTGATTTAAGTATTTCGCCTGCGAATAATTCAATAAGGGCTGCAACGCACGGCAGAGGAGTTTATGAAAGAAAACTTTGGCCTGATACTCCGTTGCCGGTTGAATTAGTTTCGTTTTATTCATTAGTGGAAAGGAATTCAGTAACACTAAAATGGAAGACATCAGGAGAAGTAAATAATAAAGAGTTTATCATTGAAAGAAAAAATATCGATGGACAATGGAGTAGTATAGGAAAGGTTAACGGCAACGGGACTGTTCAGAATGAGAAAAATTATTCATTCACGGATAAGAATATTAAAGCAGGAAAATATTCATACAGATTGAAGCAGACAGACCTTAACGGGAATTATAGATATTATGAATTAAGTAATGAAGTTGTAATTGGTGTGCCGCAGAAATTTGAATTACTGCAGAACTATCCAAATCCATTCAATCCTTCTACAAAGATTAATTTTAATTTGCCTAAAGAAGGAAGAGTAACATTGAGAGTTTTTGATATGAACGGTAAAGAAGTTATGAGCTTGATTGAAAATAAAATTTTATCTGCTGACTATCATTCAGTTGAAATGCCGGGGGCAAATCTTTCATCAGGCATTTATTTCTACAGACTGGAAACGCCGGATTTCGTTCAAAGCAAAAAAATGGTACTGATAAAGTAAAATTATAGTATGTAAAGTTTCATCAAAGCCCTGCAGAAGAAATTTTGCAGGGCTTTTTGTTTTTACAGGAAAAATTGAGTAATTGAACAGTGAAATGCAAACAAGTAAGTTTTGGTATGGATATCTCAAAAAAATATTTATTTGAGTATTATTTATCACTACAAAATGATTGCATTAAGGAGCTTTGGAAGATAAAGAAAAATTTCAAACGAAGGGATATCCATAATTTCAGAGTGTGTGTAAAGAAAATTAATGCGTTTAAATCATTGCTCAATTTTTTTAAGTACGGTGAAAAATTTGATAATGAACTGTTAAGAAAGCTATATAACTCGGCAGGAAAACTAAGAACAAACACTCTTTTGAAAACTGAATTAAGAGCTTTAAAGATATCTGATAAACATCTAAACGAATATTTTAAAACTCAAAGCAAAAAACTAGCAGAGAAATTAGAGTATCAGATTTCTTCATACTCAGTGGGACTGAAGACTATTTTCAAAGAAGAAAAAACTAAACTGGAATTTCTTTTAAATGAATCAGGAAATATTGAAAATCTTTCATTCAAATACCTGAATAATTTATTCAAAAAAATATCTGAGTTTGAGATTACAAATGAAAAGAAAAAATCACCTTTGCATGATTTAAGAAAACTTATGAAGGAAGCGGGTTATAATTATGATTTAATCTGCGATGCATTTTATTTTTTGAAAGATGAAGTGATTATGCGGCAAATTGATAACCTTAACAAAATTCTGGGTGCATGGCATGACCTTACAATCTTTAACAAGTTCATACACAAAAATAATTTTAAAAATTCTGATAGAATCTTACAACAGTTGAATAATGATGTAACAAAGAGTGAAAACCTTATTTACTCAGCTTTGCAAAATTTCATAAAAAACTTACAGGAACTAAATTTTTAAATATTATGTAGTATCCTTTGTGGGAATTTAGATGTATTATTTGATGTACTTTTTATTAAATAAACTCTAAATCATGAAAAGCAATAAAACAGTACTTACAATTCTTCTCCTGACAATTCTATCGATAAATTCTTATGCTCAAGACAGAAAAGTTTCATTCAGTGCAGGAGTAAATCTTCCCGTCGGGGGGTTCAGTGATATTTATAAAGCAGGACCATCTGCGCAAATCGGATTCGTATTTTTATCGCTTCCTTTAATTCCATTAGATTTATCTGTTAATGCAGAATACAATTCTTTCGGGTACAAGAATTCTTATTTTACTGATCAGTTCAAAACAAATCTTGGCGCAACAGCAAGCGGATTTACACCTGACTGGATGGCATCAGATTTTTCAATAATGTTTGGAGGCAGATTAAAACTTCCGGGATTAATAGTAAATCCTTACGGAGAAGCGCAGGTCGGAGTTCATTTTATGAATTTCAATCAAAGGCTTACAGGTCAGATAAATGCATCCAGTTCGGACCCCTCAAATATTTCATTGGCAGGCGCAACGGAGTCAGTTAGTGAAACAGGTGTCGGTACTTCATTTGGTGTCGGTACAGAAATTTCAATTATACCTAAGCTTACGATTGATATCGGAGTTAAATATAACTATGCAGGTATAACTTATTCGAAAGGATATACAGTTTTCAGAAACAATAATTCACAGTATACATCACCTGAAATGAAAAATGCTTCATTTATTACAACGAGAGCCGGAATAATGATTAGTTTTTAAAATGAAATCAAAATGCCCTTTGAACTTAATCAAAGGGCATCTTTTGTAATTATTTTACAAGTATCATCTTTTTTACTTCAGCGTAATTATTTGTTATCAATCTGTAATAATAAATTCCCGAAGGATGATTAGCGGCAGAAAACTCAACTTCATACGTACCGGTTCTTAAAATTTTATCAACAAGTGTTTCTACAAGCTGCCCCAATGAATTGTAAACTTCCAGCCGCATATCTGCTGTAGGGGAAGCAACTTCAAATCTTATTTTAGTTCCGGGATTAAAAGGGTTTGGATAATTCTGTTCCAGGTAAAATTTTGCAGGAATCTCATTTGAAATTACATTTATACCGGTTGTGCTATCTCTGGAAAATTTGAGAATTTTCTGACCTACGGCGTATCCTAAAGTGTCGTTAATAAATCTGAACCGGTTCATTCTTGCACCGATATTATCGGCAAACCAGTTATCACCTCCGTTAGTAGTTTTATAAGTCATTGGTCCGCCGCCCAGCCAGCCGGTATTTTCATTAATAAACCCTATTCCTTCCTGATTATATCCTGATACAAATGGTTTCTCTATCCAGTTAACTCCGCCGTTAGTTGTTTTTAAAAACTGGTTATCACTTATCCAGCTTTCCAATGAAATATAAGCAGTATTTCTTGTCGGGAAAGATATTTTCCAGCCCCATTCCTGACTGCGGACAGTGCGGTGTCTTTCAACCCAGGTTTCACCTCCGTCTGAAGTAAACAACACTACTGCATTCATATCAGGCCATATACCGCCCGTACCGCCAACTACAAAACCGGAATCAGCAGAAAAAAAATGAATATCAACTAAGCCTGTAGCATACTGAGACATATCTTTTACAGTCCAGTTAACTCCTCCGTTAGTCGTTTTATAAAATCTTGAAGGACCGCAATACCTTCCGCATCCGTAAACAATATTTTTATTAATGACGCTTAACCCGCAAACATTATTTGTATCGGTAATTGGAGTAACAAGCGAAGGAAACCAGTTTGCTCCTCCGTTTGTAGTTCTAATAATAGGTACGTTATCTCTTGAAAGCATTCCGATCCACCCGTTCAACGAATCAGCAAAACCGATGCACCGGTAATAGATAGAGGAGCTGTCGGACTGATCACTCCAGCTTTTACCTCCATTTGTTGTTTTAAAAATGTGATGATGGTCGCCTCCGAATTGATCACTATAGTTAGTGATTGTCCAGCCTGTGTTTGCGTTGATAAAGCAGATATCTTCCAGACGGGTGGGGGATACAAATCCGGCCGGTAAAACTCTCCAGCGAAGTTGTTGGGCGAGGGTAAAATCTGTGGTAAGGGTGAAAATGCTCATGAGGGTAAGCATAAAGCAGAAGAGAGATTTCATTTCTGTAATTAGTGTTATGAAATATTGTCTGCCGCAAGGTAAAACAATATTTCATAAATAAAAACATAAATCTTTAAACAGTATTGAAATTATAATATATAAGATATTTGTAGGTGCAAAGTAAGTGTGCAAGTAATAATATGGGGAGCGGTTGCTGGAGTACAAACGCTGACAAATGAATTAATCAGGTACTTTGTTCAAATGTTTCTTCTTATCTGAAAGTATATCTAAAATAAGAGTGAAATATTGCATTCCGTACTGTGGATTTTTGCTGTAAGCTGAAATAGTATTCTTTTCCATAGCTTTTTTGATTTCATGTATTCTGAAATCAATATAAGTAGATAGAACGGAATTGCCTGCTAATTCAATTTTGCAGTTTTCTAATTTCTTAAGTAAAGTAGATAAGCTTACTTCGTCAAGCTGAAACTCTAAAGCCGTTTTGCCTGATTCAGATTCTATAACATTTTCTGAATAATAAGTTAAGGAATCTTGGGTGATTTCCAGAAGGAAATCCAGTGTGGATAAATCTAAGAGCTCTTTTTCCATTTCGATGAAATTTGGAAATACGTTATTACAAAAAGAGCTGGGGTAAATCTAGGACTGGTTTTGTAATTAAATTTGTTATTTTATTTGTCCTTTACTGCGGGTATGAAGGATATAACTGACAGGGGAGAAGAAAAATAGTACAATAGCTTTAGAACTTTAATGAGTAAGTAATTTTTGGTATCACTACAATAATATATGGCATAAAAAGGAAAGAAGCAAGTGGTTTCTTTTAGCGAATTGTAAAAAAAAAGCCGTCAGAAGGAAGTCCTGACGGCTTTAAAAATTTCTTAATACCCCTACTAATTTATCACTAATAAAAATCCTGCAACAGCTAAAATAACTGCGCAGAACACAACAAATACAAATGTTGTAACTCCAGAAATGCTTCTTGCGAGCATTTTTCCCCCTGTTTTATTTATGTAAAAGAACCTGCTTATACAAAACTACAATATCTAAAATTAAAATGAAAGGATTTATTTTGCAGGAATAATTTAACTAGCGTGATTTTTTTGTTGAATTGTGCACTGTTTCTAATTAAATAATTAAACAGGTGTTTGAATTTTTCGTAATGTAGTAATTGTACTTCTTATTTCAATTTTTAATTTTAAAACAATTAAAAACTGTAATATTTTAAAAGAAAGATAGTTAATATACTTATTTTGGTTTAGCCGGGATATTAATTTTTCAGTAACTTTTATAGATAAAATATCTTAAATTCAGGGTTCAAATCAAAGAATATTTTATGTCAATCATTAAAGAATTCAAGGCATTCGCAATGCGTGGTAATGTTCTGGATCTTGCCATCGGTGTTATTATCGGCGCAGCTTTTGGGAAAATAGTTTCGGCATTTGTAGATAAAATCATTATGCCTCCTATCGGAATTTTACTCGGAAAAGTAAATTTCGTCGATTTGAAATTTGTACTTCAAAAAGCTGTAATGGAAGGTGATAAAGTAGTTTCCCCGGAAGTTGCTATCGGTTATGGAGCATTTGCTCAGTCTATTATAGATTTTGTAATTATTGCATTCTGTATTTTTATAGTGATAAAAATTTATCAGGCAGCAGTGAAAAAAGAAGAGGCAGCACCTCCTCCTCCTCCTGCGCCTCCTACAAAAGAACAAATGTTATTAACTGAGATACGTGATTTATTAAAAGAAAATAAAGCGAAATAATAGATAGAATTGGACTAAATTATATATTTTTCCCTGATATTATTGGTATGGTAATTGCTTTAAAAGTAGTAAGATAAATCCGCTCACTTAATTTTTTACATGAAAAAAATTTTTACCCTTCTCATATTTCTCATATCTTTCAAAGCTGCATTCAGCGGCGGAGCGGGCACAAAATTCCAGATGTATGTTCCTCCCGTTAATGAAAATAACAACAGACCTGTATGTCTTGTAATTACGGCATTCACTGATTCAACTTCAGTTGTACTTACAGATGACGGTTCGGATGGAGATACAGACGACTCATGGTCAGGAATATTAATGAGAGGTCAGTCATACGTCTGCTATATGAAAGACGGTGCAGTTAATGATGATGCAGGCGGAAAGTGGGACGGAGATTATTTTCTTGTATCATCAAATAAGCCGGTTATTGTATATCAGCAGGTGAATTCCGACTGGGAACATGACTTCCTTCCTTCCGATAACGGAACAATGACTGGAAATACTTTTTTTGTATATGTAAATACTTCACCATTTTCAAATCGTGATATAAACGTTTTTACATATTTTGACAGTACAAATGTAAGAATAAATGATATATCAGTTTCAGGAATGAATAACACAGGGCTAACTTCGGTAAATCCTTTGCCTAATAATAATCTTCTCGTTAACACCAATCTCAATATTAACCAGGACTTGATTTATACTTCTTCGACAGGAAGAAATTTACTGAATAACGGAAAGAGTTATATGATAACAACTTCCAAGCCGGTTACAGTTCAGTATGGAGCGTTGACTACGAATTCACGTGAAGCAGGAGCATACGTTCCCGGAAGAACGGGAAGCACAGTTGATTCTCTTTTTTATTTCAATATTCCCTCTGATTATAAAAAGGAGCAGGAACTGAGAATAGCTTCTTATTCAAATAATGTCACACTTCAGGTTGAATGGCTTAATAACGGAAATAATTGGGTGCAGCTTCAGAGTTATAATTTAAATCAGTTTCAGGTCGGTAATTTTCTTGATAACGGAAACCAGAACGAGCATAAATTCCGCGCTTATACAAACGGCGGAAAAGTTTCTATTTTCGAAGGAAATTATCTACAAAGTTCGTACGGAGCTACAACGGCAGATATTTATTCTTATGCTGCATCAGACAGAGGTATAAATGCAGGGCAAAATTTAGTAGTGTATCTTCCATATCCGAATAAAATTGATAACTGCGTTATTCCGGGTACTAATCAAAAATATACAACGCTTTCCGCAGACGGATTGTTCACACATCTTTTTATTTATGCAAACTATGATAACTCAGAAGTAAGAATCCGTGATAATAATTTAAGCGGACTAGTAGATACAACAATAAATCTCTCAGCAGGAAAGTATTATGATTTTAAGGTAAACAAAGCAAAGTACAATCAGCTTAATAACGGAGCGACAACAATTCCTTATATGAGAGTTACTTCTACGCAGCCGATAGTTGTGGCAACTTGCAACTGGTCAGGTGACTGGATGTGTTTTGCAAATGACATGATAGCGGATAATGTTAATGTGATTAATAACACCAGCAAAGCAGAAGTAAATTCAAATGACACGATATCATATTTTGCATATTTAACAAACAGGGCAGGAGTAGCTCTAAACGGAGCAAACGTTACAGTTACATTGCCGGATGGATTAGATTATCAGTCGTCAGTGCTTACCAGCAACACTCAGGGAAATTTAGGTTCTGGGACTTACACAGCAGGTACAACTCAAAGCACTGTGAAATGGAGCGGATTTAGTTTTTCTACATCCGATACCTTGAAAATAAAAATTATAGCAAAGGGTGAGCTGAATTATTATAACGGAAATCCTATTCCGAATAATACTTCAGTTACTGTTTCCACTTTATTAAAAGGAAATGCTTTAGCTGACACATTATCTGCTCAGAATTCAGCATCCATATCAATAAAGAATTCAAATCCGAATACACAAATAAATAATTATATACTGGCATTTGAAGATATAAAAAACAGCGCATGGAATGACTGGGACGTGAACGATTTTGTCGCAAGCATGAAGCAGACAATTGTAACTGACTTAAGCTTAAACATAACAAAGATAACTTACGACTACGAAACGCTGGCACGCGGCTCATCATTCGACCATATCTTTAAGCACAAAGTAAATCTAACAGGAAGCACAACGACATCGTTAACAGTTTACGATACACTCGGAAATACAATTCCTGCATTAAGTTTTAGTAATCAGGCAAATACAGGTGCGTTTACTACAACAATTTTTCCATCAAGCAAAGCAGCATTGCCGCCTGCGGGGGGATTGTTCAGCACTAATACGAGTCCTTTGCAGGTTGGAGTGAAAAAAGGATATAAGGCGAAATTAGAAATTACTGTAAACAATACAAGCAATCCATTGAGTGGATTTACAACGGGAAAATCTGACCCATATATAATAACATCAGTCGGCGGTGAAATACATATAGCCTCTCTGGCAGGTCCGTCAGGCAATACACAGAATTTAGATAATACAAATTTAATCGGTCAACCATTATACGGATATTATTTGGACTTAGGATATCAGAATCCCAGCACATACAAATGGCCGCTTGAAGGTCCCGCTTATCCTATATGGGTAGCGTATCCAAGATTTACATCGTACATAACATCGAACAAAACTTTAAACACTGACTGGTACAATTTCCCTGATACATCAAAGGTCTGGAATAAGCATATAGTAACCACTGATGAAATGAGTTTTACTTCAACTGCAAAAAACAGATTTGAGGGAAATAAAGGATTGGGAAAAAGAATTTTTCAGGACTCCATTGCAAAGTTCTTTGCGTCACCGAAATATTATGATCTGGACGGAGACGGGATTCAGGAAGTCATCATCGGTGCTATGGATAAGAGGATGTATGCGTTCAAAAGCAACGGTGAAATTATGCAGGGATTTCCGTTCCCGACTGACGGAATAATCCGTTCAACAGCGGCAATAGATACTGTCAATGGAAAGAAAGTAATTGTGTTCGGCTCAGACGACGGAAATTTGTTTGCGATAGACAACAACGGAAATTTATTGAAAGGATTTCCTTTCTATACTGGCGGCGCAATAAAATCTTCACCTGTAATTGCTGATATATACAATGACGGAAGCAAAGAGATAATAGTATTTTCAGGAAATGGGAATATTTCAGTGGTGGGATTTGACGGAGCGATGAAGAATGGCTTTCCCGTAAAAGTACAAAAAACTCAGGATGCATACGGCAACTTAGTAATCTTATCTTCACCTGCAATCGGTGATATAGATAATGACGGCTCAAAAGAAATTGTTATTGGAACATCGGACAGCACGTTGAATGTAGTAAGAGCGGACGGAACGATTCAGTCAGGTTTTCCTGTAAGATTAGATAACGTTGTTTATTCTTCGCCCGTAATTTCAAAACTCAACGGAAACAGTTACGAAATTGTAGCAGCATCAAGCGGCGGCTATTTATATTTAATAAAACCGAACGGAACTATTATTACAAGGCGTCAGCTATCGCAGGGATTTATTTCCTCCCCTGTAATTGCAGATATGAACAGAGATTCAACAAAGGAAATTATAATAGCAGGAACAGACGGAAATATTTTATCAATCAATCCAAGTGAAGCGCTTGAAGTTAACTGGAATATGCAGACTGTTACAGAGTTTGATTCGAGCCCTGTAATAGCGGATGTAAACGGAGACGGATTCATGGAAGCAGTTTATTGCGGAATGAACGGAGCAGTCTTTGTTATTAATAAAGACGGTGTAATGGATTTGAATACAACAAATCTGTTCGGGCTATTCGGCGGATGGATAGTCTCTTCTCCTGCTATTGGAGATTTAGACGCAAACGGAAAATTAGATATCACTATTGCATCATTTGATGAAACGATTAAAACATATGAGCTCCCTGATACAAAGGCAAGTTCAGTTATTCAATGGCAATTCTTCGGAAAGGATTTAACTAATACAAGATTTGACGGTACGAACAACAATGTAAATCCTGCAGGAAATCAGTTAGGACAGATTTTTAATTATCCAAATCCTGTAAAAGAATCTACAACATTGATAAGAGCAGAGCTTCCTACGGAAACTCAGGATATAAAATTACAGATTTATGATTTAGGCGGGCAGTTAGTGAAGACTGCAACATTCAAAGAGTTTGCCCGCAACGGATTTTATTATGACTACAGATGGAATTTGCAAAATGAAAGAGGAGTGGAAGTCGCTAACGGCGCATATATATACATCATTAAAGCAAAGGTCGGCGGCATTGAATATACAAAGAGCCAAAAGATGGGAGTAGTAAGATGAAAAAGATAATAATTTTAATCTTACTGGTACTGACCGGAAAAGTATTCTCACAAAGTGGTGAGGGAGGTGAAGTTGGCGCATTTATGAAAAATGGTTTCGGCGCTAGAGCGACATCATTGGGCAATTCATTCACTGCAATTTCAAATGACGCTTCGGCAATATTTTACAATCCTGCAGGACTTTCATCTGAAAATAAATTGCAGGTGCTTGGAATGTATTCAAACTTATTCGGAAGCATCGACGGAATGAACTATGGTAATCTGGGAGTTTCAAAAGGATTTGAGTTCGGTACTATGGGAATGGGAGTAATTTACTCTTCTGTTTCAGATATTCCTTATGTAGAAAATGTATCGGGGCCATCTGGTGAAGTTTTCTCAGATAACGAATTGGCAATTCTCTTATCGTATTCAAAAATTGTTACAGAGAATTTACAGATAGGTGTTACAGGAAAATATATAAGACACTCAATTGCAGGCTTTGAAGCATCGGGTGTAGGATTCGATGTCGGGTTATTGACAGTAGTTAATGAAAAATTCAGAATGGGACTTATGATTCAGGATGCTATCGGCGCAAACATAAAACTGAACGGAAGAGAAGATACATATATTAGCAAGTTTAAATTAGGTGCTGCGTATTCTCCTATATCAGTATTAACAATCTCCCCTGAAATAATGGTTACGGGAAATAAGAAATTACAATTTTCTATAGGGAGTGAATATGATATTTACAAAAATATGATTAAATTGAGGGGCGGTTATAATTCAGTTCAGGACGCGCCTTCATTCGGAGTAGGATTAAAATACTCACAGATAAATTTAGATTACAGCTACAGCCGCAACGGTGACCTTGGCAATGTCAGCAAGTTCGGTTTTATATTAGATTTTTAAAATAGTTTTAGTAACAAAGAATATCCCAGACAATTTTTTAATGAAGAAAAATAACAGACAAATTTTAGTAATCGATGACGATGCAGTAACGCGCAAGCTTATATGTCACAATCTTGAAAAAGAAGGATACACAGTTTTTGATGCCGACTCATCCAAACACGGACTGGCACAAATAAAGGCTCACAATATTGATTTAGTTTTCTGCGATGTAATGATGGAAGACATGGACGGATTTGAATTCTGCAAACTGGTTCGTCAGGATGAAAGATATCAGGCATTGCCGTTCGTATTTATTACAGCAAGGACTTCCAATGAAGATAAAATCAAAGCTCTTAACTTAGGCGCTGACGATTTCATTTCCAAGCCTGTTAATATACAGGATTTACTTCTCAAGACAAGTTCAATTTTAAAAAGAGTTGAAATATACAGAGTTTACGGAATAAGAAAAAAATTCGAAGAGACATTTTCCGAGAAGCCGTTTCAGATCTTATTGGTAGATGATGACCCGATTATTTTAAAAATTCTCAGCGTAACTTTTATGGGGGCAGGTTATGATTGTTTGATTGCTAACAATGCGCAGGAGGGTTTTGCTTTGGCGAGAATTCATAATCCCGATTTGATTTTATCGGATTACATGATGCCCGATGTTGACGGTTTCAGCTTCAGAAAAATGCTGATGAACGATAACAGGCTCAGCCATATTCCATTCATATTTCTTACTGCAAATGACCAGGATAACGTTGTGATGGAAAGCTTTGATTTAGACATTAAAGATTTTATTAGCAAGACTACAAATCCAAGATTAGTTGCTGCAAAAGTCGGCAACGTATTGAAGACAATAAGAAAAGAGAGACAAAATACTTTGCTTGAGCTGCAGGAAGCTGCGGATTCAATCAGCATGGAAGTTGTGCCTAAAAATATGCCCAACCTTGACGGTTTTGAAATAATTCACTGGCATGTTCCTTTCAAAGGAATGCCCGGCGGAGATTTTATAGATTACATTGAGCTTGATGAAAATAATTTAGTTGTAATATTGGGTGACGTAATGGGTAAGAAATGGGGAGCGTGGTTCTTTACTTTCTCATTCATTGGTTATTTAAGAAGCGCTATAAGAGTTGTGTTAAAAGAACAGAAAGTTTTTTCTGCTAAGGAAGTTTTAAAGAAGGTGAACGAATCTATTTACGATGATGCAAAGATTTCGGAAATTTTTACAACGGTTTCACTGGTAATTGTAAACAAAAAAACAAAAGAAGTTCAATACTCAGGCGCAGGTGATCTAGGTCTGCTTTATTATGATGAAGAAAGTAAGCATGTAAGGCCATATCAGTCAGAAGGTATGCTCCTTGGAGCAAGACAGGACGGCGATTACGATACAATAACAATGAGTTTAAAACATCATGATTCAATGTTTGTACTGACGGACGGAATCATTGAATCAAGAAATAAACAAGGTGAGCAGTACGGTATGGAAAGACTGGTACAAACGATTGAAGAATCCGCCGATCTGCCGAACCAATTTGATTATGTAAAAGAAAAATTCCTAGATTTTACAGGTGGAGTTTTTGACGACGATGTTAGTATGATAGCAATACGATGCGACTAATAATTAATATTTCCTTTTAATTTTTTATTTTTCATTCATTGCATTTAACTGCGGAAATATTATTCTGGTTATTTCTCTTCACAATTTTCTATTCTTACGCGGGCTACGGAATATTGATAATTTTGATTTCGAGAATTCCTTTCCTTATGAAACTTCTTCCTAAGCCGTATAATTATGTTCACTCGGAACGTATAGTTCCTGAAGGCGAACCATATTATCCAACAATTACATTTGTCATTTCCGCTTCGGGTGAGAGTAAACGAATTATTAAAGAAAAAATTGAGAACACTCAGGCTTTAATTTATCCGAGAGAAAAGCTGGAAGTTGTGTTTGCGATTGCTTATGATACGTCAGGCGCAATAGATGAAACCATAGATGAGTTCTATAAGAATTTTTTAGTTGACCCTGCTTTAAAAAATACAACTTCAAAAGATGAAGAGATATATCTGAAGTTTAGAAAATATGACCATGATAAAAATCTGCGTGATGAAAAAATCCTTACTGAAATAGAAAAGCATCTGGAAGGAGATACATTTACAACTGATGACATATCTCTCGAAGGCAAGAAGACCATTGATAATTTTATTAATAACATTGGGAGAGATGACGAGCTTAACATAAAAGTTACAAAGGATATTGAACGTAAAGGTAAAATTTCACAGGTAAACAGAACAGTTGAAAAAGCAAAAGGTGAGATATTAGTTTTCTCCGACGCAAATTCTTACTTCAATAAAGAAGCATTGATAAATCTTGCAAAACATTTTGCAGATAAACAGGTTGGATGCGTTGCAGGAGAGAAGAGAGTAAAGAAAAGTGAGAGTTCAACAAGCGGCGAAGGTGAAGGATTATACTGGAAGTATGAATCACTATTGAAAAAAACAGATTCCAAACTCTGGACGTGTGTAGGTGCAGCAGGAGAAATTTTTGCAATACGAAAAAATCTCTGGGGTGATGGAGTAGAGCAGAATACTCTCATCGAAGACTTTGTAGTATCAATGAAAGTCGCTGAGAAAGGTTACAGAGTAATTTACGAACCGGAAGCATATGCAGAAGAAGAGCCTACAGTCGATATGAAAGAAGAATATATCAGACGAAGAAGAATTGCTGCAGGAGGATTTCAGGCTATAGTAATTTTGAAATCATTGTTCAATATTTTTAAGTACAGAATACTTTCTTTCCAATATATTTCGCATCGAGTATTAAGATGGGCAGTTGTGCCGTTTATCATACCTTTGGCATTGATTTTGAATATATATCTATTAAAAAGCGGGTTTTCGTATATTTACTTTCTCACTTTATTAGTACAGCTAAGTTTTTATATATTTGCATTACTCGGATACATACTTGAAACAAAAAAAATGAAGGTGAAAATCTTCAATATACCATACGTGCTGTTCGTTATGAATTACTCAGCATATGTGGGATTAAAACGTTTTTTAACCGGAGAACAGAAAGTGATCTGGGAAAGAGCCAAAAGATAAATTTAAAACTAATTATATAATAAACCTAAAGGAGATACAAAATGAATTACGAAGCAATTGACCAAAACGGAGTAACATTTCTTGTTATTAAGCTTCGCAGGGCAACGGCAGATGCTGCAAAAGATTTTAAACAATATCTTTTCGATCTTATTGAAACAAGCGGAAAGAAAAAAATTATTATCGATTTAACTGACGTTGAATTTGTTGACAGTTCGTTCTTAGGAGCAATTGTTTCAGGTTTGAAAAAAGTTACAGCAGTAAAAGGCGATATAAAAATCGTTGGTTTGCAAGCTCCTGTAAGAGCTATGTTTGAGCTGACAAGATTATACAAAGTATTTGAAATTTTTGATGCAAGAGAAGACGCAGTTAGCAGCTTCTAATTTTTTTATTTAATAAAGGTTGAAATATTTTAACCTCAATTATTCTTCCCCCGGAATTATTGTAGCAGGCAACACTACAAACCAAAGAATAACAAATTAGTTAATGAAAGAAGAAAGCGTCTCATTAATAATAAACAGCTCAGTTGATTATATTCACTTTGTCAATGACACTGCGGAAATACTTGTGAAGTCAAAGGCAAAGTTTAGCAGGGAAGAAGATAAAGATAAATTCATTCAGGACTTAAGAGTTTTGATATATGAGCTTTTTTCAAATGCAGTTTCTCATTCTAGAAGCAGTAACGTTGCCTTAAAATACACTTTATCAGATACAGAACTGAAAATTGAAATTGAAACGCTCGGTGAAGGATTTATGATCAAAACAATTGATGAAGAAGGAAATTATATTGAATGGAATGCGCCTCCTTACAAAGATGAAATATTAAGTAAGGAATTTATAGTTTACAGAGACGAGGAAAATTTAGTGCTGAGCAAAGTTACCGGAAAATACAGCATGGAATTGTATCACAAAAAAACAGGCAAGATAAGTAAAACAAATAAAGAGATTCCTGAACACTATGGTTTGTATCTTATAGCATGTTTATCCGATAAAGTAAGTTATCAAAGAACTGAAACAGGAAAAGACATTTTTGCAATTGTGAAGAACTTAAAAGGAGAAGAAGCATAGATGAAAGCAATGATACTTGCTGCCGGACTAGGCGAAAGATTAAAACCACTGACACTATCCATTCCAAAACCAATGCTTCCGGTTTGCAATAAACCTGTGATGCAATACTCACTTGAGCTTTGCAGGAAGCACAACATAAAAGACATAAAAGTAAATCTGCATTACCTTCCTGAACAAATTGATAAATGTTTCGGCGACGGTTCTAAATATGATTTAAATATTTCTTACTCGATTGAAAAAAATCTTTGCGGCACAGCAGGCGCAATAAAAAGAGTAAAGAGTTTTTTTAAGGAAACATTCATAGTCCTTACCGGGGACAGCTACCATAATATAAATCTAAATGCCTTAATAAAATATCACAAGGAAAGTAATTCCATTGCTACACTATGCATAAAGAAAACATCGAAAAAAAATAAAGACTGGAAAGCAGAATTAGACGGAAAGAGTAATTTAAAAAGCATATCCGAATCTGAAAATATAAATGATGAATATATAAACTGCGGAGTTTATATTTTTGAACCTGCAATTTTTGAACACATGCCTGATAAAAGTGTTTCAAGCATTGTACAGGATTTGATTCCTGCTTTACTTGAAAAAAATATTGTAGTTAACTGTTATGTAACAAATGATGACTGGAGCAATATTGATTCGCTTGAAGAGTACTGGGAATTGAATATGAGATTATGCAAGTATGATCACGAAGGAGTATCGGGAACAGAAAAATTATCTGAAGGAATTTATATACATCCTTCTGTAAAATTTAATAATCTTCAGGTTGAAAATTTTAAACCTCCGATAATCATCGGAGAGAATACAACTATTTGTAAAGGAGTAAAACTTGAGGGTCCGTTAGTTCTTGGCAAAGAGTTATTTATAGATGAAAATGCTTCGTTGAGTAAATCAGTCATCCTTAGCAATACATACATTGGAAAAGATGTCGATATAAAAGATTCCGTTGTTAATCAGAATTACCACATGAGCGTCTCCGCAAACTTCGGAATGTACGTGGATGATGATAATGTACTGAAGTCACACAGGCTGATACCATTCAAAACAAAGTTTAATTTATTTTTAATAAATGCTACGGATAGGCTTGTAGCTTTTTTTGCTTTATTGTTTCTCACACCGATTTTTGCAGTTGTTGCAGTATTGATAAAGTTAGATTCCAAAGGTCCCGTATTTTATATATCAAAAAGATTGAAAGCTCCGGAAGTTGAGACGAAAGGAAATCATCAGTACGTTTATTTCAAAGAGAAGGCAGTCAAGTATTATGTATTTAGAACTATGTACGTAGATGCAGATGCAAGAATAAAAGAACTGAAGAATAAATATGACACAGGTCCGTTCAGAAAAATTGAGAATGACCCGAGAGTAACAAAGGTAGGAAAAATTTTAAGAAAGACTTCAATCGATGAACTCCCTTTATTCTGGAATGTGCTTAAAGGGCAAATGAGTTTAGTCGGTATATGGGCATTGCCTACATATGAAGCTAAGGAGTTACTTGATAAAGGATTGAAATCAGAAATTGATAACGGAGTTATAGATTTATCCGATGTTGCGCAGGTAAGATTTCAGGGAAAGCTCGGACTTGCAGGATTCTGGCAGGCAAGGGGACGTTCGAATCTTACTGCTGAAGAAAGAGCGCTGCACGATACATATCAGTCAGTGATGGAAAATCTTTCGCATGAAGATGAAGAATATTTAGGGGAGTACACAGAATTTAAATCATATAAGGGCTATTTGAAAATGTTGTTTGAGACGTTCAAGTCAGTTGTAAAAAGAACAGGCGCCGTATAGCAATTTTTAAAAATTAATTACATCTAATAAAATGAAAGGCATTATATTAGCAGGCGGTTCAGGCTCACGATTATATCCTATCACACAAATTTACAGCAAGCAGTTATGTCTTATCTATGATAAGCCGCTTATTTATTATCCGCTTTCTGTTTTAATGCTGTCAGGAATTAAAGATATTCTAATAATTTCAAATGCAGAGACTTTACCATGGTATGAAAAGTTATTCGGAAACGGTTCAAGATACGGCATCAATATTGAATATGTATTACAAGAACAGCCAAACGGAATAGCGCAGTCTTTTATACTCGGAGAAGAATTCATTGGTAATGACAGTGTGACATTGATTCTTGGCGATAATATATTTTACGGTAACTTACAATTCATGTACGACGCAATAAAACATAATACAGGTGGAACGATATTCGGTTACAGAGTAAATGATCCTGAACGTTATGGTATAGTTGAGTTTGATGAGACAGGAAAAGTTTTATCGATTGAAGAGAAGCCAAGCAAGCCCAAATCAAATTATGCAGTACCTGGATTATATGTTTATGATAACAGAGTTGTAGAGATTTCAAAAAATCTGAAACCATCACCAAGAGGTGAATTAGAAATTACCGACGTTAACGTTGAATATTTAAAACTCGGTGAATTAAAAGTAGAGCGCATCGGACGCGGAATAGCATGGCTTGATACAGGAACACCTGAGGCTTTACTTCAGGCTTCAAATTTCTTCGGAGTAATCGAAGACAGGCAGGGACTGAAGGTCGCATGCCTTGAAGAAGTTGCATATCACATGAAATATATTACAAATGAACAGTTTGATGAAATTATAAATGCGCTGCCGAAATCGTTATACAGAACATATTTAGAAAAAGTAGAAAGACATAAGAATTGAAAATAGTACAATCAGATTTAAAAGAAGTTCTATTAATACAGCCGACAGTTTTCGGAGACCACAGAGGATATTTTTTTGAATCATACAGCAAAAAAAATCTGCTTGAACATGGTGTTGATTACGAATTTGTTCAGGATAATATTTCTAAAAGTAAAAAGGGAACTATTAGAGGGTTGCATTATCAGATAGGTGAAAAAGCGCAGGGTAAACTTTGTCAGGTGATTCAGGGAACTGTGCTTGATGTTGCTGTTGATATAAGATTCGGTTCGCCTACATTTGGAAAATATGTGATGTGTGAGCTTAACGATACTGACCACAATTTGATCTGGATACCTCCGGGATTTGCACACGGATTTTGTGTTACATCCGATGAAGCAATTTTTCATTACAAGTGTACTCAGCTCTATAGTCCTAAAGATGAAAGAGCAATTTTATATAACGACGAAGATTTGAATATTCCCTGGAATATCGAAGAGCCTTTAGTATCCGGAAAAGATTTAGTTGCAAAAAAATTTAAAGAAATAGAAAGAGATTTTATTTATTGAAATTAACAATGGGATTTAAAGACAACTCGCCATATTTTACTGATTACGACTCGGGCAGAAAATTCGACCTGCTTACAAAGCTTGCCGAACATATTGAATATGATTTAGGAAAAGATAAACACACACTCACTCAGGATGATGCATTCAAAGGGCTGGCTCATACTATACGAGATAAGATGATGCATGACTGGATACGCACTCAGAAAATTTATTTTAAAGATGATGTAAAGAAAGTTCATTATCTTTCCATGGAGTTTTTAATGGGAAGATTACTCGGCAACTCACTCATTAATTTAGATTATTACAATAAGTGTTTTCATTTATTAGAGCAGATTGGTTACAAGCTTGAAGATATCCGTGAAGTTGAGCACGATATGGGACTTGGTAATGGCGGTCTTGGAAGGCTTGCAGCATGTTTTTTGGATTCACTTTCTACTCTGCAAATTCCTGCTTTCGGATATGGAATAAGATATGAATACGGAATTTTTGAACAGGAGTTTGATGAAACCGGCGCACAGATAGAAAAACCCGATGACTGGCTTTCATACGGAAATCCATGGGAAGTTATAAGACCTGAAATTTTATATAGAGTAAAATTTTTCGGCACAGTTGAAATATATAAAGATGAAAAGGGAAACAATAGATGCAAATGGGTAAATACAGACGATGTGCTTGCAGTCGCATATGATACTCCTATTCCCGGATACAAAAATGAGACGGTAAATACTTTAAGATTATGGCAAGCGAAATCAACTCATGAATTCAAGCTTCAGGATTTTAATAAGGGGGATTATTTCTCAGCAGTACAAAGCAAGAATGATTCGGAAATTATCTCTAAAGTTTTATACCCGAACGATTCATTTCAGCATGGAAAGATTTTAAGACTGAAGCAGCAGTATTTTTTCGTATCAGCAACTATACAGGATATAATTAAGAACTATAAAAAAAATCATAAAGATTTTTCACAGTTTGCTGATAAGAATGCTTTGCAATTGAATGATACACACCCTACAATTGCAATTCCTGAACTGATGAGAGTGCTATTAGATGAAGAAGGACTTAGCTGGGAAGAAAGCTGGAAAATAACTACAAATACCTTTGGATATACGAATCATACTGTAGTTCCTGAGGCTATGGAAGAGTGGTCGATTGATTTATTCGGTAAATTGCTTCCAAGGCATTTGCAGATTATTTATGATATTAATGCAAATTTTTTACATGAAGTAAAAAAAAATGTAAAGAATGATATTCCAACGATTGCAAAGTTATCAATTATAAGAGAAGGTGAAACAAAGTACATTAAAATGGCAAATCTTGCCATAATCGGTTCGCATTCAGTCAATGGTGTAGCTGCATTGCATACTCAGATTTTAAAGGATACTATCTTCAAACATTTTTATGATTTATATCCGGAAAAGTTTAATAACAAAACAAACGGAATTACTCCAAGAAGATTTTTAAAGAAGGCTAATCCATTTTTATCAGGCTTAATTACAGATAAGATCGGTAAAGGATGGGTAAAGGATTTAGATAAATTAAGGAAGCTTGAAAAGTTTGCTGATGAAGAGGAATTTGTAGAGAACTGGATGAACGCAAAATGGTTAAATAAGCAGGCTTTAATTGCTTATATTGAGAAGAATCATAACATAAAAATAAATCCTGAATCTCTTTTTGATGTACAAGTTAAAAGAATTCATGAATATAAAAGACAGCTGCTGAATGCCCTGCATGTAATTCATTTATATAATAGAATTAAAATCAATCCGGATTCTGTTAAGGTTCCCCGAACGATTTTATTTGGCGGTAAAGCAGCTCCCGGATATGACAAGGCAAAGCTTATTATTAAGCTCATAAACAATATTGCGCGGGTTATAAATAACGATAAAGAAGTCGGTGATACATTAAAAGTTTTATTTATTCCGAATTATTCCGTATCGCTTGCAGAAAAAATTATACCGGCTGCGGATTTATCTGAGCAAATATCTACTGCGGGTCTTGAAGCATCGGGTACAGGCAATATGAAGTTTGCGCTTAACGGTGCTTTAACAATCGGAACGTTAGACGGCGCTAATGTTGAAATTCTTGAAGAGGTAGGTGACGATAATATTTTTATATTCGGATTGAAGGCAGATGAAGTAGCATATATGAAGGAGACAGGTTATACTCCTATGGATTATTACAATAAGAGTGAAACTTTGCAAAAGATTTTAAATCAGATTCAATATAATGTTTTCAGCAAAGATGAACCGGGAGTATTTCAATCTATAATTGATGACTTACTTCATGTTGATAACTATTTTGTCTTAGCTGATTTTGAAAATTATATAAACACTCAGCTTTTAGTCGAACAGACTTATTTAGATAAAAAGAGCTGGAATAAAAAATCAATTTTAAACGTCGCAAGAATCGGAAAATTTTCAAGCGATAGAACTATATCGGAATATGCAAGAGATATCTGGCATATTTCACCGTATAAAATTTAAAACTTAACAATACTTAATTATAAAGGAGATATAAAATGAATGTAGCATTAGTTGGTACAGGATATGTAGGTTTGGTATCAGGAACATGTTTTGCTGAAATGGGCGTTCAGGTAACATGTGTAGATAATGATCCGGTAAAATTGGAAAAATTAAAAAATGCAGAAGTCACTATTTATGAACCCGGACTTGAAATAATTTTTTATAGAAACATAGCAAAAAAAAGATTGCTGTTTACAGGTGATTTAAAAGAAGCAGTATTGAATAACGATGTTATATTTTTATGCCTGCCTACGCCGATGGGCGGCGACGGTTCTGCAGATTTAAAATTTGTAATGGGAGTTGCAGATAATATCGGAAAAATTATGAAAGAAAATAATGTAACCGATTATAAAATAATTGTAAATAAAAGCACTGTACCGGTAGGGACTGCGCAAAAAGTAAAACATGAAGTTTCCAAACATGGTGTTACAAACTTTGATGTAGTTTCAAATCCTGAATTCTTACGAGAAGGATTTGCTGTTGAAGATTTCATGAAACCGGATAGAATTGTAATCGGAGCTGAAGATCAAAAAGCTCTTGATGTAATGCGCGAATTATATGAACCTTTTGTCAGACAGGGAAATCCTATAATCGAAATGAATACTGAAAGCGCAGAAGTCACAAAGTATGCAGGAAATTCATACCTTGCGATGAGAATTACTTTTATGAATCAGCTTGCTAATTTCTGTGAGAAAGTCGGTGCAAATATTGATTTGGTCAGAAAAGGTATGGCTGCAGATAACAGAATCGGTAAAAGATTTTTATTTCCGGGTATAGGTTATGGTGGCTCATGTTTCCCTAAAGATGTTAATGCTTTAATAAAAACTTCTTTGGAATATAGCTCAGAAATGACTATCTTGACTGAAGTTAACAAGGTAAATAACGCGCAGAAAACAGTACTTGTGAGCAAAATTCTTGACCATTACAAAGGCAATATTAAAGGTAAACACTTTGCTGCCTGGGGACTTGCATTTAAGCCAAATACTGATGATATGCGTGAAGCTCCATCTGTAATAATTATTAACGAATTATTAAAAAACGGTGCAACCGTAAGTGCATATGACCCTGCTGCGATTGACACTTCTAAGGTTTACTTAAAAGATACTATTACATATGCAAGCGGAGAATATGAAACTTTAGATAATGCCGATGCTTTACTTGTTTTCACGGAATGGAATGAATTCAGGAATCCTGATTTTGAAGTTTTAAAAGAAAAATTATCAGAACCCATTATTTTTGACGGAAGGAATATTTTTACGCCTGAAAAAATGAGAGAATTAGGGTTCACTTATTATAGTATAGGAAGGCAGGATATAAAATGAGCGTTAAAAAAAGAGTTCTAATAACAGGCGGAGCCGGATTTTTAGGATCGCACTTATGTGATAGATTTGTAAAAGAAGGTTATCATGTTATTGCGATGGATAATCTTAGTACGGGCTCACTTGATAACATTCAGCATTTGTTCCCTTTAAGTGAATTTGAATTTTATCATCATGATGTAACAAAGTTTATTCATGTGCCCGGTAAGCTGGATTATATTTTACATTTTGCATCTCCTGCAAGTCCTATTGATTACCTAAAAATTCCAATACAGACTCTTAAAGTCGGTTCTTTAGGAACTCATAATGCACTAGGTCTCGCAAAAGAAAAAGGAGCAAGAATACTTGTTGCATCAACATCTGAAATTTATGGAGACCCTGAAGTTCATCCGCAGAAGGAAGAATACTGGGGAAATGTAAATCCTGTTGGTCCGCGCGGAGTTTATGATGAAGCAAAGAGATTCATGGAAGCTATTACAATGGCGTACCACACTTATCACAAAGTAGAAACAAGAATTATAAGAATCTTCAATACTTACGGACCACGAATGAGGTTAAATGACGGAAGAGCGTTACCTGCTTTTATTGGCCAAGCTTTAAGAGGAGAAGATATAACTGTATTTGGAGACGGTTCACAGACACGTTCATTCTGCTATGTTTCAGACTTGGTTGATGGTATTTACAGATTACTGCTGAGTAATTATTCATCACCGGTTAATATCGGTAATCCCGCAGAAATAACTATTAAACAATTTGCAGAAGAAATTATAAAGCTTACTGGTACAAAGCAAAAAATTGTTTACAATCCATTGCCTGTTGATGACCCAAAACAACGTCAGCCCGATATTACAAAAGCGCGTGAAATTTTAGGATGGGAACCTAAGATTAACAGAGAAGATGGCTTGAAAATTACATACGAATATTTTAAGACTGTATTAAATAAACAATAAAAATTTATACCCCGAAATTTATTTGATGACTAAATACTTTTTAGTAATAATTTTCTTACTAACAACATTCGGTTTAGCGTACAGTCAGGATAAAGAGCCTAAAAACTTAATTGATACTTTAAAACTGATTCCTCAAAATCCGGATACAACAGACTATCTTGAAAAGCTTATATATATAGCATGGCAGAATTATCCTGATAATCTTGCCTTCAGATATTTAGTCGGAGTTCAGGAAGAAGATTTATTTCAGAGAAAGTGGTCATGGCTTGATAACCTGAATTTAACTTATCAATATAATCCGCAGCCGGGTACTACAACAAATCCGAATGACAATTCATCGCTTCCAAAATTCGGCATTGGCGTAAGTATTAATATCGGTTCTATTTTCACGACTCCAAGTAAAATTACACAAGGCAAATATTATCTTGAAAGAGCCAAGCTTCAGGTTACTCAGCAGAAGCTATATATCAGAAGCGAGGTTTCTAAAAGATATGCACATTATATTGGTAATATCAATTTGATGAAAATCAGAACTCAGGCAGTTAATGATGCTCAGACCTCACTCACTATGGTAAAATATAAGTATGAACAAGGGCAGGTTAATCTTGAAGAATATGACAGGGCACTAAGAACTTACACAGATAATCTTGAAAGACAGGCAGTAGCTGAAATGGATATGATGTTCAATAAAGCGGATTTAGAACAACTTGTAGGAATTAAACTTGAAGACATAAAATAAATGGATTTTTTAAGCTTCATAAAAGTTTTACGAAGAAGAAAATTACTATTGCTAATTGTTCCAATCATTGCAATAGTTATCGCATATTTCCTTACTAAAAATATTCCTGAAGTCTATAAGTCGCAGGCACAAATTGCTACAGGTATTACCCAGGAAAATAAAATTTCAATTAGTGAAGGTGATAAAGGCGGATTTTCTTTTGATAACGTTGCCGTAAAATTCAGCAACCTTATTGAAGTAATTAAATCCAAACAGGTAATGGATTTAGTAGGATATAAATTAATACTTCATGATTTAACTGATCCTAATCCTTTTTCTAAAAAATCCAAGATCTTTAATAACTTAAACACTCAGGCAAAAAATCATGCGAGGGAAATAATTCAGCAGCATCTTGATTCAATGAAGTCCCTTGATTTTCAGAATGAAGATGAGAGAGGGATGATTCAGCTTATTGAGAGCTGCGGATACGATGAAGTAAATATTCTTAAGAAATTAAAAGTTGAGAGATTAGGTTCCAGTGACTTTATTCAAATTGCTTACGAGTCCGAAAATCCATATCTAAGCGCCTTGGTGGTAAATTCAGTTACTGAAGCTTTTCTGAAATATTATGATACCTCTTCTTCTCAAAGGGCAGATGCTTCAGTTGCTTATTATACTGAGCTTGCCGAGCAAAAGAAAAAAGAACTTGATGAAAAAGTAAATGCGCTGAAAACCTATAAACAGCAAAACGGTGTAATTAATATTTACGAACAGACAAAATCTTTAGTAAATCAGATTTCGGATCTTGAACTTTCTCGTGAAGGAGAAAATAAAAAAATAACATCTTCATCTAAGGCGGTTAAGGATATTGATAACCGATTCACAGATAAAGAGAAAAAATATTTAGAAGCAGGTAATACTCCTTACTCTAAGAAGATTGCTGAAATGAAACAAAGAGTAACAGATTACTCCAATGAACTAATTTCAAAAGGCTATTCACCTAAAGTAGTTAATGATTCTTTAAATAGCCTCAAAACAAGTCTCGATGCTGAAATTAAAAAATCTTCCGATGAATATTTATACAATCCCGATGTACCGAAACAGGAATTGGTTACCAAAAGAATTGATTACGAACTGGACTTAGTTGTTGCTAAGTACTCTGTTGAATCTATGGATAAAGAACTTGCTCGTTTAAGGCAAATCGTAGTAAGTTTTGCTCCTATAGAAGCTTCTATTTCTGCTCTTGAAAGAGAAATTACGGTAGCTGCAGATGTATATCTTTTAATTCTTAATAAATTAAATCTTGCAAGAATTGAAAACGTTACGAAGGGAACATTAAAGCAAATTGAGTATGGCATTCCGGGTCCTCCTGAAGCTTCAAAAAAAATTCTCCTTATAATAATGGCAGGATTTATAAGCTTAATACTTTGTATAGTTGTAATTTTTGTTCTTGAGTATCTTGATGTAACAATAAAAGCACCAAAGCAATTTTCAAAATATACTGGACTTAATTTACTTGGCTACCTGAATTTACTAGAAGAAGGTAAGATTGATTTGAATTCAATTTTTACCGAGAATACTGCAAGGTACGATACGAATTCAGAGACGTTTAAAGAATTATTAAGAATCATAAGATATGAGCTTGCGCAGAGAATGACAGATTCCAAAACTCTTTTGTTCACAAGTACTAGATCCGGTGAAGGGAAGTCGCTTATAATTTCATGTCTCGCATATTCTTTTGCAATTACGGGAAAGAAGGTTTTAATATTGGATTCGAATTTTAAGAATAATACTCTTACAAAGATGTTTAAGGCAAATCCTAATCTGGAAAGTTATTTGCGCGGAGAATTGTCATTATCTACTGCTGTGACTGAAACATCTGTGAATAATATCGATATCATCGGCTGCAAAGGCGGAATGTATTCTGTAAGTGAAGTTGCGCCTTCTGATATAATTACAAGAAAGATTTCTGAAGTTAAAGATAAGTATGATTACATTTTCTTTGAAGGTACTTCATTAAATAAATACTCCGATTCAAAAGAACTTATATCTTATGTAGATGCATTCACAACTGTATTTTCTGCGTTGAACTCAGTAGATGAAGCGGATAGAAATTCGATTGCATTCGTTAAAAAAATCGAACAGAAATACATTGGAGCGATATTAAATAAAGTTACAATGGATAATCTTGAACAGGTTTACGGTGAGCCGCTTAAAGTTAAGAAGAAATAATCTGTCTTAATAGTAATTCAAACTGAATTTTAATGTTTCTGAATCTTGAGCTTATTACAAACAATATTATTCGTATTTCAGTTATTCCTGATATTTTTTCTGCTCCTTCCGTTTTTTAATCTATTCTTTTCCATACTAATACCGCGTAAGAAATTAAAAAAAAATTTCGATAAGAAATACGATTTCGCTGCAGTCATTACTGCTTACAAAGATGCGGTGATTGCTGTTCATTGCGTAGATTCAATTCTTAAACAAAAATATGAAAATTACATTGTTTACTTAGTTGCAGATCAGTGTGATGTGAGTAATATTAATTTTCAGAATGACAAAGTTGTAATTTTACGTCCGGAAGAAAAGCTCGGTTCCAAAGTAAAATCAATACGCTATGCAATAGATAATTTCAACAGAAAGCATGAAGCAGTAATAATATTTGACCCTGACAATCTTGCACATCCGCAGATGTTTTCTAAGATGAATTTATTTTTCAATAACGGATATAAAGCGGTGCAGGGAAGAAGAACTGCAAAAAATGTGGAGACAGTTTATGCATCACTTGATGCAATGGGTGAATATTATTATAATTACGTAAATAAGTATGCTCCTTATAAACTACGTTCATCTTCACCGATTGCCGGTTCAGGAATGGCAATTGATTACAATCTGTATGTTGATCATCTGAATCAATATGAATCCGGTTCTGATAAAGTTATTGTAGCAGAAGATAAACTTCTGCAGGCTGAAATAGTTGCAAAGGGATTTCATATAGCATTTGCACGTGATGCAATAATCTATGATGAGAAAGTATCATCAGGTGAACAGGTTGAAAGACAAAGAACCAGATGGATTAATTCTTATTTCAAATATTCATTAAAGGCCGTTCAGATAATATTTCAGGGAATTATAAATTTCAGCTGGAACCAATTTTTATTCGGTTTAAATATTTTTCTTCCTCCGTTATTCATTCTTATTCTGTGCAGCGGATTCTTTTTCATATTCAATTTTTTTGTTGATAAGCAGATGTTCATTGTCTGGTTATGCGCAATTGTAATATTTGTTTTGAATTTTAATGCTGCGTTATTATTAAGCAATGTTGAAAAGGAAATCTGGAAATCGATGTGGGGTATTCCTCTGTTTATGTTCAATCAGATCATGGCGCTCTTAAAAATAAAGCGCTCGAATAAAGATTTTATGGAAACGGAGCATACAAAGCTTTTAACTATAGATGATGTATTAAAGCAAAAAGGAATCAACAGTAACTCAACAAAAATTAAAGTGCTACACTCTATAAGACAGGGTTCGTTCGGGGGAGGTGAAACATACTTATATAATCTGGTTACAAATCTTGATAAAAATAAATTTGAACCGGTAGTGCTTAGTTTTTCTCCGGGTGCAATGGTAACTGCTTTAAAGAAAGTCGGCATTAAAACTTATGTAGTTAATACTGAATCTCCGTTTTCAGTTTCCGCATATCCCAAAGTTAAAAATATTTTTGAAAAAGAGTGTATTGATATTCTGCATATTCATGGAACCCGTGCAGGAAGTAATACTCTTATTCAGGCATTAAAAACAAACCTCACTGCTATTTATACAGTGCATGGCTGGTCCTTCCACTCAGGCTTATCTAAAATGGTTACTGACTTAAGGAAGCTGAGCGAAAAATTCCTTTTAAAAAAATCTGATTTGGTTGTATGCGGTTCACAGGCAGATTTAAGTAAAGGAAGGGAATTAGCTCCCGATGCAAATTTCAAACTGATATACAACAGCATAGATACATCTTTATATACACCCGATAGCAGTATGAAAAACATAAGGGAGGAATTTGGATTCTCTGATAGCGATGTAGTTATTTTATTTATTGCAAGACTTACGTATCAGAAAGATCCGCAGACATTCGTAAATGCTGCTAAAATTGTTCTCGATAAAATTCCTGATGCAAAATTTTTAATGGTCGGCGAAGGTGAATTAAGAAAAGACTGCGTTGAGCTTAGCCACACACTTAACATTTATGACAAAATAAAGTTTGTCCCGTTCAGGCAGGATGTAAAAAATATTTTATACTCCACTGATATTTTTGTTCTCCCTTCACTTTGGGAAGTTGTGCCTCTTGCATTGCTTGAAGCTATGGCAATGAAGAAGGCATGTATTGCCACTAATATTAAGGGCACCAATGAAGCATTGAAAGATAATTTCAACGGGTATTTATTCGGAGTAGGTAACTTTGTTGAGCTTGCTGATAAAATTGTTTCTCTCATCAATGATAAAAATCAAAGAATTAAACTTGGTGAAGAAGCACGCAATACAGTTGTAAGAGAATTTGACCTTAAAAAGTTAGTAAAAGAAAATGAGCAGCTGTATTCCTACATGGGACATTTTTAAAATTATTGAACTGATATAAGATTGTTTGCAAAAGATTCATATTGGATGAAGTCGGGGATTTACACAATGGGACAGCGTGTAACTTCTCTGATAACGGGATTCGGCGGATTTTATATACTTGTGCGTTTACTGAGCAAAGACGATTTAGGTGCATGGGCATTGTTTGTTTCTGTAACTGCGTTGATAGAAGTCGCCCGCGGCGGATTGATACAAAATGCTCAGATTAAGTATTGCGCAACGGCTTCAGCAGAAGATTATCCGAAAATTCTGACTGCTTCGCTCTCATTGAATGTAATAGTTACAATTTTTTCTGTTATTGTGTTATCGGGACTCGCACATTTCATGAGTAACTTATGGCACTCACCGCAGCTTGAAATGATGTTTTATCTGTACGCCATTACCACAGTAATATTAATTTTTTATTACCAGTTTAATTTTATACAGCAGTCTAATTTAGATTTTAAAGGGATTTTCTACAGCAATCTTATCCGGCAGGGAGTGCTGTTCATCTTTATTTTTTTATCATGGTATTATAATCACGATATAAAGTTATATGAACTTGTATGGATGATGTCTATAGGCGCATTGCTTGGAGCAGTTCTTTCATACTTTTTTGTAAAAAATTACTGGAAGATTACTTATAAACTTGAGTGGGAATGGGTAAAAAAGCTTTTCCATTACGGTAAGTATGTATTTGGTACTAACATCTCTTCTATGATTTACACAAGCATTGACCAGATGATGCTTGGTTACTTAATGCCTGTATCTTCAGTAGCTATTTTTAATGCGGCAAACAGAGTCACAAATTTTGTTGAAGTCCCGTTATCATCGGTAGCTGCAATAGTTTTTCCGCAAAGCGCAAAAAGAATTGAAACGCACGGTAAGGAAGCGGTTACATATTTGTATGAGAGGTCAGTCGGTTTGCTTGTTGCAATGATTTTGCCTGTAACAATAGCGTGTCTGATATTCTCAAAATGGATTATTATAATCATTGCCGGTAAAGATTACGTTGAGGCTGCTCCTATATTACAAATTATTATTCTGGCAACGCTTATTCAGCCTTATATTAGACAGTTTGGAACAACGATGGATTCAATAGGGAAGCCGAAGACAAATTTTTATCTTTTAGTTTTTATTGCTGTAATTAACATAGGTACGAATTATTTTTTCATTTCGACATTCGGCCTAATAGGTGCAGCATTCGGAACGTTCACAGCTTTACTGATTTTCTTAGTCATCAGTCAGGTTATTTTATACCGGGAACTGAATATTAAATTTCATCATACTTTTATTTACATGTGGAAGTTCTATGTTGACGGATTTAATAAAGGACTGCACGTTCTTAAAACAAGAAAACTTAGAGGGTAAATGAAAATTACCGGAAGAGACATAGTAATAACGGGCTTGCAGGCATGGGATAATGATATCGGAAGCAATTGTATAAACATTGCAAAAGAATTTGCAAAAGATAACAGAGTGCTGTATGTGAATTTCCCATTGGATTCGCGAACCATTATGAAGGGAAAGAATGATGAAAAAATCCGGAAGAGACTGGCAATAATAAAAAACGAAAGGGATGATTTAGAACAGGTTGGTGAAAACATCTGGACGCTTTACCCGAGAACTACTTTACAATCAATAAACTGGATCAGTTTAGAAGGCATATTCAATTTTTTTAATAAAAGAAATAACACAAAATTTGCATATCAGATTTCAAAAGCGCTTAAGAGATTAAACTTCGATAAATTTTTCATTTTTAATGACAGCGATATGTTCCGCAGTTTCTATTTAAAGGAATTTTTGAAACCGGAGTTATATATTTATTATAGCAGGGATAACCTCATTGCAGTCGATTATTGGAAAAAGCACGGCATCAGAATTGAAGCAGAATTAATAAGAAAATCTGATTTATGTACGGCTAATTCAACTTATTTAGCTGATTATTGCAGACAGTTTAATCCGAATTCATATTACGTTGGTCAGGGATGTGATTTAAGTTTGTTCAATCCTAATTTAATGACGGATATACCTGATGATATAAAAATAATAAAGTCACCAATAATTGGATATGTAGGAGCGTTAGTTGGTCTCAGACTGGATATAAAGCTGCTTGAATTCATTGCTGAGAACCGCCCGCAATGGAATATTGTTTTAGTCGGACCGGAAGATGATAATTTTAAGAATAGCAGGCTTCATTCTTTTTCAAACGTTCATTTCCTTGGCGCAAAAAAGATGGAAGAGCTGCCGTTATATGTTAAAGCATTTGATGTCTGCATAAATCCGCAGCTTGTAAATGAAGTTACAATCGGGAATTATCCGCGAAAAATTGACGAATATTTAGCTATGGGAAAACCTACTGTAGCTACGGCAACAACTGCTATGGAAGTTTTCGCAGATTACTGTTATCTTGCAAGAAATAAAGAGGGTTACATTGAATCAATTGAAGCTGCTTTGAACTCAAACAATACTAAAGAAGCTAAACGAAGAAGAGACTTTGCAATGACACATACCTGGGAAAACAACGTTGTAGAAATTTATAAAGCTATGAATGATGTATTACAAACAAAAGAGGAACTTGAACTATAATGGGATTACAGGATAAAATAAAAAACAATCCGGGATTAAAAAAGTTTGTACTTTGGGCGTTGATGCCTAAGAATCAGGCAAAACCAAGGCTTTGGGTTAGGTGGTTTGTCAATCCTATAATTCATAAAAAAGCAAAGGGAGCAACTGTTTGCAGAAGAACGCGTATGGACGTGCTTCCATTTAATAAATTTTATTTAGGAGTCAATTCAACAGTTGAGGATTTTGCAACCGTAAATAACGGAGTTGGCGACGTAATAATTGGCGACAGAACGCGAATAGGACTTGGGAACGTAGTAATAGGACCCGTAACAATAGGCAATGATGTGATGTTTGCACAGAATATTGTACTTAGCGGATTAAATCACGGTTATGAAGATATTAACACTCCACCTTCCATACAGCCGGTTTCTGTTAAACAGATTACTATTTCAGATGATGTATGGATAGGAGCCAACGCAGTTATTACAGCAGGAGTTACAGTAGGCAAGCATTCAGTTGTTGCTGCAGGAAGTGTTGTAACAAAGGATGTTCCGCCGTTTTCAATTGTGGGAGGAAATCCTGCAAAGTTAATTAAGCAATATAATCCTGAAACTAAACTCTGGGAAAGGGTAAAGTCATGACAGAAAAGTGTACGAAGTGTAATAAGAAATTGAATCAGTTTGGTACTTGCGATTACTGCGATTTTGATCTTGATAAAAAGACATTGCTAATAGAAAAAATTGCAATTGCATTTGCATTTGTAAGTACGTTCGGATTTTTTGTTAAAATTGTTTTCTTTTAATTTTTATTTTTGATTTAATGCAGAAAGATCTATCAATTATAATAGTCAGCTGGAATACTAAAGGGCTTTTGAGAAAGTGTCTTCAATCGGTTTATGATGAGACGAAAAAATATACATTTGAAATTGTTGTTGTAGATAACGATTCACCGGATGATTCAGCAGGTATGGTTCGTGAAGAATTCCCGGATGTGAAACTTATTGCAAATAAAACCAATAATGGATTTGCGCCTGCCAACAATCAGGGACTTGAAATAGCTACAGGTAAAAATATTTTATTCTTAAATCCTGATACCCTTGTACTCAAAGGAGCAATAGATAAGATGATGGATTACCTTCTTGCAAATAAAGATAAAGGTGTAGGATGTGTTGTAAGTAAATTACTGAATGACGATATGACTTTGCAGAAATCGGTTAACAATTTCTTTTCGTTCTGGTCTTCATTTTTTGAGAATCGATTTTTTGCCGGAATGTTATCTAAGCTGAATACTAAAAAGATGTTCATGTCATTCTGGGACCATAATGATACCCGTGAAATTGACTGGGCTTATGGCGCAGTATTTTTAGTTTCGGAAGAATGTTATAAAAAAGCCGGTATGCTCGATGCAAGATTTTTTATATATGCAGAAGAGATGGATTATTTTATGAGAATCAGAAAAGCAGGTTATAAATCAATTTTCCTTCACGATGTTGAAATTATTCATTTCGGCAAATCAAGCTCACGCCAACGCAGAGCTGCAATGTTCATTCAGAATTACAAAAGTTTGTATTTATATATAAAGAAGCATTACAATCCGCTTACTTATTACTTCTACAGAATCCGCGCATTTATTTTTCTGTTCCTATGGGAAATTATTTTTTCATTAAAGTTTATTCTTCATAAGCTTACAGGAAAATCTACAGAGGAAGATACTGAACAACTGAAAGTATATTCACAGACAATCAAATGGCATTTTACTTCAGATAGCTTAATCAGCAATTAATTGTTTAATTTTGAAATAAATATTGACTCTGCCCCTAAAAAATCTTTCTTCTCTTTATTGTGGCAGAAGATATTTGAAGAAAAATTAAATAATTCCCTCGGCATTTTCTTCCTTATACTCTGCTCAGGATTTATAGCTGCAGCAATTTCATTCGGCGGAATAAAAATCGGCGGTGTATTAG
This sequence comes from Bacteroidota bacterium, assembly GCA_018266835.1. NCBI lineage: Bacteria > Pseudomonadati > Bacteroidota > Bacteroidota bacterium. Next base: position 83,805 of record JAFDZP010000005.1, on the reverse strand, counting down.
GAGCATTATTAATCGGCTCTCCGCTCATCATTGCCAGCATGTTCAATCTCAAGTTCGGTATTTCATTTACAATAATGTTGTCATTTGTATTTCTGGGAGCAAAGAGGATATTAGATGATATTCCATTGGGTATATTAATGGATGTAATGATTGTTGTGATGCTGTTCGGACTTTTTATAAGGCAGATAAATGAAAGGGACTGGAGCTTTGCAAAAAACCCCATAAGCAAAATTATTTTAGTCTGGATACTTTATAACCTGCTCGAAGGCGCGAACCCATGGGCAGAATCAAGATTAGCATGGCTTTACACAGTACGCGGATTTGCAGGATTTACGATTATGTATTTTCTTTTGATGTATGCAATTGATTCAAAAAAATTCCTGTTCCTTCTTATAAAAATCTGGCTGCTGTTCATGACTTTCGCTATGATATATGGATACAATCAGGAGTTTTTCGGTTTGCTTCCGTTTGAATTGAACTGGATAATGGCAGATAAGGGTAGATATATGCTGCTGTTTCAGGCAGGGAAGTTCAGAATGTTCTCATTTTTCTCTGACCCGCTTGTTTATGGATTCTCGATGTGCTTTACAGGAATGCTTTGCTTTATTTTGGCAGGCGGACCGTTCAGATTGTACAAAAAGGTATTCTTATATACATTAGGCTGCCTTATGATTTATGGTATGCTATTCTCAGGAACACGTGCTGCGTTTATATTACCGCCGGCAGGATTTTTATTTTACTCCATTGTTAAGTTTAAGAAAAATATCCTGATAACAGGGGGAGTGCTATTTTTTATAGTAATGATACTATTAAATATTCCTTCATCTAATCCAAATCTCGTAAGATTGCAGTCAGCTTTTAAGCCAAGTGATGATGCTTCTTATCAGGTCAGAGTCAGGAATCAGAAATTTATTCAGCCGTTCATTCAGACTCACCCAATGGGTGGAGGATTAGGAAGTGTTGGTGAGTGGGGTAAAAAATTCTCGCCCTGGTCTCCTTTAGCAAATTTTCCACCGGATAGCGGATACGTTAGAATAGCTGTAGAAATGGGCTGGATTGGACTATTTTTGTTCTGTTTGATGCTTTTTATTGTGTTTAAAGAAGGAATTAAAGATTATTTGAGAATAAAAGATCCGATGTTAAAAACGATTTCATTGGGTATGTTGACGGTGGTTTACTCTTTAACATTAGCAAATTTTCCACAGGAAGCAATCGGGCAGTACCCTATAAACTATCTTTTTTTTGTTGCAATAGCGATAATTAACAAATGCAGGCAATTTGATACTCAAACTGAGAATAGTTTGGTACAATAATTGATATAATGCGTTTTATACAAAACTAACTGTTAATATATGATTCCATTTAGACTTCCTAAGTGGGTTTTGGGCATACTTGAAATTCCACGTGATTTTGATAAACTCTCAGCTGAATTTGTATCTGAGTTGAAGCAAAACCTTTCAAAATTTTCCACGAATAATCCAACCGTTTCTATTGTAATGCCGGTTTATAATGAAGAGGAAAATATTGTTCAAACATTGTTTTCTTTATCAAAATTAAATTTGAACCATAGAACTGAATTGATTGTAGTAAACAATAATTCTACCGATAGAACTCAGGAGATTCTCGATAAATTAGGTGTAAAGACGTTTTCGCAAACCAGGCAGGGTATTAGCTATACTCGCCAGCTCGGGCTTGAAATGGCAAAAGGAAAATACCACTTATGCGTTGACGGAGATTCAATCTATCATCCCGAATGGCTTAATGAATATATAAAACATCTTGAAGATGAATCCATTACAGTTGTTTACGGTCCTTATTCCTTCATTCCACAGTACGGATTATCAAGAAGAAAATATTTTGCCATATATGAAATTATAACTACTAATTATTTCAGAGTGAGAAGAAGAAACAAAGAATTCCTTAATGTATTAGGATTTAATTTCGGATTCAGAACTGAAGACGGTAGAAAAGTCGGAGGATTCAATACGTCACGTCCCAGATGGTCAGACGGATGGATGGCAATGACATTGCAGGAATTAGGCAAAATTAAATTTGTGAAAACTGAAGGGACAAGAGTATGGACAACTGCAAGAAGAATAAATGCAGACGGCAGCCTTGTAAGAGCCTTTATGAAAAGAGTAAAAAAAGCTACTCCAAAGATTTCGGACAATATAAATAAATTTAAATTTAGCTAATAAATAGTAATATTCCGACAATTTAATTATAGAATGTCGAGATTTTCAATTCCGGACTGGGTTAAAGAAAATTTATTTGAATATAAAGGAGTAGATGATTTAAGCCCGGATTTTTATAAAGGCGTATCAGAAAGATTTAAAAAATTTCATCATCCTGAACCTGAAGTATCAGTTGTAATTCCTGTATGGAATGAAGAACTGAATATTGCACACACCATTTATACTCTCTCCAAATTAGAAACAAAATATCCTACTGAAATAATTTTTGTAAATAATAACTCTACTGATAGAACTCAGGAGCTTTTAGATCGCTGCGGAGTGAAATCTATTTTTAATCCGAAGCAGGGTATAAGTTATACAAGGCAAATGGGTCTTGAAACTGCTAAAGGTAAATATTATCTGAGCGCTGATAGTGATTCGTTATATCCGGTAACATGGATTGATGCTTACGTAGATGTTCTTAAAGATGAATCTGTTGCAGTTGCTTACGGACCTTACTCTTTTATTCCTCCCGGTACTACTTCGCGATTTTCGATGGGAATTTATGAAATTGTTTCTGAAACTCTGTTTGCATTAAGAAGAAAAAGAAGAGGGTATTTAAATGTAATGGGATTTAATTCAGCATACAGAAGAGAAGATGCATTAAAAGTCGGCGGTTATAATCTGAACAGAACAATATGGGAAGACGGATGGATGGCTTTTCAGTTAATGAACTACGGTAAAATTCAATATGTAAAACATGGCGCAAGAGTCTGGACAGAAGCAAGAAGATTAATGGCAGATGGTTCAATATGGGGTGCAGTGAAACGAAGAACTAAAAAAGAAATTTCCAGAATTTATGAATACATATTTCATAAGCCGCAGAAAGTAGATTAACTTTTACTTCTCTTAGCTCCGTAAAAGATAAGGAGCGTTCCTATAAAAACAATTACCACTCCAATTATTTCTGCAAAGCCGAAAACATCTGAGAGATGCAATCCGTTCTGAGGAGTTGCTCTTAATAATACCACGTCGTTATAATCTGTCGGCATTGGTACAATAATTAAAGCGAATCCGATTATGTTTAAAATTATTCCAATGACAATTGAAATAATTTTCGATAGTCTTCTTTTCAATACATACTTAAAAGCTTCGTCACTATCTACATAATTATCTTCCAATAGAACTATAAACTCATCAAGTGCAGCGGGATCTCTTTCACCGGATCTTACATCTACATCTTCAAACGATTTTAATCTTTCTTCTATTGGGGCTTTAGAAGCGGGAGCGTTATTTTTCATTGTTGCAATTTAGCAGATATTATGAATATAAAAAATGTTATTTAGTAAGTATTTTTGCGATTTTCATACGTCTAAAAGTATTGAATTTTCAATCTAAAAATTTTAGGTTTACCAAACAAATTTTTCTATGAAAAAGTACTTACTCTTTGCAGTTTTACCCTTCATTTTAATTTATTCAAATTCATTTTCTCAGGGTTTGAACAGCATAGCAACTCCCGATGGAGTTAACGTTATTGCAGTCGGCGATAACGGAAATGTTTTACGCTCATCGAACGGAGGAACAACCTGGTCAAAAAATATAATTCCCGGTTATAACTTTAAATACATTGCTGCATATGACAGTACAGTATTTGCTGTTAGTGATAACGGAAAAGTTTTTAAATCCAAACCCGGAAATAATCCTTTGAATATTTCCAACGTCAGTTCTGTTTCTTTAAATTCAGTGGCAATTATTGATGATATGAATGCATTTGTCTGTGGAAACGGCGGAGAAGTTTACTGGACTACGAACGGTGGAGCATCATGGAGTTTAAGAAATTCAGGCATACCTAATACAGTAAAATTAAATTCAATTTCATTCTCCGGTAATCTTAACGGAGTTGCTGTAGGTGATGGCGGAGCAATTTATGTAACTGTAAATGCAGGTTTGACATGGATTTCATATCCTTCTACAACTACAAGGAATTTAATTAAGGCAAGATATTTTGCAGGAGGTATTTGCGTAGTTGGTGAGTACGGAATTTGTTTAATGAAAACAGGCACCGGAAGTTTTTCCCAAGTAAATATGAGAATTGTAACAGATATAAGAGGAGTTACAGGAACGGATATAGATAACATAAGGGTATGCGGCGGCGGCGGTTTTATAAGAAATAATACATCCGGTAGCAGTAAGTTTTTAAAATTTGAAGTTAATCCCATGATGGCTAATCTTGTAGATATTCTGTATTACAATTCTACAATAGGTTATGCAGTCAGCAGCATGAACGATGCAATAATAAAAACAACTAACGGCGGCGCTAACTGGAATCTTACAGCAGGCGCAACAGCAACATATACATGGTCAACAAAACTCACAGCTTCAGGCAGTATAGGTAATACTCTTTGCCCGCATCCGAATAACAGAGATGCAATGTTCGTTGTTTACAACACTGCAATTTACAGAAGCTCTAACAGAGGTGATAACTGGACACAGATTGGTACTATTGCAGTTGCAGGACAAACACTTTCAAGGACACATTCATTCTATGTTAATCCTATTGATACAAATATAATGGTTGCGGCCTGCGAATCTTCCACAGACGTAGTTGTAAAATCTACTAACTACGGAGCTAACTGGACAGTTTCAATAGCAAGAAATTTCAGTTCTTACGGTCAGCCATTAGAGCAGGACCAGAATGCACCTAACAGATATTATTATGTACCTGACGGGGGCGGATTTTATAAATCAACAGATTACGGTTCTACATTTACACAAATCAGCACTTTCCCGTTTGTAAGTCCATGCGATATAGCAGTAATGTATGATAGCGCAAACGTTCTTTATGTTGGCGAAAGCAGTTCATCCAGAATATATAAATCAACGGATTCCGGTGTTAACTGGTCATTACGTATGACATACAGCGGAAGTGAAATTCCATCCATTGCGAACAGTATATTTGATAAGTCAATAGGGTATGCTACAACATTTTCAACACCTGTATATAAGACAACTGATTACGGTGATACCTGGACAAACATTTATACCATGAGCGGTTCAGGCTGGGGTTCAGATATTTGCCGTGAAGACCCTAATGTTTATCTCACAGGCACATACAGCGGTTCTACAGGCTATTCGACGACTAACTCAGGTGCTTCATTCTTTACGAGCAATATTACTACAGGAGCCGGCGCGGGTATAATTGTAATGGAAAAAGCATATATGTTAGCGCAACAGACAACTAATCTTCAAAAGCTTTCAATAGCATATAATGTAATTACAAGGGCAGAAGAAACAACAGTCTCTACAAATATTCCAACGAAGTTTGATTTGTATCAGAACTATCCGAATCCGTTCAATCCGTCTACTAATATTAAATTTGATTTAGTAAGAAGCGGTAGTGTAAAATTAGTAGTGTACAATGAAATGGGAAGGGAAGTTGAAACATTACTCGAAGGCGTAAGAAATGCAGGAAGTTACGAAGTGAAATTTGATGCATCTTCATTAGGTTCAGGAATATATTTCTATAAACTTGTAACAGAGAATGGTTCTGTAACTAAAAAAATGCTATTAGTTAAATAGTAAATATTTTATATATCAGTTTAATGCCGGTGGTATTGAAAAATGCCATCGGCTTTTTTATGAGGTAACAACGTTTTTATTTAATGGCATCTAAAAGAAAAGTATTAGCAATAGTAGGGCCTACTGCATCAGGAAAAACAAAACTTGCAATTGAAACCGCAAAACAACTCGAGGGGGAAGTTATTTCCGCCGATTCCAGGCAAAACTACAAGCATATTCCGGTATCCACAGCAACACCATCAATTGAAGAAAGACAGGGAGTTAAACATTATTTTCTGCAGGAATTAAATTTGACAGAAAAGTTTACAGCAGGTGAGTTTGGTAAAGCCGGGCGTAAACGAGTTGATGAAATTTTTGATAGAGGAGTGCAGCCAATAATCTGCGGCGGAAGCGGATTATATATCCGTTCACTTATCGACGGATTTTTTGAAGAGGAAGTGCATGATGAAAATGTAAGAAAAAATCTTTATCAGCTTTTAAAAGATAAAGGCAAAGATTTTATTTATAATGAACTGAAAGAAATTGATAAGATTGCAGCATCAACAATGCTGCCTTCAAATACCAGAAGAATCATACGCGCACTTGAAGTATATTTTGCCAGCGGAAAAAAAATGTCGGAGTTACAGCAGCAGAAAATCGAAATCAATTTCAGAACAGTGCAGGTAGGGTTATATCTAGAAAGAAAATTTTTATATGAAAGAATTAATAAACGTGTAGATGAAATGATTGAAAACGGACTCATAGATGAAGTTGAAAGATTAAAAAGCAACGGATATCACTGGCAGACATATAACTCGCTAAATACAGTGGGAATTAAAGAAGTGTTCGGCTATCTTGAAGGACAGCTTGATTATAAAGATATGGTAGAGCTGATAAAACAGAATACACGCAGATATGCTAAACGACAGATGACATGGTTTAAAGCCGATACCAGAATCCTTTGGCTGGAAGTAACTGAAGAAAAACCAATCGAAGAGCTCACTCATGAGGCATTATATCTCTTCAAAAATAATTAATTAAAATATTTTTAATTAATTTCACATCTTTGAAACTTTTTAAAACTGTTGCGTAGAACAAGAGAAAAAACAGTTTTTGCATTTCTCTCTACCCTCGCATTTTAAAACCTTAAATAAAAAGGTATGAAAATTATCTATTGCTTGTGCTTAAAGAAGCACTATATTTTGTTTGGAATCGCTTTATTAACAGCAATATTTTTTTCGAAGGGTATGTATGCGCAAACTCAAAGTCTTTCACCTTCCACGCCTTCCATTGATGGCCATATAAACGAATCAGAATGGTCAGATGCAAAAGTTTTTAATAATTTTTATGTCACAATTCCTAAAACTAACGAAAAATTTTATGACAGCACTGTAGTATATATTAAGCAGACAAAAGATGCATTATGGTTTGCAATAAAATACTGGCCAAAAGGTAAAGTAATTTCAAAATCACTTATAAGAGACCAAAGCACTGAAGAGGAAAATGAATTTTTTATACTTCTTGATTTAGAGAATAAAAGACAGAACGGATATATTTTCGTATTTAGTTTTTTGAATAATCAGAGGGACATGCAGGTCTATAATGTGAATAACAAATCTTCACAATGGGATTGGGTCTGGTACTGCAAATCTACTATATCTAAAGAAGCAAAAGACGGCCAGCCGGGATATATTGAAAGCGAAATAAAAATTCCTGTAGAGAAACTTCAGAACAAAAATGAAAAGCAGATTGGAATAGATATGCAGCTATTCTCATATAAACCGGATGGAAGCTATTATTATTATAATTTAATACCTGATGCAGAACTATTATCTCTAAAAAATCTTTATACCTATGATTTAAAATTTCCTTTTGAGGAAAAACTTAATATAAGCTTCAATGCAACTCCGTATTTAGTGGCAAACAGATTTAATGATTCCGTATATAAAGGAACATTCGGCGGGGAGTTTAATCTATCGCTTGATAAACATAAATTGAAAACTACTATTAATACTGATGAATCTACCTTAGAAGCAGACCCCTTCAGGTTTTCATTCTATAACAGGGCTATTTTCCTTAACGAGAAAAGAACTTTCTTTAGCAAAGACTTAGATATATACAGCTCACCGATAAATTTATTTTACACACGCTCAATCGAAAACATCGATTATGGTTTTAACTACACATACCGCAGTGATAAATTTAAAGCGGGAGCTATCTTTGTTCAGAGTGATCCGCTCTCTGACGGAAATAAAAATAAATATCTTATAGCGCGTCCAAGATATTATGCGAATGATTTCAACGTGGGCGGAATGTATGTTCATTCAGATAACAAAGGTGATGATTATAAAGAGGACATTTTAAGTTTTGACGGATTTTACAGATTTCCTTTAAACCGTGTAAGACTCGGTGTACAATATGCAAAAAGCTTTAATGAATATGCAGGGGATGTAAGTAAACAAGGTGATGCTTATAATATTTATGGTTACTATCAATCAGATGACGCAGGCGGTCCATATGCTGACTGGGGATATAACAGAGTAAATAAAGATTTTCAGGCTTCGACATCTTTTACAGGTGTAACAGGAAATCCCGATAATTTCGACCAGCTAAATCTAAGCGGGGGATATAAATGGGTATTTAACCGCAACTGGTTTTCTGATGTAAGTTTCAATGGTTCATATTATAAGGATAGGCAATTAGCCGATGATTTTATCAATCAGGAAAGTTACGGTGCAAATTTGAATTTTAAGTTGAACGGATTAATAAGAATGAACGCGAATTTCAGCATCAACAGGCCAAACGATTACGACCAGAATGGTAATTTAATCGTCCGTGAAAATATGGGTCAGGAATATTCGGCAAACTTTATATTCGGAAATAACGGTGGTTATGTCGGCTATTTCTTTGGTCCATATTACGGGTCATTTATAAAGAATCCATACTTTGGAATGAACTTTATTTTATTTGATAAATTTGCTGTGAATGGAAGTGTAAATTATCTTGATTATTTTGATGTTAAACAGACTATAATAAATGCCCGATTTGATTTCAAAGTATTTGATAAATTTTTCATCCGTTCTTTTTACAGAAAAGATAATTACACACGCCAATCTTTATTAAATACTTTGTTCCAGTACGAATTTTTTGCGGGAAGTAATGTATATTTTGTTTTAAACCTATCTGGTGAGAGACTTGAAAAAACCAGCAAGTATTTTAAAGTAGGGTATGAATTTAATTTTTAGAAATATTCAGTTGAACGTAAAAAACAGGTATAATATTAATACTTTTTTCAATAATATTTTTTATTATATTGAAACACTACTAAAAATGTACCCTCATTCATATTCCCTTATTTATATTAACTTTTATAATACTTAACTAATATTTTATTAACCTTAAAGGAGAAAAACCTTGAAAAAAATTATTTTTCTATTTTTAATTACAGCATTTGCTGCAGCCGGCTTTAGCCAGGATAAGCATGCAAAAGCTTTAACAACAGCTCTTGAAGACGGAAATGCGCCTACAAGAATGTTTGTTCCGCCTTCCATGACGGATAATGTTGCTCCTCCATTTTCAATTGCCGGTGCTGACGGTTTCTGGGATTACGTTACAAACGGTGCCAATATGCAAAATATAGCTGTGTATGGCGATACCGTTATAGTAGCATATGCAACTTGCGATTCTACAGATGCATTAGGTGCTACAACAAGATTAGCATACTACATTGTAAGTTACAATGGCGGTACAACATGGGATGCTCCGCTTGTTGTTTCATCACTTCCAAACAGAAGTGCATATCCTGAAGTTCATTCATATATTTCAGGTGGTCAAAGAAACGTTGTTATTGCCGGAAGAAAATACAATGGCACAAACGGCGCTAACTCAAGAGGCGGTGCATGGAAAGATGCATTCTTCGGTCTTGGTTCATTCTCAGGGGCAAACGTTCCTTTAGAAGGTAGAGATTTCTTCGGTGCTTACCAAAATGGTAATACTGTAGGCGGTTTATTCAGCGTTCCAAACGGAACGGTTGAAGATACTTTATTCTACAACAAATATGATGCAAGCACAAATTCATTCGGAACAAGATTAAGAGTTGCAAATCCGGGTTCAGCCCAGATTGGAGCTAACTCACGTTACAGAATGGCAGCTGATCAAACAGGAAATAATTTAGTAGCTGTTTGGTATAAAGACTCAACAGGAACCGGTTTCTCTAAAATGATGGCTGCAACATCAACAAACGGCGGTACAAGCTTTAACACTCCATTTGTTATTCAGATGGCAAGAGGTTTAAACTCTGTTCTTGCACCCGGCGATACTTGCGGACCATGGTTCGGTATAGATGCAGCTTTCAAACCCGGCACTTCAACATACAGTGTTGTATGGAGCACATTATTCCCAACTGCAACAGGTCTTTCATCAGGAGATAATGGTGGCTGTAAAATATTATTCTACTCACCAAATATTAATGGTGGAGTTCCAACAATAGTTGCAGGTAAACAAAACATGACCATCATGTCTGATACAGCTCAGTTCAATAACAGACAAGCTCTTCAAGTTGGTGTTACACCTGTATCACATCCTTCTATTGCTTATTCAGCTGATGGTTCTATGATTTATTGTGCATTCTCTGCTTTCCAACCCGGAGACTCAGCAGATACTTTTACATACAATGATATCTGGTACACATATTCTGCAAACGGTGGTTTAACATGGGCAACTCCTACAAATTTAACAAATTCACATACTCAAGACGAATTATATCCAACGATCTCATTAACAGGAAATTCAAATACATCATTTAACATTCACTATATTTCAACAAAAGGACCGGGAAGTTCAAGCTTCACAGATAATGCTCCTGTATACAGAGTAAATCAATGCTTCCAGAAAGTCGCTATAACTGCTGTTAATAATATATCAACAACAGTACCGGATAAGTTCTCATTAAAGCAAAATTATCCAAACCCATTTAATCCTACAACATCTATTAGATTTGACGTAGTTAAATCTTCAAAGATGTCATTAAATGTTTATGATGCAACCGGAAAATTAGTACAGACATTACTTAACAACGAAGTTGTTCCTACAGGAACAAATGAAGTTGTGTTTGATGCTGGTAAATTATCAACTGGTGTTTACTTCTACACCTTATCTTCAGATAATTTCAGAGAAACAAAGAAAATGATGCTCGTAAAATAGCCCTTTTAGTACCTTTACTAACAATATATAGACCTGTCGGAGTGATTTACCGACAGGTCTTTTTTTTGCACAAATTTTAAAATTAATATGTAATTTTGGTTAAGTTAATTTCAAAAATGTCTTTCAAAATTAGATAATAAATATTATCTTAACTCAACTTAACCTTCACTGAAAAAGAGTTTGAAATTATTCCGGATTTTCTGCGCCCTCATCGCAATTCTCCTTACAATTGTATCGGGTTGTCAGATTAAAGATTTCGTATCTCCCGAATACGATATCGATGCAAATCTCCCCTTTATAACTAGATTTTATTCCGTCATGTCAATGCTTAAAGGAAATCAAAATGTTTACATTGATTCTTTAAACAATGATGTAGTATTGACTGGAAACGTACACAGCAAAGACGACCTTGCCAATAATATTAAATTTAAAGGTGTTAATATTTCAAACAATGTTGTTCTATACAACCGTGATACTATAATTAGTTTGAAGTTTGATGATTCAAGCGCAGTCAGAAAAGCATATTTTCTTGATGGCACTTTAAATCTCAGATTCAATAATAACAATACTGTTCCGTATAATGTTGTGCTTAGAATTCAAAATTTGAAAAGCCGTACATCTAATTTACCTTTTCAGGTTTCAGGTGTTATACCGGTAAATTCTACTATTCAGCAATCGCTAAATCTTTCTGGCTATTATATAGATAATGGAACTTTACTTTCAAACAAACTGGATTTTTTTGTAAGCACTTCTTCCTCACAGTCAATTGGATTTGGAAGTTTCGATTATACAGTCACTCCTACACAGTTAAGTTTTGTTTCAGGCAGGGTAAAACCAGAACCTTCGTTAGCTATTTTGGATTCTATTGACGGACCACTTGGAACAAATGCTCCGAATCAACCTTTGACAATCTCAGCTGTTAAGAAAGCACAAATTTCGGTACGAAATTATATTTCGACTCAAATAGATTTTAAGAAAGCTTATTTTTATGGATACAATAAATCTGCAGGAACAACTAAAAGATTATTTTTTGACTATGACGGTAACGGAACATTGGATTCATTTTACAATGTTTCAATTCCTGCAAGAACTTCCTCAGGTGCATTTGGAGAGAAAATTTTAAATATAACTACGGGCAACAGTAACATTCTTGAGTTCATGGGAAACGTTCCTGATAAAATTATTTTTGTAAGGGACCAATATATAAATTTAAATAATCAGGATGTCAGTCTTGATGTAAAAGACAGTATTGAGACATTTTTTAATGTTGAAATTCCTCTGAGATTTCAATCTACACTGTATAACTCTTATCATGATACTTCAAAATCAGGATTTACAAAAAAGCAACTGGAAGATGTTGATAAATCTTACAGCTTAAAAATTACTACAACAATTACTAACGCAATCGCTCTGAAGTTAAAGGCTAAAGTCACTGTAACAGATTCATCTGGTCATCCGTTACTCTATCTTACAGGCCAATTTCCAAATCAGGAGCCCGATTCATTTTATGTGGTTGAAGCTGCAGATGTTGGACCTGACGGCTCAGTGCTTCCCGGAGGTCAGAAGACAAAACAAATTGAGATCGAAATTAATCGTGAAAACATACAAAGTATAAAACAATATGGGCGAGTTTACATTGAATTAAAGTATATCACTAATCCGAATGCAGGAATTATTAGATTAAAAGGTGATGATTATGCATACGTACGAAGTCAGGGAGTCTTGCAATACAGAGTTGTTCAGGGAAGAGAAGGAGGAACACGATGAAGAAATTAATTTTGATAATTTTATTTTTATATTCTTCAATTTCATACTCTCAATACTCAGATAATGTCAGAAGTCTTTCCATGGGAAGAACAGGTGTTGCCAGCTCATACAATATAGATGCTTTAAATTTAAATCCTGCAAATCTTTCTTTAGTTAAACCTAAAGATAAGACAAGAATTTATATTAACGGAATGACTACCGGGGGATATATGATGAACAGCAAATTTCTCACAATAGATTTTTATAATAAGTATTTTACTGGCGACGGAAGCGGCAATGCGAAATACTGGACTACTGCGGATAAAGAAGATATTCTCAGCAAGTCTAAAAATTCTGAGTTAGGAATGGGACTTGGCTATAAATTTGTTTCTGCTGCTTTTAAGATTCCTAAAGCCGGGGTTCTAGGATTTTCTTTTGAAGACAAAATTTTCGGCAAATCATTTTTACCCGAAGAAATGCTTAGGCTTACTTTATTCGGCAACGAAATAAATAAGACTTATGATTTTTCACAGTACAGACTTGAACTTTCATGGATTCGCCAGCTCAATATTTCATATGCAAATACGTCCAAGACTTTTTTAAAAAGTATGTTCAAACAATTTGCTTGGGGAGTTTCGCTAAAACCACAGTTTGGGTATTACTATATCGGGATAAAAAGTAACGACTTAAATTTTTCTACAAATGATTCTGCACAGATAACAAGCCATGGAGCAGTTACTTTCCTTCGTTCATCAATAAGACCCGATGATAAAATTGAATACCCGGGACTTGGCAGACTCGCAGGGTTCGGCTGGGGATTCGATATAGGTATGAACGGGAAAATTAATGAACGTTGGTCAGTGGGAATGAGCATAACAGATATCGGATATATGAACTGGTACGGAAACAACTATGAATATAAATATGCAGGGGAGTTTGTTGTAACTGACCTTGCGAAATCAGAACAGCTTGATTCACTTCGTAATTTAATCAATGGTCAAAAAACATACATCAGCGCATTTCAAAAAATGCTGCCAATGACTTTACGGCTTGGAGTTAATTACAAAATTTTTAAAAATATTTTTGGAGTTAAGGCTGATTCACTTTCTAAAGAACTTGTTTCTATCTCGCTGGACTATATTCAGGGATTATCAAAGAATGCAGCAGGAAGTTCAACCGTTCCTACTATAGGTGCCGGGGCAGAATTTTTCCTCTCACAGTTTTTTATTCCGCGTATAGGATTTATTGCCGGTGGCACTGAAGGATTTCTTGTTTCGCTCGGAGCAGGATTAGATACAAAGTATATACTCTTCGACGTAGGAACTCATAATATCGCAGCTATTACGGATGTAAACAATGCTTCTAAATTTTCTTTCGGTGTAAATCTTAAACTAAAACTGTAGAATTCGGTTGATAGTTGTCAGTTGCTGGAAAAGTATTCTTCCTAATAACTGACAACTAGAAACTAAGAACTAATGAATCCTTTAACCTCTTCAACATTCATCTGATTTCCTTCAACAATTAATTTGATATAACCTGTATTATCAAATCTACCTGTTAAGACTTTTTCATACTCGCCATAGCCAAGCTCAAGTAAAAGAGCTTTCATGTACCCTCCATGGCTAAGCGCTAATAAAGTCTTACCTTCATTCATTCCACTTGTTTCAGATATAAAAGTACTGAATCTTTTCCAAAGCTCTTCATCGTTTTCTATGTCATCTGAAATTTTATATGAGCGTCTTTCTTCATGTGGAAGCTTTTTAAGAAGTTCATAACCTTCGATATAGTGTTTATACAAATCATCATATGAACGCATTTCGTAAGTGCCAAAACATCTTTCACGTAAATGGGTTGTTGTATTAAGTTTTATCTCCCTGTCTTTAATTATAATTTCGGCTGTTTGTTTTGCCCTGCCAAGGTCGGATGAATATGCAGTATGAAACGGAATTTCAGATAACTGTTCACTTATCAGTTGCGCCTGTTCAAGTCCTTTTTCTGTTAAAGGTGAATCTGAGTGCCCCTGTATTATTAACTTAATGTTTCCTTCAGTTTCGCCGTGACGGACGATGTAGTAAGTAGTTTTCATTTTATAATTAGCATTAAACAATTTTCAAAAAACTTTTGGTACAACCAGGAAATTGTTAATTACTAATTATTAATTGCTCAAGGTATTTTTCTTTAAGCAAGGGAGTAATTCTGTATCTGTCATCTTTAAACTCATCATTCATTTTTAAGAGAACATGATATATCAAATCTAAACCGATTCTCTTGCTCCACTCTATAGGTCCGTATGGATAGTTTGTTCCGAGCTTCATTGCTGTATCTATATCAGCTTCGTTAGATGTGCCTTCCTGCCAGACCAAATATGCTTCGTTAATGATAAGTGAGATTATTCTTAAATGTATCAATCCCGCTCTGTCAGTTGCAACATGGACTTCCTTGAAATACTCAAGCCATGTCTTCACTTTAGGGAATATATGCTCATCTGTAATATGAGTTTTGGAAATCTCCATTCCTTTCAGCTCAGAAAAAGTAGGGTAGAGAGCAGCGCCGATAATGCGCTCAGGTCTCCAAGATTCCACGCTTTGCTCAAGCACAGGTATGCAGAGCGAAGATGAAATTACGGGAGTGGTTGCATCGTAATTATCATCAATATATTTCAGATTATTGAATTTTATCTCTCTGTTTATATTAGTAGTTTCGAAAATGATATCCGGGAATTCCTTGGAAGTTTTGGTAAGGATGGAATCGGCATAGAACATATGCTTAATTTCAGTGTTCAGTTTTTCGTTTTCGCCCAGTATTAATATTTTCTTCATTTATATTGAAAAAGCTTAAAATTAATTGAAAAAAACAGAATTAAAAGAGTTTTTAGATAATCTTTATCATAAATATCATAAAAAGCAGTCATCAAAAGATCCCATTTGGACACTCCATAAGTTCAAAAATGAGCGGGATATTGAGATTGCCGGACTGATTATCTCATCTTATGCCTATGGCAGGGTGGACCAGATAAATCAGTTTACACATCGTTTTTTCGAAGCAATTTCATGGAATCCTTACGAATTTACCATTAATTATTCGGAGATTAAAGACAAAAAGAGACTCAAAGGGCTGTATTATAGATTCAATGACGAAAAAGACCTTTCAAATCTGATTCTTGGAATTCAAAAAGCTGTGATAAAATACGGCTCATTAAAGAATTTATTTTTGCAGTTATACAACACAGATGAAGTAAATATTACTATTCCATTGCAGTTCTTTTCACAGAGCATAACTAACAATAAAATATATTACTTATTGCCTGACATCTCAAAACATTCAACTGCTAAGAGATTGAATATGTACATGCGCTGGATGGTACGTAAAGATGATATTGATTTGGGTATCTGGTCGGATAAAATCAGTGCTTCAAAGCTAATTATGCCCGTCGATACCCATGTTTATAAAATCGCTCAGAAGCTGAAGCTGGTTAAACGGAAATCATGTGATATTAAGTTTGCAATCGAGCTGACTGAAAAGCTAAAAGAATTCGACGCCAATGACCCTGTGAAATATGACTTTGCACTTTGTCATTTAGGAATAGACGGCAGGGAATTATGAATTCTGAATTATAAATTATGAATTACTAACATACTTATACTTGTAAGATATCATATGCTGTGCATTCATAATTCAGCATTCATAATTCATAATTATTCTGTAAGAACTATATCCGTTATCCCATTCACCTTTGCAAATTCTAGTGCCTCAGCTTCTGTATCAAATGATTTATAACCTTCAAATTCATACATTGATTTATAACCTAAAATGGTTAATTCAATCATCTGATGCACCATTCCTGTGGGATAAAAAAAGATTTTTAATACCCAATATTTTACGGGAGTTGCATTATACTCTTCCTGATTAAATTTCTGCTTGGGATAATACTTCATTTTACGAATAATAAGCTGCGTCATTCCCATTGGCGGGGGATTTATTAATGCTTCGTCAATGCTCGGTGTGTTAGGATTCAGATATGAATAATCTCTGATTATTTTCAATTCAACAGAACGTTTATCCGATGTCAGGGCTTTAGGAAATCCGGAAACAATATAGGCGCCGGCGCCGCGCCACACTATATCATTTATTTTAAGTACGATTTGCTTCACCCGCAATTCTCCTTCTGCGTTATCAATAATCGCAGAATCAGCAGTAACACTTTTTACAGTCCATTTTTGTTTTCCCAGATTATATTCACCACCTGAACTCATAAAAAAACTTTCTGCCGTAGGTGCTTGAATCTCTTGATCGATTTCAGTAAGTAACGATACTTTTCCTTTTGCGCTGCTGTTCAGCCCGTACTTACTGATTGACATTACTACATAGCGGCATTTGTCAATATAAATTGTGTCACGGGATTTATATCCTCCGGTTATTGGTTTGGAGTTCTTCTCTCTCAAAACAGATATGTCTGCTTTTATCCGGCCGTTGTCTATCCAGATACCATCGATGCGGAGAGTCCTCCCGCAGACTTCAACATCACTGCCTTCAGTCAAAGTAATATCCTGACCAAATAAAAACAGGGGAGTGAGAAGTATTAGTATTAGAATTAATTTCATAGTGATAGTTTTATATAAAATAAGAGTGTAATACTTGTGTTTAAAGGTGAAACTTCATTCTCTTTATTCGTTATTCATTTCGATATTTAACACCTGATAAAATTGTAACATTATTGTAACATTTTATTCGCGAGTGTATAAAAGTAACATTATTGTCACATTTCTTTCCGACCCTCATTCCCAACTGCCTGTCCCGCTTTAGCGGGATCCTCGTTGGGAATGTCACATTATTGTAACATTTTCCTCTTGGTCTTCTCTATTTCTCTTTCCCAATCCGCCGCGGCGGACTGTTTGGGAAAGAATTGTCCGCGAAACTCTGTTTCGCATTGAAACCCCGCATCAAGTGCGGGACAGGCTCCGTCCAATCACAAGTTCCGTCCCAAACAGGGGTTTGGGACGGAGTACACAGACAAATGAAGAATTTTTCAAAAATTGATGGATTTTTGACGGATTTTGAAAAATAAATATTGATTTTACAATACACAAGTTTTTTAGAAATCCGTCAATTGAAAACCTGTGATGGATTTTATTACTCTTGTTCCGATTGTCACATTATTGTCACATTTTATATTTGCCGGCAAACACCCCTCCCTTTCGCTTCGCGAAAGTACTCCCCTCAAGGGGAGAGTTTTGTGTCCTTGTTCCAATGTAACATTTTTGTCACATTTTAAAATTGCCACGGCTTTTAAGCCGTGGAGTAAAAATCATTCCAGTAAATGGCTTTAGCCAAAATAATTATTTGCCCTAAAGGGCATCATAAGGTTAGTCTATTTAGTCCACGCGTTAAAACGCGTGGCAATTAAAAGTAAAATCTGTGACGGATTTCTGGGCGAAGCCCAGTCCCGTCTTTAGCGGGATTTTAGCTCGCACTCTCAGCACAAATATAATAAGAATAGAAATTTATTCAAAAGGATTATTACCTATTAGTAGGAATGGTTCGAATTATGAATTATGAATGTAGAATTATGAATTGAGAAATACTAAATACACCACGCTTGTCATTCCCGCGAAGGCGGGAATCCAATCAGCATTAGTAAAATTTTTGTTTGTCGTTGTTGGTGTTTTCACCAACAACTTCTAGCATTGTGGTTGTTGGTCAGAAGACCAACAACGGCTGGAAGAATGGAAATTTATTCAAAAGGATTGTTACCTATTAGTAGGAATAAGGTGATTAATTTAATAAATTTTTGTACTCTTGCTGGTCTGGATATAATTCGATTAATTCTTTCACTGTCGAAGTTGCTCTACTAAAATCTCCTAAAAGTTTTAAAATCTTTATCTTTAATAAATACGCTTCTTGATAATACGAATTAATTCTTAAACTGGCATCTAACTCCAATAATGAATCTCTTAACTTTCCAGTTTCAAAATAACATTTTGCAAATATTAAATAAACTTCTTTATCCAAAATTAAATCAGAGGGAAGCTTTGATGTATTAACTGCATATTTGTCAATAATTCTAACATATTGTCCTTTATCGAACATTTTTTTTAATTTGGCTTTATTAAATTTAATATGTCGTTTATAAACCCAGACTATAAACATTATTAACATCAGTGCTAATGCGTTTGCAAGTGCCTTACTCATATAATTTAATTTATATTTTTAATTTTTTTGAAGTATGAGATTTTTGTAAACCTAATCAAAATCATTGGTAGAATTTGTTTCTTCCTCTATACCATATTTGATGTATTTTATAGACTTTTCATTGACTGTTGCTTGTTTTATAAAAAAATCATCACTAAAATCCTCCCGATCTACTTTATATTTTAGTTTTATTCCAGAATTTGAAAAGTAAAATGATACAATATTATCATAAACAATATTATCACGGGTAATAATTTTTGCATACATAACAAGATGGCATACTAAATATCTTCTATCATGATTATGAAAGTCAAATGCAACATCTATTTGCTCTTCGATCGAATTGTATAATGACGTTTTAACATAATCAGAATCACAATTTAATAAACAAAGTTTTTCATCTTCCATAAAGAAATATAGGACTTCATAAAAATAGAAAATAAAAAAGCCCTCTATAAATTAAAAGGGCTTTACTTGAGAATCTTTCTTTGCACTATTTATTTGCTAACCATTTGTGCGTTTTCCAAATGTAAAATATCTTGGATTTCAAAGTTCTCATATCCTACATTATTTTTAGTAACTAGAATTAATTCAAAGCGTTTAAATAAGCGAAAAAAATCTTCCATTGAAAGACTTTCTTTTAAGCTAATTTCAATTGCGGAGGGTTTGCTTTCTGTGAAGTTTTCTTTGTCGATACATATGACTGATACTTCAAAATGGCCTTTATTACCTGAAAATATTTTGATACCAATTGGCTTATATTTCTCTGCATCATCTGTGTTCTTTACGAGAAGGTTCTTTAAATCCATTTCACCTTCACCATCTGCTGCAACTGTTCCCGTATATTTGTCGAATTGTACTCCAGCTTTCATAATTTTTAGTTTATTTATTTTAATTATTTTAATGTACAAAGCCCTTCCTGTTAACACAGAAAGGGCTTTGATTTGAATAAAATGTATCTGAATGACTATTAATACATATCACCCATGCCGCCGCCCATTCCTGGAGGCATTCCCATAGGAGCTTTGTCTTTTTCAGGTCTCTCTACGATTGTAGCTTCTGTCATCAATAACATAGAAGCAACTGAAGCAGCGTTTTCAAGCGCGACTCTTGTTACTTTTGTCGGATCGATAACACCGGCTTTTACCAAGTCTTCATATTTATCGCTGAAAGCATTGTAACCGTAGTTTACATCTTCCTTCTTTGTTTTCAGTTTTACGTTGTTAACGATAACTGAACCTTCCATACCTGCATTAGCAACGATCTGTCTTATAGGCTCTTCGATAGCTTTTCTTATAATTGCAACACCGAGCATAATATCGTGGTTATCGTCTTTGATTGCATCGAGTCTGTTGGCAACTCTTATAAGAGCAACTCCGCCGCCGGGAACGATACCTTCTTCAACTGCAGCTCTTGTAGCATGCAATGCATCTTCTACTCTTGCTTTCTTTTCTTTCATTTCAACTTCTGTAGCTGCGCCGATCTTCAATACAGCAACGCCGCCTGAAAGTTTTGCAAGTCTTTCCTGTAATTTTTCTCTGTCATAGTCAGATGAAGTTTTATCCATCTGTCCTTTTATTTCATTAATTCTTTTTTTGATGTCGCCTGCATCGCCTGCGCCTTCAACTATTGTTGTATTGTCTTTGTCGATAACAACTCTCTTTGCTGTACCAAGGTAAGCAACTGTTGCGTTTTCAAGTTTGTAGCCTTGCTCTTCAGAGATAACTGTACCCTTTGTAAGAGTTGCAATATCTTCAAGCATAGCTTTTCTTCTATCGCCAAAGCCCGGAGCTTTAACAGCAGCAACTTTAAGTGTGCCTCTTAATTTATTTACAACAAGTGTTGCAAGAGCTTCACCGTCGATATCTTCTGCAATGATTAACATGCTTCTGCCTGACTGTGCTGATTTCTCAAGAATCGGAAGAAGGTCTTTCATTGTAGAAATTTTCTTATCGTAGATAAGGATGTACGGATCTTCAAGCTCAGCTTCCATAGATTCCGGATTTGTAACGAAGTAAGGTGATAAATAACCTCTATCGAACTGCATACCTTCTACAACGTCAACATTTGTATCTGTTCCTTTTGCTTCTTCAACTGTGATAACGCCGTCTTTGCCGACTTTTTCCATCGCCTGTGAAATTAAATCACCGATGTAGTTATCGTTATTTGCTGAGATTGCGCCAACCTGTGCGATCTCTTTGCTGTCTTTAATAGGGGAGGAGATTTCTTTCAGTCCTGCAACGATTGCTTCAACTGATTTATCTATACCTCTTTTTAAATCCATCGGGTTTGCGCCTGATGTTACGAATTTTAAACCTTCACGGTAGATTGCTTGAGCAAGCACGGTTGCTGTTGTTGTTCCGTCACCGGCAACATCTGATGTTTTAGAAGCAACTTCTTTTACCATCTGTGCGCCCATGTTTTCAATCGGATCTTCTAATTCGATTTCTTTTGCTACTGTTACACCGTCTTTTGTTACTGTCGGTGCGCCGAATTTCTTATCTATAACTACATTACGTCCTTTAGGACCTAATGTAACTTTCACTGCATTTGCTAAGGTGTCAACGCCTTTTTTAAGCGAAGCTCTTGCATCTGCATCGAATGTTATTAATTTTGAAGCCATTATTTTATTATAAGTTTTAAGTTTTAAATAGTTAAGTTGAGATATGTAACTCTCAAGAATTTAATGCTGTTAAGCAATTTAGCTAAATCTGAATTCTGTTATCTGAACTCTGAAATTTAGACGATTGCATAAACGTCAGATTCTCTCATAATGAGATACTCTTCGCCTTCGATAGTGATTTCAGTTCCTGAGTACTTGCCGTAAAGAACTTTATCGCCTTTTTTTAATGTAAGGGGAGTTACTTTTCCGTCTTCAGCTACTTTGCCTGAACCTACTGCAACAACTTCACCGTGCATAGGTTTTTCTTTTGCAGTATCAGGGATGATAATGCCGCTTGCAGTTTTTTCTTCTGCAGCATTAGGCTTTACTACGACTCTGTCGTGTAATGGTTTAATGTTCATGTGTTAATTTTATTTAAATTTGGAATAATTTTAAAGTACTATGAATTATATAACGTAAATTAGCACTCACAAGTTTCAAGTGCTAGTCAAAAAGATAGTAGAATAGCTGTATTAAACTTTTTATAATTAAGTATGTCTTATAGATATTAATTAATAACAATTACTTATATCAAGATAATCTTTCAATCTTGATTATTCATCAATAAAAATATACTTTTAGTAAATTTAAATTACAGCAATGAATATCAAATCAAAGGTACTTTTCGTCTTTGCGTTATTTTTTTGTTTTGTTAACATTTCCATTAAAGCTCAATCATTAGCTTGGGAAAAACTTTATGGTTTGGGTTATGGTAATGAAAGTTCGAGAATAGATGATGAAACTTTCTATGTATGCGGAAGCGGACCTGCGGGACATCCTGCAGTTGTAATGAAATTGAATCAATACGGAAACCAGATATGGTATAGGGAATTTGATAATACATACACAAGTTATGCGAACTGTATTGTTACAACAGATGATAAGGGATGTGTAATTATAGGTAATATTCAGAGCCATAAAGCAATTTGGAAATATGACACTGATGGTAATCTTCTCTGGTTAAAAAATTTCGACGGCGGAGATGATTTGGAGAAAATAATTAAAGTAGGAGCTTCCTTTTATGCTGTAGGAGGAAATATTGTTTTTAAGTTTGATTCGAACGGTAATTTAATTTGGACAAAGGGTTTTACTATTAATGCTCGTTTGTTTATTCATGACATATATTTTGAAAAAAATTCAAATACATTATTCTGTGCGGGAGATTTTCTTGACCAGTATCCTGTTACCCTGGGTTTTATAGGGAAAATTGATGCAAGCGGAAATATAACTGGCCAAAGAACATACAAACTATTAGAAAAGACTACATGGTACAGCTACTTAAAAAGATACGGTAATGGCTTTATTGTCGCAGGTATAACCGTCGATTCAAATTCATTTAATCCGAGAGTTTTCTTTCAAAAAATCAATATGAATTGTGATATAGAGTTTACAAAAATTTTCCCGCAGGATAGTAATGAATGGCTTTCCGGCTTTTTTGTAAAAGATGATAACAAGTTGATGTTTAGTACAAGGTCCGGAGATGCAAATCAGCAGCAACAGAACAAAATGAAATTTTTTGTTACAGATGGAGATGGAAATATTACGAAGTCAAATATTATCAACAGTGATTACACCAAGTATATAAATTTTGGAATGATGTTAAATAATGGTTATAGCATTTTCACAGGATATAAAGGAAACACCTACTATGCTACTGAATTTAAAATTCTTGTTATCAAGCTCGATTCAAGTTTGAATTTCAGTACAGTGAATGTTTCTGAAAGCAGTTCTTCTATAGCAGAGAATTTTTCATTATCACAAAACTACCCAAACCCATTCAACCCAAATACAATAATAAATTATCAAATAAAAAATTCTGCGCTCATTAGCTTAAATATTTACGATGCAAACGGCAGATTGATAAAAATTCTTGAAAATGGATTCAAACCGGCAGGGAACTACACTGCAAACTTCTCCGCCGAGGGACTTTCATCGGGGGTTTATTATTACAGCTTAGTTGTTGACGGAGTTGTATTTGATACAAAAAAGGCAGTGATTTTAAAGTAAATTTATTGCCAAATAAAGTAAGTTGATTATATAAAAATAACAAATTAAATTAGTTGTATTACTAAATTAAAACTGACAATGCTATGAGAAAGCTGTTTTTTGTTTTAATTTGTTTGTTGTTATCTTCTGTCGGGGCTTCACAAACTTATCGGGTTTCATTCTATCAAAACACTCCTGTTTATTTCAGCACTTCAAAACCGACTGCACAAAGGCAGATGGTTAATTCATTTATTGACGACAACGGAAATATTTTTTATATAGGGAATTACGAACCAACGGGTAATTCATTTATAAAAAAATTTAATTCCAAAGGTGAAGAAATATTAACATACAATTTTCCTGAAAGAGTTTTTATTTCATACGCGCAAAGTGAATATGCAGTTGCAACAGGAAAATTAGTTAAGACTCCTCTTAATCAGTTTCTTCTTGTATGTCAGAAAAATCAGGATAATGCAATCTGTCAGAGAGTAATATGTTTTGATTCCAACTTTCAGATATTGTGGGAGGTAACAGCGCCTGCTAATCCACAAGGAGTTGCTTATTTAATAAAAGACATATCATTTGATGAAAGTAATAATATATACCTTCTGGCAGATGTAGGTTATAACAGTTCTTTGCCTCCGGCTTATACTCATGTGTATTTATATAAATATACATCAGGAGGGAGTTTGCTTTGGCAAAAGACAATTAACACTTCGCCTTTTGGATTGACATATAATAAAATTGTTAAGATGAAGACAAACAGTTTTGTGATAGCAATCACCCGCGCATCACAATACAAGAATTATTTTACACTATATGAAATAGATAAGGCTACAGGTAATACATTGAAATATAATTTGTACACTGATAACCCTTCTTATATTGCTCAATTTGATTGTAAGGAATTAAACGGAAGCTATTA
The DNA here is from genome assembly GCA_018266835.1 of Bacteroidota bacterium. Lineage (NCBI taxonomy): Bacteria > Pseudomonadati > Bacteroidota > Bacteroidota bacterium. The sequence continues at coordinate 59,363 of JAFDZP010000005.1, read as the reverse complement.
TTTAGGGTACACAACAGATTTAATGCCGGAATACCAGCCTCATCATGTACTTAGAAAATATAATTCAGCATTGGACTCCGTATGGTCAAAAAAGGATGATGCCTTATCTACTTTATCCACTGTTGAAACAGATAATTCAGGACATGTATTCCTTCTGGGTAATCCATATGCTGCTGCTTATGATACCAATGGCACTCTTTGGTGGAAAACAAGTACATTCTCTTCAATCAACAGTCTAAAAACAACTGAAGGATTTGCTCTGACTCGTAGTGAATCAACCATGCCTGCATTTACAAATATTGGATTCAACGGAGGCATTCTTTCAAATTCAGAAGTTTACAATCCCGCTAATCAGTCATTGAATTCACGTCTGTTGTATCAGAATCCTTTAAATAATTTACAATATATAAGCGCGGGAGAAGTCCAGGAAAACGCTAATCAAAAATATTTATATTATAATAACTTCGATAAAAATGGCACGCTGACTTATTCTGCAACCGAGCAATCAGTCAATGATGCAGCATCAGATTTCAAATATTTCAATTCTTATTTATACATATCAGGAACAAGCAGAGCTAAGACAACCGAGATGAATGCATTTGTAAACAAGTATACTTCAGCAGGTGTTTTGCAGTGGACGGCAAACATCTATAGCGGGGAAAAGTCAGTGAAGATAACCAATATAGCTCCGACACCAACAGCAATTTATGCCGGGGGAGAATTATTTGATTCAGTTACGAATAGAAAGAATGGTTTTTTAGCAGCAACAGATAATAATGGAAATGTAACTTTTAAATTTTCATTTAAAAACTTATTGCCAAAAGAGAGTTCTGTAAAGTTTGTACAGGTAAATAACAGCAGTGCTGATGTTTTTATAGCAGGACAATATCTGGATAGTACAGGTAAATCAAAAATATTTATCGCAAAAAATACAGGTAATGAAAACGTCTGGATTCAAACTTTAAATCAGTCTGCAGGCGCAAGTGATTCTTTGGTTAGCTTTTTCATTGACCAGTTTAATAATGGATACATATCATATAATTGTTATGAGTCAGGTATTTCAACTAAATATATTGTGTACAGGTTTAATTCAAACGGTAACCCGATTTTTATGAGGACGATGAACAATCTTGATGGTGTATATCTGAAGAAAACTATACATGATGGTTTTGGATATATTTACAATTTGAGTTCCAATAAAGGAAGTACATATTTTGATTTATTGACGGAAAAACTTGATTCGAATGGTGCTCAGTTTTGGACCGATTTATACACTTCTAATGTGGATTACAAAGCTTGTGATTTAGTGACTGATTTAAACACAAATCTTGTTGTAACTGCAAATTTTTTAAATGCAGCTAATAAGACCGATGTGTTAACAATGAAGATCAGGAAGGATGGTGAAAGAATGTGGAATAAAGTTTACAACTCAGGAAATAAATTTCAGATAATAAAGATTTCTGCTGATGATTTGTGGTGCTACTATTTGTCAGGAATTTCGATTGATGCTGCCGGAAATAAAACACATATGCTTCTTGAATATGATAAAGATGGCAATCAGAGATACACAACTAACTATAATGAAAGAGATGCAGCAAATTTACTTTCATTTTCCGATGATTATTTTGCTTGTATCGTTACAAATGTTGAAGCCGGGCAAAAAAAGATGTTTACTCTTTCCAATGTGAACAGAGTTAATTCCGGATCTGATATAAAATTAAATACATTTTCTTCTTATATTGTTGCAGTTGAGAAATCCGGAGCAAACATTACCGATAGTTATTCATTATCTCAAAATTACCCAAATCCGTTCAATCCAAGTACAATCATAAACTATCAGCTTCCCAAAAATAGTTTTATTAGTTTAAACGTTTACGATGCAAACGGACGTCTTATAAAAATTCTTGAAAACGGCAATAAACCGGCAGGGAACTACTCTGCAAACTTCTCCGCCGAGGGACTTTCATCAGGGGTTTATTATTACAACTTAGTTGTTGACGGAGTTGTATTTGATACAAAAAAGGCTGTGGTGATGAAATGAAAAATTATGAATTATGAATTATGAATCGAAAACTCTGTTTGAGCTTTATCTCCAATTCATAACTCATAATTCTGAATTCTGAATTCATAATTAAAAATTTATTTCTTCTTAAATTTAATTGCTGAGAAAAATACGGCTGCATGACCCGCAATTTCCCTGGCGGCATCAAGTCCGTTAATAATTTTTCTTGCATTATAAAAATCATACCCGTTATCAGTAAAGTAATTTGATAATTTCTTTCCTGTAAATGAACCATGCACCATTCCGTATTCCATAATTTTGAAAGCATTTTGGGGGTCAAGTGCAATGGAAGGGTCTTCTAATAACTCCAAATCTAAGGCATCACCAAGTTTTTTATAATTAAAGTTGTGAGTAAGCTGAACATATCCTCTGCCAAGATAATTACCACCGTTTTTTCCGTGCGGGAAAATTGTGCTGAGTGCTCCGGGATTGTGGCTCGAATAGTAGCTATAGAGCTTTCCGACTCTGTTGCTGCTCATCCAGTAGCCTTCGTTTACGGGTTTGTAAGTATCGGCAGTCTCACGTTTAATTGTGGCAAAGCCGTACGCTATTTTCGACTTTGAATCGAAATCAGTAGATTCATCAAATTTATCTAAAAGAAAATCGATGCCTTCTACCTGAGAAGCTTTGAAACCTCCGAAACTGTTTCGGCATGTGTCAAAGAAAAATTTTCTGTCAATTACGTCCATAGAGTTGTTCCTTTGGGGTTAATTTAATTACAAAAATTTTAGGCTGCAAGCTTGTAACGTTGATTAATTTACAAAAACTATAAAATATTTACAAAAAATAATTATTGGAATTGTTAGAGATAGTTTTAATAGTAAAAAACCACATAAAAATATTCTTTAAATTGCTTTTTTCACTTCACAAAAGGCTTAAATAGTTAACCAAATAGTAATATTATCTTATTTCTTATTAAGCAGAAAACCCTTATATTTATGTAATTTCGAAAACTAAAGAAAAACGCTATGAAAAGAATTTTCATTACTTTCTTATTTATCTTCGCTGTGACGCTTTCCGCAAACAGTCAGGTCAGATTTACAGAAAATTTCTCATATCCTGCAGGTGATTCCATCGGAGCACATGGTTGGGTTTATAATTCTGGTACAGTAAATCCATTATTAGTAACTGCTCCGGGTTTAACATATGTTGGATATCCTCAATCAGGTGTTGGTAATGCTTTAACAATGCAAGAAACAGGAAACGATGCTTACAAGAATTGGGATGTAGCGGATTCTGTTGGAACACTTTATTGTTCTTTCATGCTTAACGTTACAACAGCAACAGCAACAGGTGATTACATATTTGCTATGCTTCCAAATAACTCTACATCACTCTATACTTCAAGATTAACAATTGCAACAGATGCTACCGGTTATAAAATCGGCTTAAGTAAAGGTACTGTTGGTTCAGGAGTAGGATATTCAACAGTTCCATACGCTTTTAATACTACAATTTTGGTTGTTATTAAATATAAATTTAACACCGGTACAACAACTGATGATGAAACAAGCTTATATACATTTACAGCAGGAATTACTCCTGTTGAACCACCGGTTGCTACAATTCCGGTTGTGGCTAGTACTGCTAATGATGTTGGAAATCTTGGAAGATGTGCAGTAAGACAGGGTGGAGCAACTACAGGTCCTAAATGTATTATCGACGGCTTCAGAGTAGGAAAAACATGGATTGACATTGCAACTAATGTGATTCCTGTTTCAACAGTTGCTGATAAATTTTCTTTATCACAAAACTATCCAAACCCATTCAACCCAACAACAACAATCAGATTCTCTTTACCAACATCAGGCGTAACTTCATTAAAAGTTTACGACATAATGGGTAAAGAAGTAAGCAGCTTAGTTGATGCTAACATGAATGCAGGTGAATATACAACACAATTAAATGCATCTAATTTATCTTCAGGAATGTATTTCTACAAACTTGAATTCACAGGCGCTAACGGACAAAACTTCAGCGAGCAAAAGAAATTAATGCTTGTAAAATAATTTTATAGAAGTTCAGTTCTAAAATTTTAAAAGCCCTCGCTTGAAGAAAGTGAGGGCTTTTTTTATTTGTATAAAATTTTTGCTTTTATTAATTTTTCTATTAAAATTAAAATATATGTCTTGTAAACTCTCCAAAATTACAATTGCCTGTACAGATATTTTAAAGATGACAGAATTTTATTCTAAAGTTTTTAATATTCGCTTTGCAGAACATGAATTCCCCGGTTTTAAAATGTATTCTTCTAAAATTACTGATATAAATTTTTTGTTCTGCCCAAATGAAATAGCAGGTGTTATTGCCGAGCAGAACAGACATCAGTTTGATTACGTCACAGATAATATTCAGGAGGTGATTGATAACACTTTAAGTTCAGGAGGTTCCATGCACGGCGAATTACAAAAATCTGATAACGGCTCTTCTGTTACAGTTTTAGATCCGGATGGCAATACAATTAATTTTATTCAGATGAGTTAAATTAGAAGGCACTTTTTACAAAGATAACAAGTTAAATATATAAACTGAATCATTATCAGGTTATCTATGAAAATCTTATCCGCAATAATTTTAATTCTCTCATGTTTCATTGCAGTCAATGTATCTGCAATGCAAATCACAATTTACAATAAAGGCGCATCAAGCAAAGTGGAATTTACATCTGCGCAGGAAAAAAAGATACTGAATATAGTAAAAGAGCTTTATGAAAAGACCGATAAGATAAATAATCTGAATGTTGATAAGAAAAATATAACGGAAATAAAAAGTAAGGACAGATGTGTAGAAATAATTTTTGATATGAGCTATCTATTTAATAACAGCGCAATAGGGAATTCAGTTTTAAACAAAATTCTTATTCCTCTTTCAGGCACTTATGCTGGCGATATTAAAAAGGGAGGTTTAAATTTTTTTGGAGGATTAGATGACTACAACGGTAAGCAGTATTTTAATAGTAACGGAATGAAGTATGCAGAGCAAATATATCAGGAATTGCTAAAGTAATTTTTAAGTGATTCTAAAGTGATTAATGCCGATGCTTTAAAATATTTTCAATGATTTGTTTGCCGTGCTTTATAGTATTTTCAATAAATAGTTTTTCAGTTTCCATCCCTCCGCATACAACTCCCGCAAGATATAAACCTTCAATATTTGTTTCCAGAGTATCTCTGCTGTAAACAGGGCAGTGGTTTTCTATTTTTATTCCTAACTGTTCAAGAAAAGTAAAATCCGGATGGTAGCCCGTCATTGCAAATACAAAATCATTTGCGATGTTTTTCTCTTCTCCCCCTTGTTCAAAAAATAATTCATTTTCAGTAATTTTTGTTACTGATGCATTAAAAAAAGATTTTATTGTTCCTTCTTTTAATCTGTTTTCAATATCAGGTCTTACCCAATATTTAACTGATTGCTTTATATCATCTTCACGTATAATTAATGTTATATCTGCGCCTGTCCGGAAAAGCTCAAGCGATACATCGACAGCAGAATTTCCTCCGCCGATTACTGCACAGCTCTTTCCTGCGTATGGATGCGCTTCTTTGAAGTAATGAAAAACTTTATTCAACTCTTCACCGGGCACATTCATATAATTTATATTATCATAATATCCGGTTGACACGATGACATTCTTAGCTTCGTAGTTATCTTTTGAAGTCGAAACATGAAACATATTATTTTTTTTCTTTACATCTTTTACTTCTTCAAATGTATTTACTCTAAGATTATAGGCTTCTTTCACTCTACGATAATATTCAAGCGCTTCTCTGCGTGTTGCTTTCGGACCATAGGATACAAACGGCACTCCGCCGATTTCCAGTCTTTCCGAAGTAGAAAAGAATGTCATGTTGACAGGGTAATTATAAATAGAGTTCACTAAGCAACCCCTATCTATAATTAAATAGTTCAGCTTTGCCTTCTCTGCTTCAATTCCGCATGCAAGGCCGATTGGTCCTGCGCCAACTATAATTAAATCCAGCTCTTTCAAATTTTATAAATTAAATTGTGGTGACCATAATATCATTTGCAGAAGGAGCCTGCGGAATTGGATTTCTTGAAACAATCACAATTCTGTCACCCTTCTGGAAATAATCATTTGCAACAAGCCTTGACTTAATATCGTCTATGATAGTCTGCAAGTCATCCTGTTCAGTTGTAAGCATTGACTCCACACCCCATACTAATTTTAATCTCTTAAGTTTCTTCTCGTCAAAACCGACTGCAATGATCTGCGCTGCAGGTCTGTGGTTTGAAATTATAAGAGGAGTATTTCCTGTAATTGTAGGCACTGCAATAATTACTTTTGCGCTCACACGCTCTGCAATCATACAGGCAGAGTTACAAATTGTGTGTAAAATATTTTCAGGAGAATCTTCAACGAAAATTTCATTGAAGTAAGTTGTCTTCTTATGAGTCTCGGTTTTCTGAATAATTTTTTTCATCATGCTTACTGCCTGCAGGGGATAAAGCCCCGTAGAAGTCTCCGCAGATAGCATTACGCAGTCAGTTCCATCGAGGATAGAGTTTGCAACATCTGATGCTTCAGCGCGTGTAGGGGACTGGTCGTTTATCATCGACTCTAACATTTGTGTCGCCGTTATAACAGGTTTTATCTTTGCATTACATTTTTTAATAATCATCTTCTGAAGCTGAGGAACTTCTTCAACAGAAATCTCAACACCAAGGTCTCCCCGGGCAACCATTATCATATCTGCTGCTTCAATTATTTCATCAATGTTTTGTATTGCTTCAGGTCTTTCAATCTTTGCTATGATAGGCAGCTCTTTACTGCGCGAGCGAAGGATGCCTTTAAGAAGTTTAATATCGTCAAGAGTTCTAACAAAACTCATTGCGATGAAATCAACTCCGTTGTTTATTGCAAAGTCCAGATCATTCATATCCTTTTCAGTTAGAGATGGAAGTGAAAGAGCTGAGAAAGGAATATTAATGCCTTTGTTCTGTTTTAAAATTCCGCCGATGATAACTTTACAGGTAACTTCGGGTTTAGTTCTTTTTATTTCTGTTATTAAAAGTTTTATGTTGCCGTCATCAAGCAATAAAATTTCACCGACCTTAAGCTCCTGAATCAGTCCCGGAAATGTTGTGCAGAATACTGCTTCGTTGCCAAGAATTTCTTCTGAAGTAATTTGTATTTCAGCATTTTCTACGAGAGTTATGAATCCATTCTCTAATTTACCGACTCTTATCTTTGGTCCCTGGAGGTCTGCAATAATTGCGATTTGTTTGCCTGTGATTTTACAGGCTTCGCGGATATTTGTAATGTAATCTTTGTGTTTGCTGTGTTCACCGTGAGAGAAGTTCAAGCGCGCAGAATCCATTCCTGCGTTTATTAGCTGTACAATCATATCAACTGATTCCACCGAAGGCCCGATCGTGCAAATTATTTTAGTTTTCTTGTCTATCAATTTTTGTTTGTTAATTAATAAAATAATAATATTTCATCGTCAAAAAAGTAACTTGAATATAGAAACCTTTACTTTGAAATTTAGGAACTTTAAAAATAATCAATATAGCAACTATTTTATAGCCAAATTTTTATCAGTTAGCAATTAGTAATTAACAATTAACAGTTTTTATGTTATTGTTTTGCACTTTTTATAGTAACTGAATTTGGATCTGATAATTGTTAATTGTTAAATATTAATTGAAAGAAATGATTAGTTTCAAAAACAAAACCGTTTTCATAACAGGAGCATCAAGCGGAATAGGGAAGGCAGCTGCAGACTTATTCGCTGCCGACGGCGCAAAGCTATTACTCTGCGCAAGAAGATTTGAAAAGCTTGAACAGATAAAAAAAGAATACGAAGAAAAATATAATTCAAAAGTCCATATTTTTAAATTAGATGTCAGGAACAGTGACGATGTGGAGCGCGAAATAAATGCCCTGCTTGAAGAATGGAAGGACATTGATTTACTATTGAATAATGCCGGGCTCTCACGCGGACTGGATAAAATTCAGGACGGAAAAATTCAGGACTGGGATGAAATGATTGACACAAATGTGAAAGGTTTGTTATATGTTTCAAAAAATGTAATTCCTTTAATGATGAAAAAGAAATATGCTCACATAATAAATCTTGGTTCGATTGCAGGAAAGGAATTGTATCCTGCCGGAAATGTTTACTGCGCATCTAAGTTTGCAGTAGATGCCATTACTAAAGGAATGAGAATAGATTTAATGGACACTTCAATAAAAGTCTCGACTGTTGACCCCGGATTAGTGAAAACTGATTTTAGTCTTGTAAGATTCAGAGGAGATCAAGAACGGGCAAAAGTCCCTTACATGGGCATAGAAGCTTTAACTCCGGAAGATGTTGCTGAAACAATTTTTTATGTGGCTACAAGGAACGAGAATGTAAATATAGCGGAAGTAACTATGTTTCCTAAAGCGCAGGCCGGTGCAGCATTTATTTTAAGGAAAAACTAAGCCTATTAGTAGTAATGGGGAAGAAAAGATTTTCTTCTATCAGGATTTTATGTATATTTGATTTGCAAAAGAGATTAATAAAGATGCATGAAAAAATGTGACAATAATGTGACAATTTATAATTTACAAAAACCCGACTATTTCCCGACTTTTTTTCAATTAACAATTATCAGTTAACAATTAACAGAAAACCCGACAAAAATCCAACTCTATAAACAAATAATTTTGAACTTGAAACTTGAAATTTGGAACTGAATTAAGAATCCGACTATTTCCCGACTTTTTATCTTACGAGAAATTGAATTTTTTAAGCAATAATAAATGTTACAATAATGTGACCTTTGTTATACGGTTTCAGGTCTGTTCATTGTTAAATACTAATTGTTAATTGCATAGATTTTCTATTGCATTTAAAAAAGAAAACTCATAGTATTACTTAATTATTTTAAATAAACTTAAAGCGGGGACACAAAAAATGAAGAAGATTCTACTCTCATTTTTAATCGTATTTACCTTCTCAATTTCCAACAATTCTTTCTCACAAACAACAGGTAACACTACAAATGCAGTGCTCGAGTATTGTACAGGCACATGGTGCCAGTATTGCCCGTGTGGACACGATATTATCAACGGTATTTTATCCAATTATCCTAACACAACTGTAGTTGCTTATCACGGCGGCGGAAGCAGCGATCCATGGCTTGCTCCTTCATCAGGAATGATTTCAACTTTTGGATTTAACTCGTATCCTACAGGTGTAGTCGGAAGAAAAACCGGAATTATTGACAGAGGTGTATGGAACAATAAAGTTATAGTCCAATCATTTGCTTCACCTACTGTTACAATTGCTATTACAAACAGAAACTACAATTCAGCAACAAGAACTTTTTCATGTGACGTAAATCTTACAGCTAGAGTAGATTTGACCGGTAACTTTTCAATGAATGAAATTTTAACTGAGAACAATCTTATTTATTCACAGACAGGAAACTCAGGCTGCATAGGAGCAGCAGCTTATCATCATAACCATGTTGTGAAAGCCATGATTAACGGCAATATGGGTGAATCTGTTTCAACAGGAAGCTGGACAACAGGTACAACAATTACAAAGCATATGAATTATGTAATTCCTGCAGATGTAGTTGCAGATAATTCTGTTGTCAATATTTTTGTTTACAAAAACGGAACTTCGATCTCAACTGATTATGATATACAGCAGTCATTAAATTTCTCACCGACTATCACAACAGGCGTTGGAAATAACGGCTCACTTGTTACTGATTATTCATTATCACAGAATTATCCTAATCCTTTCAATCCGACTACAAATATCAGATACTCAATTCCGAAAGACGGAAACGTAACTTTCAAAGTATATGATATGCTTGGAAACGAAATCGGAACATATGTAGATGGTATTCAGCAAGCCGGTACATATTCAGTAGTATTTGACGGAGCTAATCTATCAAGCGGAATTTATTACTACAAACTCGAAGCAAACGGCTTCAGCGAAACCAAAAAAATGATGTTGGTTAAATAATATTTGAAGTTTTACAAAAGGGAGGGGATTTAATTCCTCTCCCGTTCTTTCACCTCTGAGATAATTCCCAAATACTTTAATACAGATTTTTATTCTAAAAATTTTTATATTGTTTCAATTATTTAATTAAAAAACTTAAACGGAGATTGGTTTGAAGAAATTAACCTACATTTTTATCGTTACCCTCTTAGTATTAAGCTCCAATGTATTTGCTCAATGGAGTTTCGTTGGCGGAGTTACAGGTATTGCCGGAAGCGGTGAATCACCTAGTATTTCAGTATGTTCACCAACATGTGCATGGGTCGCAACAGGTTCCAGCGGAACAGCACCACTTGTAGCCAGAACTACAAATGGCGGTGTTACATGGACACCTACAGGAACAACCGGTTTAGCTGCATTCGATTTATTCTGCTGCTGGGCAGTAGATTCACTTACATGTTACGTAGGTAACGGCGGTGGTTCAGGCGGTGCAGGCGGAAACGCAACATTCTACAAAACAACTAACGGCGGTACATCCTGGACAGCAGTTGCAAGCACAGGTGGTACAGGCGGATTCTTCAACGGAATAGTTTTCGGTAGAAACGCTTCTAACTTCGGTGTTGCTCAATCAGATCCTCCTACAGGTTTAGGCGGTGCTTATTATATTAATACAACAACAAACAACGGTGCAAGCTGGACGGTATTAGCTACACCTCCTCCGGGAATTGCAAATTGCGCATCAGCACAGAATTCCATTTTCGTAAATGATGCAAGTTTCTTCGGTTTTGGTGTCAGTGTTGGTTCAGCTGCTGCAATCAGATTCTACATGACAACAAACGGTGGTGCTAACTGGGTATTAAGAACAACAGCTTTAGCAACAGGTACATTCACACCATGTATTGCTTTTGCTGATAACAAATTAACAGGTGTTGTTGCAAGCTCTACATCTTTACCAAACATTGCAAGAACAACTGACGGCGGCGCTACATTCACAAATATCGCAACAGGCGTTACAGTTGGTGGCGCTTCACAAATTAAATGGATGAAGAACTCAAACACTGTTTACATGAGCGGTGGTACAGGTGCTTCAGGCTGCGTAATGAAAAGCACAAACGGCGGTTTAAACTGGACAGTACAATCAACATCAGGTCTTACTGGTATAACTTCAATGGATATTTTACAAAACGGAAATACAATCTATGGTTATGCAATTTGCGCAGACGGTTCAGTATTAAAAATCAACGAAACAATCACAGGTGTTGAAAATCCATCAACTATCGTTCCTGATAATTATTCATTAGAGCAAAACTTCCCAAATCCTTTCAATCCTACAACAACAATTAACTATTCATTACCTGTTGCTACAGATGTATCATTAAAAGTTTATGATGCATTAGGTAACGAAGTAATGAGCCTTGTTAACGGATTCAAGAATGCAGGAACACACTCAATTACAATGAATGCATCTGAATTAACTTCAGGTATCTATTTCTATAAATTACAAGCAGGTAACTTTGTATCAACAAAGAAACTTACTTTAATAAAATAAGATTTATTTAAAACCGGTTTCGGTTTTTAAAAGCCCGTTGGAGAAGATCCGGCGGGCTTTTTTAATATATACTTATAAAATACAATACCATTCAATCATTTTTTTTCCTATTTTTAGGGACTAAAAACTAAACCCTCAGTATGAGAAAAATATTCATCATTTTTACAATGTTGATTTCAGCCAATTTGTTTGCGCAGATGGACTGGAGTCAATATAACCCAAACTACGTTCCGCTTCCATTAAAAACAATTTTCCCGAAAGTCTATGCACCAGAGGCTTACGGAGTAGATGCAGTGGTTTCAGTAGGAGCATTCGATAACTACAAAGTAACAACAACTCCGGGATTTGCAGAAACACATATAGCAGTAAACCCAAGAAATCCGCTAAACTTTATAGCAGGTGATAACAGAGCTGTTGTTTCCTCTACAAACGTTTATGTAACTACAAACGGCGGAGTATCATGGAGCAATATTGCTACCAGTGTTTCACAAGGTGATCCTGTATTTGCCTTTGACAGTTTAGGTAATGCATATTATACAGTTTTAAACAACGGTGTTAGAATTTGGAAATCTACTAACGGCGGATTGAACTGGACAAACTTGGGAAACATTTTTTCTAATTCAAGCGCTGATAAACAATGGATTGAATGTGACCAAACTGCAGGACCATATTCAAATTACATTTATGTAGGCTATACAGATTTTTCTGTTACTCCTGCACCAATAAGATTTTACAGAAGTACAAACCAAGGTGTAAGCTGGTCTGCACCTATACAGCTTTCTACTACAAACTCACAAGGTTCAAACATTGCAGTAGGACCTGACGGAAGAGTTGTTGTAGCGTGGAGCCAGGGCGGAGCTGCAGTAAGATATTCTACTGACGGCGGAGCTACTTTTGCTCCTCAAGTTCAAGCTGCTTCTTATACTGAACCGGGTGTTTTCAATTCCACATTCGGCAGATATGTTTTAAAGGGTGATATCAGAGTGAGCGGATTCCCGCAGATTGCCTGTGACTTAAGCAACGGACCATACAGAGGTACTTATTATATTAACTATGCTGCAAATCCTTTAGGACCGGATAATGCCGATATCTTTGTAGTTAAATCAACAGATAAAGGTGTGACCTGGAATAACTTAACACCTACAAGAGTAAATGATGACGTAGGCACAACAGATCAGTGGATGTCAGATATTTCAGTTGATAACCAAGGAAGAGTATGGGTAATGTGGTATGATTCAAGAAATGACCCTTCAAATATTTTAACAGAGACATATTGCGCAGTATCAACAGATGGCGGCGCAACATTCACAAATATAAAAACCGCAAACCAAAGCTTTAACCCGGGTAATGTAAAACAATCACAGGGTTCAGGACAGGCATATTATATTGGCGACTACCATTCAATCGCAGGTAAAACCATTACCATGCCTTTCTGGATGGACGGAAGAAATAACACATTGGATGATTATTCAGCATACTTACCTGATTATGGAATTTCATTTTCAAAGCCTGTTGACTCAATCAATGTAAATTCATCAAGACAAAACAGATTGAGACTTCCTGCAATGGGACCTATGACCGGACCAATTAATTTTACAGCGACAGTATTAAATCCTCCTGCAGTAGGAACCTTAACAGTTTCTTTAAGTAACGGCGGAGTAGTAAATAACTTCCCTGATTCATTGATTATAAATCAGAGCACTAATGCGTTAGTACCTATTGGAACATATAATATTCAGATTACAGGTACTGAACCGGGCGGTGTGAGAAACCACACAAGAACTTATCAGTTAGTTGTAAGTCCTTTAGTTGGAATTTCAGGAAGCGAAAATTCAACTCCTGTTAAATATTCTTTGGAGCAGAACTTCCCGAATCCGTTTAACCCGGTTACAAAAATTGCATACTCTATAGAGAAGGCAGGATTTGTAAAACTAACAGTGTTTGATATAACAGGAAGAGAAGTTCAGACATTAGTTAATGGAAACGTTAACAGCGGTTCATACTCAATAGATTTTGATGCATCGAAATTAAACAGCGGAATGTATTTCTATAAATTAGAAGCAGGTGATTACAGAGAAGTTAGAAAAATGATTTTGGTTAAGTAAGAAAAATAAACAAAGAATAAATAAAAAAGCCCGTTCGGCATAAGCAGAACGGGCTTTTCTTTTTATAAATAGTAAAAATTTTATGCCTGATACTCGTCAGGATTACAAATTCTGAAAACAATTGCTGCAATAGCTCCGCCTGCAAAACATCCGACGATATAATACCAGCTGTACATAATTGAAGAGCCGCCTTTAATTGCGTCAACAATCTGCGGTCCTAATGCCACGGCAGGATTGAATGCTCCGCCGGATATTGGTCCGAATGCAAATGCAGATGCAAGTACTGTAAAACCGATTGCCAGACCGAAGTAACTGTTACCTGCAGCTTTTTTTGTAGTTGCTACATTCAGCACTACAGAAACTAAAGCAAATGTACCAAGTACTTCACAAAGAATAACTTTTACGAAGTCTCTGCCAACAGCAGGAACAACCTGCATTGTTTTAGTTGTAAGAACAAATACCACAAAGGCTGCAATGATAGCGCCGAATAACTGGAATACCCAGTACATTATCATATCTTTTGCGTCAATTTTTCCTCTGATGAAAACTCCAAGAGTAACAGCAGGATTATAATGTCCGCCTGAAATATTTCCTCCCATATAAATCATTACCATCAGGATTGCTCCGATTGCAAGAGGATTGCCGGTTAATCCTATTACAAGGATTAGAAAAAATGCGCCGATGAACTCGGTTAGGTATTTATTCATGGGGTGTGATTTTTTGGTTAATAAAATGGATTTGGTGGAAAAATAATTATAACAATATTATAAGTAAAGTTAATTCTATAATTTTGATATTACATCTTCTATATGACCTTTAACGGAAACTTTATCCCAGATTTCTTTTATAATTCCTTTTTCATCTATGATAAAAGTAGTCCTTATTATGCCCATATATTTTTTTCCGAACATACTTTTTTCTTTCCATACTCCGTAAGCTTCAAGCATTTCTCTGTTTTCATCACTGAGCAAAGGAAAGTTAAGGTCATACTTCTTTTTGAATTTTACATGTGACTTAGTGTTATCTTTACTTACACCGATGACAACTGCGTTTTTCTTTTCGATAACTTTAATGTTATCACGGAATGAACATGCTTCTTCTGTGCATGCTTCCGTATCATCCTTTGGGTAGAAATACAAAACAACTTTTTTGCCTCTTAAATCTTTTAATGAAACATTTTTACCTTCATCACTTATTAAAGTGAACTCGGGCGCTTTATCACCAACTTTTAACATTAGAATTTTATTTTTAAATTAACTGTCAAATTTTAAATATCGTCTTATTGATATTGCGCTTCCTGCAATACCGAGAATTATTCCGAGAACTATTACAATCAGGACATAAAAGAATCTTCCTATTTCTATATACACATTCACTTCTCCAAGCTTACCTGCAACATACTCCATAAGGACATATAAAAAAACAGATGCAATAATTCCTCCTATGAGTCCCTGCATAAATCCTTCAATCAAGAAAGGTGAGCGGATGAATTTTTTGGTAGCGCCGAGAAGCTTCATTGTGTAAATCAGTTTCTCTTTGGAGGCAATTACAAGCCGGATTGTATTTGATACTAAGAATATTGAAGAGATAGTGATAACTATAAGAATAATAAGATTGAGTGAAAGAATGGATGAAAAGTTCTTATCAACCATTTCAAGATTTTTTTTAGGATAGATAACATCTGAAACAAATCCTAACTCTGAAATCTGCTTTTTTAATTTTTCAACTTTATCGACCGTTTTATATTCATCGTACAAAGCAAGTTTGAATGAAGAGGGAAGGGGATTTCCTTCGAGTATTTCAAGCATTTCCTTGCCGTATTCCTTCTCGAAAATTTTAGCAGCTTCTTCCTTTGATACAAATGTAATCTGTTTAACTCCGCCGAGGCGTTTTAAATTTTCTTTGAGAGAATCGAGTTCATTTATAGAGTAACCGTCCTGCAGAAAAACTTCCAGCTCAACTTTATCTTTTATTTTTTTTGTGTACGAAGAAGAATTAACCGAGATAAAAAAATAAATGCCTATGATTATCAGTGACAGGGCAATAGTAGAGACTGAAGCTAATGTACTTAGCTTTGCCGAATTAAAACCTCGTAATGATTCTTTTATTAAGTATGAATACTTCAATTAAGTGCTACTTTCGTTTGCGACACCCATACAGGTAAATCGTGATCTATCTGACCTAATAATAAATTCAGCTGTCCGGTATGATGCTGGACGTGCCTTAGATTATAAATTAACATTTCAAATATACTGTAATTCTTCCATTTGTTTATCCATCGCATCTTTGCCTTTTCTTCAGTTAATCCTGAGAGAAGTTTCCGGCACTTTTCCCGGCAAAACTTTGTGTAGCTGATTAACTCTTCCTTTGTATAAACTTTTGGGGGCATAGTCCCTTCCTCAAATTCTGAAAGTGTAAATGGTACAGGAGGATGAAAATTATCAGGGTCTTCCGATAAATAATAATCAGTGTAAAATAAAGTATGGAATGCCCAATACCAGACAATGGTATCTTTATTGTTCCATAATTCAGCCGGACATTTCTCAATAGCATTTTCAAACATATCGAGTGCAGCGCCGAACTGTTTCCACAAATCGTTTTTTATAATCTCTATCATGAAGTTATGTTTTAATTGATGGACTTCCATCCTCTTCTGTTTAGGTCCCAGAAAATTACTCCTGCTGCTGCAAGTCCTATTAATATAAATACTGAGCCCATAAGATAATCATGGAATAAAATTTTACCCATTCCGAACAGGAACATATATACTAAAACAATTCCGCAAGCCCAGTCAACAAACAAAAAGAAATATCCTGAGTCGGGTGTTACATCAGTAAGTTTATCTGAAATTTTCTTCCAGCCTATACCGCCCGGATGAACCTGTCTATAGAATGAAGTTAACTTTTCATCGTCAACGGGCTTTGTAAGATACATTGCAATTATCCAGACTAAAGTAGTGATTGGAACAATAACATATAACGACTGCGGGAACTGAATATTGAATTTTCCAAAATATAAAACTCCGTATACTATAAAAGGAGTAACAGTTGCAGCTATTTCTGCAATAGCATTTACTCTCCACCAGAACCATCTTAATATTAAGACCAATCCTAAACCTGCGCCGCATTCAATAACGAAACTCCAAACTCCGGAAATACTTTTCATCTGTGTTGTTACTAAAATAGAAAGTATCATAAAGACGATTGTCATTAAGCGTGAGACAGTAACATAACTTTTTTCACTGCCGTCTTTTTTGATGAAGCGTTTATAAAAATCATTTATAAAGTATGATGTTCCCCAGTTAAGGTGAGTTGAAATTGTTGACATGTATGCGGCAAAAAATGCAGCGAGTAATAACCCTTTTAATCCTACAGGAAGAAAATCATTCATAGCTTTTACAAAGCCGAGTCCTTTATCTGCGTGCGATAAATCAGGATATAAAATTAAGGATGATAGTCCTACTAAAATCCACGGCCATGGTCTTAAGCAATAATGAGCAATCTGGAAAAACAAAGTTGCGAACAAAGAATTTTTTTCATCTTTAGCGCTCATCATTCTTTGAGCAATATATCCGCCGCCGCCGGGTTCTGCGCCCGGGTACCATGAAGCCCACCATTGTATGCCTATGAAAGCAAGGAATGAAGAAATGGTCATTGCCAATGCGCCGCTTGTATCGGCTACGGGAGTTTCGCTCGTAATTTGTGGAGTGAACCTTAATGCCCAGTCAGGAAGTTTTGCCTGTAAGCCGTCTATTCCTCCTATCTGCGGTGAGTTTACAACTATCACTGCTAAAACTATACAACCGCCCATTGCAAGAATAAACTGAAATGCATCTGTAACTGCAACTCCCCATAATCCCGAGAGTGCTGAATAACCTGCGGTAAGGACCATACAAATTCCAACATACAAAATAGCATTGCCTTCATTCACATATTCAGGGAACATTCCTATAAGAATTTTTATCATTGCAAGGTTTACCCAGCCCATGATAATTGTATTCATAAAGATACCCATGTAAATTCCTTTAAATCCTCTCAGCACTGCTGCAGATTTACCTGAGTATCTCAATTCAATAAACTCAACATCGGTTAAAATATTTGCGCGTCTCCATAATCTTGAAAAAAAGAACACAGTCATCATTCCGCCAATAAGCATATTCCACCATAGCCAGTTGCCCGCGATACCGTTTTGTCCGACTAACTCAGTTACAGCCAGGGGAGTATCGGCAGCAAACGTTGTTGCCACCATCGATATACCCGCAAGCCACCATGGAAGCTGTCTACCAGAAAGGAAAAAATTTTCAGTGGAACTTCCGGCTCTTTTAGAGTAAACAATTCCAATCAGCAGAGATATAACAAAATACAATGCTACAATAATCCAATCTATTAGATGCATTAATGTTGAGATTTAAATGAAGTGAAAATTTGATGAAGATAATTATTTTTTTGTTGTTATAAAGTAGAGATTTTAATCTTAAATGATATAAAAAGTAATCAAGAAGATACTGCAAAATAAATTGAATGTTTCAAAGCATAAGACTAAATTATATAAAACTAAAAAGATAATCCTCAATGTTACGAAAATTCACCATTTCAATTCTGGCGATAGGATTCATTTCAATTCTCTACATTAATTTAACAGCATTTCCCGACGGCATTTTTGACACAACTAAAAGGCCCGGCACGAACAGTTTTGACAAAGGATGTATCTGTCATAACGAAACACAGCCTGCACCTGAGGTTAAAGTTTTATTCTTTGGACCTACAAGTGTAAGAGCAGGGGACACTGCAACTTTTAAATTAAAAATTACCGGCGGACCTGATAGCGCAGGCGGATGCAACATTGCCTCATATTACGGGAAATTAACTACATCGCCGCTGGACCCATTTGTTCAGATAAAAGAAAATGTTTATTATGGTGGTACAGCAGATTCGGTTCGTAAAAATGAACTGACTCATACTATGCCTAAACCTTCATTACTGGATACAATTACATTTACATTCAGATACATTGCTCCGAATGTACCAAATTTAGTAGATACACTTTATGCAAACGGGAACTCGGTAATAGTTGACTTCGACCCTCATGATGATAAATGGAATTTTGCAAATAACAGACTAGTCAGTATTACTTCAACCGGGATAAATGATCCGTCTGAAGTTGTAAAAAACTTCACGCTTGAACAAAACTATCCTAACCCGTTTAATCCGAATACAAAGATAAGTTTTACTTTGGATAAAGCATCATTAGTAACTCTTAAAGTTTTTGATTTGAACGGAAAGGAAGTAAGTTCACTTATAAATAATAAAAATTACAGCATCGGAAATTACAGCTTAAACTTCGATGCAGCTAAACTTAATCTAAACAGCGGAGTTTATTTTTACAAGCTTGAGGCTAACGGTTTCAGCGAAGTGAAAAAAATGATGCTGATAAAATAATTTTTTCATAGGTAAAAAGCCCGGTCCCGCTAAAGCGGGATCGGGTTTTTTGTTGCACAATTTCTTTTTTAAATAACCAAAAAATATTTATTTTAACCTTTAATATATAAGTTTCTTTATATTATTTTAATAAACCTAAGATAATTTTCTCTTAATAAAATTTAACTCTTGAACATTAAGAAAACTCTACGACTTGTTTTACTTTCAATTACCTGTTTGTTCTTCATTGATGCCGCATCTTATAGAATTTATCACATAGAAGATGATATTAATAATAAATACACAAACATCGGTAATATTGCACTGACAGTTACTAACTATGGTACCATAGGAAACGGATTTGCCAATTTTCCGGCTCAACCGTCATGTCAGTATCCTATAGGTTCAGGTATTGAAAATATGTTTTTATCGGGCTTATGGATTGGCGGCGTAAAAAGCGGCCAGACTTCAGTTACAACAGGAGCAATCGACGTATCTACAGCGAACAGAACCGAGGGCTTTGAGTTCAGTAACGCTCCTGACGGAACAATATTAGAACGTTCCTCACTTCAGACATCACCTGTTTACTCAGCAAATGCAATTTCACATCAGGACTTCGTAACAGAATTTACAGATACAAGTTTAACACCAGGAGGAATTCCGATTGTTAATCATACTCCGCTTGGCGTAAAAGTATTACTGCAAACCTATGCTTACAATCTTAACTTTGCTAATAACTGGGTAATCCTTAATTATAAAATTATAAATATCGGTAAAGGAACAGATACATCTCCAATTGATAGTTTGTTTGTCGGCTTATGGCACGATTGTGTTGTAAGAAACACAAATATTACACCTCCCGGAGGAACATCATTCTATAATAAAGGTGCAAACGGATTTGTTGACAGTTTGAATATGACTTATGCATATGATTACAGTGGAGACGTTGGTTTCACGGATAACTATGCTGCTATTAAATTACTTGGCGTAAATCCTAAGCCAAGTTTTGAATCAGTTCAGAAAAGAACTCACTGGACAGTATGGCAGTTTAAAAATACAACTGACTTATATTATTTCTCACCTACATTAGATAACGACCCTGTAGTTGCGGGAAGATATCAGAAAATGCACGGATATTTAAGAGGTACCGATACTATGAATACTGAAAGACTTAATAATGTAAGATTATCTCCGAATAACAGAGTAGCATTGATTTCATACGGGCCGTTCAGAAATCCTGACGGAAGCAAGTATTCATTAAGATATCTTCAGGACACATTAAATTTTGTTACTGCAGTTATTTGTGCCAAGAAATATGGAACAGACCCTGCAACTTACGATTCATCTTATCAGAAAACAAATTTATATGTCAGTGCGGGCTGGGCTCAGAGAGCATATGATAACGGTTATAAACTTCCTGCACCTCCTGATATTCCAAAGACAAAAGCAATAATTGAAAACCAAAAAGTGACTTTATACTGGTCTGCTAATGCAGAGTATTCAGTTGACCCTATTTCAGGAAAAAAAGATTTTGAAGGTTATAGATTATACAGAACTAATCCCGGCTCCGAATTAGGATTGAATACCGATTTAACCAGCCAGCTTAAGCTGATTGCTGATTTTGATTCTGCAGGTAACAGATATTTTAATAATACCGGTTTCGGATTTGTAAAATTAAATACACCGGTTCTTTTTGACGGAGATACCACTAAATACTGGTATAAATTCGATTTCACTAATCAGTTGAACGGTTTCCAGTATATTTATTCAATAACAGCGTACGATAAAGGTGATTCTGCCCAGCAGTTAGGTTCGTTAGAAAGTTCTTTGCTTGCAAATACACAAAGAATTATAGTAGGTACACCTGCAAATAATAATGAAGATGCCGAGATTGGAGTATATCCAAATCCTTACTACAGCAGCGCTTATTGGGATGGAACCGGAGTAAAAACAGAAGTATTAAGAAAAATTTATTTCTATAATCTTCCTTCAAAGTGCGATATTTCTATCTGGACTTTAGCAGGGGATTTAGTTGATAAATTCTCTCATGATGCTGCTACTTATAACGGAACAGATATTGAATGGTTTAAAACATATTCAAATGGTACACAGAAGTTCGCCGGCGGTGAACATGCCTGGGATTTAATATCCAAGAGCGAGCAGGCAATAGCTTCAGGGTTATATATATTCACGGTTAAGGACCAGGTAACCGGAAAAGTTAAAAAAGGTAAATTTTTAATCGTTAAATAAAATTCATCATTATGAAAAAAATGCTAAAGTACATTCCGCTTGTATTAGTGATAGTTTACATTGCTTACTCTCTGGGATTCAGTTTACTCCCCCCGTTCAGAGCAGTTACTATACAAGAAATCCAGTCCAAGCAAACCGACTCGCTGGCTATAGGTAGAGACCGGTCAAATATATTAGGTGACTCAGTTACAATTGTTGGTAGAGTTGTTGCTCCGCCGAGAGTTTCACCTGCAAACAATGATTTCAGAACATTATTAAGAGGCTCAACAAGCTGGCAGTGTTATATTCAGGATACGGCAAGCGGTCTTTTTGGTGGTATTACATTAAGACAAGCTACAAGAGGTCCTCAGACAGCTTTAGATTTAATAGACACAGGTGCAGTTATCAGAGTAAAAGGATATGTTCAGGAATTCTGGGGAACAGGTTCACCAACACCTGCATACACAGGATGGTTAACACAATTACAAATTGATACACTTTCTTCTCCGTTACAAATTGATATTCTACAAAGTTCAGGAAAAAGACCTACACCTAAACCTGTTAACATTACAGATTTCGGTACAGGCGTTCCCGGATCAGGTACAAGCACCATTAACTTCGTTAATGGTGAAAAATATGAAGGTATGTATGTTGAATTCAGAAACGTTACTGCCGGCGCAGGTTTAGCAAACAGACAGCCATTCTCAATCATTGATGAGAACGGAAATCTAATGTACATCAGAGACTTTTCAAATTTCTATTCGAGATCTCCATCAGGAGACACACTGGTACCGGGATGGACACCTCCACCTGCAGGAACTGCAATTAACTACATCAGAGGTGTTATAATTAATGCTAATAATGAAGGTGTATTCGGTACAACATTACCATACGCTTTGGTTCCGATTTATCCAAATGATATGAGTGTAGGTAACGCACCTCCGACATTATCAGCACCAACAAGAGCACCGGGAGTTCCAACTCCATCAGATAGTCCTGTAATTACCGTTACAGCGGTCGATCCTGCTTTAAATCCGTTAACTGTTTCTACAGTAAAATTATTCTGGAGAACTAACGGCGGCGCATTCAATAATGTGAATATGCCTGTAGTAACAGGAAACATTTACTCTGCATCATTACCAACTACAGCTAACGGTACTTTAGTTGAGTATTTTATGAGAGCAGAAGATAATTCAGGCGGTGTAAAATTATTACCATCAGATACATCATTATCAAAATTATTCTATGTAACAAGATCATCAGATTCTATGAGTGTTCAGGACGTTCAGTATTGTCCGAACAGAAGCGGACGTTCAGGTTTTGAAAACGCTTCAGTGAGAGGTATTGAGGGTATAGTTACAGCAGATACAAGTGATATTCAAAACTTCAGTTACAGCGGAGCTGGCGGAACACAAACATCTCCGGCACGTGTAATAATTCAAAACGGTCAAGGTCAGTATTCAGGTATCTGGATTTTCGGAACACCTACAAATACTTTACACAGAGGCGACAGAGTAAGAGTAAAAGGTACAGTTGAAGAAAACTTTGGTGTAACGAGAATAAATACTTCTTCAGCTTCAGATGTGGTTGTATTAGGAACAAACCAACCTTTACCGACTGCTGAAAACCTTTCAACATCCGTATTTGCAAATAATAAACCTGACGGCGACCCAACTGTTGAACCATGGGAAAGCGTATTTATCAGAATAAATACTACATCAAGTATTACATGTATTAACGCAGCACAAGGTATTTCATGTACTTCACAGGAACCGCTTCAGGATACAGCATTCAGAAGAAATTTTGGTGAAATTCTCGTAAAAGATAATTCAAATATTGAAGCAAGAATTGAATTACAAGACGGTAATCATCATTACAGAAACGGATGGAACCCTGCACAAGTTAACTCTCCTTATATTTTGTTAACAAAGTATGATGAGGAAACTTTCTATCAGGGAATTTTATTCTATTCGTTCAGTAACTGGAAACTTGTTCCAAGAAGAGATACAGATTTCGGTGTATTAACACCAATCGGTATTAAGAACCTGAATGAAGTTGTTTCTTCATATCAGTTATTCCAGAACTACCCGAATCCGTTCAACCCTACAACAACAATCAAATTCAGCATTCCGTCAAACGGATTTGTAACATTGCAGATATTTGACATGCTGGGCAGGGAAGTTAAATCACTTGTGAATAATCAAATGAACGCAGGTTTCTATTCATATGATTTCAATGCATCTGAATTATCAAGCGGAATTTATTTCTACAGAATTCAGGTAAACGGTGATAAGGGAGTTCAATTTGTAAATACAAAGAGAATGGTTCTTGTAAAATAAAAAATAAATTTCATATTCTAATAAGGGGCGTATTTTTTACGCCCCTAAATTTAAGTGATATAAAGATTTGACAAAATATTTACTAATACTCGTTTCGATTTTTGCTTCGGTTTATAT
The DNA here is from genome assembly GCA_018266835.1 of Bacteroidota bacterium. Taxonomy (NCBI): domain Bacteria; kingdom Pseudomonadati; phylum Bacteroidota; species Bacteroidota bacterium. The sequence continues at coordinate 35,578 of JAFDZP010000005.1, read as the reverse complement.
GATGTCGTGCAGCGACCCGGCAAATTCTCCGGTAGCAAATCTTCCGCCCGATACTCATTTAACTTTATTCCCGGACAGCACTATTGCTCCCGGTTCAACATCGAAAAAAATCAGCTGGTGGGGTGATTCACCTCAGGGTTTTGTTGTCGGCTACAGAATTTCATTCGATGGAATCAATTGGGGCTTTACTACAAAGCAGGACAGTACATTTCTTTTAAGCATCGCAGGTACTGATTCTACTTTCAGATTTTATGTAGCGGCAGTTGATGATAAGGGTCTTATAGATCCTACTCCTGCTTCAAATTTATACCCGGTATATAATTCAGCGCCGACAATAGCGTTCAATTATAACTATGCTGTACCGGATACAGTATTTCCTGTAGTTACGGTTATATGGAATGCTAATGATCCGGACGGTAACAATACTATAAAAAATATATACTATTCTATAAACGATACTAATAATTACAAACCTATTGCAGGTAATTTATCCCAAATGACATTAACTGCAGATAGTGGTCTTACCTTAAACGGAAATAACAGAATTTTTATCAGAGCCAGAGATAATGCAGGAGCATATAGCAATACTTCTGTACTTCCTGATAGCGGCAGAACCTTTTATGTAAAGAAAAATACTGCGCGTACTCTTTTAATTATGGATACTCCGGATTTAGGCCAGGCATATTCTTACTATGCAAATGCATTGGATACGGTGAAATACGATGTACTTGATATAAAATCATACGGCGGAAAGCTCACTCCTAAAATTGTGAATCCGATGTTCGTAGAAACACTCAAATTATTTAAAGTTGTAATCTGGTCAGGCGGACAGGGTAATTCAGGTAATGTGGCTAACTTCACATTAGCTCAGGCTTCACTTCCGTTCTATAAACAGGCAGGCGGTAAAGTTATTTTCTCATCCGGTTTTGTAACAAATACAAATCCGAACGGACAAGTTGATAACTTCGCGCAGATTGATAGTATATCAGGATGTGCGGTTGCAATTATCGGCTCCGGTAATCAGTATAACGGGTTGCAGGCAGGTTATCCGACTCTTACAGCGTCGGCATTTGTGCAGAATTTAAGAAATATTTATTTCTCCGGAACAGTTGTTCCGCTTTACAGCTACACAACTGCTTCAGGATGTGTCGGTGAAAACAAATTCATGATTAAGGATAATGCAACGAATCCCAAAATTGTTTATTGTGATATTCCTTTGTATGTATTAAACGGCAATGCAGCCAATAATAAACTATTATTCCAAAAGATTTTATTCGGTGAATTCGGTTTGAATTAATCCTTATAACTAAATTGAAAGTTATAAATGAAAAGAATTTTATTACTTATTTGTATTTTATTTCTCAGCGGTGAAATTTACTCTCAGACTAACGGAGTAGTTTTCGGTGTTGTTACTGATTCTACTAAAAGTCCGGTTATTGCGGCAGTTGTAAAGCTAAAGGGTACATACTTTGGGGCAGTTACTGAAGCAGACGGGTCTTACAGAATTGAAAACATTACTCCGGGAACATTCTCTTTTCAGGTTGATGCAGAAGGTTTCAGAACCGTTGAGTACACAAATTTCGAAGTCAAAGAAGGTGAAAACAAAGAATTTAATGTTGTTCTTAAGTCATCTTCATTCACTGTTGACCAGACCATTGAAGTTATCGGCGACAGGCCTTTGCTTGATATCGAACAGACGGACAGTAAGCACATTGTTTCTTCAGATGAAATTTCGAAGAGCATTGTTACCAGTCTGACTGATATCGTTACTCAGCAGGCAGGTGTTGTTACTGATGATAACTCAATTTATATTCGGGGCGGCCGCTCATCGGATAATGCAGTACTTCTGGACGGAGTTTCAGTACAGGATCCGCTTTCCGGCACAGGCTTCGGCTTACAAATGTCAGCTAATTCATTAGAAGAGGTTGAAGTTATCACAGGCGGATACAACGCCGAATACGGGCAGGCAACTTCCGGTGTTGTTAACGCAAAAACAAAAGACGGACATTACGACGAATTCAATTTCTACTTATCATATAAAAGAGATAACTTCGGCGGAACTAACCTTAACTCAGGAAGCAGTTTCAATACTGATATTCTTGAAGCTAACTTAAGCGGTCCTGAACCTATTACAAAATATCTATTTAAAGCCTTAAAAATAAAACCTCCGGGAGAAATTACATTCTTCGGAAATTTCTTTATGGGACTTTCCGACGGTTATTATGTAAATAAGAACGGCGGCAAAAAAGCAACTCAGCTTTACTCTTCAATATTCGGAGGAAGCCGTTTTGCACCAAGAAATGATAATAACTGGTACTGGCTTGGTAAATTGACATGGAAGTTTACACCAACTATGAAGCTTTCATATTCATTCAATCAGTCAGTTTCTATAAATCAGAACTCCACATCACTCCAGTCTAACTTAGAGTATGTAGAGCCTTCACCGGGTTATCAGTATAACTTCCAGGAAATTTTAGATAATGCAAATACATACAGCAATAATGCTATAATCAATACACTCTCCTGGACTCATACAACAAGCCCTACCACTTTCTATGAAATTAAACTCAATAAATTTTATGTAAATTTAAGAGTTGATGCTAACGGAAGAAACTGGGACCAGTATACAGAGCCTCTTGACCTGGTAAAACCTCCTTTTGTTTATTATCCTATTGATAGTACTCATACAGGAATTATTCCGGGAGACGGATTCTATGATACAGGAAATCCTTACACATGGCATGACCACTATGTAGAAGAGTATTCTGCTAAAATTGATTTAACACATAACTTCAACCCTAAGAGTAAATTCAAAGCTGGTATCGAATCCAGCTTCCAGGAAATGCAGCTGATTGATATTTATCAGCCCTGGATAAAGCCTTTAGGTTTAAACAACGACGTATATAAAGTTTATCCTGCTTTCGGTGATATCTATGCTCAGCACAGTATCACATTTAAAGGGATGATTTTAAATTACGGATTAAGATTTGATTACTGGTTCCCTGGTAAATATGTTGATGATGCTATTAACGATCCTAATGTTGCTACAATTCCCGATGCTACAAGATTAAAATACGAAGAAGATACATACAATTTATTCGGAAGAAGATGGAAGGGAAGACTTTCACCGAGAATTGGTATTTCTCACCCTATTACAAATAATCAGACATTGTTTTTCTCATATGGTCACTTCAGCAAGAGACCAAAACCGCAGTTCGTATATGCTAAGTTAAGTCCGCAGAGTGCAAAATCAACATTCCAGAAATTCGGAAATCCTGATTTGAATCCTGAGACGACAGTTTCATATGAGCTTGGTATCAGAAATCAATTCTCTATGAATGACGTTCTTACGGTAACAGCTTACTATAAAAATATTTATGATTACGTTGCGACAAGAAGCATCAGTATCAACAGCGGCAGATTAATAGGACAGAGCTTTATTACATATTTCAATCAGGATTACGCTCGAACCCGCGGTATTGAAATTGAATACCAAAAAAGATTCGGCGACTGGTTCAACGGAAGATTTAACTTCACATATTCAGTTGCAACAGGAAAAAGCTCAACATCCGATGCAGGTTACTTAGTTGTAACCCGAGGCGCTCAGGAATCTATTTCAGAAGTTTATCTTAACTGGGATAGACCATTCCAGGCAAGCGCTAACTTGTATTTCAATGCAAGAAAAGGCAAAGGAATATTCGGCTTCGGAAGAAACATTCTTGATGATATTTCTTTTAAGACAAGAATTTCGATGCAGGCAGGAAAAAGATATACTCAGCAAATTCTAACCGGTTACTTAGACGGCGGAAGACCTGAATATACACCTGACTATAACAATGTAAACGGTGAAGTAGCTGATAACTGGTTCAATATTGATTTAGATATCGAAAAATATTTTATATGGCAGGGAGTAAACTTTACTGCTAATGTATCGATAACAAATCTTCTTGATAATCAGAATTCAGCAATTATTAATCCGGTTACAGGAAGAGCTTATCAATACGGCGATCCGACACCAAATTCATATAACGATCCATTATATCCGGATTTACAGGCACCAATAGATCCATATCCATATAATCCGGCAAGATTTTCAACACCAAGACAGATTAAGTTTGGTGTATCAATGAAATTCTAATATAAGGAATTTCATACGTTCTTTATTTTACCTGTTAGGTCAGAAACTTGTATTCTTTTTAATTTAAAAAATAAACATTGCCATATAAATCTCCGCAAGTAGCTTTGCAAAAACTGAAAGAAGGCAACGTAAGGTTTGTTGAAGGTAAAAGCACACATAAAGATTATCAGGCACAGGTTCAGGAAACTTCAAAAGGTCAATATCCTTTTGCCATTATTCTGAGTTGTATGGATTCCCGTTCACCGTCAGAAATTATTTTTGATGTAGGAATAGGGGATATATTCAATGTAAGAATAGCGGGCAACATAGTAGATGAAGATGTTTTAGGCTCTATGGAGTTTGCCTGCAAAGTAACCGGTTCAAAGCTCATACTTGTTATGGGACATACTAACTGCGGCGCAATAAGAGGCGCCTGTGATAATGTGAAACTGGGAAACTTGACTTCACTGCTGGAAAAAATAATGCCGGCAGTAAATGCAGTTCCTTTTGAAGAAGGAAAGAGAAATTCAGATAACGACGAGTTCGTAGAAAAAGTGTCAAAGGAGAACGTAATGCGGGCACTTAAATATATACGAAGTAACAGTCCGATACTGAAAGAGATGTTAGATGAAGGTGAAATCATGTTAGTCGGTTCAATGTATGATGTTGCAACAGGTAAAGTAACATTTTATGAATAGAGAGTATCACCAAATGGAGAAAATTTATGTACCTAAAAAGTTAAACCACAACTTAATCTTATCATAAAATCAATGAAAACGTTTAAAAACCTTCTTGTTATACTGGTAATCTCTTTTTTATACATAAATTGCTATTCTCAGGATTACGTTACACAGACTAAAGAGTCACAGAGTAAAATGACTCCTAAGGAAGCTTTACAAATGTTAAAAGATGGCAATGAGAGATTTGTCTCGGGAAAAATTTTGAACCGAAATTTAAGCGACCAGGTTAAACAGACCTCAAAGGGTCAGTATCCGTTTGGAACTGTTTTAAGCTGCATTGACTCAAGATCTCCTGCAGAATTTGTGTTTGACCAGGGGATTGGAGATATATTTAATGCAAGAATTGCGGGAAATGTTGTTGATGAAGATGTTCTTGGAAGTTTAGAGTTTGCATCTAAAATTGTGGGTGCAAAAATAATCTTAGTACTGGGACACACAGATTGCGGCGCAGTTAAAGGTGCAGTTGACGATGCCAAAATGGGTAACCTTACTGCTCTTTTAAGTAAAATTAAACCTGCCGTTGATGCAGTCACAACTGATAATTCAGATAGAACATCTAAGAATTATGAGTTTGTTGCAAAAGTGGCAAAAGAAAATGTACTTCTGGCAATAAAAAATATAACTGATAGAAGCCAAGTTTTAAAAGAAATGGTTGAAAAAGGTGAAATTATTATTGTCGGCGGTATGTATGATATTGCCACAGGTAAAGTAACATTTTATGAATAAAATATTCAGATTAATAGTCTGATAGAATAAAAAATAATTTAATGAAAGTATTTTATACATTAGTTTTTCTTCTTATTTTCTCTACTTCATATTCTCAATTGCTCCCGAACCTTGGCGGGCAAAGAACAGGAACTGCATCACTGCAATTCTTAAAGATAGGAAACGGAGCAAGAAGCGCTGGCATGGGTGAAAGTTTCGTAGCTGTATCGAACGATATCTCTTCTTTATATTATAACCCCGCAGGATTAGTATTATTCAAAGAAAACGGAATTACCGTTTCACATACTGAATGGTTTGTGGACACCAGACTTGAATACGCAGGCGGTGTTTATCACTTCGGCGGTAATAACGCAGTTGGTCTGAGCGTAACTTCATTAAGAACTGAAGATATGAAAGTTACTACAGAGCTTCAGCCTATCGGAACAGGGGCTTATTTCAGATTCTCCGATATGGCTATCGGATTATCTTTTGCAAGACAAATGACTGAACAATTCTCATTTGGAGCAACCATAAAATATGTTGAAGAAACTTTGGGTGAAGTAAAAATGAGAAGCGTCCTTGGTGATTTAGGAACTTACTACAAGACCGGGCTTGGTACCTCAAGATTCTCTGTAGTAATTTCAAACTTCGGAAGCCAGGTCAAGCCAACCGGTTCGGTTCAATTAATTGGCGATAGAACTGCTAATACTTTCCAGCAGTTTCCTCCACCTACAATTTTTAAGATCGGATTTGCACTTGAGCCGGTTTTAAATGAAAAGAATCGTTTGACTACATCAATTCAGTTAAACAGCCCGAACGACAACGCTGAATATTTAAACTTTGGCGCAGAGTACGCCTTTAAAGAATATCTTTTCCTCAGAGGCGGTTACAAAATAAATGTTGATGCTGAGAATTTTTCAGTAGGAGCAGGATTAAGACTTCCGCTTACTTTTGCGATGTTAAATCTGGATTACGCTCTTTCAAATTACAAAGAATTGGGCTTTGCTCAAAGACTTTCCTTAAACGTTATGTTTGCAAGGAAATAATACATTAGAATATAATTTATTTTCACTCTTATAATGAATATAAAAATAAAATACTTAAGTTTACTGATTTTACTTACTACATCGCTTATATACTGGGGATGCGCTGAAAAGCTGGATTTAGGGACATTTCCGATAACAAATAACGGAAATCCTGTAACATCTACCGATACATCATATGTGCAGCAAAGTCCGGTATGGACAGGCTTTAATGCACCTGAAGATATTTTGCTTGGGAAAGAACCGTTAGTATATGTTGCCGACACTAAAAATAACAGAGTTGCACAGCTCGATTTATCAGGAGTTGAAATCGGAAGCATTGCAGTTGCTAATCCGATTGCTTTAGCTCAGGATAATAATTTTGATATACTTGTACTTGCTGATACCGTGCTTAATTCTACAGGCGATACACTTAGTGTATTATACAGAATTAAATTAGTTGAAGTCGGCGGAAATATTTCAAACGCATCATTGATAAGGCTTTTATCTAGTGATTATCCTACACCTTTAACAAGCCGTAAAAGAAGATTTTCGGGAGTTTCTGTATATCCGGATAACTCAATCCTTATTTCAAGAAGAGGCCCTGATAACTCAAATAACTTAGACCCTGACAATGCCATTATAAAATGCAAAGGCGTAAACTCAGTTACAATAGAGCTTTATACGGGATTCCAGGTTGCCGGTAACGGTGTTTATTCTATAGATAAAGTTTCGAGTGTATGGGCAGCAGGAAATAATAATTATGATTTCTTCCTTACAAGAAACACAACTCAAAGCGGATTTAAAACACAATGGTTTGAATACGATAACTCAACAGGGGCATTTAATCCCAGATACTTACCTGAAGGTAATTCAGATATCTTGAAGGAAGAGTTTGCAACACCTGAAGATATTACAACTGACCCGAATAAAAATATATTTATAGTTGATGCAGGAAAAGATTCACTGTACAAATTCAATTCTTCCGGTAAACTTTTAAAAGAGTCTTTCGGCGGAAACGGAAGCGGTGAGAACAAACTGAACGGACCAAAGGGCGTTGCATTCTTCAACAGAGTACTCTATATCGCAGATACAGGAAATAACCGTATCGTGAGATTTAAATTATCGACAGATTTACAATAATATTACAACCACTACAAAAGTATAATCCGTCCCGCTAAAGCAGGACGGATTTTTTATTTATACCTGAATTTTTTCACTTTATAAATAAATGGCCAAACAAAAAGCGAAAAGTCCTCAAACAAAATCTTATACTGCAAACCCTTTATTCGATTATGCACTCCTTGCATCTTTTGCTTTATTCATAATCTTCTTCACCACATTCAAAATCTCCGGCGATGATGACGTATTCTGGCACTTAGCTACAGGAAAATACGTGATGGAAACAGGTCATGTGCCTTCACAGGATATATTCGGCTATGTTACCCAAGGTCAGGAATGGATGCCTTTTGAGTGGGGATGGGATGTTATTACCTATAATATTTATAAGCCGTTCGGCTATACCGGACTTTCAGTTTTCCGCACAATAATTTTTCTTCTGATATTTTTAATTTATTATTTAATACTCCGGAAGTTTAAAGTAAGCGCAACACTAAGCGTTTTTATGTTTATTGTGATTACTTTCGGAATTATTGACAGGCTTACGCCTCGTCCGCATATTATATCCCTGTTGTTTTTTGTTTTACTCTTGTACCTGATTATTTCTTTCAGATATTTTAACAGAAAGAACATATACCTTTATTTTATACCGCTTATATTTCTTGTATGGGCAAATATGCATATGGGTATAATAGCAGGTATTCTTTTACTGGGAATTTATGTAATCACTGAGGTAATATCTTATTTTTCAAAATCATCTTTATCTACAAAGGAAGTTCCTGCTCTTGATAAAAAACAGTTATTGCTGCTTATTATTATTTTTGCCGTATCGTTATTAGTAATGCTTATAAATCCAAACGGATTCGCTACTTATATTTATGCTTACTCACATACCAAAATGAAGCTGCTCGAAACAATTAACGAATGGCGTTCACCGTTTGATAAAATGTTCAGCGGATTTGTCGGAAATATTTATAAAATTCTTGTAGTGGGCGGAGCAATAACACTTTATTACGCATTAAAGAAAAAAGATTTATTTTTTGCTCTTATATATATCGGCTTCGCATTTTATTCTGTAAGAGCAGTAAGGTTTACAGTGGACTATATAATTATCATTGCAATATTTGTAACTGTTGCAGTAAATTTTATTATCATTAATTTAAGAAACAGAGGTGTCTCAACTTTTATAAGTGATAAACCTGTATTTAAAGTTGCTCTAACAATTTTACTTTTATTTTTTACTTTCAGTATTCCGAACGATAACCTTTATCTGAAGACTCTTGAGTACTATCGTATTTCAGGATTTGGTATTAACTCAGATTTCATCCCGACTCAGATGTTTGATTTTATGAAAGAAAATAAAATCACTGAAATAGGGGAGCATCCGCTTAATCATTTCGGCACCGGCGGTTACTTAGTCTGGAATTTCCCGGGAACGAAAAATTTTATAGACAGCAGAAATCTTAACGATAATATCTTTAATGAGTATAACGGTTTGATTTCAAAAAAGCCCGGATTTGAAAAAAAGCTGAATGATTACGGTATAGACTACGTTTTGTATTTAGCACCTGATCTTACCCGCGCGCCTCAGGAAATGCAGAGTACAATTATTTCATATCTCTCGCAAAAAAATGATGAATGGAAGCTTGTATTCTGGGATGATAAATCATTTTTATTTGTCAGAAATATCCCTAAATTCAAAGAAGTAATAGATAAAAACGAATACAAATACATCACTCCCTTTAACATTGTTTATCAGCCTCAGTCTGTAGAAAAGGGATTTCAAAACAACAAAGAAGAATTCAAAAACGAGTTAAACAGACATAAAAATCTCGAACCTAACGGCGCTTTTATTAATTCAGTACTAAACAAATATCAATCAAAACTATAAAAATGAAAAAACTACTATTCGCATTGGCTATTCTGATGTGTTATATTTCGGTAAGTGCTCAGGTTGTTCCGATTGTAACTATCAGACAGAACACCTCGACAGGTGTCCCCCTAGATTCAGGTCAATATAAAACCGTAACAGGTATTGTAACAGTAGCAAACGAATTCGGCGGTCCGTCTTATATTCAGGATAATACAGCCGGAGTTGCAGTATTCTATCAGGATTTTTCAGCCGCAGTTAAAATCGGTGACAGTGTTATCGTCACTGCAAAACTGACGCAGTTTAACGGATTAACCGAGTTAACTTATACACCTACAGGCTGTTCTTTTTCAAAAATCGATTCCAACAAAACTGTAGTTCCCGTAGATGTAACTTTGCTGCAATATACAACTCAGGATTATTCAGGTGTGGAAGCATATGAAGGAAGATTAGTCAGGATTAATAATGTAACTACTACTGCTACAGGACTTTGGGCTTATACAAATTATCCGTTGACCGATAATACAGGTACGTATGCAAGTGTACTCAGAATTGATAACAATACGAATTTAATAGGAACAACAATTCCAACAGGAACATTTTCTATATTAGCAGTAGGCAGTCAGTTTGTGTCTGCTCCACCATATAGTACCGGTTATCAGGTGCTTTCAAGAATGACTTCTGATATGATACTTGGCGCTGGTCCTAATATTTTAAATCCTCCTACTGAAAGCGCTATTGGTCCAAACTCAGTTACAATAACTTGGACAACACAAAATGCTTCTGATTCAAAAGTAAGATATATGCTTACAGATTCAAATTATCAGCCCGTCATATTCAGAGATTCAGTCTCAAATGCAACGATGACGACTACTCATACAGTAACGCTTAACAATCTTCGTCCCGGAAAAATTTATTATATGAACGTAACATCTACAAACGGACAAGGTACAAGCACCAGCTCGGGAAATTATTTTTCAACAAGTTCTGCACCTTCATCAACCGGAAGATGGGAAGTTTACTTCAATAAATCAGTCGATAACTCATTCGCAATTCCGGGTAACAACGCTAACGGCAATACAAATTTAGCAACTCGATTAAAGGAAAGAATTGATTCTGCTAAATTCTCAATTGACTTTGCGATTTATTCGTTCAACGATTTAACACAGATAAGAGATGCATTGATTAATGCAGTAGTAAGAGGTGTGAAACTAAGAGTAGTTTACGACAGCAGAACAAATCAGGCATTAATGCAGGATTTAATTAATGCAGGTATTCTTGTTCAAAAAAGAAATACAGGTACAGGTGCAATTATGCATGACAAGTTCATGATATTTGACCATAGAGATACAACATCTGCTTCAGATGACTGGCTCTGGGGCGGTTCTGCAAATATTACTGCAGACCAGTTTAATGTAGATGCTCAGAATGTGATTTTAATTCAGGACCAAGCAATTTGCGGTGCCTATGAAAGAGAGTTTGAAGAAATGTGGGGCTCACATATCAACATAAATGACCCGGTAAGAGCAAGATTTGGTCCCGCGAAAACAGATAATACGCCACACTTGTTCTTTGTGAACGGAAAGAGAATTGAAATTTATTTCTCTCCTTCAGATAACGTATCAGGACAAATTGAAAATATGATTGGTAACAATACAAATAAATCAATCAATTTCTGTATTTATGCTTTTACAAGATTTAATATTTCAAACAAGATGAAGACTCAGTTCAGTCCTCCAAATAAAATGGTGAGAGGTGTATTTGATGCATCTAACAGCGCAGCCGGCGGAGTATATGAAGAAATGAAAGGATTAGGCGGACAAACTCCATGGAATCCTGCAGCTCCTGTATATCTTGAAAACCAGACTGGATTACTTCACAGCAAATATATGTTAATTGATGCAGACATTCCTTCAAGCAATCCGATTGTTGAAACAGGTTCATACAATTATTCCAACGCTGCTACATTCGATAACGATGAGAACTGCATGATAATTTATGATTCATTGATTGCAAATCAGTATTATCAGGAATTCGCTGCAAGATATATTCAGAACGGCGGAAGCCTAGGAATAACACATATGGAAAACTCTGTAACAGAAAATTATTTCATGAAGCAGAACTATCCAAATCCGTTCAATCCTTCAACAACAATTGAATTCGGAATTCCTAAACAGGAATTTGTTTCATTGAAAATTTACGATATGCTTGGAAGAGAAATTTCAACATTGGTATCACAGCCGTTAGGAATGGGAGTTTACAAATATAAATTTGAAACAACCGGACTTTCGAGCGGAATGTATTTCTATGTATTGAATTCAGGCAGCTTCAAGCAGACGAAGCAGATGGTATTAATAAAATAAATTTATTTTTAATTTTTACTCCTTCCCAACGTCCTCGCTGGGAAGGTAATTTTCCTTCCTGATGAAAATCGGGAGGGATTTTTTTTATACAGTCACATTAAAAATGAAAATAGGAATAATAGGTGAGTTCAATCCGGGATATTATACACAGGTAGCTTTGAATGAAGCATTCGTTCACTCAGCAAAATTTTTGAATAAGAAATTTTCATTAGAATGGATTCCAACAGATATGCTTTCGCAAAGTTTTGAGAGGGAAGTTAAAGAACTGGATGGGATATTGATGTCAATGGGAACGCCGTACCGGGATATGGATGCCGCGTTAAAGATTATAAAATATGCAAGAGAGAATGATGTTCCGCTTTTGGCAATATGCGGAGGATTCCAGCATGTGCAGATTGAGCATGCAAGAAATGTAAAAGGGATAGAGGATGCAGAACACGAGGAAACAAGTCCCGGCGCAAAGAATTTATTAATATCTGCATTGAGCTGTTCGTTAGTCGGTGAGACAGAAAATTTGAGAGTAATTAATAAAGACAGCAAAGTGTATGAAATACTCGGAACAGAAAATTTAGAAGGTAAGTATCATTGCAATTACGGGCTGAATAAAAAATATGAAAGTATTTTGTTTGACGGAAATTTACTAGCTACTGTGGTGAATGAAAAAGGCGAAATAAGAGGAATTGAATTAAGAGAGCATAAGTTTTTTATCGGGACACTTTTTCAGCATCAGTTGGATTCGGAAGAAGGAAGTCCATCAAAATTGCTTAATGAGTTTATCCTGTCAAGCTTTAAAAAATAAATTTTCCTATTAGCTGCAATAGGGAAGTTTATGTTTGAGAATTTGTATTTTCTATTTATATTAAAAAAGTTCTATTAAAAAACCAGTAAATATTTTTAAGTTTTTAAAAATTTAAAATTCGAATTAATCGCAGAATAAAATCCGACTTTTTCCCGACTTTACAAATGGCTTCCCCCTCCTTTACAAGGAGGGGGACTGAGCTGGCGGTATCAAATAAGTTAAATTTATTAGATAAGCGTTTTAAAAATCCGACTTTTTCCCGACTATTAGTAAAATCTTTTTATTTCTGTAATGCCCCCTCCTTTTCAAGGAGAGCTTGTCCCGCCAAAGGCGGGAGGGTTGGGGGTGGTTAAATTTTAAAGATACGTTCCAACGCTGGAGCATTGGAACGAGGTGATAAAAACCCGACCAAAATCCGACTTTTTTTAAAATTGTAAATCGACGGTATTGTTTTTACAACAATGATTTATGGAATCCGACAATTTTCCGACTTTTTTTGCAAAAATAAATTGAAATTTAAGATTTGAAATTTGAAATTAAAAGAATCCGACTTTTTCCCGACTTATTTTAAAAATATATTAGGATTCAATATGAGAGTAAACAGATGTAAAATACTAATTAACCGAAACTTTTTCTATATAGAGGCAGTTAAATATAGTTATATACATTTCATTTTTAAAACACGTTAAGTAACTTGTAAAATATATGTGGAAAAGACTATTAATACTATTTGTCGGCGTTATTGCCATGGTTTTGCTGTTTAACAGCGTAATTATGCCCTGGTATGTAAAGCATACCGATACTGCAAAAGTCCCGAATGTTGTCGGCTTGAATTTTTTAGAAGCTAAGAAGAAGATAGAGGCTGTCGGACTTGAAGTAAAGCAGGGCGATATCCGTTACGATGAAAACAAACCTATCGGGGAAATAATTGACCAGAATCCTCCGGCTGACCAGATAGTAAAATACGGAAGAAGAATATACCTTACAGTTTGCGGCGGCGAGCAGCTTGTTGAAGTCCCTGCTCTTAAAGGAAGAACTCTGCGTGATGCTAAGTTTACACTTGAGCAGAGAGGACTGCAGTTAGGCGAGTCAGTAAGAAAAAACTCAAATGATGTTAAAGAAGATTGTGTCATTTCTCAGATAATTCAGCCCGGAAGCAAAGTTAAAAGAAGCACGAAGATTGATCTGATTATCAGCGATGGAATGGTTAAGGGCGATTTGATTGTGCCTGATTTAATCGGAAAGAAACTTGAAGATGCTAAGAAACTTATAGCTGATAAAAAGCTTAAGCTTGGTAAGATAACGTATCAGACAAATAATGATATTCCTGCAGGACAGATTGTTGACCAGTATCCTAAGAAAGACAAAACTGCCAATGAAAGCACTACAGTAGATTTGTTTGTATCTCGCAAGAAGAAAGTTGAAACTGAAGAGAAACCGGCAAACGATAATACACCAAACGATAAAAAAGTACCCGACCCTGATAGTAAAACTGATAAAGGTGAAAAGAAGAAGAACGGAACTGAGAAGAAAGAAACCGGAGATAAAGAAGTTACGAGCCCGAAATCCGGACCTGAAACTCCAAAGAAAGATACTGAAAAGAAGAAGGGAATAGAGCCGAAGAAAGACGATAAGAAAACGACTGACACTAAGAAAAAGCCAACCGATACTAAACCGAAGGAAGGTGCTAAATGAAGTATATATGTCCCTCAATTTTATCGGCAGATTTTTCTAAGTTAGGTGATGAAATAAAAGAAGTTGAAAAGGCGGGCGCAGATATAATTCATTGTGATATAATGGACGGCAATTTTGTTCCGAATATTAGCTTTGGTCAATCCATTGTTAAGCAGGTGAACAAGATGACGGATTTACCTCTTGATGTTCATCTTATGATAAACGAGCCGACAAGATACATTAAAGATTTTGCTGATGCAGGCGCTGATTTTATATCGGTACATTACGAGAATAATTTCCATCTTAACAGAGTAGTAAACCAGATCAAAGATTTAGGCGTAAAGGCGGGAGTAGTCATAAATCCCGCTACTCCCATTAGCATTTTAGAAAATATTTTGCCGTATGCTGATTATGTTTTACTGATGAGTGTAAATCCGGGATTCGGCGGCCAAAAATTTATACCTAACGTAACAGAAAAAGTATCAGCTTTGAAAAAGATGATTGATGAAAAAAGCCTTAACTGTAAAATTGAAATTGACGGCGGAGTGGATCTGGAAAATATTAAGATGCTTTCGGATGCAGGTGTGGATATGTTCGTATGTGGTAATTCAGTATTCGGCAGCAAGGACAGAGCAGGTGTAATAAAACAAATGAAAGCTTTAATTTCATAAACAAAATATGAAAAGCGTATTTTTCAACAGTGAGGTTCTCAATGTTGAAAAAAAAATCATAGACAGACTTTCAATTCCTTCCATAATCCTTATGGAAAATGCAGGCAGAAATGCTGCAGACTTCATTGTATCAAAATTAAATTCAAATTCTAAAGTCGTAATCCTTGCAGGCAAAGGCAACAACACCGGCGACGGATTTGTTATTGCACGGCATCTCGCAAATCATAAAATCAAATCTTCAGTCATATTACTTTATCCTCAATCTGATTTAAAAGGAGATGCACTGATTAATTTTGATATACTTAAATCATATAAGAATTCGGTCAGTCTTAATTTTATAAATTCATGGACTCAGATGAAAAGCTTCTTTGATAATAAAAATCTGGTTATCATTGATGCAGTGTTCGGAATTGGATTTAAAGGAGAACTTGAACCAAGACTTCAAACAATATTTAAAGAAGTAAATGAAATAAAGAGAAAAACGGTGTTTGCAATTGATACGCCATCGGGATTGTATAATTATAATCAGACTACTGTATGCATTAAAGCTGATCACACTATTTCTATGGGAGTGAAGAAATTTCATTCTCTTTTTTTTAATGGAAGGGAAGCAGCCAGTGAAATTTATACAGTCGATATTGGAGTATCTGAAAAATTCTTTGATGATTATAATGAAACGAAGATGTATGTAGTTGAAGAAAAGGACATTACTAAATTTATTCCTACGAGAAAAGTTAACAGCTATAAATACTCAAGCGGAAAAGTCTTTGCATTAGCGGGTTCGAAAGGATTAACTGGCGCAGCATATTTGTGCTCCCAGTCAGCTTTAGTTGCAGGCAGCGGAGCAGTTATTTTAGGAGTGCCGGATTCACTTAACACAATCCTTGCGAGGAAATTAACTGAAGTAATGACGGCAGTTTTACCTGAGACAAGCGACCATACATTTTCGCCCACGGGATATGATAAGATAAAAGAAAAGATAAAGTGGGCTGATTGTTTGTTAATCGGTCCCGGAGTTTCTAAAAATCCTGAAACGTTAGAGCTCGTATCAAAAATTATAAATGAAAACGATATTCCGGTTGTATTAGATGCAGACGGATTGACTGCATTTAAAAATGCGAAATCAAAACGAAGGAAGAACAAAATAATTTTAACTCCCCACATAGGGGAGTTTGCAAATTTACTGAACATTTCAACTGAAGAAGTTAAAAAGGATTTTTACAACCTGTCAGTAAAGTTTGCTAAAGAAAAGAATGTAATTCTGATCTTAAAAGGTTCGCCTTCCATAATCACAGACGGAGATTCATTCTACATAAATTCATCGGGAAATTCTATTCTCTCAACTGCAGGCAGCGGAGATGTTTTATCGGGAATAATTGCATCTATTTACTCAAGAACAAAAATTCCAATGGAGAGCGCTCTTGCAGGAGTTTACATTCACGGAAAATGCGCTGATTTACTTTATACAAATAGAAAGAACAATTTCACCTTCCAAGCATCTAATATAATAGATAAAATTCCACTAGCTGTTAATGCCATTCTTAATTCAACTGATTTATATTGAACCGGAAAATCTTTCATTATTTACTTTTAGGATACATCATAGCAATTTTCATTGAGTCCTCATTACACGGGGACGATTTCCCGAAAATAGATATAACTTTAATAGATAAGTACGTTCATTTTATAATATATTTCGGATTATGTTTATTATTTTTTTATTCCTTAAATAATCAAACAAAATTTACTAAATTACATGAATATCCGTTAGTTTTTGCTTTGATATTCACTTCATTGTACGGAGTGACGGATGAACTGCACCAGTACTTTGTTCCGGGAAGGTCATGCGATATTCTTGACTGGACTGCCGATACAATCGGTGCTTTAATTTGTCTATTAGTAATAAAGATTTTTTACAAGAAACTACCATTTATAAACTCGAATAAATCTGAAACAACTCAATGATTCCTTTAAAAGACTTTGCTGAAATTATTCCGTTTCTTATTATTACATGCGCGGCTTTGCTTACTATGGTTATTGAAATTACGTTCAAAAAGAATGCTTCAATTATTTACGGCTTCAGTATCATTTCTGTGATAGCAGCCATTGCAACTTCGTTTACAGGTCTTAACAAAGACCAGATAATTTTTAATAATTATTTCCATCTTACGAATGTAACAATCGCATTTACTGTTACGATTCTCATTGGAATGCTTATCACAATCATAAGCGCAAAAAGTTATCTCGAAAAAGAAGATATAGATTTCGGTGAGTTCTATTCGCTGCTGCTCTTTGCAATAATGGGAATGTTCATGATGATATGGGGCAATGACATCCTTGTAATTTTTATCGGACTTGAGTTGATGTCAATCTGTTTCTACATACTCGCAGGCTTCCTCAGAAAAAGAATTAAGTCAAATGAAAGTGCTCTGAAGTATTTTTTACTCGGTGCTTTTATGACGGGATTTCTTTTATATGGAATAGCTTTGATGTATGGAGTAACCGGCACAACAAATCTTACAATACTTTATTCCAATCCGGAAAATTTCAAAAGCTCAATTTTTGTAATAGGTTTCGGTTTATATCTTATAGGCTTTATGTTTAAGATGGGTATCTTTCCGTTCCACATGTGGATTCCTGATGTTTACGATGGTGCGCCGACAGTTGTATCAGGTATGATGTCTACCGCAGGTAAAATAGCCGCTGTTGCAACGATACTTCCGTTCATTTTGAATGTTCATCTTACGGAATTCCAGCAGGTGTTTTCAGTGCTTGCAGTTGTAACAATGTTGTTCGGAAATGTTATAGCCCTTGCTCAGACAAACATAAAAAGACTTCTTGCATACTCATCTATCTCCAGCGCAGGCTACATAATGGTTGGTATTGCTTCAATGAATGAGTTAGCTACAAAGGGAATCGCATACTATCTTGTTGCTTATACTTTCATGCAGCTTGGCGCATTTTTAGTTGTAGCATTAATTGAAAAGAAAACAGCAGATTCAAAAGACTATGCAAATTTAAATTTAGATTCATATAAAGGTCTTGCAAAACGCAACCCGTGGCTTGCAACTTTTATGACGTTATTTTTATTTTCATTAGCAGGTATACCTCCGTTCGCGGGATTCTGGGGCAAGTATTATTTGTTCTATGCTTCGATTAAAGCGGGATTGATATGGTTATCTGTAATAGGTATTGTGCTTAGCTTGATTTCAATTTACTACTACTTAAGAGTTATAGTTTATATGTGGTTCAGCGAAGCTGATACAGCACAGGAAAAAGAAAGTGTAAGTGTAATGAGCATGACGGGACTTTCATTAGCAATATTAGGTACTTTGATTTTCGGTTTATTCCCGAATTTGTTTTTCAATTTGTTTAAGTTTTTATAAGATAAGAAAAATTGAATATTCTTTATTCACAATGGCGTCCTGATTCATTGACTGATGATAAGAGATTGGAAAATCTCATATCAATCTACAACTACATTCTTATTCAAACGAATGGAGATGTAGAAGAAGCTCTTGAATGGATGCGAATGCTGAATGAAGAAAACAATTTTTTTGATGACGAACTTTCATTCTCTGATTTTGTTGATGAACTAAAGAAGAAAGGTTACATTTCCGAGAAAGACGGACTGATGAAGTTAACTCCCAAAGGCTCACAAAGAATTCGGCTGGATGCGATGAACAACATTTTTTCGGGCTTGAAACCTGATACCACAGGTTTTCATGAAACGAATAAGACAGGTTCAGGCGTTGAAAAGATGGCTGAGCTGAAGAAATATAAATTCGGCGACCAGATTACAAACATAGATTTGACTTCAACCATTAAGAATGCTTTTTTAAAAACCGACCTTAATAATTTTCAATTAGAGGAAGATGATATAGAAGTTTTTGAAACAGAAGCGCAGACAACCGTTGCAACTGTGTTAATGATTGATATTTCTCACAGTATGATTTTATACGGAGAGGACAGAATTACTCCGGCTAAAGAAGTCGCGCTGGCTTTATCAGAATTGATACTATCTAAATTCCCAAAAGATAAACTTGATATAATTGTTTTCGGCGATGATGCAAAATCAATTTCACTGAGAGATTTGCCGTTCCTTTCAGTAGGACCTTATCATACTAATACAAAAGCAGGTTTAAGACTTGCAAGAAATATTCTTAAGAGAAAAGGAGCAAGCAACAAACAGATCTTTATGATAACTGACGGAAAACCTTCTGCGATTTTTACTGATGACGGAAGGTTGTATAAAAATTCATTCGGACTTGATCCGAGGATTGTAAACAAGACTCTTGATGAAGCTGTTGCATGCCGAAAAGACAGGATTAAAATAACTACATTTATGATTGCGCAGGATTATTATTTAAGAAATTTCATTGAGGATTTTACAAAGGCAAACAGCGGTTCGGCGTACTATTCAGGACTTGATAAGCTGGGGCAGTTCATTTTTACAGACTATTTAAAAAGCAGACGCAAATATAATTAAGTAAATAAACTTATTCATTTGAAATTATCTTTAAAGATTTTTAAGGGTTCAGTCCTTTTGGGATTAACCCTTTTTTTATTTCACGGCAATCTTTACTCGCAGGAGATTTATTTTTTACATTCAAACGAGCTCTTCAGACCGATAGAGGCTTCCGTATTTGAATCGAAAATTGGTATCAGTTCAAATATTCAGCAGGAAAATCTTAAACTGGATATAGGCGCTTCAGTTGATATCACGGGAATAAAAGCGAAGAATTACTTAGCATCGTTTGGAGCAGAGTTCTTTACTTTTTCAAATTTAAGAAAAGAAGCTAACTTTAAATTTCCTGTCGATGCAATTGATTATTACTTTGGTGTGTCACTTAATTTTAAGAAAGAATTGAATCCGATTTCAACTGTTTCAACACGATTAAGAGTAGCTCATATCTCTTCTCACTTTGAAGACGGCCATAAGTTTGAAAGAACCGATACAATTTTTACACCTATTGTTTACAGCAGGGAGTTTATAGATTTAGCAGGGATTTATGATTATAAGATAAGACCTAACTTTGTATTAAGAACATTATTGGGTGTTAATTTGCTTATGCACAGCATACCTGATGACTTTGGAAAAATATCTATCCAAATAGGAAACGAATTAAGATATTCAATCAATAATTATTTTGGCTTATATTTATCCAATGACTTGAGAAGCGCAATTGTTAAAGGAAGTTCAAATTTTAACGAAAGCTTTGAGACAGGAATTAACATTGGCGGATTTGACAGCAGGGGAGTGAATATATTTTTCTCAATATACAACGGTCAGGATTATAAAGGTCAGTACTATGATAAGTCATTAAATATTAAATCAATCGGAACACACATACTCTTTTAAAATGATATTTTTATTCTTACTAAATATTCTTACATGGTTAACGGTTCCTCATTTTGAAGAGGGCGGAGTATTAGTAAAACAATATGAAGTTAAAGGATTTCAGAATGCAGTTTCGCTTTCGCCTGATAATCTCGGCAAAATTTATATACTGGATAATAAAGCAAATCAGGTAATTAAGCTTAATGAAAATCTTGTAGAAGTAAAACGAAACGGTAAGCAGGGATGGGGCGACGGATTATTTGATACTCCTACAAGCATTGATGCATCAACGGGACTTGATATTTTTATTTGCGACGGGAAGAATAACCGTGTGCAGCGTTTTGACAGAAATCTGAATTATATCTCTTCGCTTGTTACAAATCTTACAACATTTTTACCGCAATATCAGTTTAATACTCCTGTATCTTCAATTTTAATGAATTCAAATGATTTGTACGTATATGATAAGGATAATAAACGAGTTGTCATTTATAAAGACGGATTGACTCCTGTTAATTCATTCGGAGAATATCAGAGTTCGGAGGGGCGTATTGTACGCGGAAGAAAAATGGTTAAGGATAAGAACAATTATATTTTTATACATGATATCGGACAGAATGCCGTTTTGAAATATGATAACTTTGGTACCTTTGTAAAAAAAATTCAGGTTGATACTATATATTCGATTTCAGTTTACGATAATAATCTTTACCTGCTGACTAATAATAAAATTTACTCTTACAATATTGAAAAGAGTACTTTTGAGGATATGTATGATCTATTTGAGTATAATACCATTTCAGATTTTACCGATTTCGTCGTTTTGAGCAAGGAAAAGTATTTAATATTAGAAAAAAATAAGTTAAGTTATTGGAAGTTAATAAATAAAAATTAATTTATGGCAAGAGACATAAATAAAGTTATCTTAATTGGACGTCTCGGAAAAGACCCGGACCTGCGTTATACCCCCAAAGGCACAGCAGTTTGCTCTTTTACAATTGCAACAAATAATGATTATAACGGTGAAGATGGTAATTTAGTAAAGCGTGTTGAATGGCATAACATAAGCGCATGGAGCAAGCTTGCGGAGATCTGCTCAAAGTATTTAAAGAAAGGCTCTAAGATTTACTGCGAGGGAAGATTGCAATACGATGAATATGAAAAAGATGGTATAAAAAGATTTTCTACCAAGATAATTATGAGCGATATGCAGATGCTTGATACAAAAGGTGAAGGGGGCGGTTCAGGCTCATCTTCATCGAGCAGTTCAAGTTCTTCTGATAGCTCTTCAAGCCAAAACGATGACAGTGATTTACCATTTTAAATAACAGATTACACAACAATTTTGAAATCCCCATTCAAGTAATTGGATGGGGATTTTTTTATAATAATTTTTCAAAAATAAACCTATTTCTTAGTAAATTGAAGATGCAATCGAATTTAAGTATTTTGCAGTAATATATGGAATCATTCCAATCAGTATTTTTTGATGCGTTTTTAATTGCGACTCTTATAATTGTAAATGCGCTTTTTGTTGCTGCGGAGTTTGCCTTAGTAAGGGTACGTTCAACGGAACTTGACGCAATAATAAATAAAGGCAATAAACAAGCTAAGCTCTCTAAGAAAATTATAGAGAATATAAATTCTTATATTTCTGCAACACAGCTTGGTATTACAATTGTAAACCTTACATTAGGTTGGATAGGCGAAGATGTTTTTACTAAATTGCTTTATCCTGTGTTTGTTTTTTTTGGTATTCAGGATCCGCTTAGCCATACTTTAGCTGTAATTCTCGGTTTGTTAATTATTACTTTTTTTGCAGTTACAATAGGTGAAATTGCCCCTAAGACAATTGCAATTAAGTTTCCGTTAAAAATTACACTTTGGTTTTCATTTCCACTTCAGATATTTTATAAAATATTTAAGCCATTCATCTGGCTTTTAAATAAAAGCGCAGATTTAACTCTGCTAATCTTCGGCATAAAACCAGCATCAAAGGATGAGATGGCTCACTCTGAAGAAGAGATACGGCAGATTATAAAAGAAGGCAGAAGTACGGGTGTAATTGATTCTACTGAACATCAGCTTATAGAAAAAATATTTGATTTCAACGATAAGACAGTTGACGAAATTATGATTCCCCGCAACAATATGTTTGCGATAGATATAAACGATAGCAGGGATTCAATTATCCATAAAGTTATTGAGGAAGGATTTTCCAGGATACCTGTATATAATGAATCAGTTGATAATATAATTGGTATTATTTATTCAAAGGATATCATCAGCGCAGCGGAGCATAAAGATGTAATCGTACTTCAGGATATTTTAAGACCTGCATTTTTTGTCCCCGAAACAAAACACATTGGCGAGCTTTTAAAAGAACTTCAGCGTAAAAGAATTCACCTCGCAATTGTTGTAAATGAACATGGCGGAGTTGAAGGACTTGTTACTCTTGAAGATATAATCGAAGAGATAGTCGGTGAAATAGAAGATGAATATGATGTAGAGAATAAGACAATTGAAGTCGGCAAAAAAGGTGTTTACTTAGTAAATCCGAATATCTCAATAGAAGAATTCAATAATAAATTTAAAGCTGATATTCCGGTCGATGATGATGAATATCAGACATTGAGCGGATTTTTGCAGCAGGTTACGGGACATATTCCGGAGATTTATGAGCGCATTGATTACAAAGGAATATCAATGACTGTTACAAAAAAATCAGCGAACAAGTTATTACAAATAAAAATACAAAAGTTAGGAGCATCATAGTAGTTTGAATTATATAAAAAATAAAGCGTTGGCACTTTTTGATTCTCTGGGTGAATATTACAAAATGTGTTTCGGTGTATTTCTGAATTTACGAAGAGTATTTCTTGACAGAAAACTAATACTTGATCAGATGGTTCACGTAGGTGTTAACTCACTTGTTCTTATGTCTATCATAGGTATTTTCACAGGAGCGGTTTCGTGTTTTCAGGCAGCGTATCAGATAAAAGGGTTAATTCCGCTAAGTTATCTTGGCTCGGCAACTTCAAAAGCAATAATAGTTGAGCTTGGTCCAGTGCTTGCTGCGTTAGTTTTAGCCGGAAGAATTGGCGCATCTATCTCTGCCGAGTTAGGTACAATGAAAGTAACTGAACAGATTGATGCGCTTGAAGCAATGGCAATAAGTCCCGTAAGATATTTGGCGGCCCCGAGAGTAATTGCAGTTACATTGATGTTACCTGTGCTTGTTATATATGCAAGCGCTATTGCTATCTTAGGTTCATATCTCGTTGCAACACTTTTTCTTGGTGTATCATCGGCAGCTTTCATGAACGGATTTCAGCACGAGCTTGCTTACAAAGATGTTTATACCTCGGTGATTAAGTCTTTATTTTTCGGATTAACAATTTCTTCCATTGGGGTTTTCATCGGCTTTCAGACTGAAGGCGGGGCTGAAGGTGTTGGTAATACTACAATCCGCTCGTTTGTTATCTGCGCCGCGATGATTCTTATAATGGATTACGTACTCTGGAACTTCTTATTAGGGAGCTAAGAATTGAGGATACTTATAAAAAATATATTTGTAAACTCTCCTTTAGATAAGATAAAACGAAAGACCGATTTAGTTATTAATAACGGAGTATTTGAGAAAATAGGGAAGGCAGCATTAAAAAAAGTTGATGCTGAATTTGATTTTGACGGACTTACCGCAGTACCGGGATTTTTTGATATGCATGTTCATTTCAGAGAGCCGGGACAGACGCATAAAGAAGATATGTTTACCGGTTCACTAAGCGCTATGAACGGAGGATTTACGGGAGTTATGATAATGCCAAATACAAATCCGCCGATTGATAATCCTAAAATTATAAAAGAGCTATTAAAGTTTAATAAGAAATCACTGCTCGATATAAATATTTCAGCTTGTGTTACAAAGAACAGAGAAGGGAAAGACTTAAATAATTTAGCAGCTCTTAAAAAAAGCGGAGCAGTTTCTTTTACCGATGACGGAAGCCCTGTTTATAATCCGCACCTGATGCGTCTTGCACTTGAAGAAGCAGGCAAGATAAATTGTATGATTGTTCAGCATGCCGAAGATATGGACTTATCCAATCATGGTGTAATGAATGAAGGAGCTGTATCTAAGAAACTGAAAGTGAAAGGCATTCCCGAAATAAGTGAGACGATGATTGTTGAACGTGACATTCTTATAACAGAATTTGTTAAGAAAGCTCACTACCATGTACAGCATATTTCATGCGCAAGAAGTATTGAAATGCTTAGAGATGCCCGAAAGAAAAAAATAAATGTCACCGGTGAAGCATGTCCGCACCATTTTATACTGGATGATTCTGCTTTACTAAAGCATGGAACGAATGCAAAGATGAATCCTCCATTGAGAACAAAAAAAGATGTTGAAGGAATTTTAAACGGAATAAAAGACGGAACTATAGATGTAATTTGTACAGACCATGCGCCTCATACAAAAGAGGAAAAAGCTAAAGGGTTAAACAAAGCTCCGTTTGGAATTGTGGGACTTGAATCATCAATAGGATTGACATATACATACTTAGTAAAGAAGAAAATCATTTCATTTGAAAGAATGATTGAGCTGATGTCGATTAATCCAAGGAAGCTTTTGAATTTGAAGCAGCCGAGAATTAAAGTCGGTGAGAAAGCAAATCTTACTATACTTGATACAAATGCAAAATGGAAATTCGATGTGACTAAGACAAAATCAAAATCAAGGAATACTCCATTTAACGGATACGATTTGCAATGCAAGCCTGTGGCAGTAATTAACAAATCAAAAATATACTTTACAGATTTATAATGATTGAGCTAAACATAAAAGATTCATCAGAAAAAGTAAGAGTTAACAATATTTTTTGCATAGGTAAAAATTATGTTGACCATATACATGAGTTTGCAAATCCCGAGATACCAAAAGAACCGGTTGTATTCATGAAGCCTAATACATCTGTTATTACTAATAACGGTAAGGTTGGAATACCGGAACTTAACGGGGCAAAAATTTCAAATGATTTACAGAATGAAGTAGAAGTTATAATTGTAATCGGAAAAGATACTCATAAAGTCAGTAAGGAAAATGCGTTTGATCATATTTCAGGATATGCTATAGGATTAGATTTAACATTAAGAGACATTCAAGCTTATGAAAAATCCAAAGGCTTGCCATGGACAACTGCAAAAGGATTTTATTCTTCCTGCGCTGTATCAGATATTATTACTAAGGATAAAATATCAAATCCATTAGATATTAATTTTGGATTGGAAAAGAACGGTGAAAAAATTCAAACAGGTAATACGTCGTTAATGATTTTTAATATTCCGACTATAATAAATTACCTCTCACATATTTTCAAGCTTGTGGAAGGTGATTTGATTTTTACAGGAACTCCTAGCGGTATTTCAACTTTGCATTCAGGTGATAAGCTCCACGCAAAGTTAGAAGACCTTGTTGATTTAAATGTTCAAGTAGAATAGAATTATTAATTACCCATTACACATTATTAATTAAAGGAACCTTGGCAAAAGTAATTTCAATATGTATTCCTAAAGGCGGAGTCGGTAAAACAACTACTGCTGTTAATCTTGCTGCATCTCTTGCATTAGCAGAAAAGAGAACGCTTCTTATTGACGTTGATCCGTTCGGCGGTTCGGCAATTGCCTTAGGTTATACTCCTGAAAATATAAAAGGCGGACTGTTTGAGATATTCAACTTCTCAAGGTCGCTTAAAAGTGTTATTCATAAAACCGATATAGCTTATCTGGATTTTGTGCCATCTAATATTTATACAATTCAGATGTATGAGAAGTTTAATGCAAACTCAGACAGCAACAAAGTTCTTATAAAAAATTCATTAAGAGAAGTCGCTGCTAACTATGACTATATAATTTTCGATTGCCCCCCTGTCTTAAAAGGAATTACCAATAGCGCTCTTATTGCTTCCAACTCAGTTCTTATGCCTGTAAAGTGCGCGCACTTTTCATTGGACTCAGTTGACCGTATGTTCAGCTTTGTTACATGGTTCCGAGAAGTTTCAAATCCGCATCTTAACATTGAAGGAATAGTTTTAACTATGTATGAAAAAGACTCGAAGGTCACTAAGATATCGGAACGCGAACTTAAGCTTAAATACAAAAATTATTTACTCAATACCGTCATACCAAATTCAAATTTACTTAATGAATCTACTTTCTATGGAAAGCCATTATGTTTATACAGATTAAAATCTGAAGGAGCCGAAGCTTATCTTGAACTCGCTTATGAAATTATTACAAAGAACAAACCAAACCCCGAAAATTAATACATACATTCTATAATGAAAGAGTTTTTACCAAAATATGATTTCAATGCCTCTGAAAGCAAGTGGCAAAAAGTATGGGAAGATAACAGACTATACGAAGCAAAAATTGTTAAAGGCAAACCAAAGTACTCAGTTGTAATTCCACCGCCGAATATTACCGGAATATTGCATATCGGACACATGTTGAATAACACCATACAGGATATCTTCTGCCGGGTAAAACGTATGCAGGGATATGAAGTCTGTTGGGTGCCGGGCATTGACCATGCAGGGATTTCAACACAGCACGTACTTGAAAGAGAACTGAAAGCGCAGGGCAAGACTAAGCATGATATCGGACGTGAAGCATTTGTCGCTATGGGCTGGGAATGGAAAGAGAAATATGGCGGCATCATATTAAAGCAATTAAGAAAGCTCGGTGTATCCGTTGACTGGTCTAAAGAACGATTTACTCTCGATGAAGGTCTTAATAAAGCTGTCCGTGAAGTATTTGTTGACCTGTATAAAAAAGGACTGATATACAGAGGCAAGCGTATCGTTAACTGGGACCCCAAGGCAATGACTGCAGTCAGCGACGATGAAATAGAATACAAAGAGAAACGAGATAAGCTGTACTTCATAAAATATAAAGTAGCCGGAACAGATAAACATGTTACCGTTGCTACCACACGACCTGAAACAATGTTCGGTGATACTGCTGTAGCAGTAAATCCAGATGATGAACGATATAAAAGCTTAGGTGATGTTAATGTCATTCTGCCTTTGGCTAATAAAGAAATCCCGCTTATAAGAGATTCGTATGTTGATAAAGAATTTGGTACAGGAGCTTTGAAAGTAACTCCCGCCCATGATGTAAATGATTTTGAAATAGGGCAGAGACACAACCTTGAAGCTATAAATGTACTGAACAAAGATTCCACTCTGAACGAACACGGACTGGAATGGCAGGGGCTTGATATCTTTGTTGCCCGTAAGAAAATTGTTGTTAAGCTTGAAGAGCTTGGCCTCATTGAAAAGATAGAAGAGATAACTCACAACGTTAACTATGCATCGAAGTCAGGCGCTGTTATTGAGCCGTATCTATCTGACCAGTGGTTTGTTTCTATGAAGCCGCTTGCAGAGCCTGCGCTTAAAGTTGTTAATGACGGACAGATCAAGTTTCATCCTGAGCGCTGGGTGAAGACGTACAATCACTGGATGCAAAACGTCCGTGACTGGTGTATCTCACGTCAGCTCTGGTGGGGACATCAAATCCCAATCTGGTATCACAATGAAACAGGCGAAATCTATTGCGAGATTGAGCCGCCAAAGGATATAAAAAACTGGACTCAAGACCCCGACGTTCTTGATACATGGTTCTCCTCATGGCTATGGCCGTTCTCCGTTTTCGGATGGGAGAACAACAAGGAGAAGGATAAAGCCAACGAAGCGCTTCAGTATTTTTATCCGACTGACTTCCTCGGCACAGCTGCCGATATCATTTTCCTATGGGTTGCCCGCATGATAATGGCAGGGCTTGAATACATGGACGCTATTCCGTTCAAGGATGTTTACTTCAACTCCATCGTCCGAGACGGGCAGGGAAGGAAGATGTCTAAAACGCTTGGTAATTCACCTGACCCGCTTGATATCATTGATAAGTACGGTGCTGATGCAATGCGCTTTACTCTTGTTTACCTTGCCCCTTTAGGGAACGATGTTATGTTTGATGAGACAAACACTGAAATTGGCCGTAACTTTATTACAAAGCTATGGAATGCCGGCAGATTTATTGCCATGAATACGGAGAAATATAAAAATGAACCTATTAGTACGGATTATCAAATTGACATCATAGACGAATGGATTAACAGCCGTCTTAATTCTTCACTGAAAGCTATAAATGAAAATCTCGAAGCGTTCCGACTGAACGACTACTCCAAGCAGATATACAATTTTGTATGGAGTGATTTTTGTGACTGGTACATTGAGCTTATAAAAATTAAAGCAACTCTTAAGCCTGAAAATGCAAAGCAGATTTTTGAAAACGCGCAAGCCAATTATTTAACGATTTTAAAAATCCTTCATCCTATAACTCCCGGAGTAACTGAAGAGCTTTGGCATATCTTCAATGATATCGAAGACACACAGAGCATTTCGTTTGAATCATTCCCTGAAATTGACGAAAACAAAATCAATCTTAAGATTGAAAATGAGTTCCAGTCATTACAGGAGCTTGTTACCGGTATTAGAAATACAAGAGCAGAAAACAATATTCCTAACTCAAAGAAATGTACCGTTTACATCAACAAGATTAACGATTCCATTACTGAGCTTAGCGGTGATATCTTAAATTATATAAAGAACTTATGCAATCTTGATGAACTGAATTCTGCTGCAAAGCCGGAGGGAAACTATGCATCTAAAATTCTTCCTGATTACGAAATCTATCTCTCGCTAGAAGGCTTAGTTGATAAGGCCAAGCAGAAAGAGAAGCTTGAAAAAGAACTTGAGAACCTTACGAAGTTTTATAATACATTGGATAAGAAATTATCCAACGAAGGATTTTTAGCTAAGGCCGCTCCGCAGGTTATAGAGACAGAAAAAGAAAAACAAAACAACGCTAAAGTACAGATTGAAAAGATAAAAGAAGCGTTGGAAGTATTATAAATGATTCAAAAATTTTATATTTGCACTCCTAATAAGTCAGAAGCTGAACAAATTAATAATCTATTTTCTGACTACAAAATTGAGTCTAAAGAAATTAAGATTGGTACTTTTAGCACTTTAGAATTCGATGTAATAAATCTTTTCGCTCTTAGTGCAGAGTACTATGGTAAAAATCCGTTGCCAATGGATACGCAGATTATTTTGAATACAAATCCTTATATACCTGCAAAGTATGTTGTTCCAAGTCCGACTTTTCCAACTTCATTAGAGTTATCCTCCTCTGAAATGTTTAAAGAACAAATTGAAATTCCTTTGAATAAAGTTTTAGAATATGAAAACTTAAGGCAAGTAAATTTCACTTACGCAATTCACACAGAAATTGCATTTTGCTATGAAGAAAACTTTGAAAAAGCTTTAGAAAAATTTCTTGAAATTTTAAAGAACTACCCACAGTTAAAAAAATCTTAATCCCACAGCGTATTCTTACCCAAGGCTGAGGCAATAAGCTCAGTTGCCAGTACAGCAGTTTTATTTTTATAATCAAGTATCGGATTTACTTCTAGGACTTCAAGCGAATTCATGCTTCCGCTTGATGCAATTGTTTCCATGATAAGCTGCGACTCGCGGTAGGTAAGTCCGCCCGGTACAGGCGTACCGACACCTTCAGCATAGTCCGGGTCAATACCGTCCATATCAAAGCTGATGTGAATATGATCAACGCGCGATTTAAAATCCTCAAGAACCTTAGTCATAATATTGTGAATGCCCATTTTATCAACTTCTGACATTGTGTATACCGTTACTCCGAGCTTTTTAATTGTCTCTGCTTCAAGAGGGTCAACATCGCGAATGCCAATCATTGCAACATTTTCTACTTTAACTTTTGGCTTAAAACCGCCAATATTTACAAGGCGTTTATCTCCAAGTCCTAATGCTGCGGCTAGCGGCATTCCGTGAATATTCCCTGAAGGAGTCGTTTCCGGAGTGTTCATATCAGGGTGAGCATCAATCCAGATTACACCCAAAGTTTTATTTTTCTTTTTGCAATACGAGGCAATTCCGGCAATGCTGCCTAGGGCAGTTGCGTGGTCACCGCCAAGAATAAGAGGGAAGTATTTCTTATTCATAATACCTTCCACTTTTTTGGCAAGAACTTTTGATGTCTTAACAATTTCCGATAAGTATTTCAGCTTCGGGTCGCGGATTCTCTGTGTCTCGGAAATCTCTACATCTATATCGCCGTAGTCAGTTACTTTATAGCCAAGGTCTTCAAGTTTATTTTCTAAGTTAGCATATCGCAGGGCGGAAGGCCCCATATCAACACCTCTTCGGTCGGCGCCTAAATCCATCGGGAAGCCAATCATTCCGATATTTCTGTTAATCTTTTTATTTCTTTTCTGATTTATCATAAAGTTTGAAATTTGCTAAATATAAAAAAAAGGCACTGCAAAATAGAGAGAGAAAATTTTCTCACATTTAAGATTTAAGATTTTAGATTATTCACTCCCGCGTTCCGATGCTCCGGCTTCGGAACGTTTCTTTAAAATAGTCGGAAAAAAGTCGGATTCTTATTTCAGTTTCAAATTCCAAGTTTCAAATCTTTTTTGTAAAAGTCGGATTTTGTTTTCTCACTCCTCGTTCCAATGCTCCAGCGTTGGAACGTATCTTTAAAATTTAACCACCCCTAACCCTCCCGCTTTTGGCGGGACAAGCTCTCCTTGAAAAGGAGGGGACTTTAATTGAGATATTAGAATCTTATTTATTTTAAAATAGTTGGGAAAAAGTCGGGTTTTGGTTTTCCCTCATTCCTAACGTCCTCGTTAGGAATGTACATCCCGATTTTTAAATCAATTGCAAAATTAAACAAATTAATCACACGGCGTTCCCAACGAGGATCCCGCTAAAGCGGGACAGGCAGTTGGGAACGAGAAGGAAAACTTAATTAGCTCTTCCTTTTACCCCCTTAGTTAAGAAGAGGGAATTCGATTTTTGAAAGTCACATTATTGTAACATTTTTATTTAATCAATATTGTTTTTTCAATACTGACTTTTTTGTTTTTTTAAAAAGTAGGGAAAAAGTCGGGTTTTGTTTCAGTTTCAAGTCTCATATAAAATTCTGCATTCTAAATTCTGAATTGATTACAATTTACAAATTCTATTTTTCCCATCATAGCAATTCTATCCCATTACTACTAATAGGGAAACTTTCTTTCTTACTTACCATCAGATAAAAAACTGCGATTAGGATAATTAATTACATTAATTTTCAAAATTAAATTTTTTAAAATGGAGCAGGTGGGAAGCGAAAAATATAATCACAAAATTCAGGTTAGGGTAAGGACTTTTGAAGTGGACTCACAGGGCATTGTTCACAATGCAGTCTATCTTCAGTACTTAGAAACGGCGCGGATTGAATACAGAAGAAACCTCGGCTACACAATTTTACCTAACGGAATTTTTAATGACGGATTAAAGGTTGTTGTTGTTAACAACAATATTAATTACAAAGGATTCGGATTATTAGATGACGTGCTGAACGTTTACACAAGAATTGAATGGATAAAAAACTCGAGCTTCTGCTTCGACCAGATAATTGAAAATGATAACACCAAAGCTCTTATCTGTGAAGCAAAAGGAATACTCGTCAATCTCCATCCCACAAATAATACCCCTGAAAGTCTGGCTGACAATTTTATAGAAGATATAAAAAAATTTGAACCTGAACTTAAACTACTTAACAAAACAAACTAAATGAACTTCCTTAAAAAAAGCTATAAACTTTTTTTCTTAATATTATTTATAATTTCCACAACAACATTTTTTTATGCCTGTAAGCAGGACTTCGTTACGAACGAAACTCCTACAGGTACACCGTTCCCGGATAGCATTGCAACACTTTTCAGCACTACATATAATTCATCTGCAAATACCTGTACGAATTCTTCCTGCCATAATACATCATCAAAAGCAGGCGGACTTGATTTGCAGGACTGGTCATCGGCAATGAAGGGTTCTAATAACGGAACAATGATAATTCCTTATAATGCCTTCTGGTCGCACATTACATCGGTCGTTAACAACGATACAAACATTTCACCCGTATCGCAGGTTTTACCTGACCTTCATAAAATGCCTTCTGATAAAGTTGCGATTTTAATGAGATGGATAAACAACGGAGCGCCGAACAAAGACGGACAAATCGCTAATCAGGATTTTACTAAAAAAGCTTTTATAACTAATCAGGCAGCGGATTTAGTTTCAGTAGTAAACACTGAAACGAATATTGTTACAAGAATGATTCCTGTAGGTGGAAGAACAAGCCTGGATTCGCCTCACTATATAATAGTTGACCCGCAGCAGAAATATTTTTATATAAGCTTAATTCAGGAAGGCTATGTTGAAAAGTATGATGTCAATACTTATCAGCTGATTGGAAGAATTGCCGCAGGCGTAAATCCCGCGCACATAGTTGTTTCACCGGATAACAATTTTATTTATGTCACAAATTTTGAAGCGTCAGGAACAACAAAAAGAACATTGAAGATAAGTA
This sequence comes from Bacteroidota bacterium, assembly GCA_018266835.1. Classification (NCBI taxonomy): domain Bacteria; kingdom Pseudomonadati; phylum Bacteroidota; species Bacteroidota bacterium. The sequence continues at coordinate 2,635 of JAFDZP010000005.1, read as the reverse complement.
CTGCCGGAGGTATGAGCATAGTTGATACTGCAACTGCGCCGCAGATGACTGCCCCTCACGGAATGGCTATCACTAAAAACGGACAATACATTTTTGTTACAAGCCAGCTTGGAGAATATATTTTCAAGATAAACACAAGTACGATGGATGTTGAAATTGCGAAACCTGTTGCAGACGGAGTTCCGCCTTCAGGAAACGGAACAGGTACTCACAGACCTTATCAGTGCGTACTTTCACCGGACGATTCCACATTATATGTTACATGCGTTGGCATAGCAGGAAATACAGGAAAAGATTATGTAAGAGTGTTTAATGCCAACACGTTAAATCCTTCAGCAACAACTCCAACAATACTGGTAGGGGATAATCCTTTATTAATGAAATATTCAAGAAATTATCAGTATATTTTCGTATGTAACAGAAACGATAGTACAGTTACAGTTATCAATCCAACAACTAATACCCCCTTTAAAACTATTACCGGAGTCGGTGTTCAGCCGCATGGTGTAGATTTTTCATCAGACGGAACTTACGCATACATTGCATGCGAAACACAGGCAGGGCAGGACGGGCATCATCCTACAACCGGCAGTTACAAAGTAGGTGTAACAAGAATAATAAATATGTCAGACCTAACAGTAAATTCCCGCAAACTTGAAATGGGCTCTTTCCCGGCGGGCATTTCTTGTATACCGTACTAATATTTTTGTAAGCAATCAAAAGCTTGTTATATGTATTAAATTAAACCAAACGCAACTCTTAAAGAAGGAGAATCTCTCGTGAGGAAAATCATACTGTTGTTTTCCGTTGCGATTTTTGGATTTGTAATTTTTACAGGTCAGAAATCACAAGATACACCCCAGAAATGGGCAGTCGACCCGACATGGGTATTCGACGCAAGTAAAACTTATACCGGCGCACTTCCTGTCGGAAAAGTAGATTATATTCACCCAAACACAGAAACAAAAGTAATAAGAACACCACAGGGAACCTTCATGGTTGCTCCGAATGTTCGCGTTCTTCCCCGCGTAAACAGCGCGCAGACAGAAGTTGTCATCGTTAGAAACCCTGTCAATCCTTTGATAATGTTCGGTTCTTCCAATGCTATCAATGTAGCAGGCTCTTCCTTATTTATAAGTGAAGGTGTTTATGTAACAACGGATGGCGGTATATCCTGGTTCGGAAGCGATACATTACAAGGCGCTCCAATCGGAAACCACGGCGGTGACCCGGGACCAACAATTGATAAAGACGGAAGAATCCATATGACTCACTTAGGATTCTCTACTTCAGGTATGTTTGCAAATACTTCAACCAATAATGGATTAACATGGACAGGTAACTTTACAATTGAATCAGGTTCAGTAGATAAAAACTTAGCAGGAACAGATGACGTTCCCGGAAGCCCATTCTACGGAAGAAGCTACTGCGTTTATACAACATTCAGTTCACCATACCCCGCAAGATGTTCTTATACATCTAACGGCGGAACAACATGGTCAACACCGGTTACAATGGTAACTCCCGCTTCAGGTTATACAGCAAGAGGTGAGGATGTTGCAGTCGGTCCGGGCGGAGTTGTTTACTCTGTATGGAGTAACACTCTTGGAAGCGCTGCAGAAGATTTCTTAAGCTTTGCAAAATCAACAGACGGCGGTGTTACTTTCACAGGACAAAACAATGTTGTTGATATGAACGGCTTGCTAGTATTCGGAACAGGCTTCGCTCCATATAATATCAGAATGAATAGTTTCCCGAGAATCGCAGTTGATAAAACAGGCGGACCGAGAAACGGATGGATTTATGTAGTTGCATCCGGAAAAAACATTTCTCCATTAGGAAGTGACGCAGATATCGTTATGTGGAAATCCACAAACGGCGGAACAAACTGGTCTTCAGGCGTAAGAGTAAACCAAGACCCTATGAACAACGGCAAATTACAATTCTATAATGCAATCTGCGTTGACCAAACAGGCGGCGTAAATATCGTTTATTATGATAACAGAAATACTGCAGCTGACTCTGCTGAAGTAATGATGTCACGTTCTATCGACGGCGGAAATACATTCACAGATGTTGTTGTAAGTGACCACAGATTCAAACCAAAATCAGTAACATTATCAGGTGTAGCAGCAGGTTATGCAGGTGACTACATCGGCGTTACATCACAAGGTACAAAGATATGGCCTTTATGGATGGACGACGTAACCGGCATGTATAATGCATGGACAGCAGGAATTCAGGTTGCAACATATCCGTTAAGCGCATTTAATATTCAGACACCAACAGCCGGTTCCAGAATTGTTACCTTCCCGGGCTCTACAACTCCGGTAACATTAACATGGGATACATCAGCTACAGGCGCAACATATAAATGGATATTCGGAAACGTAGCAACACCAAGAAGAGTACAGATTAACGCTTCAACAAATTCCATTACAACTACATTAGGAGCATTAGATGATATTCTTGCTGCAGCAGGATTTACAAACACAGGCGCAGCATCGGATTCATTGGTAGGTCAGTTTGATATCTGGGCTTATAAAGTACCTGGAGCTTCAGGCGCTGACTCATTAAAAGCTTCAAACGGACCGAGAGCAATTACTTTCAGAAGAGGACAGGTAAACGTAACTCC